>NZ_JBSWZK010000001.1:0-682394 GCF_054054605.1 Aquimarina sp. 433
AAATGATATAACAACAGGGAAACATTGTGACTTTTATGAATATGGATGCTTGAGCTCACGCTCAAGATTACTATTTTTTTTCATGCGAGGCAAGCCTCGGGGTATTAAACCCTCCCAGAATAAAAAACCGATACATTTTTGTATCGGTTTTTAAAAGTATGTTATAGACACTAGATGTCCTATCCTCCAAAGTCATCAAATCTGATATTCTCATCAGGAATACCAAAATCTTCTCCCATTTTTTGAACTGCTTTGTTCATTAATGGTGGACCACAGAAATATAATTCTATATCCTCAGGTGCATCATGGTGATTCAGATAATTATCGATCACACAATTATGGATAAATCCTACAAATCCATCACCTTCTGTATCATTAATATCTTTCTTTACTTTCCAATTATCCTCTTCTAATGGCTCAGATAAAGCTAAATAGAATTTAAAGTTAGGAAACTTATCTTCTAATTGCTGGAAATGATCTAAGTAAAATAATTCTCTTTTAGAACGTCCTCCGTACCAATAGGTAACTTTACGACCAGTTTCTAAGGTTTTGAATAAATGATACAGGTGAGAACGCATTGGCGCCATTCCTGCACCACCACCTACGTAAAGCATTTCTGCTTCAGATTCATTGATAAAGAATTCTCCGTAAGGACCAGAGATAGTAACTTTATCTCCAGGTTTTTGTGCGAAAATATAAGAAGATGCTACACCTGGATTAACATCCATCCAAGCATTCTTACTTCTATCCCATGGTGGAGTAGCAATACGAACATTTAGCATAATGTCTCTTCCTTCTGCTGGGTAAGAAGCCATAGAATATGCTCTTTCCACAGTTTCTCCATTCTTCATCACTAATGGCCATAAACCAAACTTATCCCATTCCGCTTTGAATTTGTCTGGAGTTTCATGCTCCTCTGGATGCGCAGTAATATCAATATCAGAATATTTAATTTCACAAGGTGGAATTTCTATCTGAATATATCCTCCTGCTTTATATCCCATATCTTCCGGAATACGAACTACAAATTCTTTGATAAAAGAAGCCACGTTATAGTTACGCACAACTTCTGCTTCCCATTTCTTGATACCAAATACCTCTTCTGGTATTTCGATATTCATATCTTGTTTTACTTTTACCTGACAAGCTAAACGCGCTCCATGCTGTAACTCTTTACGAGAAAAGTGTGGTGTTTCTGTAGGCAATGCTTCGCCTCCACCTTCTAATACGTGGCATTCACACTGTATACAGGTTCCACCACCACCACATGCAGATGGTAAAAATATTTTTTCATTACCCAAAGTAGATAATAAAGTACCTCCAGAAGCTACTTCTATCTCCTTTTCTCCATTAATGGTAATCTTTACAGGTCCTGATGGTAATAATTTGTCTTTTGCAAACAATAAAATCCCAACTAAAACCAATGTTAACACCAAAAATGAAATAATGGTGATAACGATTGTTCCAACTGTAGATGCTAAAAATATCATATTATTTAAGTATTGAAACGTTAGTATTTTCTGCTACTTCTTTAGCAGTCTCTTCTTTCACTTGCACAGTTTCTTTCTTTTTGGCCTCTTCTTCTTCACCACCAGTTAACATTCCACCAAAACTCATGAAACCAATCGCCATTAAACCAGTAAGAATAAATGTGATTCCTAGTCCTCTTAACGGAGCAGGCACATTAGAATATCTGATCTTTTCTCTAATAGCAGCAATCGCTAAGATTGCTAAGAACCATCCTATCCCTGATCCTATTCCGTAGACTGCAGCGTGCGAAATCGTCGCAAATTCTTTTTGTTGCATAAATAATGACCCTCCAAGAATCGCACAGTTTACCGCGATAAGTGGTAAAAATATACCTAATGAATTGTATAAGGATGGAGAAAACTTCTCTACAATAATCTCTACCAATTGTACCATAGTAGCTATGGTAGCAATAAATAAAATAAAAGTTAAGAAACTTAAGTCGTAATCTGCGTATTCAGGACCTAACCAAACCAATGCACCTTCTCTAAGAATATACTTATCTAGTAAAAAGTTTAAAGGCACTGTAATTGCCAAAACAAATATAACGGCTGCTCCAAGACCTACCGCAGTAGATACTTTTTTGGAAACCGCAAGGTATGAACACATTCCTAAAAAGAATGCGAATACCATATTATCTATAAAGATCGATTTTAAAAATAACTCTAAATATTCCATGTTTCTTTATTTTAATGATCTTCAATTAATGCTTTATTTCTACTTCTTTGGATCCAGATAATAATTCCCACCGTGATCAATGCCATTGGTGCTAACACCATAAAACCATTATTCTCATATCCAAAAGCGTATACTCCAGTCTTTTCGATCGGATCTCCTAATACTTTAGCCCCGAATAGTGTTCCTGATCCTAATAACTCTCTAAAGAAAGCAACGATGATCAACAATACTCCATATCCTGCTGCATTACCAATACCATCCAAGAAAGATTTCCAAGGACCATTACCCAAAGCAAATGCTTCAAAACGTCCCATGATAATACAGTTGGTAATGATTAATCCGATAAATACCGAAAGTTCTTTACTTAATGTATATGCAAATGCTTTTAGTACTTGATCCACCACAATTACTAAAGTAGCAACAACTACCAATTGCACGATAATTCTAATCTTAGAAGGAATGATATTTCTCATCAATGAGATTACCACATTACCGATTCCTAAAACAAATACTACCGAAATTGCCATTACGATAGATGGCTTTAACTGCGCAGTAATTGCCAATGCAGAACAAATACCTAATACCTGAATTGTAATAGGATTATTATCAGCAAGTGGATCTGTTAATAGCTTTTTATTCTTCTTCGAAAACAATGGCTCTTTAGGCTCTTTTGCTTTAACTTCAACTTTTTCTTCTGTTACTTCAGCCATTTGTTATTTTTTTAAAGTTGCGAAATAAGGTTGATACATTTTGATCCCTTTCTTTACCATAGCCGTAACACCATCACCAGTGATCGTAGCTCCCGCCATAGCATCCACAGCATTGTCATCTTTTCTCACATTCTTAGGATCTCCATTACCTTTCTTTACCGTAATTCCTTTATAGTTTCCAGCAGCATCTAGTATGCTTTCTCCAATAAAGTCATCTCTGAAATATGCTTCTTTGATATTTGCACCTAATCCAGGAGTTTCTCCTTTGTGATCAAAAAATGCTCCTTTTACCTTCTTAAACTCTTTATCTAAAGACACATATCCCCAAATCGCATCCCAAAGACCATTTCCTCTCATTGGAACAATATAAAACTCCTCTCCATCTTTTTTACCGATGAATAAAGGCATTTTACGTTTGTAATTTGGGTCTTGCTTTAATTTATCATTCTCCTTTTTCACCTCGATGTTAAAAGCATCTTCAGTCTTCTCTGCAACATCACCTACAATGATATATTTTTCATCTCCCACATACTTATTAAAAAGCTCTTCTGCTTTTTCTGCAGGAACAAACTCATTAGGATCTTCGGTATCAGTAACTCCCATAGCAAACAAAATATTTTGCTGCTTCTCTGTTATTTTATTAGCAGTGATATTAGGTTTTAAAACTGAAGATATTCCTGCTAATAAGGCGCCTACTACAACCACCATTGCAATCGCAAAGATGATCGTATATGAATTTTTATCTGTATTAATCGCCATCGTTACGCTGTTTTTAATTTTAGACGTTTCATTCTCTTCTTCACATTTCCTTGAACCACATAGTGATCAATAGTTGGAGCAAATACGTTCATCAATAGAATTGCTAAGAATACTCCTTCTGGATATGCCGGATTAAATACTCTTATCAATATAGAGATAAATCCAATCAAGAATCCATAAATCCATTTTCCTTTATTCGTTTGTGAAGCTGTTACTGGATCTGTAGCCATAAACACTATACCAAATGCAATTCCACCTACAATAAGATGTTTCCAGAATTCTAAATTCATTAATGCATAAAACTTACTTGATTCCGAAATCCAACCTGCATTAGTAACTCCGTTGAATATTAATCCCATTACTAAAGTTCCGATAACTGCACTTAACATGATTCTCCAACTTCCAATTTTTGTAAAAATTAAGAAAGCTGCTCCTAATAAAATTAATAATGCAGATGTTTCTCCTACAGAACCAGGAATAAATCCGTAAAAAGCGTCCATTACCGAGTATGTAGCATCACCTGATCCTATAATATTCTTTCCTTGTGCTAAGCCTCCAAGAATTGTTTCTCCTGATATTGCATCTAATTGTGCTCCACCAGCAATTTCATTTGCTCTTTCTACTGCTCCATGTACCCATACTTTATCACCTGACATCCATGTTGGATATGCAAAGAATAAAAATGCTCTAATCGTTAAAGCAGGATTCAAAATATTCATTCCCGTACCACCAAATACTTCTTTACCGATAACCACTCCAAAAATCACTGCAACTGCTAACATCCATAATGGAGTATCCACTGGCACGATCAAAGGAACTAACATTCCTGTTACTAAGTAACCCTCTTCTACCTCATGACCTTTAATTACCGCAAATAAAAACTCTACCGCTAACCCTACTCCATATGAAATCACTACTAATGGTAAAATCTTCCACAATCCAATAACTAGATTATCTAAAGACCAAAAAGCAGCGCTAAAAAAACCATTAGAAGCCGCTTCTATTTCTCCAAGTGCTAAATAATGCTGATATCCTGCATTAAACATACCAAATATCAAACATGGCACTAGTGACATAATCACAGTATTCATCGTACGTTTTAGATCATCTGCTCCTCTTACATGAGCTCCAGAATGTGTAGTTTCGTCCGGTAAATACAAAAAAGTATGGATTGCATTAAATGCAGGCGCCATCTTTGTACCTTTATACTTAAGTTTTAAGTTATGTAATTTACTTTTTAAACTCATGACTCTATCCTATTTCTTTTAACATTAAATCCAATCCTTCTCTGATGATTTGCTGATGTGGTTGTTTGGACACACAAATGAACTCAGTCAACGCAAAATCTTCAGGAGCTACTTCATACATTCCTAACTGCTCCATCGCATCCAAATCATTAACAGCACAAGCTTTTAAGATTTGTAACGGATAAATATCCATTGGAAAAACATTTTCATAATTACCAGTAACTACAAACGCTCTATGCTCTCCATTCGTATTCGTATTTAAATCATACTTTTTATTTGGGAATAACCAAGAAAAAGTCAATGCTCTAGAAGGAGAAATTTTATTGAAGATTGGCTTATTCCATCCAAAAAACTCATAATCATTTCCTTCCGGGATTACAGTAATCATATCATGATAAAAACCTAAATGACCATCAGGCTTTACATTATCTCCAGTAAGCACATTACCACTGATCACTCTTATGTTGTTATCATTTACTCCAGAATCATATACCACTGAAGATACTTCTGCGCCTATTTTTGTCTTAAAATACTTAGGGCTTTTTACAGAAGATCCTGCTAGCGCAATAATACGCTCGGCATTAAATTTCCCTGTTAATAACAACTCTCCAATAATCACTAAGTCCTGAGGATTTACTACCCATACAACTTCTCCTTTGTTTATTGGATCTACTTTAGCGATCTGTACCCCAACATTTCCAGCAGGATGTGGACCACTTACATTATGAATGGTGATGTTATCTAAACCAGTAAAAGGAGAACTTCCATTTTTACCAATAGAAACATGGACATCACCTTCTGTCAACTTGCTCAATGCCGTAACAGCTGCTTGTAGCTCTTTTTCTTTACCCGTTAAAACGTATTCAAGATCTGCAGCCAATGGTGCAGTTGCATATGCAGAAATAAATATTGCTTTTGGAGCAACTTCTGGATTAGCAATTACATCATATGGACGTTGCTTTATAAACGGCCAACAACCAGACGCTAATAAGTGAGATTTGATATCTTCTCCACTCATTGACTTTACATCCTTTGCACCATAATCGGCAAATTGCTGTTCTTTATCCGCTAAAATCTTGAACGTTAATATTTTTCGTTTAGCACCGCGAACAATTTCCACAACTTCACCACTTACTGGGGAAGGAAAAAGCATATTTTCATTAGTTTTTGAGTGGAAAAGGGGTTCGCCGGCTTTTACTTCTGTACCTTGTTTGGCAATAACTTTGGGTACAATACCGTGGAAATCGTCAGGCTTTATTGCGTAAACATTGCTCTTGGTAGCTTCAGAAGTAATCTTCTCTGCTTCACCAACCAGCTTAATGTCTAAGCCCTTTCTGATACGAATGTCTTTTGACATATTAGTAGTCTATGTTAATTAACTAAAAAAATCGTGCAAATTTACTAATTAAAACACGTAAGTGAAAGCTGGTGATGTTATAAGATTTTATTTATAATGTTTCTAAATAAGAAGTTTGAGCCCTAAAAAATCTACACTTATCTTTAGGCACACATTTTGTTTATCTTTACACAATCAACAATTCTATTAATGTCACAAAAACTTAAACAATTCTTTTTGATTTTAGGAATTTTTAGCTCCTTTCCATCAATTATTCTCGCTCAAGAAACCACAGAAGAGGTCGCACCTCCAGACCATATCAAAACCATTCAACTTTTTGGTAGTGAAGAATTTTCGGGCACACCAATTTTAAAACTTGGTGATCCACTAACCATTAGGTTTGATGATATCAATGGAGATGAAGTAGATTATTATTACAAAATCACCTATTATAATTTTGACTGGACTCCTTCTTCCTTGTACAAAAATGAATACCTAAACGGATTTGATGATATTAGAATAGTCAACTACGAAAATTCTTTTAACACCTTACAGATGTATAGCCATTATACCTTAAGAATCCCCAATGAAGATACAAGAGGTTTAAAGGTAAGTGGGAACTATATGATCGAAATTTATGATGACGATGGTGAAATTGTGTTTTCCAGAAAGTTCATCGTTTATGAAAATCTGACTAACGTTAAAGTATACACCAAAAGATCAAGAGACTTAAAATTTATCGATACACGACAATCTGTACAATTTGAAATAAGTTCACCAAATGAAATTCTGAAGAATCCTAAACGCAACGTAAAAACCTTAGTGATTCAGAATAATGATTTAAAAAATGCTATCACAGATTTAATTCCACAATTTACCGTTGCCAATAACCTAGTATACAAATATGATACTGAATCTAGCTTCTGGGCAGGAAATGAATTTCTTTTCTTTGACAATAAAGAAGTACGATCACCTACTGCTAATATCAGAGGAATCGATTTACAAGATATTTATCACAATTATCTCTATACAGATGTGGTACGCGGTAATAGAATTTACACTTATTATCCTGATATTAACGGTAGTTTTGTTGTTAGAAATCTCAGAGCAGAAAACAGCAATACAGAAGCGGATTACGTATGGATGCATTTTGCATTGCAGTGCTATGAGCCTTTAGATGGCGGAGAAATTCATCTTTTCGGAAATTTCAATAATTATATAACTGACGAGTCTACTCGTTTAACATATGATCAAGAGAACGGAATTTACACAGGTAAAAAATTATTTAAACAGGGATTCAACAATTACAAATATGTATTGGTGCGTCCTGACGGAACCATTGACCCAGGTTTTATTAGCGGTAATTTCGATGAAACTGAAAATGAATATGTAGTCATTCCATATTATCGTGCTCCTGGTGCTCGTTATGATCGTGCAATTGGAAAAGGAATCGGAAACTCAAGAAATATTACAAACTAAAAAAAAAGGGTAAAACAATAAAACTTTACCCTTTTTAAACTCTTTGCAAAATTTATTGCACAACTGCTTTTATGGTATGCAGTCTAGTTCCATTGAGTTTGATTTCGTAAAAGCATATTCCTTTTCGACTATTATCGAAATGATTAAGTTGAATATCCATTCTTCCAGAAATAACATTATCATTAAATATTGTTCTTTTTTGCCCTAGTAAGTTTATAAAATTAACTTCTAAAACTCCGCTACTTGGCAAATTAAGCCTTAAAAATGAATCCTCTTTAATCGGGTTAGGTATAATCATCGCCTTTACGGTATCTTCCGAAGTAGATGCTATTGTCGAAATTGATTCTTCTACCTCATCAATTGACGGTATCTGATCACATGATGACGGACAAGAATCACTCCAGAAACCAACATATTTTCCATTATCGATATATCCAGCTGTAAACCAACCTGTCCTATTTCTTGCTAAATCTACCGTCTGCATTCCATTACCATCATTAAATACTATACCTATATCATCAGGAGACACCCCATTAGGAACGATGAATGACCATTTCTTCCATGGAGTTCCTGATATAGTGGCCATCGCTTGACCAGGCCAAGCTACGGTGTTTTCTAAAGTAATATTTCGATTTCTATCAAACACATAAATATTCGAAGGCCCATTCCAGCTGTAGGTAGGAGTATTAAAATAAATATCTATAACTGTTGCATTTAAACCATCACAATCTATCGGACATTCATCGCTCCAAACACCTTCATAATACCAACCATCTGATGAACGCATCAAATCATCTGTTTGATTACCATCGGCATTAAACACCATACGTATATCATTTTCATGAATACCAGCAGGCAACTGCACTGTATAAGAATACCAATTTGTTGTTGGAAACAAACTCATGGATTGCCCTGGCCATTCATTAGTTCCAGAAAGTGTTGTATTTAAAGAAGCACTAAAAAAGTAAACCTGCACCTGATCACTCCAACCCCATGGTTTATAAAAGTTTACAGTAATTTCGGAAACCATTTCTGTCGTAACGAAAGTAACATCGCTTGGAATAGATTTATTTCCTTTTCTGTCTAATGCTATAATTCTAAATTCATAACTGGTATTCGCAGATAGTCCTGTAATATTTGTAGTTGTACCATTTACCGATTTCACAAACTCATCTCCTTCATAAATCTCATAACTAGTAACTGCAATATTATCCGTAGACGCATTCCAAGTTAATGTTAGCGAAACCTGATCAATTTCTGATGTCACAACTTCTAATGGCTTAGACGGCGCTATTTCATCAGATGGAATTTCTATAGCTAACGGAACTTTCCAAACTCCTCTACCATAGGTAGCTGCTAATAACACATTATCCTTTAGATTTATCTCTAAATCTCTTACAGCTACATTAGGAAGCTTGGAAGAATAATCTTGCCACGGCTCTTCTCCATTTTTTAAATATACTCCTAAGTAGGTTCCTAAATAAATAGATTCTGTTCCTTTGTGATGTCTCACTACGAATTTGGCATCTGGCGATAAATCCCCAGAAATATCTTGAAAACTAACTCCTTGGTTTTCTGATCTAAAAACTTTTCCGCTAATAGATCCTGATGTTGATACATAAATAATCCGATTATTATCATTATGAACTTCGATAGAAGTAATTGAAGAAGGAAATGAATATATTTTCTCCCAGTTTACACCACGATCTTTACTTTTATATAAATCTCTAAAATCAGCAGCGTAGATTATATTCATATCTGTAGGATCTAACTCTATATGATCTATATTACTACCTCCGAAATCAAAATCAGTTTGTTTTCTAAAAGAAACATTGTCTAACTTATAGAAGCTTTTAAATCCTGCGTAAATATTTCCATTACGATCGGACACCAAAGGCGTTACCCAATTTCCTCTTTCAGGTCCTCCACCAGAATATCTACGAGTTTTACCTCGATCTTCTGTTTTATACAAACTAATCCCATATTGAATAAATCCATAATATGTATTTGGATCATCACCCTGAACCGCACAATCCATACCATCTGCTCCATGATAAACATTCCACTGAGAACCGTCTAAAGCATAGCCTCCGTTATCTTGTAAACCACCAACCAAATGATCAGAAGAACTATTCTCTGCTACTGATATTTTATAAAACTGACCAATTTGAAGACCTTTTGTCAAATCCGTAAACGATATCCCGTTATTCACAGACTCATAAATCCCTCCATCACTTCCACACAAAAGTCGGCCATTATAAAAACGTAAAAAATGTATATCTGCGTGTGTATATGTAGGTTCCGTTGGACTATTCCACCTATTTACTCTTACAAAATTATCTCCTCCATCAATCGATTTCCATACATTAAGACACCCTACAAAAACCATATCTGGATCCTCATCCGAAACCGCTAATGCTAAATCATACCATGCTTGTGTACTTTCTAAAATATTTTCAGTTTCCTGAGTTTTATGAAAGCTTGCACCAGCATCAGTAGATCTATACAAACCTTGAAAAGAGTTTCCAATGGCAGCACTTAAAACATATACATAATTCGGATCTGCAGGAGTAACATCTATAACAAGTCGTGAAGAATTGACAGGCAATCCATTTTGTACTACGTAAAAACTATTACCTCCGTCAGTAGATTTATAAAAAGTATTAGAAGTTGCCGCATAGATGGTATTGGTATCACCAGGTTTTATCTTTATATCCTTAATATTTCCCACTAATGTTTTTACCCAATTTGCACCAGCATCTTCAGTTTTATAAACACCTCTACTCGTTGCCACCCATAATTTATTAGAATTATTAGGATCTATATAAATATCATTACCAATTTCGTATTGATCAGAGGCTTCGAGACCGGTTTTATTCCAGGTATACCCTCCATCAGTCGATTTCAACACACCTATCCCGTAAGAATCACTAGCATCATCATCACCTGTAGATATATAAATTACATTAGAATTATTATAGTCAATTGCGATACCCGAAACTCCGATTTGAGGTAAATCATCGGATAAAGGCTCCCAATTTTCTCCATTATCTATAGATTTCCAAATTCCTCCTGCAGGCGCTCCTACATACATAACATTAGACTGATTAGGATCGATGATCCCAACATTTATTCTCCCTTGGCCTGGTGACCACGAATTTGTAGGATCATGATCAAAAGGCCCAATTGGAAGCCAACTTTCCGTCATTTTACTGTTATACGTCTTCTTATTTTGTTTTTCTTCCCAGACATCCCACAAAAAATCAGATGTTGGTAACGTACCATCTGGCATCACTGTATTCTTATGAAACTCCTGCCATCTCTTAAAAGGTTTATGTCCGTTTCCTTTTACATTAAAATCTTTATTCTCCCAATATCGATCAAAAGCATTGACCAATTCATTAAATTTTAATGTGTTTTTAGTATCGGAAGTTGATTTTTGAAAAGTTTGAGACATCCATGGCGCATCTGCATTATATTGCGCATTTCCAATAGTAACTCTAAAAAAAATAAATAAACATAAAGCTATGCTAAAGACAAGGTTTGATTTAATCATATAAAGGTTTATTAAGTTGTTTAAAAAAAGTATTGTTGCTAAACCGTAATTTAACTACTCAAAAATACCATTTACCTTCTCTAAACACTATACCTTCATAAGCTTTAAAATCAATTTAACTGACTTATTTTCAAATACTTAAACTAACCTAAATCGATAAAGTTAAAATTATTTTTTTCGATAAAAACCTAAAAATATTGCTTAAAAACACTATCAAAATTCAACTAAAACGTTATAATCATTTTTTCCTACATTTTTATTCTATCGTTTGCGTATTTCGAACTTAAATATTTGCAACAACTTACCCAGTTTTAAAGACATTGGAAATTGTTTTATTTTGTAACGAAATACAACTACTTTAGTCTCATTATGCAAACCATCTGCTAACCATGAAAGAAAAGGGGAGATTTCTTAAAAAATATCGAGGTAATGAATGTTTAAACTGTGGAGTTCCTTTGGATGTTATAGATCGTTATTGTCATAATTGCGGCCAAATTAACACTACCAAAAAACTTTCGTTTAAAGATTTTTTTAACGAGTTCTTTGCCAGTATTTTTTCTTACGACTCTCGATTAAGACACACCATCGTGGGATTACTTTTCAAACCAGGAGTGGTTACGAAAGAATATGTCGAAGGAAAACGTATAAAATACGCCAACCCATTTAGGTTTTACCTCAGTGTCTCTATCATATTTTTTATTATTAGTGGATTGTTTATTGATTTTGACACTTTAATCCTTGAAGACCATGAGGAAAGAGATAAAAAAGAAGCATTTCAAGTCAAAATATCGAGCCCTTCATTGACCGATGAAAGCAACAAAACAGACACTATCGCTCAAAATAAAGAGCAGGAAGATTTTGTATATTATGATGAAGCTCAATTAGACACCATGAGCATATATAATGCAACTAAAGGTCGATGGAAAACTTACAAATCTCATTATAAAAAAACAGGACAGTTATCAGCTAGTTTGGCGCTAGACAGTTTGCAACATAATAAAAGTGGATATACCAAATATCTATACAGAAGAAGTATTAGAACAGGAGATCTTAATGAAAATCCAATGGAACTTTTGAAATTTGTATTTAACAAACTTCCATTTATCATTTTTTTCTTCCTTCCTTTTTTCGCTTTAACCATTTGGTTGATCTACGTTAGACGCTCCTTTAACTACATGGAACATCTGGTATTTACTTTTCATACTCAAACCATGTTTTTTATTCTAATGGGGATTGCCATATTACTAGATCAAATTACAAATAGCGAAATTGCTTCTAGCATCGCTATGTTTGTTTTTCTTTTTTATCTGTATAAGGCTATGCGTAACTTTTATCAGCAAAAAAGAGCCAAAACTATTGTTAAATTTCTGTTAGTAAACATATTATTTTTTATCTTAGCAAGTATAGGTTCAATGGTGGCTATTATAGGATCTATATTTATTTTTTAACAATGGTTGAGCAAATAACAAGAGGTATAAAAATTTCGGTAGATACTACCTTTGAAGGCACGTTCTTTAAGAACTATAAGATTCATTTTGCCTTTGGTTACCGCATCACCATAGAAAATCAAAGTAAAGATTCGGTTCAACTTACTTCGAGATTTTGGAAAATAAAAGATGCATTGAGCAATACTGAAATTGTAGAAGGTGAGGGTGTTATTGGCAAAAAACCAGTACTAAAACCAGGAGAGTCTCATACTTACAATAGCGGATGTCTTTTAAGTTCCCCTTTCGGAGCGATGAAAGGACACTACAATATGGTAAACTTCACTTCTACTAGAAAGTTTAAAGTCATCATTCCTAGTTTTAAACTAAGTGCTCCTTTTGCTTTAAATTAAGTTTTTTAACTAAATCAAAACGTATTGTATTCCCTTCTTGTTGTACATGACAATACTTACAATTAGAATCATATACGAACTTATATTCTTTGGTTAGACTAAAAACAGTACTCGACTTAAATACACCTCTAAAATCCTCAATTCCATGTTCGGTATATCTACTAATTTCAAACATTGATACTTCGGATGACTTCTTTATTGTAAAATATGCACTACTCCCAATTCCAGAAAGATAATGAGCATTTTCTAAAGAATTTGGCAACTCTATATTAGTAGAATATTCCATATCAGGAGTTCTTTTATCAAAATAGTTCGTAAGATTTTCTTTTAAAACGGAATTTGGATACTCCATTAAAACTCCATTCTCTACCTGAAATATTTGATTCTTCAAAGATCCTTTTTCTACATTTCCTAAAGGACTAGGTGTAAATAATTTATTTCTGAGTAAAGGTGTCCTAATACGAGATTTATCCGTGCTATTCAAAATGGTATCGGTAACAATTCTAGAGCAATTACTGCCTTCTTTTCTAAAAGTTGAATACGGAATACTTCCTCGATCCTGCATTTCAACCACGTAAGACTTGGCTTTTTCATAATTAATATAATCACAAACAGAAGCAACCAATCTTCCAGTTCCATGCGTTTTCTCAGGATGCGCCTCTAACCAAACAAGAAACTTATCCAGATTAGTCAAAGCGCCATCATCAGAGAACGTGGCCTTAAATGGAATTTCTAATTCCACATCTGTAATTGCACTACGCACCCTACCTTTTCCATGAGGCGTAATATATCTGCCAAAATCGTAATACTCGGCATTTCCTGTTTTATTTTCAATTAAGACAAACGCTGCATGACCTGCCTTAATAACACCATTTTTTCCCAATCCTAAGAATTGCAAAACACTTGTAGATTTAGTCTCCTCGGCAGAAAATCTAACAAACGTATCTGGAAATGCTAATGAAATTATTTTACCCGTGTAATCCATCACAGATTTCACATTTTAATATTAATAACCTTAATTCTTTTATATAACAATAAGATACTATTTAACTAAGCAGTAATAGCACCAAAAGCTATGGTATGAACTTTGGAATTTTGAAGATCTTCGTATCGCATAGAAAGCTCTTCTTCATTATCTTTTACTACCTGAGTGATGCTTCGAGTTCTAAGAAAACCTCGGTCGATTTGTAAATCGATATTTTTATCACCTATTCCAGCATTTTTATGAAAATTCAAAAGAGATTGGGAAGTCAACGTATTTTCTTGCTCAAATGCATCAAACCAGTTTTCTCTTGTACTTTTCATTTCTGGAGTATACAAAGTTGAAGATGACCAAATATGCGTCTGTTTTTCTAACTGTTTAAAATGTTTTTGTTTTCCATCCCAAACCAATTCATAAAACTTCAAATCCGAACTCCAATTTGCTGCAACGATGGTAAATGGTTCTATTCCTTTGTAATCATATGATTCTATTGCTTGTTCCAAATCATCCGCCCCCAACAAGTCCTTAACCACTACTCCTCGACTTTGCCTGTAAGAAATAAGTCTTTCATGAATTTTAAAACCTCCATTAAGCAAACAAATCATCGTATTTTTATCACTGATACCAATCCAAGTACCACCAGCCACCGCATCTTTAGGAAAAAGCATTCTAGTCTTCTTAATCTGATAAAACTCTGGAACCAGCGTTTTTCGATTAATTGCCTCATCTCTATTAGAGGTTAATATAAAACCGTTTTCTTGGGTGGGGATCAAAGTTACTGTACACATAGGTCTTTTGGGTCGGATAAATTTTGTACAACTTACGAAAAAAATACATACAATACTTTACTCATGTTTATAAAAGGTTAAAATCAATATTGCCCTTTTTAATTTCCTATCTTTGCCGCTTTAAGTAAACGTACTCATCTTACAAACTAAATATATCAGATCATGGGAAAAGGTTTTTTTCAAGTTCCAACAGCTATAAATGAGCCTGTAAAGTCATATGCGCCCGGAACCCCAGAAAGAGAAGAAGTTCTGGCAACCTATAAATCAATGTATAATACTACTATTGATGTACCTCTTTATATAAACGGAGAAGAAATCAGAACTGGAGATACAGAAACGATGTCACCTCCTCACGACCATAAACATGTTTTAGGAACATATCATAAAGCTGAAAAACAGCATATACAAAAAGCTATCGACACAGCGTTAGAAGCTCGCACGAAATGGGCAAATCTTGCTTGGGAACAACGTGCTGCTGTATTCTTAAGAGCTGCAGAATTAATTGCTGGTCCTTACAGAGCAAAGATTAATGCAGCGACGATGTTAGCGCAATCAAAAAATATTTTTCAGGCTGAAATTGATGCAGCTTGTGAATTTATAGACTTCTTAAGATTTAATGTAGAATTTATGACTCAGATCTATGAAGATCAACCAGACTCTACTTCTGGAGCTTGGAATAGATTAGAGTATAGACCGTTAGAAGGTTTCGTATATGCAATTACTCCTTTTAACTTTACTGCAATATCAGGAAATCTACCTGCGAGTGCTGCGTTAATGGGAAACACTGTCGTATGGAAACCAAGTGATAGTCAAATATATTCTGCAAAAGTAATTGTTGATATTTTCAAAGAAGCCGGAGTTCCTGATGGAGTAATCAATGTAGTATACGGTGATCCTGTGATGATAACAGACACTGTATTAGCAAGTCCGGATTTTGCTGGTATCCACTTTACGGGAAGTACTCATGTATTTAAAGACATTTGGGCCAAAATTGGAACCAATATCCACAACTATAAAACCTACCCTAGAATCGTAGGCGAGACTGGAGGTAAAGATTTTATTGTTGCACATCCAAGTGCAAATGCAAAACAAGTTGCTACTGGGATTTCTAGAGGAGCTTTCGAATTCCAAGGACAAAAATGTAGTGCAGCTTCCAGAGCTTATATACCAAAAAGCTTGTGGAGCGATGTAGAAAAATTCTTATTGGCAGACATCAAATCCTTCAAAATGGGATCTCCAGAGGATATGAGCAATTTCATTACTGCTGTAATTCATGAAGGATCATTCGATAAACTTGCTAAGTATATTGATCAAGCTAAAGAAGATGATAATGCTACAATTATTGCTGGTGGTGGGTATGACAAGTCAAAAGGATACTTTATAGAACCAACGGTGATTCTTACAGAAGATCCAAAATACACCACAATGTGTACTGAACTTTTTGGACCTGTGATTACAATCTATGTATACGATGACAATCAATGGGAAGAAACTTTAAAATTAGTTGATCAAACTAGCGAATATGCTTTAACAGGTGCTATTTTCTCTACAGATAGATATGCAGCTGCAGAAGCCACTAAAGCGTTAGAAAATGCTGCTGGAAACTTCTATATCAATGACAAACCAACTGGTGCTGTTGTAGGACAACAACCATTTGGAGGAGCAAGAGCTTCGGGTACTAATGATAAAGCAGGATCATACCTAAACCTATTACGTTGGGTATCTCCTCGTACGATAAAAGAAACATTTGTTTCACCAGCAGACTACAGATATCCATTTTTAGGAGAATAGTAAATGCTAAAACATATTACAAGCAAACCGTATATCTCATTTTGGGTATTATCTCTATTTATGACGATATACGGTTTTTATTTTCAGAATGACACTTTAGATATCAATGTACATGACACCTATTACGTAATCTCTTGGTTTCATGTTTTTTTGCTTATGTCCCTTTTATTTCTTGGTATTGGGTTGACTTATTTTACAATTCACAAATTGAATAAAACAAAAAATCTAATACTTACTTACATTCATATTATAGGAACAATTGGTGGACTTCTTTTATTTACATTGGTTCCTTATATTTTTTCTTCCGAATCAAAATGGTCCTATAACGATAATCTTATTATTACTCAACTAATACTTTTATCATTAGTAATGTTGGTACAACCTATTTTGTTTATACATTTAATGATTAGTATTTTTAAGAAGAAATAACCCTATGATTATACGTCCAGCAAAAATTAAAGATCTGCCTATTCTGTTAGATTTCGAACAAGAAATTATAAAAACAGAAATCCCAATGGACCCAACTTTAATTACTTCAGAAAAAATAAATTATTATGACCTTTCTGAATACATTACAGCAGATCACACAGAAGTAGCTGTAGCAGAAATTAATGGAGAAATAGTAGGCAGCGGTTATGGGCAGATAAGAGATCGAAAAGTGTTTTTCAAAGAAACGACGATGGGATATATAGGATTTATGTTTGTTAAGGAAGATTATCGAGGAATGGGAGTAAGTCAAAATATAATAAAATATTTATCCGATTGGTTCCGCTCAAAAGAAATCTATGAACTCCACTTAGATGTATATGATCAAAATCCTCGCGCCATTAAGGCGTATGAAAAAGCAGGTTTTGAAAAATATCTCGTGAAAATGAGAGTGAATTTAAAAGATTGACCCTCAGAATTAGTTATTGTTTATTTTCTATAAAAAAAACAAATTTTCATCTTCTTTAGCTTTATAAAAACAATAAATCTCACTTTGCTTTTTTCCTTAAAAACCAAGACAGTTTCATAGCTAAAGCACCATAAGCAGCACCTATTCTAATTTCTCTCTTATACGGAGCTAGCTTAGCCTCAATACGCAAAGGTGATTTGGACTCCCAGACAACGTTATCAGGATTGGCTATTTCATATATTTTAAGTGCCACTTCTATTTTACAAGGCTGTGAAAAACCTACATTATACCCAGGATACACCCACAATGTTTCTACATGCAAATTATATTTTGCCTCTGGATTATTTTCTGAAACTTTGATTTTTCTTTTTTTAGGTATTGCATAATTCAAGTTTTCGATAAACATTGGTGCATATACTGTATCTCTATCGGCAAACCAAGAACCTTTGAACCTTTCGCCAGCACCAGATCCAGGTTTATGTCTTTCTCGTATTCGCATCTTATCTTCTATAAACTCCTCTTCTGTCTCATAACCATGCACCTTTATATTATCATACCCAAAAGTAACTGACAGTTCTTTTTCTCCTGCAAGTACAGAAATATCTCCAGAAGCTGTTTTAATTTTTTGACCTAAAACAGTTAGTGAACAAAAAATAATTAGAAGTATACTAAGCGTTTTTCTCATATTCTTAAGTGGTTAAGTATGTTTTCGCGGTAGTGTTTAGCAATTACTAATTGATAAGCAACTCTCCCTGTTTACTCTTTTTATTATAACTTATATTTTAATGGCATGTACACCACTTTTTTGGTTTCAAAAAACTCCTCTTCAAAATAATCCGACAAATTGTATTGATGCGCTTTTGGAAATGCGGAAAGTTCCTCGGTAAGATCACCTCCTTTTAAATATAGTATTCCATTAGACAATTGATGATTAGACTTTTTAGTGATATTCTTTCGAATCCATTTTACAAAATCTGGCATATTAGTTACAGCCCTGCTTATGATAAAATCAAAACGTTCATCAAAAGTTCCTGCTCTTCTTTGTTCCGCTTTTACATTAGTCAACCCCAATGCTTTTACCACTTCATTTACAACTCGAATCTTCTTTGCAATCACATCTACTAAGTAAAATTCAGTTTCTGGAAATAAAATAGCCAAAGGCACACCTGGAAATCCTCCTCCAGTACCTACATCCAAGACTTTAGCACCAGGTTTAAATTGTTCAACTTTTGCTATACCCAGTGAATGCAAAACATGTCGTTCGTATAGTAAATCAATATCTTTTCTGGATATTACATTAATCTTAGCGTTCCAATCTTTATACAAATCACCAAGCCTTTCAAATTTTTCTTTTTGATCATCAGTTAGATCGGGGAAATATTTATGTAGAATATCCATGGACTAATTTTTAAAGCGCAAAAATACATCTAAACTTGGATATATTTTACTACTTTTTAAGAAGTTAAAAAAATATAAATACCTAACTTTACCGAATAAAGTATGACGAATACCGTTAAGTCATAAATATGAAACCCATGACTACACCTAATGTGAAATTTAGCAGAGTTGATTCAGCAAAATTTTTCAGAACTCTGAATAAGCGAGTGAATCAATATTTCAAAGAAAATAATATTAAACGAACGGGAAACTGGAAGCTACATTTGAAAACAATTATCATGTTTTCGATATTCTTAACCCCATATTTTCTAATACTTACCCTTGATATATCACAATGGTGGATGCTTTTGCTTACCGTTATAATGGGTATTGGTATGGCAGGAGTTGGTATGAATGTTATGCATGATGGAAACCACGGATCTTATTCTTCTAAAAAGTGGATCAACAAACTAATGGGAAGTAGCATGTATATTCTTGCTGGAAATGTATATAATTGGCAGGTACAACATAATGTTTTGCATCACACTTACACCAATATTCACGGTCATGATGAAGATATGGATGCTGGTAGAATCATTCGTTTTACAAAACATGCTAAATGGATGAAATTTCATAAATTTCAGCATTACTACTCTGTTTTTTTATATGGCTTACTGACTTTTAATTGGGCATTAACAACAGATTTTAAACAAACTAAAAGATATCTAGCTCGAAAATTAGCTTATGGTAAATTACCTAGTCCAATTAAACAGTGGAGCACTATAGTTATAACTAAAATCATATACCTTTTAATTTGGATCGTAGTACCAATGGTGATTATGTCCATCGCATGGTGGAAAATCCTCATCGGTTTTTTCGTAATGCATTATGTAGCTGGTTTGATATTAAGTATCATATTCCAGTTGGCGCATATGGTGGAAGAAGCCCAAATGCCTTTGCCAGACACTACTGGCACTATGAAAAACACATGGGCGATACATCAATTATTTACCACTGTAAATTTCTCAACCAAAAACAGAATAATAAACTGGTTTACCGGAGGATTAAACCATCAAGTGGAACACCACATTTTTCCACATATTAGTCACATTCATTATACCAAAATTTCTAAGATTGTAAAACAAACAGCACAGGAGTTTAATTTACCATATAATGAGTACAAGACTACTCGCAAAGCGATTATCGCCCATTTTAAACATCTAAAACAGATGGGAATGAAACCTGCTATGCGATCATAACTTTTATTTATCAATTACCAAAATGAGCACACAAGTATCGGAAATGAGTATTCAATTATCAGACAAAATCAACAAATTAAAGGCCTCTGCAACCTTAGCAATGGCAGCTAAGGCTAGAGAATTAAGAGCAGAAGGTAAAGATATTATCGGTTTAAGTTTGGGGGAGCCAGACTTTAATACTCCGGATTTTATAAAAGACGCAGCCATTCAGGCTGTTAACGATAACTACAATTCTTATACACCAGTAGATGGATATGTAGAATTAAAGGACGCAATCATCACAAAATTCAAAAGAGATAACAACCTAACATACGATCGTTCTCAGATTGTAGTATCTACAGGTGCAAAACAATCTCTGTACAATGTTGCGCAGGTATACCTAAACCCTGGTGATGAAGTTATACTTCCTTGCCCTTATTGGGTAAGTTATAGTGATATTGTAAAACTTGCAGAAGGTGTTCCTGTGGAGGTAAAAACTTCTATAGAGAATGATTTTAAAATGACCGCTGATCAACTAGAAAACGCCATAACACCTAAAACTAAAATGATTTGGTACAGTTCTCCTTGTAACCCTAGTGGATCTATATATAGCAAGGATGAATTAAGAGCATTGGCAGATGTGTTACAAAAATACCCAGACATTATCGTAGTTAGTGATGAAATCTATGAGCACATCAACTATGTAGGAGATCATGCTTCTATGGCTCAATTCGAAGATATGTACGATAGAACTGTTACGGTAAACGGTGTTGCCAAAGCATTTGCGATGACAGGATGGAGAATAGGTTATATTGGAGCACCACAAGCCATTGCTAGAGCTTGTAACAAAATGCAAGGTCAGGTAACTAGTGGAGCCAATTGTATTGCCCAAAGAGCAGTTATTACCGCTTTAGAAGCTCCTGTAAGCAATATCCAATATATGGTTGATGAGTTTAAAAACCGTAGAAAACTAATTTTAGATTTATTAGCAGCAATACCTGGTTTCGAATGTAATGAACCCGAAGGAGCTTTTTACGTATTCCCAGACATCTCTTATTATTTTGGAAAAACAATCGATGGCACTACTATTAATAACGCTTCAGACTTTTCTATGTTCTTATTAGAGAAAGCAAATGTTGCCACTGTTACTGGAGATGCTTTTGGAAACGGAAACTGCATCAGAATATCTTATGCTGCAAGTACTGAACAAATTACTGAAGCTATAAACAGAATCAAAAAAGCTGTTAGTTAATTAACAAAATCATATATCTTTTATTAAAAAACCGATGATTCCATAAAAATCATCGGTTTTTATTTTTTCCAAAATAAATTACCGTTTTCGGAGTTATAAGTGATGATATTCTAAAATGTTTTGGGGAAAACACTGAAGAAAGAAATAATTGTAGTTTGAACATAAATAACAATCTTAAAACCCGTATTTGTATTTATGGACATTCTTGAAAAAGAACGTATCGTTCAAAAAAATGTGCTTCAAATTTTCAAAGAGAATTTTAAAAGCCCCCTTTCAGATGATGAGATTCTAAATTATACGCCTTCGGACATCGATAATTCAACATCTTATTACGAAGCAATACTTGACATCTTTTTTATAGAACCTATTTATTTGCAAAGTGTACAAGGCAAAGTAAAAGACACCATTAAAAAGGTGGCAGAGCTTTGGCATATCAATCCTTATGCAATAGGTCCGTGGGAAGCTGCTTTTTAATATAAAGTTTACCTATTTCTCCAAAAGAAAGGAGTAAGCAGTATAAGAACAGTAAACAATTCTAAACGTCCGATAAGCATTAAGAAAGAACACCACCATTTTCCAAATGCTGGTAATACATCGAAGTTATTCACAGGACTAAGTTTTCCTAAAGCTGGCCCAACATTACCAAGCGAGGAAGCCGCTCCTCCAATCGCGGTTTCGAAATCTAATCCTAGCATTCCTAAAACTAATGAACCAATTATAAACGACAACATATACAATATAAAAAACGCAAGTATATTATATACGATCTCTTTAGAAACCGCTCTAGTATTATAACGCACAGGCAATACCGCTCTTGGATGCAACGTTCTTTTAAATTCTAAAATACCATTACGAATAGTAATTAAATGTCTTACTATTTTCATACCTCCGGCTGTAGACCCAGCAGATCCACCTAAGAACATCAAACCGAAAAATATTATTTTTAAGAAAGGCGTCCAGACGGTAAAATCAGCCGAGACAAATCCTGTTGTAGTCACAACTGCCAAAACCTGAAATAATGCATGCCTAAAAGCACTCTCCGCTTCTCCTAACACCATCGGATGATCTATAACCGAATTTGCAGGATCCGCTTTCAAATAAATAATAATAGCAGAAACTGCGGTAAACACAACCATAAAAATTACATACCACTTAAACTCTTCATCTTTTAAGAATTTACCAAACTTCCCTTTAAAACCGAAATAACTTAAAATAAAATTCATTCCAGCTAAAAACATGAATACAATAATAATGTATTGAATAAGCGGCTGATCATTCCAATAAGCCACACTAGCATTTTTGGTTGAAAAACCTCCAGTGGATAAGGTACTTAACGCATGATTAATAGCATCGAAGAAATCCATCCCTGCAACTTTAAGCAATATGGTTTCTGCAGCTGTATACCCAAAATAGATAAGCCACAGCCTTTTTGCCGTATCTGTAATTCTAGGATGCAACTTATCGGCACTAGGTCCAGGAGCCTCTGCAGCAAATAACTGCATACCTCCAATTCCTAATAATGGTAATATTGCTACCGCTAATACAATAATTCCCATGCCACCTATCCAATGAGTAAGACTACGCCAAAAAAGCACTCCTTTTGGCACAATTTCTATTTCATTAAGTATAGAGGCGCCAGTAGTAGTATAACCAGACATCGTTTCAAAAAACGCATTGGTAAACGAGGGAATGGCATCAGAAAACAAATAAGGTAATGTACCACTTAAGGACATGAAAATCCATCCAAAAGTAACAACAATATAACCTTCTCTTTTATTAATAGACTTTTGATGCTCGCGCGTAAGAAACATTAAAATTATTCCGACAAACATGGTAGACAATGCCGCTAACATGATTTGCATGGTAACACCATCTTTATAGATAAAACTAACGATAGTTGCTATCAGCATAAAACCTCCATTACAGAGCAATAAAAGCCCCATAATATGAGTAATAATTTTAAAGTTAAGCTTAGACATCTTACAGGAAAAGTTTTTCTATTTTCTTAATAGATTTTGGCAAACAGCATACCACTACTCTATCACCCGCTTTTATATAAAAACCTCCAAGAGGAATCATCCCTTCTCCATCTCTAATAACACCAGCTATAATTGCAGATCTTGGAAAATCAAGATCTCTAATCAGATTATCACTCACCTCAGATGTAGGCTTTACAACAAACTCTAGCAACTCCGCATTCATGTTATTGAGCTTTGTCATTGCCACTACTTCCCCTTTTCTAATAAATCTGAATATATTATTAGCTGCTAAAAGTTTTTTATTAATTAATGTATCAATCCCAATCGAATGTGATAATTGAAAGTAGTCCATATTTTCTACTAAAGCTATCGTCTTCCGAACACCTTTCGATTTTGCTACTAAGCAAGACATAATATTGGTCTCTGAATTACCAGTTACAGCAATAAAAGCATCCATATCATCTATGTTCTCCTCTTCTAGCAACTCTACATTACGCCCATCACCATTGATAATCAACGCATTTGGAAGATCATCTGCTAGATCGAAAGCTTTATCCTTATCACTTTCTATAAGCTTAACCCTAAACTTATGATCACATAAATCACAAGTTGTTTTATAACCAATTTTACTCCCTCCAAGAATCATCACTTTCTTGATCTGCTCCTTAACCTTACCGGTTAACTTATACAGTTCTTCCACTCCACCTTTTGATGTCACGAAATATACCTGATCTCCTTCCTTGAATTTAGTATCTCCCCTAGGTATAATAGTATATTGGGTACCTGATCGCTGAATAGCAATGGGCATAAAATGTAATTCTGGAAAAATCTCTGCTGCTTCCCTAACAGTCTTATCTACAAAAAGAGCTGACTCAGAAAGTGTAGTCCCCACCATGGTTAGTGCTCCATCTTCAAACTCATAACTATCACTAAAAGCAGACTGATTAAGCAATAGTTCAATTTCACTAGCTGCTAATGCTTCTGGAGAAATTAATTCATCTATTCCAAACTTAATAAAACCTACTTCTTCCTTATTTTCAATAAACTCAGTATTTGATATTCTGGCGATCGTGCGTTTTGCTCCTAATTGTTTTGCTAAAACACATACAGTAATATTAGTAGTCTCACTAGAGGTAACACTTATTACCATATCAACATTTTCTACTCTGGCATCTTTAAGAATACTTATTGAAGTTGCATCTCCCTTTATCACACGTATATCCAAGTGACTATCCGCATAATTTAAACATTCTTTATCAGGATCTATCAGTGTAATATCCTGAGACTCAAATGAAAGTAATTTCGCCAAATGAAACCCTACCTCGCCTGCTCCGGCAATAATAATTTTCATCGGTGTTTTTTATTATTTATCATCAAAAGATAAAATTAAACTTCAGCAGAAACCCTGTTTTTAAAGGTGAAAAATTTCTACTGAAAAATAAAAGTCTACAAAGATAATGGAATTTAATAAACTGGTAAAATTATTAAATAACGCCTACACAAAAAGCAAATTCAAAATAGTAGTTTATCAAAAAAGATCACTTTCATTTGAAACAATCAAATCCTCTTTAAAGACAAAAAACACATTATTAAGACCAACTTATTTCTACATTTTCAAGTATAAAATCAATCAGTATGTACAGAGTTTTTACAAAAAGAGTAATATAATATCGGCACTTACTTTATTTGAAGTCATTCTCTATAAAAACTATTAAATTGGGTAACAATTTCATGATTATTGTTATTAATCATTTTACCTTAATATTCAACCATAAACCCTAAAACATGAAAAGAACAACTACTATTTTACTTTTATTATTAATTACAACTAACACTCTTTTAAGTCAAAACCTACAAATTACCAGAAGAGACTTTACAGACCCAAACAATTATATACATTCTCTTCTAGAATTAAATGAAACTAACGGAACTATTTTAGACACTTATGATTACACTGCTACATTCCCAGGATTTAACGCAGTAGAAAGTTTAACTTATAATCAAGCAACAAAAGAAGTCTTTGGCATTTCTGATAATTTAATTTTAAAATATAATATAGAAACTGGCATTGAAGATTCCTTTACTCTCCCATCATTAACTTCAGGAGATTATCAGGATGTGGTCATTGCCAATAATAGATTATTTGTTTCTAGAAGGGATTTTACAGATCCAAACAACTACATTCATTCTCTAGTAGAATTAAACCAAACCGATGGTAGCATTATTGACACATATGACTATACTGCTACATTCCCTGGATTCAATTCTGTAGAAAGTTTGACTTACAATTCAGAAACCTCAGAAATTTTCGGCATTTCTGATAATCTAATTTTAAAGTACAACATAGAAACAGGTAATGAAGGATCGTTTACATTACCATCGCTAACTTCAGGTGATTATCAGGATGTAGTCATCGCAAATAATAGGTTATATGTTTCTAGAAGGGATTTCACAGATCCTAACAACTATATTCATTCTTTGGTAGAATTAAATCAGACAGATGGCAGCGTTATTAGCACTTATGACTATACAGCTACATTTCCAGGATTTGATGCTGTAGAAAGTTTAACCTACAACCCAGAAACTTCAGAGATCATTGGTTTTTCAGAAACTTTAGTTTTAAAGTACAATATAGATACAGGAACAGAAGATTCTTTCGACATGCCGACATTATCTTCTGGAAACTATGGAGCAATTGTGAGCACGGCGGATGATCCTGTATTATCAGTGGAGGACGTTCAACTTCCTGAAACCAATCAAAAAATCGTAAAAGCCCATAATTTATTAGGACAAGAAGTTCCGGTAGATTCTACCAACGAAATTATTATTGTTCTTTTTGAAAATGGTACCAGAAAAAAGGTTTACAACTTAAAAATATAAGCTTTCTAATAGGATCTAAAAGACAATCCAACAACTCTTTCTTAAGCACTTTTACAGTCATAAATTAGGAACGGTTGTTGGATTTCTCATTTTAAACATTAATCTTAAAAAGTAAAATCATCCACAATTCATTGCTATCCAATAAGAGTGATATTAAAAAACATTTCGGATTACTGTAACTAAATGACATTCTTTTCCTACGATACCTATCAAAAATGTATATTTGCCTAAATTTTTTTGAATGTCAGAAAAGATAACGCCATACAAAGACAAAACTACCACCAAGAAAGAACAGGTTACAGAAATGTTTGATACTATTTCTGGCAACTATGATGGTTTAAACAGGGTCATTTCTTTCGGGATTGATGTGAAATGGCGTAAAAAAGTTGTCAAAATAGTTTCTAAAACGCAACCAAAAAACATTCTAGATGTAGCCACAGGAACGGGAGATCTAGCAATTAATCTAGCAGAAACGGGAGCTACCGAAATTGTTGGCTTAGACATTTCCGCAGGGATGCTAGATGTAGGAAAAGATAAAATCAAAGCGAAAAAACTAGACCAAATTATCACAATGGTGAAAGGAGATGGTGAGAGTTTACCCTATGAGGATAATTATTTTGATGCTATCACTGTTGCTTTTGGTGTAAGAAATTTTGAAGATTTAGAACAAGGTTTATCAGAAATATATCGCGTATTAAAACCAAAAGGAATATTTGTTGTTCTGGAAACCTCAGTACCTACGAAAACCCCTTATAAACAAGGTTACAAACTATATACCAGCTCAATACTACCATTAATTGGAAAGATCTTTTCTAAAGATAGATCCGCTTATTCTTATCTTAGTGAAAGTGCTGCAGCTTTTCCTTATGGAAATGCTTTCAACAATATTTTGAGAAAAATTGGGTTTATAGAAGTCGAGGATCATCCACAAACTTTTGGTGTCGCTACAATTTATACAGCAACAAAATAATATGAAAAGAATTTTTATTGCCATAGCTGTGATCGTTTGTACTCAAGATATGAGTGCACAGTTATTTTCTAAAGAACGTGTTAGAAATTTACAAAACTATGATAAGCCAAGATTAAGTTGGGGATATATTCTTGGATTTAACACCTATGACTTTAATTTTGACTATAAAGCTACTCCAGAAGGTGAAGATCCTATACTGGACAATGATGTAGAAGTCGCTAAATCCATTGGTTTTAATGTAGGTCTATTAGGGAATTTAAGAATCAACGACTACCTAGATCTTAGACTAGAGCCACAAGTATCATTTGTAAGAAGAGACTTAACTTTTACAGGACCTGATTTTGATGAAAATCAAAGATTCAGAGAAGTAACTTCTACCTATGTTCATATACCATTACTATTAAAAGTTTCCACCAAAAGACTTAATAATTTTAAACCATTTATTGTTGGTGGAGTATCTACTTCTATAAATTTATCCAGTAATGAAAGTAATCCAGATGACAATAGTGTAGGACAGTTTAGAACAAAAACAAACACTAATTATTTTGAACTTGGATTTGGGGTTGACTTTTACTTATTTTATTTCAAATTCACACCTTCGATACGCGGTGTGTTTGCAATGACGGACGAATTAGTTGCTGATAATGATCCTAATAGCCCTTATACATCGGCTATTGATAAAATGTCTTCTAGAGGAGTTTTTATCAACTTTACCTTTCAATAAAAACACTAAGAACGTCTAAATTCATTAAGAATTATTGCGGTAGCCGTTGCCACATTCAAGCTTTCCGTTATTTGGGTTTCACCAAATCTTGGTATGGCTATTCTTTTTGAAACCAGTGATGCTATCTCACCAGAAATACCATTAGCCTCATTGCCCATTACAATAATTCCTTTTTTAGACAACGATTCTTGGTAAATAACCTCACCATCCATAAACGTTCCATACACTGATACCGTATCTTTATATAAACTCAAAAAGTCAAAAAGGTTAGTATACGTTATATTAACACGTGTGATAGACCCCATAGTAGCTTGAACAACCTTTGGATTATAACAATCTACAGTTTGATCAGAACATACTAAATTAGTGATCCCAAACCAATCGCATAAACGAATAATCGTTCCAAGATTTCCAGGGTCACGAACATCATCCAGAGCTACAATCAAATTATCTACATCAATTAACTCAGCATTTGGGATATAAAAAAGCGCTAGTGCAAACTGCGGTGTCTTAAGAAAAGTAATTCCTTTTAACTCAGCATCACTTACAATAAACGTTTTTTCTTTGGGTGTATTAAAAAAAGACTCATCCATCGAAAAAAGAGAATGAAGCTCTAAATCAGCATCTAAAAACTCCTGAATCACTTTTTTACCTTCTGCAACAAACAATCCATGTTGTTTTCGGTACTTTTTTTGATGTAAACTATTTATTAATTTCTTTTGGTTTTTGCTAACCATACAAATAATGTATTTTTGACACAATAATGAATCTCGATTGAAACACCTGTTCACAAAAATAGTATTTGTTGTAGTATCTACAATTTTTTTAATTTCCTGTAACGCAATTAAAAGAGTATCTGAAGAAGATTCTTTATTGGTTAAAAATGAAATTTTTGTTGATAGTATTAAAAGTAATGACACTAAACTTTACAATCAGCTATACCAAAAACCGAATTCAAAACTTGCATGGACTCCTTTTAGACTTCACCTCTATAATATGGCAAAGGTAAATCCTGACTCCTCTTATCAAAACTGGCTATATAAGAATCCTAAAAGAGAACAAAAATTAATTAATTTTTTATCTAAAAAACAGGTTAATCGATTAGGTGTAGCCTATTCTGGAATTAATAATTGGTTAAAAAAAGCTGGAGAAGCTCCAGTTGTAGTTGATAGCGCTAAAGCAAAAAGATCTGTAAAAAGATTGCAGTCCTATTACTGGAATAACGGTTGGTTTAATGTAAAAACAGACTACAGCATCAATTATAAAGAAGATCAAAGAGCATCCGCTTCTTATTATGTAAGACCTCACAAACCTTACTTTATAGACACATTAAATACTAAAATCGATTCTAAAGTAGCTGATTCTATTTACAAACTACATCAAGACGAATCTGCAATCGTTGTTGGAAAACAATATAGAACCTTAGATATCGAATCGGAAAGAGAACGCTTAACCAGCTTATATAGAAATTCCGGGCTATATCATTTCGAAAAAGAATACATAAAATTTGACGCTGATACGGTAAATACCAATCAAAAAATACACCTAAATCTTCTAATTAAGGATAGACAAGTAACAGAAGATGAAGAAACAAAAAGAGTACCTTTTCAGGTACATAAGATTAGCAAAGTAAATGTATTTACGGATTACTCCTATCAAAACAGAAATGAAACTCCAAAAGACAGTGCCTCATACAATGGATATAACATTTATAGTTATGACAAGTTGAGATATACTCGCAAAGCTATTGCCAACTCTATACTGATAACACCAGGAGAAATTTTTAGAGATAAAGACCGAACCCTTACGTATAATCAGATTAATAATTTAAAAACTTTTAAATATCCAAACATCCGATACATTTTAGATCCAGATGATCCAAAAGGAACCGACCTTATTGCCAATGTATTATTAACACCCAGAAAAAAATACAGTACTAATGTAGAATTCGACGTATCTACTTCTAATATTCAGGTATTCGGAATTGGTTTTAGTGGTTCATTCTTAATACGAAATGTTTTTGGTGGAGCTGAAATTTTTGAAATCTCAGGAAGAGGTAGTGTTGGATCCTCTAAAGATCCCGTAGATCCAAATGGGCAATTTTTTGACATTTCCGAAATTGGGGTCGATCTTAAATTATCATTTCCTAAAATTATTTTCCCACTTCAAACGAGGAAAATCATCCCTAAATACATGTCTCCGACTACCAATCTTATTTTCGGTATCAACACCCAACAAAACATTGGTTTAGACAAACAAAATGCTTCCGGAATATTCAACTATGAATGGAAACCAAACACAAAACTTACAAATCAGATTGATTTAGTTAATGTTCAATACGTTAGAAATCTAAATACAGGAAACTATTTCAACGTATATTCTAACTCTTTCAGCAGATTAAATAATATTGCTAATGAAGTATTAGATTCAAATTCACCATTTTTTGATCCTGAAAACGAAAACGAGACTAGATTATCAATTCCATCTGGTGCCAATAGCTTTATAATAGAATCGCTCAGCGAAACTCCTGATCCTGATCTTACTTCAGAACAATTACAAGAAATCAGAAATATCAACGAACGAAAAGAACGACTTACAGAAGACAACCTTATTTTTGCTTCTAGCTATACCTATTTAAAAAATAATCGAGAAAATCTTTATGATGAGGATTTTTCAATTTTCAGAGCAAAATTAGAATTAGCTGGAAACGTTTTAAATACAGTTTCTAACCTAACAGGGTTAAACAAAAACTCTAACGATCGTTTCGAGATCTTTGGAGTAGAATTCTCACAATATGTAAAAACAGAATTGGATTATATAAAACATTGGGATCTCGGTGGAAAAAGTGTTTTAGCCTTTAGAGCCTTTGGTGGGATCGCACTACCTTATGGAAATGCTAATAGTATTCCTTTTGCTCGAAGTTTCTTTGGTGGTGGTCCAAATGACAACCGAGCTTGGCTTCCCTATGATTTAGGACCTGGAAGTAGTGGCGGCAGAAATGAATTCAATGAAGCCAATATGAAAATTGCACTAAACGCAGAGTTTAGATACAATATTTTAGGCTCACTTAATGGAGCTTTCTTTGTAGATGCTGGTAATATCTGGAACGTTTTAGATAGTGTGGAGGAAGAAGATGCTGTTTTTTCGAGATTAGATGATATTCAGGAAATAGCCGTCGGAAGTGGTTTAGGATTGCGTTATGATTTCGATTTTTTTGTAGTTAGATTAGACCTTGGTTTTAAAACATTCAACCCTGCTCGCTTAGAAGATCAAAGATGGTTTAAAGGTTATAATTTTTCTGAAGGTGTTTACAATGTGGGGATTAATTATCCTTTCTAAAAAACAATCACACTTTTCGTCTTTAAAATTAAAATTCATTCCGTATTATTTTATTATTTTTGTAGGCTTATTAACTAAAAGTAAATTATGAGTCACAACATCAAACCAGGAGTTGCAACAGGAGACGAAGTACAGGCTATCTTTAATCATGCAAAAGAAAATGCTTACGCCTTACCAGCGGTAAATGTAATTGGATCCAATTCTATCAACGCTGTATTAGAAACTGCAGCAGAGTTAAACTCACCGGTAATTATTCAATTCTCTAACGGAGGAGCTCAATTTAATGCAGGAAAAGGACTTTCTAATGAAGACCAGAAAGCTGCAATCGCAGGTGCTACTGCAGGAGCTCGACATGTACACCTAATGGCTGAAGCTTATGGGGTACCTGTAATTTTGCATACTGACCACTGTGCAAAAAAATTACTTCCTTGGATAGACGGATTGTTAGAAGCAGGAGAAGCTTTTTACAAAGAAACAGGAAAACCTTTATATAGCTCTCATATGATTGATTTATCAGAGGAGCCTATCGAAGAAAACATCGAAATCTGTAAAGAATATCTTGCTCGTATGAGTAAAATGGGGATGACTCTAGAAATAGAATTAGGTATTACTGGAGGAGAAGAAGATGGTGTGGACAATAGTGATGTAGATGATTCTAAATTATACACGCAACCAGAAGAAGTTGCTTACGCTTATGAAGAATTAAGCAAAGTAAGTGACAAATTTACCGTAGCGGCTGCTTTTGGTAATGTTCATGGTGTATATAAACCAGGAAATGTAAAATTAACTCCTAAAATTTTGAAAAACTCTCAGGAGTTTATTTCTGAAAAATATGGTGTAGAACATAACCACATTGACTTCGTGTTCCACGGAGGAAGCGGTTCTACTCTAGAAGAAATCAGAGAAGCAATTGGATACGGAGTAATTAAAATGAATATTGACACAGACTTACAGTTTGCTTTTAACGAAGGGATTAGAGATTACATGACCGGTAAGATTGATTATCTTAAAACGCAAATTGGAAATCCAGAAGGCGCTGATGAGCCTAATAAGAAATATTACGACCCTAGAAAATGGTTAAGAGAAGGTGAAATCACCTTTAAAACCCGTCTTAAAAAGGCTTTCGAGGATTTAAATAATGTAAATACATTATAACTAATAGACAACCAAGCTGAAACTCTGAATAAAAAAGAGTTTCAGCTTTTTTAATACAAATAATTTATGGCTTGGTTTAAGAGAACTCAAAAAGGTATACAAACCGCTACTGAGGACAAAAAAGACGTTCCAAAAGGACTTTGGTATAAATCTCCAACTGGGAAAATAGTTGATGCAGAACAACTAGAAAAGAACTTTTATGTAAGTCCCGAAGACGGATATCACGTAAGAATCGGTAGTAAAGAATATTTCGAAATTCTTTTTGATGATAATAAATTTAAAGAATTAGACAAAAACCTTTCCTCTAAGGACCCTCTTAAATTCGAAGACAAAAAGAAGTATACTGAACGTCTTAAAGATGCTCAGGAGAAAACAAACTTAAAAGACGCTGTTAGAACTGCAGTAGGAAAATCAAATGGTAATGACATTGTAATTGCTTGTATGGATTTTTCATTCATCGGTGGATCTATGGGAAGCGTTGTTGGAGAAAAAATAGCCAGAGCTGCAGATCATTCCTTAAAACATAATATACCCTTTATGATTATCTCTAAATCTGGAGGTGCTCGAATGATGGAAGCAGCATTATCACTTATGCAGTTAGCAAAAACTTCTGCTAAACTTGCTCAACTGGCAGATGCAGGAATTCCTTACATTTCTTTATGTACAGATCCTACTACAGGAGGAACGACTGCCTCTTTTGCAATGCTGGGAGACATTAATATTGCAGAACCAGGAGCTTTGATAGGATTTGCTGGTCCAAGAGTTGTTCGCGATACCACAGGAAAAGAACTTCCTGAAGGTTTCCAAACAGCAGAATTCCTTAAAGAACATGGGTTCTTAGACTTTATAAGTCCTAGACAAAATCTAAAAGAAAAAATAAATCTATATCTTGATCTTATCCTAAACAGACCTTTATCATCTAATTAGAGATAAGATTTTTAGACAAACAAAAAAGCGTCCTTGAGAACAAGGGCGCTTTTTCTTTGTTAAAACCAAATAATTACAATACAATTTCTCTTTGTTCTCCATCTGAATTTGTAAACACTGCTTTATTATCGCAAGAACCATCTCCATAATCTAAAGTACCACTGTAATTAGTTCTCACCAACTCTACTACCCCACTAACTAAAAATCTACAACTAGCTTCTCTTCTTATAGGCGTAGTGATCGTTGTACTATGCGTATTACCATTTGCAAGATTTGTTTGCCATGCTCCCGTAATTAAAAACACATTATCACCCCAATTACCATTGAAGGCACCTTCTATCCATTCTCTAGTCTTACTACCTGTTCTTGATGCTTGTGTACCATCAGCAAAAGTTACTGTAAGATCTAAATCCATTGAATACTGTGGATTCCCATTAGTGTTTGATTTTAATCTTGTAATTGTTTTCGATCCTTCAAATTGCATATCGTCTATAAAGAAATCTTCTAAGCCATAATTAATAACCAATGACATAGCATCTACATCGAGCTGATAAGACATCAGTATCTTTCCTTTTACAATATGCCCACTTCTCACCTCACAACCTTCTGTTCCAAAATCAATTGTTACCTCCTTAGAAGCATCAGTTAAAACCACAGTTATTGTAGCACAATCAGGCAAAAAACGATTATTACTGCTTTTTCCTAAGTTCTCTTCATCCTCGAAACCTTGCAATGTAAGATCACTTATCACCTCAGAACCGTCATCAATATTCGCTGTTAAGGAAGCTTCCGTCGCATCTATAGCATCAAATGATAATTGATCTGCTACTTCTTCGCTATTACATCCAACTAAAACCACAGAAAAGAATGCAATAAATCCAAATTTTAAAATGTTGTTCTTCATTATCTTAATTTTTAATGTTACTTCTCTAGGACATACCTATTTAAAAAAGGTTTAATTAAGGACGTTTTTTTTCATAAAAAGAGTTTCTTGTCGAAAAAGTATTATATTTGCACGCTAATAGCAGAATGCTATTTATACATAAAAATCATTTAAATAATATTGGAATGTATTTAACAAAAGAAATTAAAGAAGAAATCTTCGCAAAACACGGTAAAGGTAAAAACGATACGGGTTCTGCTGAAGGACAGATTGCATTGTTTACACACAGAATTTCACACTTAACTGAACACTTAAAAAAGAATCGTAAAGATTTTAACACTGAGCGTTCACTAGTAAAATTAGTAGGTAAGCGTAGAGATCTTTTAGACTATCTTAAAAAGAAAGATATCATGAGATATCGTGCAATCGTAAAAGAATTAGGATTAAGAAAATAATCAAAAAAGAGAGGCTGTATGCCTCTCTTTTTAATTATACTCTTATTTTCTTTTTGATAAAATTTAATAAAACATTTTGATCTAGAGAAGATTAAAATGAATGCCTTAGTTTTTCATTGGTCGCACAACAACTACAACAACACAACCTTGTCCGTCCGAGTAAGACGGAAACCAATGTTTAATGAAATCTTGATATAAGAAATGCAATCGCATTATATATTGAGATTAGAATCAAAAAAAAAATATGATTCCAAAAGTGTATAGAGAGGTCATTGACCTAGGTGATGGAAGAGAAATTAGTTTAGAGACTGGAAAATTAGCAAAACAGGCACATGGTTCTGTTGTTGTACAATCAGGAAAGTGTATGCTATTGTGTACTGTAGTTTCTAACTATAAAGCTGCAGATGTAGATTTCCTTCCATTAACTGTAGACTATAGAGAAAAATTTGCAGCTGCAGGTAGATATCCTGGTGGATTCTTCAAGAGAGAAGCGAGACCAAGTGATGGAGAAGTATTAACAATGAGATTAGTAGACCGTGTACTACGCCCACTATTCCCTAAAGATTATCACTCCGAAACTCAGGTAATGATCCAGTTAATGTCTCACGATGAAAATGTGATGCCAGATGCAATGGCGGCATTGGCAGCGTCTGCAGCAATACAATTATCTGATTTTCCATTTGAATGCCCTATTTCTGAAGTAAGAGTAGGAAGAATTAACGGAGAGTTTATTGTAAATCCTACAAGAGCTCAATTAGACGAATCTGATATTGATATGGTCATCGGAGCATCCGAAGATTCTGTTATGATGGTTGAAGGAGAAATGGATGAAATTTCCGAAGAGGAAATGACAGAGGCTATCAAGTTTGCACATGAAGCTATTAAGGCACAATGTATTGCTCAAAGAAAATTAGCAGAAGCATTCGGAAAGAAGGAAGTTAGAGAATACGAACCAGAAAGAAATGATGAAGATCTAGCTCAGAAAATTCATGATATGGCATATGATAAAGTTTATGCTGTAGCAAAACAAGGTTCTTCTAAGAAAGAAAGAGGTGCTGCATTTGCAGAAATCAAAGAAGAAATATTAGCTACTTTTTCTGAAGAGGAATTAGAAGACATAGGAGACTTAGTTTCTAAATATTACGGAAAAGCCGAAAAAGCAGCGGTTCGTGATTTGACACTAAACGAAGGATTACGACTTGATGGAAGAAAGACAACCGAAATTAGACCAATTTGGTGTGAAGTCGACTATCTACCATCTACACACGGATCGTCTATATTTACAAGAGGTGAAACACAGGCTTTAGCAACTGTAACTTTAGGAACTTCTAGAGAAGCTAATCAGATAGATATGCCTTCTTACGAAGGAGAAGAAACATTTTATCTACATTACAACTTCCCTCCTTTCTCTACAGGAGAAGCAAGACCAATTCGTGGAACTTCAAGAAGAGAGGTCGGACATGGTAATTTAGCGCAACGTGCTCTTAAAGGAATGATTCCTGATGACTGTCCATATACAGTTCGTGTAGTTTCTGAAATTCTAGAATCTAACGGATCTTCTTCTATGGCAACAGTATGTTCTGGAACTATGGCATTAATGGATGCTGGAGTTCAACTAAAAAAGCCAGTTTCAGGTATTGCGATGGGATTAATTTCCGATCCAGACACAGGTAATTATGCAGTATTATCGGATATTCTAGGTGATGAAGATCACTTAGGAGACATGGACTTTAAAGTTACTGGTACTGCAGATGGTATCACTGCTTGCCAGATGGATATTAAAATTAAAGGATTAAGCTATGAGATTTTAGTAAATGCATTAAAACAAGCTCGTGATGGACGTTTACACATTCTCGAAAAATTAACCGATACAATTTCTACTCCAAATGCAGATGTAAAGGGACACGCTCCAAAAATGGTTACCAGAACCATTCCTGGAGAATATATTGGTGCTCTTATCGGACCTGGAGGTAAGGTTATTCAAGAACTTCAGAAGGAAACAAATACAACTATTGTAATTAATGAAGATCCTGTTACTGAAGAAGGTATTGTAGAAATCCTTGGTACAGATCAAGAAGGAATTGATAAAGTTCTAGCAAAAATAAATGCTATTACCTTCAAACCAGAAGTAGGAAGTGTCTATGAAGTAAAAGTTGTAAAAATGCTTGACTTCGGAGCTGTTGTAGAATATATGGAAGCTCCAGGAAATGAAGTACTACTTCACGTTTCTGAATTAGCTTGGGAACGTACTGAAAATGTAAGTGACGTGGTAAATATGGGTGATGTAATGGATGTAAAATACTTTGGTATTGATTCTAGAACTCGAAAGGAAAAAGTTTCCAGAAAAGCTTTATTACCTAGACCACCAAGAAAAGATGGTGATAAACCAAGAGGTGATAGAAAACCAAGAAGCAATGACAAAAAAGAGAAGTAGGCTATAACATTTCTCTAAATACCTAATAATAAACGCTTTCATTATTTTTGAAAGCGTTTTTTGGTTTTACAAAAATGAATAGTATATTTGTCTGGTTGACCAAATTGGTTGACCAATTTAATTGAAGACCCTAAATCATGAACATTAAAATCTTAACAAGCACAATCGTCATTTGTGTATTGCTGACTTTTGCAAATACCCCAATATTTGCACAAACAGTTTCTAACAATTCTGAATTACAAAGCGCTATCACTAATGCATCCGCAGGATCTACCATTACACTGGCTAATGGAACTTGGACAAATGTGGTCATAAACATCAATAAAAATGGTACGGAAACAAATCCAGTTACTATCAAAGCACAAACTCCAGGTTCAGTTTTTTTCGAAGGTAATTCTAGAGTAAGTATGGGTGGTTCCTATGTTGTTTTTGAAGGAGTAGTTTTTCAAAATCCATCAAACTTAAGCACTAGCGGAAGTACGATAGAACCTATAATTGAGTTTAGAGATAGCAGTAACAATGAATGTGATCATTGTACAGTTACAAATATAAAAGTAGATAGTTATAATGGAACTACATCACAAGAAACCTTAACTTTCAAATGGATTGTGGTGTACGGACAATATAACGAAATTAGCTTCAGTTCATTTATTGGAAAACATGGTATTGGTAGTATTATCAACGACAATAGAAATGCTACTTCTACTGAATTTGCAGAACCTGATTTTACAAAAATTCATCATAACTATTTTGCAGATCGTACACCAATTAGAGAGGTTAATCAGGATAATGATCAAGATGCTATTAGAATAGGAAACAGTAGCACCTCATTACATCCTTCTAATACTGAAGTTTATGACAATCTATTTTACAACTGGTCTGGAGAAGTAGAAATTATTTCAAACAAAAGTGGTGAAAACAAATATTACAATAATACTTTTAGAGACTATCAAGGAACGTTAACATTACGCCATGGTGATAACTGCGAAGTATACAACAACTTCTTTTTTGCACAAAACAATCTTTTTTCAGGTGGTATTCGTGTAATTGGAGAAGGACATAGAGTATATAACAACTATATTGAAGGAGTAAATTCTGAAAAACCAGATGGTAGTAACACTAGTACAGCTGGAGCTATTAATGTTAGTAATGGAAGACCTAATACAGCCCTTAATGGATATTATCAGGTTATTGATGCTACTATAGTAAATAATACTTTTGTAAACTGTGATTATGGTTTTAGAATCGGAACTAATGTTGGAGGTAACTTAAGCTTAGCACCAGAAAACTTAATTATTGCAAATAATATCATGATTAATACTGCAGAAAGTGCAGTTGACGAGCAAACAGCACCAACAGGAACATCTGTATACCAAGGAAATATAACACAAAATGGTTCCTGGGATCTTTCAACGGGCACTAATAGTAACCAAGTAGTAACATCTGGACTTTTAGAAAATGGTCCTTTTTATTATGAATTAGGTTCTAACAGTCCTGCTATCGACGCAGCAGTTGGTAACTACCCTTTTGTTACTACGGACATCTTAGGAGGTACTCGTTCTGGAAGCCTTGATGCAGGTGCAGAAGAATTCAATTCAGGTGGATCTCGTATTCCATACACAACTGCCGATGTAGGTGTGAGTATTGGTTTTGGTGGAACTGGAATGGATACTCCAAGACTAACAGCTACTCCAACAACATTGAACGCAAATCGAAGTGGAGGAAACATTTCGTTTGAAATCAATGCTAATGTTAACTGGACCATCACCGAAAACTCCGCTTGGATAACAGTTGATAATGTTTCGGGAAGCAACTCTGCGATAATTACAGTTGACTATACAGAGAATAATACTAATGCACAGCGTACCGCAACCTTAACCATTAATGAGACTCCTGGAGGAAGTGATTTAACCACTACAGTAAACATTATACAGTCTAATCTTTTTTCAGAAGAAATTACTATAGTAGACGCAACTGCAATAGGAACTGAACAAGGAAAACCTAATGTTGGGCCTCAATTTGCATGGGATGATAATGTAACCGCATCTGAATATTGGACAGGAGACGCAAATACCGAACCTGAAGTTTCGATAACATTCGATGTATCTTGTATAAGAACCCTTAGTCAAATAGGAATTCATGTTTTAAAAGCTGATGAAAGAATGATTAATTTCGATATTGCCGTTGCCGATGATCAAAATGGTCCTTTTACCAATGTATTGACAGGACAAGATAGTGCCATCGAAAGTGGTGCTGAAAATACAGAGCAGTTATTTGCTCTTAACAATGTAACAGGAAGATATATCAAGTTTACTTCCAATGGTACCAATACGGGATCTGGTTTTGCAAGTATTGTCGAAGTGAATATCTATGGTGACCTAGAATGTGATGCTACCTTAGGAGTAGATGAAAACACTCTAGCTAGTAAGGGTATTTTATTATACCCTGTTCCTTCAGAAAACCAACCGATCCAAATCATTTCTAAGACAGCTATCGGTTTAGTACAAGTCTTTGATCTTAGAGGTAGAACAATCCTAAAAGAAGAGTTTAATAGTACCAATGGTACGATTAACACTAATAACTTAAGTAATGGAACTTATATTGCTAAAATACAAGGAGCCTACGGCCGTTTTGTGATACAATAACAACAAAAAACAAACCCTCTTTAATAGGTCTTAAAGAGGGTTTGTTTTTTCTATTAGAAAAGTCTTCCTAAGACAACACCAAACTGAAAGCCATATACACTTTTAACCCCATTGAGATTACCATAAGTAGAAAGTTCGAGACCTACTACACTATTAAATGTATATCGCAAAGATATCTTAGAAAATCCCCCAAGAATGATTTTCTTACTTTCTTGTACTCTCCTATAATCCAATGATGGTCCCGATGAACCGGGAAAACAAAAACCTCCAAAACCACAAGTAGATCCTGGAGAATATTCTACAGCATACTCATAGTCTTCACTGTATATAATAGAAGGACCTAGCATGGCAAATATCTTAAAAGAGCTTTTCTTGTTAAGAGCAAATGACTTAAATAAATTAGGAGATAACGCATACAATCTATTATCCCTCTCACCACTATTAGGAAATCTTTTTTCAATTCCTTCAGGTAATTCTGTTCCTTCAAAGTTTTCTATCTCATCTATTGGAGGGATACCTTTTGTACTTTCTGCGGTGTAGGCAGATCTTGTAAAATCAAATCCATATCCCCATCCGTTTTTTCGTTCAAACATAATACCTCCGTAAATATCCAACTCATTACTTTCATCACTGGCAATAGAGCTAAAACCATTGGTAAAGGCAATTGGTTTCTTCTCTCTTCTTTGTTTTTGATCCTTATCCAAATTTTGACTATGACCATATTTTGACACACATAAGAATAGAATTGTAACACTGACCAACTTTTTCATCATATTAAAAATTTATTGTTTAGTGATGTAAACATAATAGCAATACCACAGTCTTAGTTGTCAAAATCACGAGTATGAAATTTTGGTTTTGCGATAATCACAAGAGCAAAGTGATCAGTGCTAAAAAAACAGCAACAGACTTTTTAGAACTAGTCTATAAGGATTATCTATCATAGAATACTATGGATTAGTTGAAATTATATTGAAAAATGAGATTCCCGTAAAAAGTATTACCAATAGAATTAAAATTAACTCCTGGATTAAGTCCGATAGTAAACCCTTTGGGATACAACATAAATTTTAGATCAATAGGAACTCCTAGACTTTCCTCTGTTTTAGTATCCCTTCCAAAATCACCACTAAGATCATATCTACTATTAGAAAATACTCCTAATCCTGAATGAGTTTCTATTGCAAACCAAGCTGCTAAATCCCATTGTCTTCCGTACAAAAGATTAACCGTATAAAAACTATCCCCACCTCCAAAAAAGCTCACTTCTTCTCCTAATTTTAAATCCAAGGAAAAAATATTCCTTTTTAATGAAAAGGATGTTCTTACACTTAAATCAATTCCACTATGGCCAGAAGAATTGATTCTTTCTTTGTAAGTTGATTCATAAAAACCAAAACCGGCCTCGATAGATCTGAATCTAAATTTCCCCTTATCAGACGTATCATTTTCCTGTCCAAAGGAAATCTTTGAAATTAGTAACACAATAGCCACTTTAATTAATCTTTCCATAATAAAATATTTAACTTGTTTAGTGAATCAAACATACTTTCTATCTAAGAACTACCATTGTCAAAATCACGAGTATAAAATTTTATACTTGTGATAATCACAATTCGGGTATGTTCATAAAAAAACACCTTCAAAAAAATGAAGGTGCTTCAATCTTATTTTATTGTTTGCAAAAATTTATTATTCTATCCCCAATCTTTTTAGATGCGATAAATGAGCTACTACTCCACCTAAATAAGAAGTCTGATTCGGAATGATTTGATGATTCTTTAAAACCTTATATAGAATCTTATTAAGTTCCGGATAATAAACATGATGAATGTGCGGAAAAAGATGATGTGCTATATGATTATTAAATCCTCCAAAAATAAAATTTGCAAACCTACTAAAAGGATAAAAATCATTTGAACTTTGCACCTGATTCATGAACCATGATGTTTTTATCTTTCCAGAAGTATCTTTTTCTGGATATGCCAGACCCTTTATATGATGTGTCATAAAAAAGGTGAACAATAAAAATAGCGATTGCACCATATGCATACTTATAAATGCTACTATTACCCAATACAATTTTAGGTCAATAAATATCATAGGCAAGAACACCAAATAGCTTAGATAAACTATTTTTTGACACCAGAAAGAAAACTTGTATGCTAAAGAATGTTTCTTGCTATTACCAAAGTTGCTAAAAAACACCTTAAAATCTTTAATAAACACCCAGAACAATGAATACGTTGTATACAAAAAAGGAGCATATAAATATTGGAAACGATGAAACCATTTCATGTTCGAACCAGGAACTACTCTTATTAAATTCGTAATTTCTAAATCTGTATCATAACCTTCAACATTAGGAGCATGATGATGCGATGTTACATGCCTCTCTTTCCATGCTTCTGCATGAGCTCCTACCATCGTATAAAGAGTAATGAAACATTTATGATTTAACTCCTTTTTCTTAAAAATTGTGTTATGCGAAAAATCGTGCGCAAAGTTAAATGCGAATAACATAGAAACTAACCCAAAAACAACATAAGCCAATACCAACAATTGCGGTTGTGATATTTGATAAATAAAACTATATGAAATTAGTGTAAAGGAAAAATAAATGAATCCCTTTAAGAACATCTTTTTCTGAAATCTTCGGTTACAGAAATTAATTTTTTTATAGATCTCTTCCTGAATAGCACCAAAAAGCTCTACATGATCTTTAATATATAAATGCTTAGATTTCATATTGCAAAGGTTTTGGTGATTCTTGTGTTCCCATTTTCTTTAGAAACCTAAAATGTGATTTTAGGGCATCGCGATATGGCATCTCCATGTACGTAATACTATGTTTATTTGCTAATTCTCTAAATATCGGAGCCAATTTTATATAATGTACATGACATATATTTGGTAATAAATGATGTAAAGCATGTGCATTAAATCCTCCTAAAACCCAGTTTAAAAATTTACTATCCACATTATAATCAACCGAAGTACACATCTGCAACTTTGGCCAACTCATCGACAAATTACCTTCTTTATCAGCTTCGGGATGTGCTACAAAATCCGATAAATGAGATACTCCTAAAACCGCAGTAAATATGATAGAAATTAGAAAGTGATTGAGCATAAAAGCTACTACAATATGCTCCCAACCAAATGGCAATAACAAGCCAGGAATAACAATCATGTACCCCACATAAAATACTTTAAAGAACAAAAGCTTTACGATTTCCCATACCGGAATTGCAACCTTAATTGTCCTACTCGAGCGATTAAATATCATTAAAAACTCTCTAAACAAAAACCAATTAAGAGAATAAAACAAATATAAAAATGGCACATATAAATATTGAAATCTATGATACCAACGTACCTTTTGACTTGTTGTCATCCTAACAAGAGGATTATTTAACACATCGATATCACTTCCTTCAATATTAGTATACAAATGATGGGATTCATTATGATTTTTGCCCCATACATATGCATTATTGCCTTGTAAATTAAAGCTTAACTGAAACAAAATTTTATTCCAGAATTTACTTTTTACAGCCACTCCATGCGCTGCATCATGAGATACATTAAATGCTGTTAACAAAACTGATATTCCCAGACCTAAATACAACAAGTAAAAACCGATTATATTTGATGACGTTATCATCAGAACATACAACAAGACTGCCATCATAAAATATAGAATGATTTTAAAAATCATCTTATTATTTCCGAATTTCTCCAACCTATTAGACTCAAAATATTCTCGAATCTTCTCGGTAAGTTCTTTATAAAATTCAGAACCTTCATCTTTAGAAAATTTTATTTTTTGCATAATTATTTCTTTAAAATTAGACATATAACAGTCCTTTGGATATGTGAGAAGGCATACCTTCTCACATTCCAACATATAGTGAATTAACTAGAATTAATACGAAGAGTTTATAGGGTATAAACTAAGTGCTCCTTTTTAGATCATTCAACATACTACTTCTTTTTTCTAGAAGTAATATCCTTAAAAACCCCTAGTTGAACATTTCCTGTTTTAGATAAGAACACCAATAGTTGTTCTTTTTTAGAATTCGCATTTATTTTCTGTGTCCGCCAATGTTTAATAAATGATAAAACAGAAGTAATCTTATTAGAAGAGGAAACACTAAAAATCCCATCTTTTAGTGATCCTTTAATATATTTTGACACTTTTAGTGTTTCAGATTTCATTAAACAAATTTTTAATGTCTCTTTATCCAACACTTTAATGCGAGTATACAATTTTTCTTTTACCGGAATAAGACCAACCAAGTTTCCAGTAAGTACGTAAAAAGCTTCGAAACCATAGTCCCCTTCGATGCTTAAGTTGCTAGTGATATTCATAATTACTAAGATGTTTTTGATTTATTTTTCTTTTTAGAAAATTGCCAATTGATAAAAGGCAAAGAGCGTCTTTCATTTTTATTCCAAAGCCCTATTTGAATACCTTTTAGTGTTTTTGTATTATTAAGAATTCCTATTTGAACCCCTTCAAAACTCTCACTTTTGGAGTCAATATCGTTCCAAGCACCTATTTGCAATCCCTTAAATGTCTTAAAATCATTAAATCCTGATATTTGAATTCCTTTTCCATCCACAACAAAACTACCAAGCATTCCAAAGAGAACACCTCGTAAAACATAAGTAGAGCTGCCATAAACAGCTAATTGAATTCCATTTACTTTGTAAGAATAATTACCGAATCCTGTTATAGAAATCCCATTCATTCTTCTTAAAGCTTGAACTCCTCCAGAAACAGAAATCCCATTAATATCCATAAATGATAAAGTTCCACCAGAAACATTTATTCCATTTACGATCTCCGTAGGTTTCCGATTGAAATAATTTTCAAATTCACTTTCTTTATCAGGTAGTCCGATTTTGGGAGTAAAAAATATCGAAAAACCTTTACCGAAAGGTTCAATTCTAAGCCCGTTTGATTTTGTTGTGTTCGTGTCTGGTTCTACTTTCTTTTGTGCCAAACCAATCGACAAACCATAAACATCTGTATTTGTACTATTAAAAAAACCAATTGGTGCTACTACCTTATTGTCTTGTCCGAAAGTAATTCTGCTTATTATCAATACCATTAAGGTTAAAATACTAATTCTCATTTTTCTTGTTTTTAAAATTTCACAAGTCAAAACTATTGTGATAAGTACAAGACAAAAAGTGATAAGTGCGAAAAGGATTTTATTTTTTTGTGATTTTCGCAAATTAATATCTCCTAATTTTGTATTTGTGAAAAAATTAAAAATCACAAAGACACTTTATATTTTTTGCGAAAATCACAAAATTGAATTATTTTTCTATCTTATTTTTCCATCGCACTATCATCAATCGTAAAAAAATAAAGAATGATACAAGAAAATTTTTTAGAGCTTATTAAAAAACAAATCTGCTCTAAAACTTCGCTCATCGATGAAGTAGCAACAGCTTTAGATATAAGCTATGATGCTGCTCATAGAAGAATTAGTAAAAAAAGTAAGTTATCTCTTGAAGAAGGGGTAACACTGGCTAAATACTTCAGTTTATCCATTGATCAGTTGTTTTCTAGTGAAGATGAGCATATTGTGGCAGTAAAAAAAACGGCTCCAGTTCAGGACATGAAAAGTTTATTAGCATACTATGAAAACTCCTACAAATCTTTATCTCCGCTCATTAACAATCCGAATGTAGAGATAATTTATTCAGCCAAAGATCTACCAATATTCTATACTTCTGATGATAATCTCCTTTCTAAATTTAAGATGTATGTATGGTTAAAAATTATGGATTCTGAACTTGGTGATGTAAAATTCACTGGTTTTAACCCTTCTCTATCCTTAATTGAGGCTGCTAAAAGATTAGGAAAAATGTACAATGATCTTAACTCTATAGAAATTTGGGACATCACTACTATTAATAGTACATTAAAACAGATACACTTTTATTTCGAATCCGATTCTCTTACTTCTAAAGATGCTTTACAAATCTGTGATGACCTGCAACAGTTACTACATCAAATTTCTAGAAAAATAATTGAGCAAAAAGATAATTTTAAGTTCTACTATAATGAATTGTTACTCATGAACAACCGTGTATTGGTAAAAACACCTACCGAAAGATCGCTCTATGTCCCTTTTACCATTCTTTCTTATTATAGGACCAACGATGTGATCACTTGTGATCAAGCCGAAGAATTTCTAAATATACAAATGGAAGGTTCTAAATTATTAAGTACTGCGGGAGAAAAAGAAAGAAATTTATTTTTTAATAAAATGCAGAAAAAAATTGAAGCCTTACGTTCATTAATTATAGCCAAAAATGTACTAGAATTCGAATAAGCCTGTAAACTTTTAGCTCCTATTACGACTCATATACTACCAATACTTAAGGCAGTAATAGTGCATATAAAAAAATAATTTTACTTTTTTGTAACATTTTCGTAACACCTTACGTATAATTAAGAAAAGAGAAGCCCTAAATATTCACAATATTAAATTTCAAGGATAACATAGATGAGACAACTTAAAATTACGAAGCAGGTAACGAATCGTGAAACTGCATCGCTGGATAAGTATTTGCAGGAAATAGGTAAGGTAGATCTTATTACTGCAGATGAAGAGGTGGAATTAGCTCAGCGCATTAAAGCTGGAGATGAGAGAGCCCTTGAAAAATTAACAAAAGCCAATCTTCGATTTGTGGTATCTGTTGCAAAACAATATCAAAATCAAGGATTGACATTACCTGATTTGATTAATGAAGGAAACTTAGGTTTAATCAAAGCTGCTAAGCGTTTTGATGAGACTAGAGGATTTAAATTTATTTCTTATGCTGTATGGTGGATTCGTCAATCTATATTACAAGCATTAGCAGAGCAATCACGTATCGTTCGATTACCATTAAACAAAATTGGTTCGATCAATAAGATAAATAAGACATATGCTTTCTTAGAGCAATCTCATGAAAGACCGCCAAGTGCAGAAGAGATCGCTAAAGAATTAGACATGACGATCAATGACGTAAAGGAATCCATGAAAAATTCTGGTCGTCACGTAAGTATGGACGCTCCTTTAGTAGAAGGTGAAGATTCTAACTTATATGATGTACTAAATTCTGGAGAATCTCCAAATCCTGATAGATCTCTATTGCACGAATCACTTCGCACCGAAATTGAGCGTGCTTTAGAAACACTAACACCAAGAGAAGCTGATGTAATCCGTTTATACTTTGGTCTAGGAGATCAACACCCTATGACTTTAGAAGAAATCGGTGAAACTTTTGACTTAACTCGTGAGCGTGTAAGACAAATTAAAGAGAAAGCTATTCGTAGATTAAAACATACATCTCGTAGTAAAATATTAAAAACTTATTTAGGATAACTTTTAATTTCCTAAATTGCGGTTACAAACAGTTTATAACATAACTGTTCGTTTTTTGATTGATGAATGACCTCCGGCTGATTACCGGAGGTTTTTTCTTGCACAATATCTGTAGTTTTACACATTACTGTTGAACCACAATTAACAGTATTATTATGATTATTAAATCTTATTACTTCCCAAATTTTCTAAAAAAACTGTACCTTTAAAAGTATATAAAGGAAATTATGTGGCAAACCATTAGTTATGTAAGTACTGCAGATCCATCATTGACTACCTTAGAAATGGAAGACCTTTTCCAGCTCGTTAAACAAAAAAACAATGATCTGGGCATTACTGGTATACTTTTATATTCGGATGGTAATTTCATGCAAATACTAGAAGGTGAGAAAACTTATATACATGAGCTATTTTCTAAGATACAACAAGATGAACGCCATTATAATGTTATTAAAATTTTTGATCGAAAGATTATCAACCCTTGCTTTTCAAAATACCACTCGGACTTTAAAGTTTTTGGAGAATCTTATAGTCATAATGAACTTCAGAATTTCTTAGAAGGAGAAAAGTCTTATAATCCAGACAATTACAAAAGTGTCTCCTATCTTACTAAAAAGTTCATGAAACTTTCCTAGGTAATTATTTAGTAGAGCAAAAATTCATGTCTTACTAAACGACTGTTAAAAACAACTGTTAAATCTATTTTTTTGCAGAAAAATTCCCTTTCAAAATTATAACTTTAAGTTATATGAAAAAACCTATTTACCATACCATATCGTATGTTAGCACTTGCTCCGAGCTTTCTGATCAAGAAATAAACGAATTATTAAATACTACAAAACTGAAAAATAATGACTTAGGAATTACAGGAATTTTGATGTATTCTGAACAAAATTTCTTTCAAATTATCGAAGGAGAAGTAACAACTATTAAAAATTTATATCAAAAGATAGTCCGTGATATTAGGCATTTTGATATTATTAAAATATTTGATAGGTCTACAGAAATTCGATGTTTTAAAACTTTTGAAAATTCCTATACTGTCGTAAATAAGGAGAAAGATTATTTAGAGCTAGAACGTTTTCTAGAATCTGAAAAGAGTTATAATCCAAAAAACTTTAAAAACATATCCTACATCGCGAATAAATTTATGAAGCTCTCTTAGTTTTAAACTTAAATAGTATTTTTGCAGCAAATTTTACTAAATATGGCTTCTAAATTAATTGCCCCTTCTGTATTAGCTGCGGATTTTGCTAACCTACAAAGAGATGTTGAAATGATAAACAACAGTGATGCTGATTGGTTTCATATCGACATCATGGATGGAGTTTTTGTACCTAACATTTCCTTTGGTATGCCAGTACTAAGAGATATCGTAAAACATGCAACAAAAACTATTGATGTTCATTTAATGATCGTAGATCCAGACAGATATATAAAAACATTTGCGGATTTAGGTAGTAATATTTTAACCGTTCATTACGAAGCTTGTACACACCTTCATAGAACATTGCAGGCAATAAAGGCAGAAGGTATGAAAGCAGGAGTTGCGATCAATCCACATACCAATGCTAGCTTATTAGAAGATACGATCAATGATATTGATTTAGTTTGTATTATGAGTGTAAATCCAGGTTTTGGAGGACAATCTTTTATAGAAAACACTTATAAAAAAGTACAACAGCTTAAAGAAATAATTGTTCGTAATAACGCCAGTACTATGATCGAAATTGATGGTGGAGTTACTAACAAAAATGCAAAGCAACTTGTTGATGCTGGAGCAGATGTATTGGTTGCTGGTAGCTACGTTTTTAAGAGTGAAAACCCTATTGAAACTGTAAAAGGACTAAAAGAGATTATTGGGTAATGAAACACATTGAGCTTATTATAATCGGTGGTGGTCCAATAGGTATTGCTTGTGGTCTAGAAGCTCAGAAAAAGGGGATAGATTATCTCATTATAGAAAAAGGCCCAATTGTTAATTCTCTTTTTAACTACCCTGTTAATATGCAATTTTTCTCTTCTTCAGAAAAATTGGAAATTGATAATATTCCTTTTATAAGCAATGAAGCAAAGCCAAAAAGAAATGAAGCTCTAGAATATTATAGAAGAATTGTTACTTCTAATAATCTTACTATAAACTTATTCGAAAAAGTATATTCTGCTAAAAAAGAAGGAAATCTTTTCCATATCCAAACGGAAAAGGATACGTATACATCTAATTACATTATAGTAGCTACGGGGTTTTATGATATTCCGAATAAGATCAATGTTCCTGGTGAAGAACTACCCAAAGTATCTCACTATTATAAGGACCCTCATTTTTTTGCAAAGCAAAAATTAGCAGTTATTGGCGCTAGTAATTCTGCAGTAGATGCCGCTTTAGAGTGTTATCGCAAGGGGGCAGATGTTACCATGATAGTTCGATCTCCAGAAATTGGAAAACGTGTGAAATATTGGGTACGACCTGATATCGAAAACCGAATCAAAGAAGGAAGTATTCATTCCTTTTACAACGCCAATGTAAAAGAAATACATTCGGACAAACTACTGATTACAACACCCGAAGGTGAAGTTTCTATAGAAAATGATTACGTATTGGCTTTAACAGGATACATGCCAAATTTTGAGTTTTTAGAAAACATTGGTATTGAACTTTCGGATGACAAAAAGAAGTATCCGCAGTATGATGAAAACACTATGGAGTCTAACATCAATGGTCTTTATTTAGCTGGTGTAATTTGCGGTGGAATGGATACACATGTTTGGTTTATTGAAAACTCTAGAATACATGCAAAAACTATCTTAAACCACATTGTTACTACTAAACAGGACTCTTAAAGGTTTCAACTAGAAAAGAACAAAATTTCGCTATAAGAAAAAGCGGGAGTTTTAATATAAACTCCCGCTTTTTAATGTTTTATTTTATCTAATCTTAGCTGTTAGTCATTAGATAAGATACTTAGAATATACCAGAATAATAACATTAATGATGCAAACAAACCTAATGAAGCACCTACATATTGATCTTCCGAGTATTTATGAACCATATTAGAGGTTTGGTATAAAATTGATCCCGAAGCTAAAACTACCATCCCAACACTAAACCATAAACCAAGATTAAAACCAAATAACATTCCCGCTACAATTAAACCAAGGGCAATAAAAAACCCTATTGTTAACATAGATCTAAGAAAAGAGAAATCTTTTTTTGTCAAGAGTACGACACCAGACAAACCAGTAAACAATGCTAACGTAAGAATTGCTGCTTGATTTAATATATTAGCACCACCACTCTCAGCAATCATCATAGCTATCCCAATTAAAGGAATAAAAATAAACGCTTCTGCAACCACGTATAATACAAGACCTAAGTATTGCTTATTAATATCATGAGTTTTATGCGCCATTCTTTCCGCATAATTAGTTGCCAGCATAAATCCTCCTAACATCAATAACCATCTCCATCCCTGTGTCATAGAAAAGGCAAAATTTACTAATGGCTCTATCTGAAAAAACACCCATTCTACAATTACAAATAATAATACTGCCATCGCTAGATGCGTATATGTCTTTTTGTAAAAAGCCACTCTTTTTTCGTCAGTAAGAGAACTTACTACTGGAGCTACTTGCTGAAATTCTTCCATTTTTTATTTTTTTAATTTGTTATACGTACTAAGATACTTTTTATCGTTAAACATAAGTGTCAATATAGCGCAAAATGTTACCCTGATTTCTTCTTTTTTTTAGATTTAACTGATAGGTCACTTAAAAGTAACATATAAATTAATTGATCTGAGTTTCGAAATAACGAAAATTGAGCATCCTGCTTACATATAGATAGATATCGGGAAATTGATCTCTTAACTTATCAGGAGATTCCATAAAGACCTCAACCAACACAGCGATAAACTCAAATTTATCCGTAAATGCATATTCTCTTAGTAATTTACTATCAATAATTTTATTCCTTAACGTAACCGAGGATAAGTGATCTTCCAACTCCAGAAAAGTATCATGAAATATTTCTGAACTTATATTATTACTTTTTAGAGAACAATAATGAATCGCATGCGTTATTTCATGAATTCCTAAATTGATACCATCATCCTGATCTAAATTTCCAAGATTAAAATGCTCCCAAGACAGCACTAAAGCTTTAGATCTTGGATTAAATTCTCCTTTGTTCTCTGTTTTGTTTAGAATAGAATAATACGAAGATGGGTATAAGATAATAGTCTCTACGTATTCTAATAAATAATTACGCATCCCAAAAGTCATCTGAATCACTAATAACGTAATTTGCATACGTTTTTCATCATCAACAATCACCCCTTCTCTTCCTACAAACTTTGTCGTTTCTAAAAACCGAACTACACGATGCTCAAAAAAAATTTTTTTCTGTTTATCTAGTCTATTATACAATGAGTTAGTAGCCAAAAAAGGCACCAAATGCTTAGGCAACTTTTTGGGAGTAATATAAAAATGTACGAAGAAAGGCTTCTTATACTTATTTGCATATACGGTTTCCAGATATCTTGAGATATAATATAGACATATAGCAACAATAGTCATGGCTAGTATTACAGCCAAAAATTTCGGTATCCCAGGTTCAGGTTGTTCCTGAAGGGAAATAATGTATAAAAAATAAAGATTCAAAAAGCTAAAAGTAGGTTTATTAAGTTACAATAATAAAGGTTTTGAAATAAAAACTCTGTTAAATCAGTAACTAAAACGCTAAACCTTAACGAATAGTATGAAAGAAAACCTACAAATAAGGTCTTTAAATCTAACTATTTGGTGGTATTAATTCCTACTTCTTGGATGGATTTATAACCACCTGCCACATCTACCAGATTATGAATCCCTCTACTTTTTAAAATAGACGCTGCAATCACCGAACGATAACCTCCTGCGCAATGCACATAAAAGGTTTCATCTTTTGGAAAATCCGCTAAGTAATCATTAATCATACTCAAAGGGGTATTAGAAGCTTTTAGAATATGTCCTCCAGAAAACTCAGATTGTTTTCGTACATCGAAAACGGGTGTGCTTTCGGTAAGTTTATTTTTAAATGTATCTGCAGTAATAGAATCTAATTGATCGATTTCTTTTCCGGCTTGTATCCAGGTTTCAAAACCGCCTTCTAAACATCCTAATGTATGATCAAAGCCAACTCTGGATAATCTGGTAACCGTTTCCTCTTCTCTACCCTCTGGAGTAACTAATAGTATAGGTTGTTTTACATCTCCTATCAATGCTCCTACCCATGGTGCAAAACCTCCATCTATACCGATAAAAATTGATCTTGGAATATGCCCTTTAACAAAATCACTCTGATGCCTTACATCTAAAATCACTGCTCCAGTCTCATTTGCTATTTGCTCAAAAGTATCTGGATCTAACTTTTGGGTTCCACGATTTAATACTACCTGTATGTCATCATATCCTTCTTTATTCATTTTCACATTCAGTGGAAAATAAGAGGGAGGCGGTAATAAACCATCTGTTACTTCTTTTACAAACTCTTCCTTGGTCATATCCGATCTCAGCGCATAATTGGTTTGCTTCTGTACTCCTAAGGTTCCAACAGTTTCTGAACTCATATTTTTTCCACATGCTGAACCTGCGCCATGCGCTGGATACACAATAACATCATCTCCTAGCGGCATTATTTTAGTGCGTAAACTATCAAATAACATCTCTGCCAACTGTTCTTGGGTCATATTCGCAGCTTTTTGCGCCAGATCAGGTCTGCCTACATCACCTAAAAACAAAGTATCTCCACTAAAAATAGCATGATCTTTTCCTTCTGAATCTCTTAATAAATAGGTTGTACTTTCTAAGGTATGTCCTGGAGTATGCAAGGCCACAATAGTTACATCTCCTATTTTGAATTCCTGACCGTCTTCTGCAATGATTGCATCAAAAGAAGTATGAGCATTGGGCCCATATACAATTGGAGCATTAGACTCTTTAGAAAGTGTAATATGTCCACTTACAAAATCGGCGTGAAAATGTGTTTCGAAAATATATTTGATCTCGGCATTATCCGCCTTTGATTTGTCTATATATGGTTTTATTTCTCTTAGTGGATCTATGATCGCCACTTCTCCATTACTTTCTATATAATATGCTCCTTGTGCAAGGCAACCGGTATACATTTGTTCTATTCTCATCTTTCTCAGAAATAAATATCAAAAATTTTTCAAATTTATAATTAATTAAAAATACCACAAGCTATTACTCCCATTTATGAAGCACCAAGAAATTTCAGTAATTCATATACAAGAAAAGCAGGCCATACTATTGCTTTCACCACACCTAATAAACCCATCCAAAAACTTGTTGCATGACTAATATAATAGATCAAAGCACCAATAATACCTAATCCATAAACAGTATTTGAAGAAGCTTTTTTCTGTACTTTTTCTTTCATCTTATAGTAGGATAAACCCTATTTTTTGGGGTATTTAAAACCATATAGTAACTGTCCTAAAAAACTTTTAGGTACATTTTCGTCTCCCGGAAAACCTATCTTAACAGTTCCGCTATCCTCTGGAATATAATTTGTCTTAAAGATATAATCCCAAAGACTTAAACTAATTCCAAAATTTACTCCAAAAGAATTTTTAGGCAAAACATACGCATGATGATATAAATGCATCACTGGATTATTTAAAATATACTTAAGTGGTCCCCAAGTAATCTTAATATTCGCGTGATTAAAATGCCCTATCGCAATTGCCAAAAAGTGCACTATATAAGCTTGTTCTGGCTCGAATCCTCCTAAAATCATGACTCCAATAGTTTTAAGAGGTTTGTATAATATGTTTTCCATCCAATGATATCTAAGATGTGCGGCAAACCCCATTTCCTTTACGGAATGATGTATTTTATGAAATCGCCAAAAGAAAGAAAACTTATGTAATAATACATGTGTAAACCATTGTACAAAGTCTAGAATAATAAAAAACACGAGCAACTGCAACCATTTCGGTAAATCTGATATATTCAAAATCGTAAGACTTTGATGTGATATTCCTAAGTTGTTAAAAAATAAACTCAACAATTCATAAACCCCACTTATTACAATAGAAAACACAAAAAAGTTGAAAAACATATAGAATCCATCCAACCAAAAATCTTTTCTAAAAATTACTTGGTCTTTCCTCCAAGGAAATAACAACTCCAAACTCCAAACTAATAATGAAATAGCTATTAATCCCCAGAAATAGTTGGTATACCAAGGAACTTCAAAAAGAATAGAGTTCCAAGTCCACTGAAGACTATTTTTAAACGCATCAATAAATACATTCACATATTTATCCATAATACAAATTTACTAAAGAAAACCGCTTACCTTACTATATGTCGAGTAAATGATTCCTTTCCTACACTATATGAAGAATTAGTTTTTAGAATGGTAAATGTATAAAAGGAGAACTTTGATTTCAGTAACAAAAGTTACAATCCAAAAACAACTAAGCACAGCTTGCTTTAATATTGTATTTGAAACTCTTTAAAAGAAAGTACTGGTGCCTCCTCTTTATTCACATTGGTAACTTTTGCAAATTGCGGACCATCCGCACACCATGCCAACAACTGTGATAACTGATCTTCATCTCCTTCGGCTTCAATATACACATCTCCATTAGGTAAATTTTTTACAATTCCTTTTATTCCTAATCCTTGCGCTTTTTCCAAAGTGCTTTTGCGATACCAAACTCCTTGTACTTTACCTGTTACAATAATATTATAATGCTTAATCATATCACTACTAGTATTATGTATAAGATTTGACTATTGAAATAATATTTTGCTTTTGCAATACTCCAGATTGTCTCCAAAGTTGCTTACCATCTTTAAAGAGTAGCATTGTTGGAACTCCTCTTACCTGATATTTTGCTGCTAAAGTTTGATTTTTGTCCACATCTATTTTTACAATTTTAATAGAATCTCCTAATTCCTCCTTTACTTCCTTTAATATAGGAGCTAACATTTTACATGGACCACACCAATCTGCATAAAAGTCAATCAGGACCGGAGTAGTTGAATCTATTATATTACTAAAATTATCTTTCATCTGTTTATAATTTTATTGTTTTTTTATGGTCAGATGGAACCGCCATCTAATCATATCTGCAGGTATCATCTTATTGTTATGGCTTATTTCATATATAGTCATTATTACAGAGGAAAAGTAGCTCTTTTTTCATATAAATCTCTAATTTATTTCTAAAAAACGTCTGAAAACACCTGTATTTTGGTTAAAAAATGTTAAAATAGTACCTTTTTATACATAGTACTGTAACGAAATTGAAGTTTTGTTGTCTAGTAAGTATATAACAATTCAAAACAATATCAATTATGAGAACTTTAGACAGCAATCAAATCACAAACAAATTAAAAAGTACAAAAGGAAACATCTGGAACGCTAAAAGACGCTACAGATAAAAAATCAAACTAATTATTCATCAATCAAAAAAAATCAACATCATGAGAACTTTAGACAACAATCAAATTTCGAACAAATTAAAAAGTACAAAAGGAAATATCTGGAATGCTAAAAGACGCTACAGATAATCAATCAAACCAATTATTCATCAATCAAAAAAAATCAACATCATGAGAACTTTAGACAACAATCAAATTTCAAACAAATTAAAAAGTACAAAAGGAAATATCTGGAATGCTAAAAGACGCTACAGATAAACAATCAAAACAATTATTCATCAATCAAAAAAATCAACATCATGAGAACTTTAGACAACAATCAAATTTCGAACAAATTAAAAAGTACAAAAGGAAATATCTGGAATGCTAAAAGACGCTACAGATAATCAATCAAACCAATTATTCATCAATCAAAAAAAATCAACATCATGAGAACTTTAGACAGCAATCAAATTTCGAACAAATTAAAAAGTACAAAAGGAAACATCTGGAATGCCAAAAGGCGTTATAGGTAATTATAAAATCAATTATCAATCAAAAATCTAATCATCATGAGAACATTACAAAACATAAGGAATCGATCACGAAATAGTGCTAGTCCACAATACAATCGATTCGTAAATTATATAACACAATTTTACGATTATGAAGGAAATATTATTACCGGAAATAAGCGATATACGTATCAAACAGAATGATCATTTAAAGGGCTGAATCTTAAAAATTAATTTAAAATTCAGCCCTTCTCTTTCATAGCAACGACTTTAATATTTTCTTCTTATCAATTACTCTAAATTAATGTGGTAATTTATCTCTTAACAATCCGTACAAAAATGTCCCTAATATTGATGCTATTATTACAATGACAATAGGCAAATAACCAGCTCCAGCCAGAACAAATAAAGGACCTGGGCAAGCTCCAGCTAAAGCCCAACCCAAGCCAAAAATTATTCCTCCTAATAGATATCTATAAAATCCTCTTTCTTTTGGAACCATGTTGATTTTATTTCCAGAGAAGGATGTTATATTTCCTTTTTTCGCGAATTGGATAAAAACGCTACCAATGACAACAGCAGAACCAATAATTCCATACATATGGAAAGATCCAAACTGGAACATTTCATAAATTCGAAACCACGAGGCTGCTTCTGATTTAAAAAGAACAATCCCAAATAAAATTCCGACACCTAAATAAATTACTGTTCTCATCCCTAAAATATTAATGGAAATATAAAATGAACCATTAGCAAACCTCCTATAAAAAATCCTATAACGGCTATTAAAGAAGGTAACTGCAAATCGCTTAATCCCGAAATCGCATGACCAGAGGTACATCCTCCAGCGTACCTAGCTCCAAAACCTACTAATAAACCACCTACTACAAGTATTAGTAACATTATTGGATCATTGAATACATTATCAGCATATAATTTATCTGGTGCGTAAGCATTACCAACATCACTAAAACCCATTTCTTTTAAGTCTTCTGTAATTGCATTAGACGCTATATGGACTGTTGGATCTTCAGAAAGTAAATTTCCTCCAATAAAACCTCCTAATACCATTCCCAAAGCAACAACTAGATTCCATCGCTGCGCTTTCCAATTAAATCTAAAAAAACTCGTTGTCTTTCCAGCTCCACAAATAGCGCAGAGTGTTCGAAGGTTAGATGACATTCCCATTTTTTTATCAAGCATTAGCAATAAAATCATCACTAGTGCAATTAATGGTCCTGCAACATACCATGGCCAAGGTTGTTGTATCCAATTCATGCAATTTTATTTTCTCTACAAACTACTGGATTTAAAAAAGGAAAGTCAGTAACTATTGTTACATTACATTATTTTTTAGCTAAAAATGTGGGTATTTTCGGCAAAAATCTCCCTGTATTCTTTTGATAATCTGCATATTCAGAAAAAAAGATGGCTAATTTCTTTTCTTCATACTTTGCTTTAAAATGAAAAAGTATGTAGATACTAAAAGATATTATTACTTTAAACGAAGAACACGTATATAATGCGTAGCCAAATACCACACATAATATTCCTGTATAAATTGGATGTCTAATAAATTTATAAAGCCCTGTTCGAATAAGTTTTGCATCTGTTCTGGGCGAAGGAAAAGGAGATAAACTGTCTCGAAGCTGAAACAAGGCATATGCAATAATAACCATCCCAATACCAAGTAATAAAAGTCCTAATATATATAATAAAGATGCACAATCGAAATTGATCACTTTAGGGTTTAAGAGATAGCATATAAATAATATCCCTTGAATAATAACATATACAAAATCCTTATAATCCAGTTTCATGAGTGCGGTTTTGAGTATTTTTAATACAATTAACTTACACTAAATTCTATATAAAAACTAATACTTCTGCATAAAAAGAAATCTGACTCCTCAGTGAAAAGTCAGATTTCATAAATTAATAATCAGAACGTTAAGCTTAGTTCTTCACCTTACAAGTATTAAGTCCAACGATTGAATATAACGGACAAATACTTACAAAGCCAGTCACTAAAAGTATTCCACCAAATGCTAATAAAACATAGGCTAATGTACCTCGAATAATCCCAAAATAATATAGTAATGCAATTGCTATTACAACTATAAATCTTATGATCCTATCTGTATTTCCCATATTCTTTTTCATAGTATTATATTTTAATGAGCGTTTAGAAGTTCTATTAGAAGTGTAACTATTGTAATAATGCTTATACACAAAACACAAACTATCAAAAGTTTTACTCCCTTGTGTAACTTCATGTATTCTCGAGTTATGATTATATTTCTATTTTTTTATCCATATTTACATTACAAACTTAGAGAAGCAGAAACACAAAAGCTGTGACAATTGTTACAACACAAACTATTTTATAATGGCTGTCCAAAAATTACAAACCACCTTAGGAAATATTGATATCTACTTATTGGATCAAATACTTAAAGAACGATATCATAAAACCGATAAGATATTAGATGCAGGATGTGGAAGCGGAAGAAACTTGCATTGGTTTTATAATAATGAATACAATTTATACGCCGTAGATAAAGAAATAGAATCGATTGATTATATAAGAAGTGTGTATCCAAAATGGAGTAAAAAAATGGATGTTTGCGCTTTAGAACAACTAAAGTTTAAAAATGATTACTTCGATCATATTATTTGCAGTGCAGTTCTTCATTTTGCACATGATCTAACACAATTCGAGGCTATGTTCTCTGAGCTTATAAGAGTACTGAAACCTTTTGGAACACTATTTATTCGTATGACTTCCGATATTGGAATAGAAGATAAAATAACTCCCATAAACGATGGAGTCTACCTTTTAGGCGATGAATCTTATCGTTTTTTACTAACTAGGGAAATATTGTCAAATCTTATGAAAAAACACTCATTGTCTTTCTTAGAACCACTAAAGTCTACAAATGTACACGACCTTCGATCTATGACCACATTGGTTTTACAAAAAGATCCTTCTTAATTAAGTGTAATCGACTATTTCTATTGCTCCTTGTTTTAGATGAATAAAACCTTCTTGTTCTAATTTTTTGAGTAATCTGGATATTACTTCTCTTGAGGATCCTAAATCATAAGCAATTTGTTGATGCGTAGTATGTAATATTCTACGTTCTTTTAATTTCGCTTCTTTCTTTAAGTATTCTAGTAATCGTTTATCTTTTTTGGAAAAAGTGAGTATTTCAATCACTTGTAATAGTTCTTCAAACTTTAAATTAAACAGGTCATAGATAAATTCATTCCATTTCGGATACTTCTTTGCTATTGCAAGTGCTTGTTCTGCAGGAATGATTACTACTTCGGAATCCTCTTCGATGACTGCTTTTACCTGGCTAGTTTGGTTTTTGACTAATGTCGTAACAGACATCACACAGCTTTCTCCCGGTTTAATATAGTACAATAAAACTTCATTACCTTCTTCTGGTTCTTCCTTAAACACTTTAGCTAAACCAGAAATAAGTAATGGGATCACTTTTATGTATGATCCTTGTTTTAAGATAACAGTACCAGCTTCGAATCTATGAATCTGACTGATTTCAACAAGCTCTTTTTTTAATTCTGGCATTGTGGCCAGTCTCGGAAAATACCTATCTATAGCTTCTGAAATCAATCTGTTGGTTTTTTACTAAGGTAAGAATTCCTTCACTATCAAGCTAAGATTATCTTTTTGTGTTTTCGGTCCAAGCCTTATACCCTCCTTTAAAATCATAAACTTTTTCAAAACCCAAAGTAATCAATAATTTAGCCGCCCGGTGACTTCGCCAGCCAGAATAACAATAGATATAAACCGGCTCGTTCTTATTTAAGTTTTCAAATTTAGATGCGAAATTTTCTTTATCCGAAAAACTAATATTTACAGCATCATCTATAAAACCCTCTTGATACTCTTGGGGAGTACGGATATCTATAAACTGTACATTTTTTCCTAGCACTTCTTTTTGTATTACAGATATATCTATAACCACAACTTTTTCAGAGTGTATAGGATTAGAATCTTCTCCTGTATTGCTTGCATTTTGTTGTGCACAAGATGTAGAAACATACAATAGCAATAGAAAACTTAATATTCTTATCATAATCGTTATTAAAACTTCTTGAACCGTATTTGGCTAAAATAGGGATCTCTTCATTAGTATCAAGTAACAAAAGTTACACGATTTAAGCCTCTAAAATTTCAATACTATTTCGATTCAATTTGATAATACCTTCTTTTTCCATTTTTTTTAATAGTCTGGAAATGACAACACGAGAAGAATGAAGATCATAAGCAATCTGTTGATGCGTAGTACTTATAAGAGGATCATTACTAATCTTAGTTTTATCTTTTAGATACTTGAGTAATCGTTCATCCATTTTTAAAAATGCAATACTATCAATCGTTTCAATAGCTTCCATTAATCTCTTATGATAGCTCTCGAACACAAAATTCCTCCAGGACTTATACTTCGTTGTCCATTCTTCCATTTTTTCTACTGGGATCATCACCAACTTGGAGTCCATTTCGGCAATTGCTTTAATTTCGCTCCTGTGATGTCCAATGCAACAAGATAATGTCATTGCGCAAGTATCTCCTTTTTCTAAAAAATATAAAAGTAACTCATCTCCATCTTGATCTTCTCTCAAAATTTTAATAGCTCCATGAATGATTAACGGCATTGATTTGATATAGCTCCCAGATCGTATCAGTTCTGTGCCCTCATGAACTTCTTTGGCTATAGCTACCTTATTGATTTCTTCTAACAGCTCCTTTTCGAAAAGGTGCGAATAACTATTATTTAATTCCTCAATCACAATGATTAAAATAATTTTTGATTCTCAAAATAACGATCTAGTTGCTTTTTAGCTTCTTCATATCCGATTTCAAAAACCTGATCTAAATTACTTGTATTGAATACTCCATGATTACTTATTTTCTTTGGATGTATAATAATATCACATTTTGTCAACTTTGCTTCCGAATTAGGCATTGCACGTAAGTAATAGGCTCTTTGCATGACATTATGCGCATGCTTAAAATCCGTAATCTTTGGTTTTCTAATTGGAGAAACATCAATACCTATGATCATATCACATATATCCATAATAGGTGCTATCGGAAAATTATCCAAAATCCCTCCATCAGAATACAGATGTCCATCTATCATAACGGGAGAAAAAACACCTGGAAAAGCTGCCGATGCAAGTATTGGCTTTATCAATTCTCCAGTACTAAATACGCTTACCCGTCCTTCTACCAAATCTGTAGCTGTTACAAAAAGTTTCTTTTCTAAACTTTCGAATGTATTATCTACAAAATGATTTATAAGGTCATCATAATATTTCTCTGAATCCAAAAAACCAGGTTTTCTTCTTGTGAATCTATTGAGTTTAAAAACCGGTGTTTTGTTAAAAAAGTCTTTGATCCCAGGAACTGAATTTCCTGCAGCATACAATGCTCCTACTATTGCTCCTGCACTAGTTCCAGAAACAAAATTAGGAAATATACCAGCCTCTTCAATTGCTTTAATCGCACCTATGTGTGCTAAACCTCTGAAACCTCCTCCAGACAAAACCAAACCTATATTACTTGGAACTTTCATTTTACTTTTCTTGCAAAATATTGTTAGGATTCTAATTTAAAGTATTCCTGAAATACTACCTATTTATTTAGATAAATTTAAAGATACTATCCAGCGTATTTTAAGTATTATCCATCCGTCTTTCTAAAACAAAACAAAACTAGTTAATAAACAAACGTTAATCTTGTTTAATAATTTTTATAAAAAGTTAAACATTTTTTATCTTTATAAGAAAAATATGGAATTAATAGAGAAAGCATTGGAATTTGAAGGTAGAAAGATGAGTAATATGACTACCAGTGATAGAGTAAAAGCCTCTAGAGAAGCAAAGACATTGATTTTGGCAATCAACGAAATTTATAAAAAAACAAAGGATGCTAAATTGATGGATATTATGAAGCTGTTAACCGTAAAGAAAAAGAAAATTGAAAAACGCCTGAAAGGTGTTCCAACAGTATAAACCATTACTAATTACCAGCATAAGGAATAATCACAAATGTTATTAGAAACTACCTATAAAAATAAAAAAAATAAGGAGCTCATTAATGATCTGGTTGGAAAACCCTTTTCTATATTACAATCAATCAAAATGGGCGGCATTGGATCTAAACGAATGATCATAGAAGAAGTTAGCCCTAACTTGAGAAAGATCCTTAATTCAGTTTCTGATCTCAATTACGGCAATATCGAATTACGTCCGTATGGAATTTTGATCGCTATTACCAAAGGGTTACAAAATTACACTTGGGTTATTCCTTATTATCAATTTTATCTTTACAAAACTAACGGTATTAGCATACACGCACAGGGCAAATTTGTCCATTTCAGAAACAATCGTACACACAAGGAAAATGCGTTATTTTTTAAAAAGATGATCCGTTTAAAAACCGAATATGATCAGCAATATCCACATGTAGATTCTTTATAGATATTTTCTGAAATAGAATATTCTTGTATTTACGTATCTAAGAATCTTATGTAATGACCAAAGAGGGATTATGCTTCTTTTTCTTTTTATATTTTCTACCATACCATAACAACACTCCACTTACTGGTAAAGAGGCACAAAGTAAACTAGACAAAAACGCAATGATTTTACCTGCTAGTCCACCAATTGCCCCAATATGAATGTCATAATTCATACGAATTACCTTATCAGCAAAACTGGCATTTTTATATTTTCCATAAATACTTGGCGTTTCCATTTCTTTAAGCGTATACTGATCAAAGAATAGATAATCCATATTGTAATACAATCCTTTGGAATTACTTACCTCAACCAAAACAGAAGTGGTGTCATTTTCTGGATAGTGCAATTCAAAACTATGAGCATCTTCGTATTTTTTTTTCAAGATAGGAATCAATTGATCATAAGGGTAGCTAGATGCTATGGTTGATGCTATGACTTGCTCACTTTCTGGGATCACAAACCTTGGATCATTAGAACCTCCCGAAGCCTTATAAGCAATGAAATAAAACCAATTAAATGCCATGACACATCCAGTAAATGCCAGTATCAATCCAAAGGAGGATACATAAAAGCCTACAACGGTATGTAGATCAAAATTCTTACGCTTCCATCTAGTATTTTTATTCCAATCAAATCGTAATCTTTGTCGCCAATTTTTCTTGTTTCTTGGCCACCAAAGGATAAGTCCGCTGATAATAATAACTAGAAATAGTAAAACGGAATAGGATACTACTCTAGAGCCGATCGCATCTGGTAACCATAATCGTAAGTGACCTTTTAGGACAAAGCCAAAAAAACCTGCATCATTATCTACTCTTTTGATAAACGCTCCTGAATAAGGATTCAGATACACACTCTGATAAAATACTTCTGGTTCTGATTCGTAAAACACCACCTCTATTGCTTCATCTGGTTGGCCGTATACAACTCCATGAATAGTTCTATTCGGTATAATTTTTTCAGCTATCTTCTTGATCTCAGATGCTACCAAAAAATCTTGATCCTGAACGTTTACATATTTATAATCGTCATAAAAGCTTTCTATTTCTTCTTTAAAAACCCATAAACAACCGGTAATAGAAACAACAAAAAGCACCAGACCTGTTGTTAGTCCAAGTATTTTATGGATTTGTAATATTCTCTTTCTCCTGTTATTTTTCTTTTTATTAGTCATTTATAGATGAATGAAATCATACTGGATAGCTAAAAAACGATAACTAGTTATTGGGGTTTTTAAAAAGGTTTGCAAACAAAACATAGTTACCTTCAAAGACAATCTATCGAAACCTAAAAACACTATTATTCGGATAGTTGTCTTAACATTAATGCACATACATTTCTTAGTACCCAGTACGAATCACAGTTGAGTTAATTAGTTACTTATTTTAAATATTCCTTTAAGTCCAAGACCTAAAACTTTTGCTCCTTGCGTAGCGGTAGCCGTTTCTGGATCCACGATATATACATACGTCTCTGTATCGGTAGAGCTACTGATATACGCTTTTCCATCTTCTACAAACATTGGAGAAGTATAACGATGACCATGTGTTGGTACTCCAGCTACATCAGTAACCGTCTGATTTACCAAATCAATAACTACCATTTTGAAAACATCTTTCTTAAAAAATGCTCCCCATTCTCCGGCTCCATTGGTATCATCTAGAATAATTCTTGCAATTGCTTTTCCGTTACCTACATAGTCCATCCAGAATATCTTTCCTCCATTAACAGCTTCTTCTACATTGAAGAAATAATCCGAATCGAATTCTGTTTCTCCATTTTTAATTCTTAAAATACCAGAAGGTTTTGAAGCTGCTGTAAAACCAGCACTCAATGCAGAAGTTGAAAAAGAATAGATATCTCCATTTTCTGTTTGCTCGATTCCTGTACTATGACCATTAACACCGATTGGGCTCGTTCTATCATCCTCGATTATCTTTTCTAATTCGAATGCTGGATAGCTATATACCGCCACATAAGCACGATCCACATCTGGAGTAATAAATGATCCATCTGCTAACCATTTATGATATGAAACAAATAACTTCCCATCTCTAAGCACCATTCCTGTAACCCAAGGAATAGATCCTGGATTTGTTGCAGTTCCATCACCCATATCAATATCTATTGGATGCTCTTTTATTTCTTCTAAAAGTCCTGTCTCTGCATTTACGATGTGAAAACGCTTATCTGAAAGCCCACCATAGGTAAGTTCTACAGCAATTAACGTATTATCATCTATGGCAGCATAATTATCTAGTGTTGACTGAAAAGCAAAATTTGCTTTTTCTACCAAATCTCCATTTTCATCTAGCTGATATGCGATACATTTATCATCATCAGAATATCCTGCTGTAAAAACAGTATTACCAGCTCCATGAAAAAATCTCCATCCTCTTAAAGGGATTCCTTGTCCTTCTACAGAAATTTCTCCAGTAGTTAAAGACTCTAAAGAAGGTAATTCCAAAATATAATCTACAGGACTCGCATCACCTACAGGAAATGCTTCAAATCCCACTACATATTTTGATACAGCTACTGGATCCGGATCTGGATCAGTAATCGTACCTCCATTATCATCACTACTACAAGAAGTAGCAATCATAGCAATTGCTACGACTAGCATTGCACTTTGTATCCATTTTATTGTTTTCATTGTATATGATTTTGATGTTTAAAAATTATTTTAGTTTGATATATAGTATCGTAGTTTCACGTAGAAAGCTCTTCCAGGTTGCTGAATCTCGAAATTGTCGTAGATCTTAGCATCTGTGATGTTTCTTGTCAGTACCGATAGGTTATACCTGCCATCTTTGAAAGAATATCCCAACTCTAAATTATGTGACAGTTGCTCCGGAATAATATCTCTATCCTCTGGATTCCCTTCTACAAAAGAAGTAAGTGGGTATTCATGCACGTAGTATGTATTCCATGAGATATTGAATTGATCTTTTGTAGCAAATACGTTTTTGAATCTACCTCCTATTCGAGCATTGCCGAATAGATAAGGGATATTGGCGATACGTTGATTTTTTAAAAAATCAACACCTGCATTTTCTCCCGCGTTTTGATCAATAATGTTTTGGTAAGTAGCGTTGAGATCTAAAAAGAAAAAATTATTATACAGCATTCTAATTTCTCCTTCAATTCCCGTACTTCTGGCATCAGCAGTATTATAATATCTCGAGAAGATACCTTCAGATCTTATGGCAATAAAATTTTTAGCATCTCTAAAAAAGATATTACTATCCAACTGGAGCTTGAGTTTATTAATTTCTGTATTAAAAAGAGCACCTAGATTGACATTGTAACTTTCTTCTGGTAATAATGTAGGGTTAGACTTTAATAAAAATCCATCTCCAAAAACTTCATATCCTTCAGGAATTCTAAATGTTCGTTCAAAAGAACCTTTGATCTGAAAATCAGGTACAATCTTAAAAGTCGTTGCTAAACCGTATCCTAACTCTTCAAACGTATTTTCAAATTTGGCAAAGCGTTCTTCCTCAGTACTGGCAAAAAGATCCTCTACAATTCCTTCTGAATTCAGGAGATATCCTTTAGAAAAAATGGCTGTTTTCCATCTATTTTCTAGTAAATTGAAATCATAAGAAAGCCCTACAATATTTTTATTTACAATGTGAGGATCTTGAAATGCTATTCTTCCTGTTCGTGCTTCGTCCTCTCCTTTACGTCTTATATAATTCTTGGTGTAATTAAGACTTACGGAATGATTATCACTTAAATTATAACTAGCTAAAGCATTTATCAAATGAAGATTATCTTTAAACTCGAATAAGGTTTTACTAGCTTCAAATTCTCCTAAAGTTTGATCACCGCGTTCAATAAAATTTCCAAACCAATCGTACTTTCTTGATGAAGTATCTACCACTTTCTCTCTATTTCTAGTAATGGATCCGTAGATTTTTAACCTCAACCTATCTTTAAGAAGATTGTTTTTTTCATACTCAATAGATCCAGAAACAATATCATTTTCTGAGAACACCTCTCCAAATGGGTTTTGTGGATCTATAGGATGTTGTATTTCATTTTCATTAGCTGAAGCAGTAAATCCCAAGATCAATCGATCTGCAAATGATTTTTCTAACATTCCGGTCTTAACCGTAATCATCTGAGAATTATAGGCATCATGAAATCGTTCTACGTCATCACGTCTAATTCCTGTATCATTACCTAATTCGTCTCTTACTTCGATATCATCAATCGTATAATTATTATCAGAATGGTTATAAAAAGATGATAGCTGAAACATCCATCCTTTTTTACTGTAATGTTGCGCATTAATTGTTGCTCGATGCGTGTTGAAAGAACCAACATCATACGATACATCAAGAAAATCCTTTCTTCTTCTATTGGTTATAATATTTACAGCACCACCTAAGGCGTCAGCTCCTAAATGAATAGGAACAACACCTTTATAAATTTCTGCTCTTTCTATCAGAGTGGCAGAAAAATTATTTAATGATAAAGAACTTCCGAAATTTTCAATGGGAATTCCATCTATAAAGAATTTTACCTGTTTTCCTGACAAACCATTTAATGAAAAATCAAAAGCTGAACCTAAACCACCACGTTGTCGCACATTAACACCAGGGATCGTATTTAAAATCGAATTGATATCCGCGCTAGTGTTTTTAAGCTCCTTAATTTCAATCACTTCTACTTCAAAAGCCTTTTCTTTTGCTTTCTGACCCGCAGTTTTAGACTTAACAATGACATCGTTAAGCTCTTCTATGTTTTCCTTTAGAACAATACGAATAAATCTTTCTTCATTAGCATCAACTCTTACCTCTAATAAGTTTGTTTCAAAACCAATAAAACTAGTCTGTAAAGTATAATAACCCTCTGGAATCGACAGATTAAATTTCCCATCAAAATTAGTGGTAGTACCAATATTATTTAACTCCAAAACACGTATAGAAGCTTCGGGTATTGGTTGGGATTTTTCATCTATGACCACTCCCTTAAGTAATGCTTGACTTTGACAACAAAGTGTAACCAAAAGCATTAAAAAGACATTAATTTTTCTTTTTAAAATAACCACTGACTGTAACGATTTTTTATCTATTTTAGCGACCCAAATAATAACTATTTATAATTAGTCTAAATAAATTTAGAATGCAAAATTAGGATCTAAGGGAAGAGAAAAATGACGCATTATGGATAAAAAAAGACGTAAAAATAATTTGACTTATAAAGAGATGGACAATGCTCAAAAAACGAATACTTTATATACTGTTTCTGAGCTTATAAACACCTATGATCGCTGCGGAATTAGCTCTAAAAAATTTCAGTTTTTAAAGGACTATGGTGTTGGGTATTTTCTAAAACATAAATTTGAAGGATTATCTATCACAATTTTTGATGTTTTATTTGAAAAGGACTTGCACATCGAAGGTGCTACTTCAAGCGATTTTTTAGAAATGTCTTTTTTGATTGAAGGAGAACAAATCATCAAAATCGACGGTATATCAAAAGATCTAATCTATGAAAGTCAAGAATGTTATCTATTGTATTTAGAACATATAAAAGGAAGTGTTTCCTATCACAAAAGGAAACGATTGAAAGAAGTTAAAGTAAGAATGAGCAAAGAGTTTATCAAAAGACATCGATTAGATGAAGAATACAATATTCTGGAAACACACTCTTTATTAAAACTAAAAGAGAATTTTTTAAAACCATTATGCTCCAAAACCCAGAACATTCTTACCGAAATTTTAATAGACAAACGAAACGGATTATTAAAGCGATTATTCCTTGAATCCAAAGTACTCGAACTTGTTGCCTTAAAACTGGAAGATACTTCTAAGAAACCTAAAACTAATCACATTACTGCTACTGATCATATTGTTAAAAAGCTTTATAATATTCAGCATTTGATCAGCTCCGATCTGTCTAAGCAATACTCTATTCATGACTTATCTAGACGAGTGGGTATTAATGATTTCATCCTTAAAAAGGAATTTAAAGAGCTGTTTGGCAAAACAATCTTTGAATATGCTACGGAATTAAGAATGAATAGGGCTCGACAATTACTACTTCATAGCAAAAAACCGATCTACGAGATTTCAGAATTAGTAGGGTATAAAAACTCTACTCATTTTACCGCTGCTTTCAAAAAAATAGAAGGCATGACCCCTAAAAAATATAGAACAAAATTATCTTCTGAAAATAATTTATCTTAACTATTATTCTATCCTTACACTTTTCCTAAATTACTAACTCTCTACGGATAATTTTCGTTTAAAGAAATACCTATTAGATGTAAGATTTTTTTTCAATTTGATAAAAATGAAGTGTATCGTAAATGTTAGTCCCATAAACAATGGCATTAATAGAATTGTATCCAATTCATTCATACTTTGAAACCCAAAAAACATCATCCCCCAACAAATTAAAACCCATTGAATCAAATATAACGAGGTAACATGCTTACTACAATAATAAAAGGTTCTATTTACCCAATTGTTTTTAGTTTTTGCAAGCAACCAATGAAATAAAGACAATACCGCAAAGTTCCAACCTGTAAGGTAAATAACTCCTCCTGGTCCTAAATGGAAAAAATCATTGAAATGATACTCTTCATTTATAAACACTAAAGGCGCTCCAACGAGTATGCAGATGATACCGCCTATAAACATTCTCTTAAATAACTTATTTTGATCATAGTCCATTTCTATATACCATTGTCCAAAAAACATTCCTAATAGTATAAATGAAATCCAAGGAAATACAGAGAAATACACCCAGTATCCATCACTCCACAACAATTGAGTAATATAGCTTAATCCTACTATTCCTGATTGAAATTCTCTTAATTCTACAGATAAAAAAGCAATTATAATAGCCAATCCTAAAATCAAAAATTTATTTTTAAAATAAGCTCTTACAAATGCCAATATCAATAAGGATATTCCTGCTAATTGTAAGATATCGCCTGTTAGTAAGAGATACACATATTTTTCAATATCCAGGGGATTTTCCCAGCCATATGCAGCTATAAAACTATCTGGCATAAGCCCAATCAAAATGGGAACGAGAAACTTGAGAAAATTCATTAAATAAGCTACTCCAAGAATTAATATTCCACGTTTTACAGCACTTTGAATACTCTGATTTCTAGAGATCATAAAAGACACACCCATTGTTATTAGAAAAACTGGTGTACCTCTTCCTACAAAATGAATAAAATGTCCTAAAAAAGTATCTAACTGAACATTTTGTTGAGCATGAATCCATAAGGTATGTACCATTATCATGGCAATTACACTAAATCCTCTCCCAAAATCAATAGCTAAAATCCTATTGTTTTTTAGTGTCGCTTGTGATGTCTTTTTTTGTAGTTCCATGGTAGTTTGTTTGGATTTCTGTTAAAATTTTAAATACATTAAAATGGGTTACACTATAGCAACTTCTTCTTTGCCCCTTAAGTGATCTATGTTCTTAAACTGAGCTATGGGATTTTCTAAGGTTCCTTCTAAGATTAAACTTGCCATTGGATCTGCAAGATTCAGCATTTGTTGCGTGTTTTTAAGCTGTAATCTATTGAGACAACACCTATCAAATTCTGGTACAAAAAGATCATACCTATCAAACTTGGATTGTAATTCTGGATGCTCTTCTTGATAAGAATGAATACATAATGCAACTTCTTTCCAAAAATCTTCTTCTAGAAATGATAACTCTTTTTCCAAAATAGGAGCCAAAAACCTAAAAAAGCAATCAAAGACATCTGTAAAAATGCTTAAGATTTTCATCTTATCAGAAGTCTCGGTATACAATCGTTTTACCTTATTAGGCAATTCCAATTCTGGGTTAAAAACAATAACTTCTTCTGTGATATCTTTCATCAAAATTTTTACAGGAAGATGATTTTCTAATACCATAATAATGTTTTCGCCATGAGGCATAAAAACGAAACCATATTCATAAAAACAGTGTAATAAAGGCGACAGATAAGCACTTAAATATTTTCTGACCCAAAGGTTAACCTCACAAGAAGCAGCATTGATCAATGCTACAATTAAAGAGTTGCCAAGCGAATCCTTATGAAGTAACGCTGCCATAGTCATTAATTGTTGATTCTCGTGTATTTTGCTATGCGGACTTTCTCGCCATAAAGCAGATAACATTTTATTATGGGCATTTGTTTTGCCTAATAATTCATAATAGGTATTTTGAAAACCTACGGTAGCTACTTCACCTAGCATTGTGAAACCCTGTTTTTCTAAATATTGGTCTTTCTCCAACAAATCAGTTATCCAAGTGGTTATATGCGGTGTGCTTTGCATGTAAGAAGGCGAAAGTCCACGCATAAACCCCATATTTAAGATCGATAAGGACGTTTTGGTATACATCTTTTCAGGATTACTTTTATTATACAATGTCCTGATGGATTGTTGTGCAGAAAAATAATCCTCACCTTCTCCTAAAAACACCAAATTTTGATTTGCTATATCTGCAGCAAATACTTGAAGTATCTTATTATTCCATTGCCATGGATGCACAGGAATAAAAATATAAGAGCTTGTATCTAATCCTAAAGACTCTAATTTGGTATTAAATTTTGCTATTAATTGTATTCCAAGTTCTTCTTTTATAAAAGTTTTATACTCGTATGAATCTACTGAGGTAAAAGTAGTTTTACTCTTATGCCCCGCTATCCAATAGATTTTAAAAGGTGTATCTGCTTCTGGAGAGTATTGCAGATAATCCTGATGATCAAAACCTATTCTACCATTATTAGCTACAAAACAAGGGTGGCCTTCTGTCATCGCATGTTCGATAACTTGAAAGGAATTATTGACCAATTCTTTAGCAGAAAAAGTACTATTCACTTCTTTATAAGCAGCACTAGAAAGTGTACTAGAGATTTCTTCTAAGTATACTGGTAACAGGTGTTTTGGTATTTCCAAGGTATATACAAAGTCTACTACAAATTTTAATGCATCAATAGGCATTTGTTTATGATCGACTTTCTTAATGATAGATTGTGCATCCACATCCCAATGATCTAGTGCGTATATTTTGGCTTTAAATTCATAAACAATAGATGGATTATCAGCTTGCAGTTGATAGGTATTAAGTTGACTATGATTAGTTTGCTGAACTGGTTTTAAAAGTAATTCGTGGGCAAATTCACTAATCGCTTTGGCCACTAAAACGCTGTTTACTTTGGTCCAAGTAGTTGGATTAAGGTGAGTATCTGAGGTTTCTAGTTGGTTGGTATGTAAGTTGGTCATTGGATTATTATTTTCGTGCAGAGCTTTTTTCGCTATTTTATAATCTTCGGCTTCGCAAAAAGCTAAGGCGGCAGTTTTTTCAGGCAATTCTATTTCTTTTTGATAAACAAACCCTGCTTTCTTATTAAGCCTATGAATCTTTTCATTTCTGACATCTGGTTCCACAACTACTCTTTCCACTTCGGGTAATTGAAAAAAATATTCAAGCACCGTACTAAAAACATTCCAGGTAAATCCTGTAATCTTTTCTTCTGAGGGCGCAACCAAAATGTGCATCCCATAATCTGTGTCTTTAACAGCATAATGTTCTGCAACTCGATCGGTAGATGCCTTGTATTTTTCCATTAAAAAGATGGGAACTCCATTGTAAACACCTACAAATACATCATAATCCTTTCTGGAAACCAGTGTTTCATATTCCGACTGAACTTCAGCCAATGTACTATCCAGCATTCCCCAATACTTGGCATAGGGATTCGTTACCCATTGATGGATCGTATTAATGTCGCTATCAAAATCTAAATAACGTAGATGTATAGTTCCAAAATTTTCTATCGTCCTAGAGAACACGATATTTTGAATGGTTCCTATATTGTTCATAATATAAAGTGAATTATGAGATGACATTAACTAAATCTTTTCTATAGGCTGCAATTGGATTTTTCAATTTACCAGCAAACTGAAGTAAAGCGACAGGATCATCTAAATCAATCATCTGTTTATGATTGTTTAGTTGTAATCTATTCAAACAGGATAAGTGAAACTCTGGAGCGAACAAGTCATATTGCTGAAACTTTGCTTCTTTTTCTGGATAACGGTCTTGATATTCCTGAATTACCTGAGCAACAACTTTCCAAAATTCTGTTTCCTCGAAATCCGCATGTGCTTCTAATATTTGTGACATAAACCTGAAAAAACCATCGAATATATCTGTAAAAACAGATAATAGTTTCACGTCTTCTGGTACTGGAGCGTACATGCGTTTTAGATGGTCTGGTAGTATTACATCTGGACTTAAAATGCAAGCCTCTTCGGTAATATCTTTTAAAAATGCTTTTACAGGAATATGATCTTCTAAAACCATGATAATATTCTCTCCATGTGGCATAAACACCAAATCGAAATGATAAAAGCAATGTAAAAGTGGGCTCAAATACGCTTTCAAATACTTTTCTAGCCATCCTCCGATTGACAATCCAGACTTTTGAATAATCTTTGGCAGTAATGCTTCCCCTATGTGATCGACATGTAGGAAAGCTGCCATGGTCATGGCTTGTTCCTTTTCTGTAATATTTGCTGCTGGACTTTCTCGCCAAAGCGATGCTAACATTTTATTGTAATCATTGTGTGGTCCAAATTCTTCGAAATAAGGGTTTACATAACTTACAGAGGCAATTTCGCTGAGCATTCTAAAACCGGTTTCCTGAATATATGGATCTTCATATAACAACTCTTCTAACCAAACTGCCATTTTAGGAGCTGTACCCAAATAATATAAAGGAAGTCCTCTCATGAATCCCATGTTTAAAATGGAAAGTGCTGTTTTGGTATAGAACTTTTTGGGATTGGTATTATTAAATAAGGTTCTAATGGATTGCTGTGCTAGATATTGATCTGGACCGTATCCTAAACAAATTAAATTTCCTGTTGCAATCTCTGGTGAAAATATATTGGCTAACTTATTAAACCATTGCCAAGGGTGCATCGGAATGAAGAAATAGTCTTCTGGATCAAAACCTTTGTTTTGTATTGTTTCTTTAAATACTCGGATGGTATCCGCATCTAACTCTTGTTGTATTAGAGTTTCGTAGGGTAATGCGTGTATGCCTGCATACACCGCTCTACTTTTATGACCTGCTAACCAAAGTAATGAAAAAGAATTTCCAGCTTCAGGAGCGTACGACCTAAAATCACTACTATCAAAACCAATACGCCCATTATTAGCGACAAAACCAGGATGCCCCTCGGTCATGGACTGTTCGACAGTTTGAAAATCTGAGGTAGCAAGCTCTTCTGAAGTTGGATTTCCTTTTAAAAATTTAAATGCGCTTCCGTACAGCGTACTTATGATTTCTTCAAGATATACTGGCATTTGAGTATCTTTTATACCCAACTGTTTTCTAAATTCTTTAATAAACAGAATTCCATCGATACTAACAGATTCGCTCTCATTGTATTTTTTAATGGACTCTGAACGAATCCAAAGGTGATTTAATGCGAGTGGTTTTGCATTAAACTGGTATTGTATGGTAGGATTATCTGTTTTTAATATATAACTATTCCAGCCATTTTCTAGCCGTTCTAAAACAACAGGTTGTATCAAAAGTTCATGGCTAAATTCTGTAATGGCTTTCGTTACAAAAAGAGTATTCACTTTATTCCATACTTCTGGTTGTAAGTGAGCTATTGATTGTTGGGGTGAAACGGCATTGTCTAGTGTATTCATAGCACTTCTCTTATTTATTTTTGAAATTGACTTCATTTTGTCAAATGATTCCCTTGTTAAAAATGCGAGTTGCGCAGTTTTGTTTGGGAGTTCAATAATTTTATCTAACTGAAAACCTATGCGCTGGCATAGGGCAAACATCTTTTTATTACGGATATCAGGTTCTACTAGTATTCTGTCAACGTTGGGATCTTTAAAAACAAACTCCATGATGGCAGTGAACAAATACCAAGTAAAATTTGGAATCTTAACATGTGGCGGAGCCACAATAATATGAATCCCGCAGTCCCCATGTTGTGATGGATATAACGTATGTATGATATCTTCTTTAGGGTTATATCGTTCTAATACAAAGATTGGTTTCCCTTGAAATACACCTACAAAGACATCATAATGTTCTGGCTCCATCAATCGAGCATATTCTTGCCTTACTTGTTGTAGTGTATATCCTTGCATTCCCCAAAAAAATGCATAATCCATATTTACCCATTCTTGGAGAGTTTCTGAATCTTCAGATAACCGGAAAGGTCGTATTTCTATGGTTCCAAAATCGGAAAAGAACTTTGAGTAAATGCTGTGATATGAATGTAGAATATGGTTTTCTAATTTTTCCATTTAGAATATCTTATGATTTTAGGAGTAATTCAGAAGTCTGTTTTACACCTGTTTTAAAAATGAAATAGTACAATAATAAGGTAATCACAAAACCACCAAGCGCTACTATAAATGGAATTTGTAATCCGTTATATTCTACTAATAGACCTACAGAAAAAGAAGACAGCAATACGCCCAAATTTTGAAAAAAGTGAACTTTACTATAATCCATGGCATAAGAATCTGGTGTACTAAATTCAAAAAGCAATACATCAAATTTCACAACTCCTTGAAAAATAGCCCAACCATAAATAATTCTACCGATAATTACGGTCACCATATCAGGAATTCCTTGTAACAAAAGTCCAAGAATACCAAGCATTAATATTGGAATTATTGCTCCAAATTTGTTTTCTAATTGCTTTCCTTTTGTATTAATCCATAAAGCGATTAGGGCTACAAATCCGGGTATCGCATACATCATTCCAGAAATCAATTTGGAATTCTGTGAGGATATACTTTCCCAATAGCTTACAAAAAAAGGTCTTATCAAAAAGTCACTGAAATATAGAACCATCGTAATGATTCCTATTTTTAATATAAATCCTTTTGGGATTACCTTCTTTTTAGTTTCTGTATTAGTATTTTCTGGATCAGAAATTTTAGTAGTGTTATATTTTTTACTTCTTAAAAGAAAAGCACTCATACCCATTTGGATAAAATCTCCAAGTGCCATAATTAAAAATATATAACTCGCATTTATAAAATCTACTGTAGCTCCACCAATAACAGCTCCTAATATCCCGCCAAGATGTACCACTACTGATAATATTCCTATAGTAGTTGGATGTTCTGTTTTTGAAATAATTTTAAGGATATACGGATAGACTAATAAATAACTTCCCTTAAACAGCACCATCACTAATGAGATGATCCAGAAATTGACGTAAGAATCAGTTGCATAACAACAGAGCGCTAAAATTCCAGCAATACACTGGGTATATACTAGAATATGAAGCTCTGCTACTCTTTTAGAAACATATGCCCAGAACGGAAATGCAATCATCACCATAAAACAAATCGCTGCAAAATAATATCCTACCAGCTCTGGATTTTTAACTCCAAACCGAGCTTCAAAAAACTGTGGATAAAACGGATGCAACAAATAATCACTTACTACAGCTACCAATGTCATTATGATTAAGAAATTCTTCATCTAATTATACATTAGGATAACAATGATCTTTCCATCATAATTTCTTCATCTTCCGTTACTTCGAACTGCTGAAATGCGATACGTTTTTCAATCGGGTAATAATCTGTACCAGTCAGTTCCTTGATGATATAGGAATTACGATACGCAGCCATACCTAAATCTGGAGTAACAAAACCATGAGTATGTAGTTCTGCATTTTGCACAAAGATTTCGCTTGCTTGGTGATCAATAGCATAATTACGATGTACATCATATCTTCCTTGTTCGTCCCATCGAATTCGATCCTTAATACCCTCAATAAATTGTGGTAATTGATACTGATATCCTGTCGCAAGTACTAATCCTTCTGTAGTATGTTTATAGTACTTATCCTGTTCGTGTTGATGTATTTCTATATAAAATTTGTTTAATGTATCATCATAAACAGCACATTTTAACTCAGAATTAGTACGTAGATTGATGTTAATATTACCTTCTACAACTCTTTTGGTATAGATCATATCAAAAATAGCTGCAATAAGATCCTGATTGATTCCTTTATATAAGTGTTTTTGATTTTTAATCAATTGATTCCGCTTAGCACCTGATAGATTATAGAAATAATCCACATACTCCGGAGAAGTCATTTCTAAGGTTAATTTGGAATATTCCAACGGGAAAAATCTAGGAGATCTTGTAATCCAATTTAATTCATAACCTTTATCATCAATTTCCTGTAATAAATCATAAAAAATCTCAGCTGCACTCTGCCCACTGCCTACAACAGTTATCGATTTTTTGGATTGTAACTTTTCTTTATTTGGAAGATACGCACTAGAATGAATCGCTTCATTTTTTAAAATCTTACAGCAATCTGGCACATAAGGACTAGTGCCCGTACCTAATACGATTCTTTTGGTTTTGAAAACTTTTCTACCGTTTGTCTTTGTGCATTTAGAAAATACGGTATAACATTTTTCTTTTTCGCTATATGCAATTTCTAATACTTCTGTTGAAAACTGAACATTCGATAATTTACCTATCGCCCATTGACAATATTGATTGTATTCTTTTCGTAACAACAAAAAGTTTTCACGAATATAAAACGAGTAGATTCTACCCTGTTCTTTGATATAATTTAGAAAACTAAAAGGATTGGTTGGATCTGCTAAGGTTACCAAATCTGCCATAAAAGGAATCTGCAATGTAGTATCCTGAAGCATCATTCCTGGATGCCAATCAAATTGTTCTTTTTTATCTAGGAACAAACCATCCAATTCAGAAATAGGATCTGTTAAACATGCCAAACCTAAATTCATAGGACCTACTCCAACGGCTATAAAATCGAATATCTTTCCTTCTTTCTTCATGTTACTTTTCAATTAATGATGACTTTTCTGCTAGGTAACTCAGTCCTGTTTCCTTAATCATTTTAATGATATACAACAGATCATCAATGGTACTTTTCGGATTTAATAATGTAAACTTCAAATAGATTTTCTGGTCAAATTTTGTACTTGCTACAGAAGCTTGACCTGATTTGAATAAAGTATTTTTGATATATAAATTGATGGTATCTAACGTACTATCCAATTCAATTTCAGGATCTTTAAATCTAAATACCAATGTGCTTAGTTCTGGTTTATGGATAAGCTCAAAATATGGGTCATCCTTAATACTGTAATAGAGATCGAGTGCCAGATAATGTACTTTTTCTAGAAAAGCTCCAATGTTTTTCTCGCCTGTCATCTTTAGGGTAAACCAGAGTTTCAGCGCATCAAATCTTCTAGTTGTTTGAATAGACTTTTCTATCAGATTTGGACATTCCAAATCTCTATGCTCTAATGGGTTTAGATAATCTGCGTAGTACGAAACATATTTAAAATATTTCGTGTCATTTACTAAAAAGGCACTGGAACAAACTGGCTGAAACATGGTTTTATGAAAATCTATAGTTACAGAATTTGCATGTTCTATTCCCTTTAGAAGATGGCGATGCGTTTCAGTTAACACATAACTACCACCATAGGCTCCATCTACATGAAACCATATGTCATATTCTTTGGCAATTTTAGCAATGATATCAATCGGGTCAAAACTTCCAAAATCAGTAGTTCCTACTGTTGCTACAACTGCTACAGGTATATTTCCTAATTGTTTTTCCTTTTCAATTGCCTGTACTAATGCTTCTGGTTTCATCTTCATTTTCTCATCAGTACTCACTGGAATTACTGCGTCATATCCCATTCCCATTAATGCTGCATTCTTTTTAATGCTAAAATGTGCTTTATCCGAACAAAAAAATCGAAACTTAGATACCTCATCTGACCAGCCATTCTCTTTTAGATTCAGTCCAAAATGCCTAAAAGCATAATCATCTCTAGCTATCAATAATGCCATAAAATTGGATTGTGTACCTCCACTAGTAAACACTCCGTCTGATGTAGAAGGTAAATTCATTTTATTACAAATCCATCGAATCATTTCCTGTTCTATATAAGTTGCGGAAATACTCTGATCCCAGGTTTCAATTGCAGTATTTACTGAAGAAGCTATCAAATCGCCAACTAAGGCAGGTAGCAAGACAGGACAATTTAAATGTGCTACATAACTTGGATGATGAAAGGCAATGGTATGATCTAAATACAATTCCTTGATTTCTTCTAATGCCTGAGTGATCGAAAGTGTTTCATTATTATCAGAAGACAACAAGTGTTTTTTTTCCTCAAAATCACATATTTCTCCCGGATAAAAATGATCTCTATCCAAGAAAGACATTACGTATTGTAAAGCCTTATGAATATAATTTTCGTAAGTATATTTCGATTGCGCATCGAAAAAATGATCAACTTTTTGATCAACGGTCAAGTTCGTTTGAGTATCGAATAACATTATTATTTTTATTTGATCTAAATAAGTTTTACAAATGTAGATGCAAACAAAAATATATTTATGACGTATCTAGGATAAAAAAAGACGTAGTTAGTATATGAGGGAGTTTTTCATTACCATACTTCTATTTATCAACGCATTAAATCGTTTACAGAAGTAAAAGTTATTGCTAGGTAGATATACTAAAACAATATTTCCCTTAGTATCAATCCATTTCTAATATTATCCAAACTAACATTAACTACTTGATGGATTCATTAAAATCAATCTATACTTATTTTACTGCATTTTCAAATGCTTCAGCACCTCCAACAATAGGAATGGTAATAGATGTTTTATCGATATCAATGGTAAGTTCTGTTCCTGGTTCTGGCAATAAAGTAAACTGACTATCACTAGAAAAAATCATGAATCCAATTTGCTGTCCCTTTTTAATGATTTGATCATCTGGTTGTAGTTCAAAAGACAATTCATAAAATGCTCCTGGCTTAAGAGATTCACTATCCGTTAAGGATTTATGATTTTGCGGATCTGCCCAACCACGGGTAATGATATTATTTGTAATTTTTCTAGTTTTCTTTTTCCATGGGAGGGATACCAACCAAACAGAAAGATTTGCCGCTTCTTTACTACTAGCAAGTTTTATGTTTACTTTACAAGTTCCAGATATGTGAATATCTTCTTTTAGTATTGGCGTTGTATATAGTAAACGGTGATTAGATGATGGTATCATTGCTAACGAATCCCCAGAGAAATTATAGTTATCAATTAACTTTTCCAAGCCTTGTTTACTTGGTTTAGTCGCACTTAACATACCAGTTTCTTTACCTCCAGCATTTGGAAAAAAGGTTACATCCATAGCTTCAGGATTAGGATATTCTTTATAGGGTGTTGGTTTATCCTGTGGATCGTTTTCTCTAACAATCCAGGCGCGTGCATCTTTTTCGACTTCATTTTCTACTCCATGTAAATATCTAGTAAACCATTTATTCATCATCGTCATTGGTGGTGGACCGCCATGTCCATTCTGATGATAATAGATCTGAGAAGGAATTCCCATTTCTTTTGCTTTCTTATAGATTCTATAACTATGTTCTGGCATTACATTCCAATCATTAAAACCATGTGACATTAATAGTGCAGCTTTCATAGGTTTCATATGATTTAAGTAATCTCTGCCAGCCCAAAAATCATTATAATCACCTGTTATTCTATCCATCCCATTTTTCATCTCCGTATCTCGCACTGTCTTATTATTATAAGGACGTTTCGATTCATCTCCACTATGAATAAAATCATATAATACATCAATATCTTCTCCTAAATACCCACCTGGAGAACGTACTAATCCATTAGATCTATAGTAATGATAATAAGAAGTATTAGGTGCAACAGGAATAATAGCTTCTAAACCTTTTACTCCCGTAGTTGCCGCTGCTAAAGGAATTGTTCCATTATAAGAAGTTCCCGTCATCCCCACTTTTCCTGTAGACCAATATGCCTTTACCTTCTTTCCTCCTACTGGTTCTGAAAATCCGTCAATACGACCACACAACCAATCAATCACTGCTTTTGGAGCTAAGGATTCATTATCGCCTCCTACGGTAGGAGCTCCTTGTGATAATCCTGTTCCTGGAGAAGAAGAATGTACTACAATATATCCTCTTGGAACCCATTTATGAATATGTGAATTGGAAATGATTGGTCTTTGTCCTCTTCTTACAACCTCTACATGCGTTCTTGGTTTTGGTTGCGCTCCAAGTTCATGCTGTACATCCCAAAACAACCCTTCTGCATTAGCAGCTACTCCTGCAAAATAAGGACTAGACACATAAATAACAGGCAACTTTAATCCTTCTTCTTCCGTTTGATATGGACGTGTTACCGAGACATGCATTCTATCTAAGGCTCCATCACCGTCGGTATCAAATTCTGTAGGCACCCATAAATCATGACGAATCCACTTTCCAGGATTATTAAAAGCTTCTACAATTTGTGCTTCGCCGTCTTTAAATACAGGAACCGCTTTTTCTTGTGCAGTTATGAGTGTTACTAGGAATAGAAATACTATAAGAAAACGAGTATTATTTTTATGAGTCATTACAATTGAGATTTGTTACTACGATCATCTCTAGTCAGATGTAAAAGATTTCCATATAGAAATGGCAATCTAATTTTAGTATATAACAAATATAGAATACAAATATGATTTTTTCCTTTTCTAAAGAAAAAAGGAGAAAATTGTTCTATTTAAAAAAACCTACAACTGCATTGTAGGCTTTTCAATTCTCATGAACCAAACCCCTATAATTCACTTAAATCTATATTCTAGCTCCAAACCACTGGCATAAACACAGTCATTTCCGCCTGTCCCCTATTGCTCCAAGCGAAATAAGGAACCAGTTGAGCTTTGTAAGTAGTCCAATCAGGTCGTTTTACCACATTATAAATATCATTTGATTTATCTGAGCGAATCAAAATTTCACCTTCTATAGTTGTCACTCCTCCCAAGAAATCTTCTCTATGATTTGCTTTAAAATCTTCACTTCCTTTTATATAAACATCTAAAATACTAGTATTCTCAGGTAGATCAGGAGATTCTATACAATAAACGATCGGACCTCTTTTTATCGCTATTTGATTACGAATTTCTTCTATACGCGGATGACCTTCTACAAAAGTGATTTCCATTGGCATATCTAAAACGATCACATCACCTGCTTTCCATGCGCGATTTACTACTGCATATTTTCCAGGAACAACATCTATGGTCACCGTTTCACCATTAACTTTTAAAGTACTTCCAGTTGCCCAAATCGGAATTCTGATTTTTATTTCAAAATCAGTCGTCTTACATTCTTCGACAGTAATTTTCACAATACCTTTCCATGGGTACTCTGTATCTTGTTTCAGTATAATCTTGGATCCATCAATCATAGCAGTATTCAAATGATTCCCTCCGAATAAATTTACCGATACTCCATTATCTGTAAGACTATAAGCCCATCCAGAAAGTTTGGCCAGTGTTCTTACTAAATTTGGGGGACAACAAAAACAATCTAAATATGGTTTTCTATAGGGTGTTTCTGTAATATTTTCATGCGCTTGATAATCTCTGGTATTATGAATCATACGAAGCGGATTTGCATAAAAATAATCTTTCCCTTCTATGCCTATCCCTGATAACGCACTATTATATAAAACTAACTCGATAATATCAGCATATTTCGATGCTCCATGAATTTGTAGCATTCGATAACTGAACATGGCGTTACAGAGATTGGCACAGGTTTCATTGTATGCGGTCATATTAGGCATCATATATTCATCGATAAAACCTTCTTCGATCATATCCAGATTGGTAGAAGCTCCATAATGCGCTTGACCAACAGCTCCAGTAACATACATTTTTTTACCGGTCACATTTTCCCATAATCGATCCAACGCATCAATTAGAGCTTTTTCTCCAGTTTCTGCATATACATCAGCAGCTCCAGCATAGTAGTACAAGGCAAGAACAGCATGCCCCACAGCTTCTGTAGCCTCTCTTAAGGGTGTTCTTTCTTGTACCATATCGCCAATTGGATATCCTTCGGTAGTAGAGTGATGTTCTACTTCATATTTTCCTCTATTATCAATAAAGCGTTTTGCCAGGCTCAAGTATTTTTCCTCTTTGGTAATCCTATACAGTTCTACCAATCCCATTATCTGCGTTTGGTTAAACCCAAAACGCCCATAATGTTTTGTTTCTGGCATAAAAATGGTGCACAACAGATCCGCTTGTTTTATAGCTATATCTAATAAACTTCTTTGTTGAGTTGCTTTAAAATGAACACAAGCACTGATCAAAAGATGACCTATATTGTACATCTCATGATATTTTCTATTTTCGAATCGATCAACTCCATCAGTAGTTTGCACATATGTATGAATATATCCGTCTTCTTCCTGTGCATCGCCAATGATTTGAATATATTCATCCAATTTTTCTAATAACTTATGGTCTTTAGTTTTAGCATAAACATATGCTTCTGCCTCTAAAAACTTATAGAAGTCTCCATCATGCCAGAACATCCCTTGGTGTTTTCCTGTTTGTTTTCCTGCCGCTATTTTAAAGTTATTCAATGCATGACCAATATCTCCACATAATACCTCTCCCATATACGGTAGCATTGTCTCATACAATTTATCAAACTTACTTCCCCAGAAACCGTCCGTCCATTCACAATCTGTTACTTCTAAGGCTCTCATTTTGTTAAATGGGCTTCCCACAGATTTTAATTCATCTCTTTTCTCTATTTCCAAATCAATATTCATCATTGTAAGGTTTATACTTTATTAAGTTGGTTTAATCTACTTGTAATTAGGTGTTAATTCAGTTTAAAAGTTTCTTCAAACTTTGGCATTTTCATTTTATACCAATTTTCTTCAGTTTCCTCATCATGAAACCATTCGGGATCCGAATGTGTTTTTGCCCATTCATTTGATTTTTCAATCAATTCCTTTAGTATATCGGGATGTTGATTACTGATATCATTCTCTTCTCCAATATCTTTTTCGATATCATACAATTTCCAAGGAGCACGTTCAGGTTTATATGCTTTCCAATGATCTAAACGAACTCCTACCTCATTGCTTGTTTTTCTATGTCTAAGTGTAAGAATCGGTGCTCCTTTTCTAGGATTTCCCCCTACGATCAGATCACTCCATATATCTTTTCCGTCCACTATTTTGTGATCAGGCAATTCTATCTTGGCTAATCCTGCGAATGTAGGATAAAAGTCTAAAGCAGATACTGGATAATCAAAAGTCTTCCCTTTTGTTATTTTTTTTGGCCAATGAAAAAACATGGGAACACGAATTCCTCCTTCAGATGTATTTCCTTTTCTTCCTCTTAACGGAAAATTATTTCCACCTTGATCTGTCCTACCTCCATTATCACTTAGGAATACAATAAGCGTATTTTCTAATTGTTCGGTTTTTTCTAAAGTATTTATTAGCTGTCCTACTCCTCTATCAACGGCATGTACCATAGCAGCATAGGTCTTTCTTTTTTCATCTTTGATATGAGCATATACTTTCAAATCTTCTTCTTTAGCTTCTAAAGGAGTATGTGGAGCATTATAAGAAAGATACAGAAAGAAAGGGGATTCTTTCTCTGAAGCTTTGTTTACAAATTTTGATGCTTCACGAGATAATGCATCGGTGATGTACTCATTTTCATCAACTTCGGCTCCATTATATTCTAAAGGCGTAATATAATCCCAAATTTCTGTATTACCAGCATCCTTCTGTTCTTGATATGCTGCTTTAAATTGCTCTGGAAAATAATTATGTCCTCCTCCTAAAAAACCATAAAAGTCATCAAAACCCCTATTGTTAGGATGATATTTAGTTATAGTTCCAAGATGCCATTTACCAATAGCCCCTGTATAATATCCTGCTTGCTGAAGTACTTTACTAATAAAAGTTTCTTGCAATGAAATTCCTTTTTCTGCATTATTATGTGCTCTTGGTAAGTTATACTGAGAACCTATTTGATGTGGGTATCTTCCTGTCATCAATGCTGCTCTACTAGGACCGCAAAAAGGATGTGCTACATAAGCCGATGAAAAAATGATTCCATTGCTGGCCAAAGCATCTAATTCTGGTGTTTTAATATCCTCAGAACCATTGAATCCTACATCAGAATATCCAAGATCATCACATAAAATTAATACAATATTAGGTCGATCACTCTTGGATGATTCTATAATATTTTGATTATTAACCTCAACCTGCACACTTCTTTTACATGAAGTATTCCATGTTACGATCCATAAACAAATTAAAATCCTATATATATTAGAATTCATACTATTATCGTTTTATCATCCCTTTAATTTCCTTAAAATGCCGTGCTAAAAACTTCAAATCATTATGAGCAATAGCCTTCTTATCAAAAAGAGAACTTCCCATCCCTACACCTTGGCATCCTATTGCAAAGAAATCTGCTATATTATTCTTAGAAACACCTCCAGTAGGCAATAATTTAATCTCCTTCAAAGGTCCTTTTACGTCTTTTATAAACTGAGTCCCGAGTTGAGTGGCAGGAAATATTTTTACCATATCAGCTCCTAAACTCCATGCTTTATAAATTTCTGTTGGTGTAAAGGCTCCAGGGAACACAGGGATTTTTTCAGTTACACATGTTGTAATCACTTCTTCATTTGTAATAGGAGTAACAATAAACTGTGCTCCTACTTGTAAAGCTTCTTCTAATTCTTTCATGGTACAAACTGTACCTGCTCCAATATTCAATTCCGGAAAACTATCGAGCAACTCCTTAATTGTGCTGGTTGCGTTAGGTGAGTTCATGGTAATTTCTACTGTAGAAAATCCGCTTTCTTTATATACAGGCATAATATTCATGACAGTATCTAAAGAGTAACCGCGAAGAATCCCAACGATTGGTGTACTTTCAAATCTTTCCCAAGAAAATTTTTGATCAAGCATAAGACTGTGCTATTTTTTTTTGCCCTATTAATAGTGCATTATCTATAATTTCTGGTCTAAAACAAGTAAATCTCTCAGGTGGCAAATTGGAAACCAACGCAAGCAAATAAAGCTCTCGAAGCATTCCTGAGGCACCCAAAAAGATTTTTTGATCATTTTTCTTTAGGTAAGAAAGCTCGCTACCTATAATCAATCCGGAGAGAAAATAAAAATTCATTTCCTTTGAAGTACTCTTCAATATATCACTACCTCTAATAGAAAAAAGCGCTTTCATAAATTCATCGTTTATTCCTTTTTGTACTCCTTCTAGAAAAATCCCAGAGAACTTTGGATCCCACTCGGTATTTTTTACTGATAATGATAATAAACCTGTCGTACTTAAAATTTCAAAAAGCTCTCCGCTCATGAAAGTGGAAAAATCAATAATATCATCTCCAGAAAATCTAATATGCTTAGAATGCGTTCCTGGTAAAATAATTACCCCTTCGGACGCATCTGATATATAATCTATAATTCCAATTGCTTGAGCTTCTTCACCTCTCATGACATCCGATTCTGTTTGAATTCCAGATATTAACAATGTTTGGATCTTATGATCTAATGAAAACAAAGAACAATTGATATTTGCTCCATTAAATGATTGCGGAACTGATGCATATGGCAACGCTTTCATTCCTATAGAGGAAGTTATCATTCCAGAAGCTATGATCAATATATCATCCTTAGGTAGCTCAGTAAATACATCCAACTGTTCCAATAAGTAATTTCTAAAAAAATCTTCTCGTGATACTTCCTTCTGGTTCAGAGATTGTTGATACAATTTGCTTACTCCTAAATTTGTCTTGTGTTCTTGGATTATTGCTAAATCTTCTGAATCCACCAGCCTTATTCTAAAATTAGAGGTACCCCAATCACAACTTACAAATTGTTCTGGTAAATTCATTTTTACAGTTGTTTAGTAACTCTCTTTCTAATCAAATAATCATCTAGTGCAAACACAGAACAATCAACCCCGATTCCACTATTTTTTATTCCTCCGTGAGGAAGGTAGATATCATATTTGAATCCATTGAGGTGAACCTCTCCAAATTCCAGTTCTTCCGTGAATTGACGAAGTGTATTCTCATTCGATGAGTATACATAAGAAGCAAGACCAACATCCACACTATTTGCTAACGTAATACTTTCTTTTATTGAAGAAAAAGAAGTGATAAATGCTACTGGTCCGAAAATTTCTTGTTGTAATATTTTTGCTTCATTATTTTCAAAAGCTATAACTGTAGGTTCATAATAGTACCCCTCTCTTTCTACTCTGTCGCCTCCATATAATAATTCACCGCCTTCTTCTCGTGCCACTTTTACGATATCACTCACCTTTTTTAGAGACTGCTTATTCGCTAGAGGTCCCATTAAAACTGTAGCCTCTTCATCTTTACCATAACCAATTCCTATTTCTTTAACTTGCTGAACAAATTTTTCTACAAATTTTTCAAAAACGGAATCTTCAATATAAAATCTATTTGGTGCTACACATACCTGACCGCTATTCCCAAATTTTAAGGCTACTCCATCAGATACAGCTTTATCAATATCAGCATCTGCAAACACCACAAAAGGAGCATTACCGCCACACTCCATACTGAAACGCTTGATGGATGTTTTACTACTCTGTTCCATTAATTTCTGAGCTGTTTCCGTAGAACCAATCATCGTAATTAATTTCGGGATAGTACTCTCGCATAATGGAATCCCGACATCCTCTACATCACCACATATGACATTGATGACCCCTTTCGGGAAATCAATTTCTTCACAAATTTCTCCAATCATGTATGCTGAGAGTGGAGAAAACTCAGAAGGTTTTAAAATAATACTGCATCCAGCGGCTAATGCCGGACCGAGTTTAAACCCTAAATTCAATAATGGAAAATTATACGCTAAAAAAGCAACCACTACTCCTACAGGTTGATGAATTATTTTATGTGCATGAGTACCTTCTTTATCAGCAATTGGAATATCAATTTTATTCTTGATCTCTTCTGAGTAGAATGCTAAAGAGTTCGTGATACTATTAATATCTTCTTCAGAACCTTTCCAACTTTTACCCATTTCATACATCATCATCTCTCTAAGAACCTCCGACTTTTCCAAAATTTTATCTCGTAATTTTAAAATCCACTCTTCGCGGTCTTCAACTGATAATTTAGACCAATACAGAAATCCTTTTTGAGCTGCATCTATCGTTTTTAGTGTATCTACTTTTGTCGCCCAACTTAAGGTAGCTACAGTGGTTTCATCTAAAGGAGAAACTACATCAAAACTCTTATTATCTGTAGCATTAATCAGTTCTCCGTTGATATATAATTTTTTATGTCCAAAGTCCATGTGTCTTTTCTATTGTATATTTTTCAATTACTTCTTCATTAATTGTAAAGCCTAAACCAACAATATTCTCATCTTGTTTTATGATTCCATTATCGAAAATTATAGAATTATTCGTTAACTCTTCTCTTAATAAATTTTCCGTTCGATCATGTTCTATGTAAAATCTTGGTTCTCGTAAACGACCAGGAATAATATCTAAGTTCATAATAAAATGCAATGCTGCTGCAAAAGCAATTCCACTTCCCCATGTATGTGGAACAATTTCAATTCCATAAACCGATGCTAATGTGGCAATTCTCTTCGCTTCTGTAAGTCCTCCCGCTGCACAAATATCTGGCTGTAAGACATCAATTGCTTTAGCGTCTAAAAGCGTTTGAAAACCATAACGTAAATATTCACATTCTCCTGCAGCTATGGGAATTGAAGTTCTTTTTCTTAATTCCTCAAACTGCCCATAATATTCTGGAGAAAGTGGTTCTTCAAACCAACTTATATTATATTGCTCCACTGCCAGTGCTAATTGTATTGCTTCTTTTAAATTATAAGCATGATTAGCATCAATCATTAAGGCTATATCTGGACCAATGGCCTCTCTGACTGCCTTAACATGTTCTATATCTTTTTCAATAGTAAAGCCTACTTTCATTTTAATCGCTTTATACCCAAGATCTGCGTATTGCTTTGCTTCTATTGAAAGAGACTCCGTTAGATTATTGTTATTTGTAAAATACAAGCCTGTTGCATATGGCGTAATAAAATCTCTCTTCTTACCACCTAACAACGTATATACCGGTAGTTCTAAAATTTTACCTTTAAGATCCCACAAAGCAACATCAATAGCACTAATTGCAGCAACGAAAATTCCTTTTCTGGCATAATCTAAGGTTCTTCGATACATTAGATCCCATAAGGTTTCCGTTTCTAAAGGATTTTTTCCTATTAGATAAGGAGCTAGATAATCGATACCAGCTTTTAGAACATTCGCTGGTCCATACCCTTCGCCCCAACCCACATGACCAGAATCAGAGGTAATTTTTACTATACATATACGCCTTTCTGAATACTCCCATTGCGAAAAAGAAAAGCTTTCTTTTAGAGTATCAACGAGAACAAAACTTTCTATTGATTTAATCTTCACTATATTAATTGTTGTAGATTATTTAATTTGAATTTAGTGCTTAAAAATTAGGATACTCGAAATCTCATTATGATCTTTTGAGTATTATTTTAAATTTTAACAAATTAAATGGATATCAAACAATCCGAACAGGTTGATCTTATCCTTCACATACATTATTTTACCCTGTTGAACATTTCAACTTTTGGTAAAATTCAATTTCAAAAACCTAATCCACACCAAACAATTATAACCTACTGATTATAAGAGATCAAACTAAATATCAATACTGTTTCAAGAATATTAAAAAGTATGATACTGCTTTTGATATTCTGAAGGAGTTACTCCCATGATACTTTTAAACTGTCTATTAAAATTTGTAATTGTATTAAATCCTGATTGGTAACAAATGGTAGTAATTTGAAGTTTTCCTTCTATTAATAATTTACAGGCATTGATAATTCTTATTTCATTTAGATATTGGGAAAACGATTTATGTGTTTGTTTTTTAAAATATCTACAAAATGAATTAGGAGCCATATGCGCGATAGAAGCTATTTCCTGTAATTCTATTTTTTTATGATAGTTTGTCGTCAGATAAGAAATGATTTTAGCAATTTTTTGTTTTTCTTCTCTTCGGAAAAAGGCTGCCTGTGTTTCTCCACATAAAAACTGATGATTTTCTTTTTCTGATAAAATATTTAATATTTCTAAAATCTTAGTAATGCGAAATACACCATCACTCGCCACCAAATCCAAAAAAAGATTTTGAACTTTACTGTTCTCCTCGACAGAAAATTTGAGTCCTCTATTGGAATGATACAAAAGAGATTTAATCTTTTTCATTTCAGTTAACTCCATAAAATCACTACCCAAAAAGTCAGCTTCGAATTTCACAACAATTACATCCACGCTTTCTGTTACCGAATCTTCAGAATAATACTCACTATTATTCCTGAATAGATGAGGAAGATTACTGCCTATTAAGTATAAATCTCCAGGATTAAAATGATGTATCGAATTGCCAACATATCTTGTTCCGGAGCTCTTTAAAAAATAAATAAGTTCTAACTCTTTATGAAAGTGCCAATCTGGCTCTAAACAAGGAATCGTATCTCTTCTGATTAGAAAAGATTTATCCGGCATAAGATCATTTTCTTTATAAGTAAGTTTCATGACTAAAATAAATTATGAATACGTTGATTGTTTGGGGGTTACACGTAAAGAGAAAGAAATATGACTTTTTCAAATAATAAGTAAGCTACAAAGTTACGAACTGATTAAAACTAAAAGTTTAATTATATCAATATTTTTTTGTTAAAAATCATACAAATAACTCACAAATCACTATCTAAAATTGCAAAAATAAGAACAAGGTTAAAATAATGCATAAGTGGGTTAAAAAATGCTAATCAAGTTTTCTTCTAATGATTTAATCTTGTCTTGTGTTTAGAAAAAGTAAAATTATAGTAAAATAAAGATCATATCAGGCCAAATATATCTTTATCCGTATTCTTTACTTTTTTAGGGAAAATAATATAAAAACACAATAACTCATTTTGATAAAGTAATACATATATTATGAACATTACATCTAACGCATCAGCTAAAAATGCTTTTGCTAGTTTATTTTTTATACTTTTTTTGGGGATGTTAACTACGTATTCTCAAGAATTAATTGAGGGGTCGATAGTAGATGAAGGAGATATTCCTGTGCCAGGAGTGAATATTTTGATTGAAGGTACAGATAAAGGAGTGGTATCTGATTTTGATGGTAAATTTAGTATTTCGGCATCTATTAGTGATGTCTTAATTATTTCTTATTTAGGATATGAAACTCAGAGAATTCTTGTTGGAGAACAAAAAATCATCTCGATAAAACTAAAATCAGATTCTGAAGTATTAGATGATGTAGTTGTGGTAGGTTATGGTTCTGCCAGAAGAAAGGATTTATCAGGATCATTTTCTACTTTAAAATCAGAATCTTTTGAAAATCAACCACTTTCTCGTCCAGAAGAAGCACTACAAGGTAGAGTTTCTGGAGTATCGATTCAAAAATCTAGTGGGATTCCAGGCTCTCAAATAAAAGTTAGGGTACGAGGAGTAAATTCCGTGACTGGAAACAATGCTCCCCTAGTAGTAATTGACGGTGTTTTTGGAGGAAATTTACAAAGTATTAATCCTGCAGATATTGCCTCCATTAATGTTTTAAAAGATGCTTCTGCGTTAGCAATTTATGGTTCTCGTGGATCTAACGGAGTAATTTTAGTAACAACCAAAAAAGGGAAAGGTAAAACTAAAATAAGCCTAGAAACATTTACGACATTATCCGAAGTTTCGAGATCCATAGACAGACTGAATTCTGAACAATTTGCACGTTTCAAAAATGAGCAGCGTGTACTTAACGGAAATGATCCTATTTTTACAGATGCGGAAGTAGCTAATTTTGCTGCGAATCCAATTGACTACGAAGATGCAATTCTGAGAGAAGCTTTTGGAACAAATACACAACTATCTGTTAGTGGTGGATCTGATAAATTCAACTATTTTTTATCAGGTAATTATGTAGATCAAGATGGAGTTGTGATCACTAATGACTATGAAAGATATTCATTAAGATCTAATATTAAAACTAATATTTCTGATAGAGTATCCCTAGGAGTAAATCTTTTTGGTAGCAGGGAAACAGACATAAACAATCCGAATTCTTTTGACCGAGTTACTGGTAGTTTATTAACCAGAGCAATCACTTATGATCCTACGACTCCTATTTTCAGTGGTAATGATGGTATAAATGGAGGGTACAATATAGAATCTCTAAATTCTTTTGCGAACAACAGACCAAATCCGATTGCTGCCCTCAATAGAAGTAATCGAGAATTTATTTCTGACCGACTAAACGCTAATATTGATTTCAAATACAAAATCTCTGATCATTTCACCTACAATATGGTAGTGGGATTAGCAACTATTACCAATACCTTACAATCTTTTATCGTTGATGGAGATAATTCTACAACGGATGCCGTTGGACACACTACAGTAAACTTCAATAACACAAGAATCACTAATCACCAAGTTAGCAACATCCTTAATTACAAAAATGATTTTGGAAATCATGCTATAGATGCTACTGCTGTATATGAATTCCAAGGTTCTCGTTCTGAAAGCAACTCTTACAGCACAGTTGATGTATCGATACCTGGTTTCTTTGTGGGTGGAGATGAGGGGAATCCAGATGATCAACGATTTAGTAACGGAGGGGGACAAACAGCTATCCAATCTTTTTTAGGTAGAGCAACTTATAGTTATAATGATGATCTATACCTAACTGCTTCTCTAAGAGTAGATCAATCCTCTAGATTTCTTAGAGATAATAGAACTGGATATTTTCCATCTGTATCTTTAGCCTATGGTTTTAACAAATTGATAGAGGATAGTAAGTTTAATAATCTAAAACTTAGAGTAAGTTGGGGTGAAGTAGGAAGTCAGTTTATTTCTCCACTTGCTAATCAGGCAGGTGTTGTGAATGTATTTCCTGCAGTAACCTTCGATGGTGTTACTGCGGTAATCGGAAATAGATTTTCAAGAGCCGCAAATCCAAATATTACTTGGGAAACTACCGAACAATGGAATGCAGGTCTTGATGTAGGTTTATCTAACAGGTTTTCATTGTCATTTGATTATTTTATAAAAAACACTAGAGATCTTCTATTGGTAAGTCAACTTCCGAATTCTAATATTAATTTTTCTAATAATGTTGGTGAAGTAAGAAACGAAGGGTTTGATATTACTTTATCTGGAGATATTATCGTTCAAAAAGACTTTATCTGGAACTCTAGTCTAGCTCTTTCTCACGTAGAAAACGAAGTTATTGCCCTCAATGATGGCCAAGAGCAGATTGTTGGAAATATTCAATCAATAGATGGTACTACTAACCCTATTAATGTCATTAGAGAAGGATTGCCTTTAGGACAGTTCTACGGATTTGTATTTTTAGGCACCTGGAAAAGCACAGATAATATCCCGACCAGACCTAATGGTACTCCTCTATTCCGTCCTGGTGATGCCAGATATGTTTTAGATGAAAATAACAGACCCGTTTTACAACCACTAGGAAGTGGTATTCCTAAAACAACTTGGGGTCTTAATAATACATTTACATATAAAAACTGGGATGTAAATGTCTTTATCCAAGGAGCACATGGTTTTAAAGTATTCAATCTAGTAGAGGGAGCTATTAATGGTCAGCGAGGAGCTTTTAGAGATAACTTATCTTTTAATGCTCTTAATGCATGGACACCTGATAATGAAACCGATATCCCAAGATTAGGAAGTAATCCACTACTAAATTCTAGTCAGTTTGTAGAAGATGGGGATTATATTAGATTAAGCAATCTCACGATAGGATATACAATACCAGATTTATTTGGAGTAAGAACTAAATTTTATGTTGGCGGTCAAAATCTGGCAATCATAACAGATTATAGTGGTTACGATCCAGAAGTTACATCAAGACCAGGTAATCCATCTTCAGCAAATACCGATGTTGGATCCGGTATTAATATTGGAGCAATACCAACTCCCAGATCATACACACTAGGAGTAAAATTTGATTTTTAATTTTAAAAAATGAAAAATGAAAAAAGATAAAAGAACAAATCACTATACAAGATTCTTTATAGCAACGCTACTAATGATATCTATAGGAATGACAAATTCTTGTGCAGATTTAGATCCTGATCTTACCGAGTTTAATGTTCCACCAGAATCTTTTGCAAACTTAAGTGAATTAGAATCCAGTGTTTTTGGCCTATATGGCTTAGTAAGAACAGCAGCAGTTTTTACAACCTTTTACTCGCCAAGTTGGGCTGGTGATGATATTACGACACATTCTGGATTAAATAAAGGAGACTTTAGAGAGTTTGACCAACGTAACGTAAGTGCTACCAATGCTAGATTATTAAATAACTGGAGAGGAATGTATAATATTATTAATAACACTAATATTATCTTATCCAGAGTAGACGCTTTACAAGGTTTTGACACTGTAGATCAAGATGAACTTTCACGATTATTAGGTGAAGTTTATTTTCTAAGGGGGATGGCATATTATCACCTTGCCAGAACGCATGAAAAGCTTCCGCTAGCTTTATCAAGACTTCCAGAAGCAAATGTAAGCGCCTCTTCGCGCTTAGAGGTTTTCATGCAAATTGAAGAAGATTTACTAGAAGCTGAATCTAGATTACCGATGATTAATGCAGCACTTGCATCTGCAGGTATCAGCGGAGCAACAAGAGTAAACAAAGGCTCTGCAAGAGCATTGTTAGCAAGATTCTATTTGGATTGGGCTGGTTTTCCATTAAATGACTCATCAAAATATATGCTCGCTGCAGAAATGGCCAAAAAAGTTATTGACGATAGTAGTGCGCATGGATTTGATTTAGTAGAAAACTTTCAGGATCTGTGGAAATTAGAAAATAGATTTAATACAGAATCTCTATTTACCATTGCCTACAACAACAGTGCAAGAATTAGAAACTTAAAATTTAATCGAGTTGGTTATCCTGGAGAAGCACCTTTTAGAGGATGGGATGAAACTTATGGAGAAATCAAATTTTTCGAAGATTTTCCTGAGGGAGCTAGAAAAGATGCTACCTATAGAATGGATATAGATTGGAAGAATCTTACGCTTCAGAAAAGCCCTATTTTGGCAAAAATAACAGGTCCTGCAGGAGATTTACCAATGACAGGAGCTTGGCACTTTACAGAACGAAACGATTTTTATATGCGCTACGCAGAGATCCTTTTAACCTATGCAGAAGCCTCAGGAAGATCAGGAAATATAACAACAGATTCCTGGGAAGCTCTGAATATGGTGAGAAGACGCGCAGCTGGATTACCATTTAACACACCAGTTACAAGTCCTGTTCCACAATTGGATCTAGAAGGAAACGAAATACCAGGATTAACCTATGTTGATATTACTACAGGAGATCTAGCAGAATTAGCCTTTACCGAAAGAAAATGGGAATTTACTGGAGAATATCTAAGATGGAATGATTTGGTAAGGATGCAACGTGTGGAACAGGCTTTATCCAACAGAACTCCATCAACTTCTACGACAAGTGATGGAACACTGCTTCAAGAGGTGAATACAATAAGCGGAAGCTTAAGTACAGATAATTACTTTTCTCCTTTACCACAGGTAATTGTAGACGAAAACCCGAATCTTTTAAATTAAAAGTTTTATTGTTTTGTTAGTAATCTAGAGTTGTAATAATGGCAGAGACATTATCGTTGTTACGTTTTATGTTTCTGTCATTATTTTTAACAATAGAAAATTAATTAAACTTGTTTAGATTTTTTTTTCTTAAAAGAACTATTTCCCATAACAGCCAAACAACTATAAAGTGCCATATTTCAGAATACTTATACCAACAATACCTAAAGCCTTAACAAAATACGCGCTCTTTATTTTACTAATCTCTTTTTCCAATTGTAAGCAACAGGAAATCACATATGAAAAAGAAGCAGTGAGTAAAATAGAAATACTCGAAAAGTTAATGGATAAAGCCAAAAGCAAAGCAATAGATGTTACTCGAGAAGAAACAACTTTGTGGTTTGCTAAAGAATTTCTAAAGTTTGCTAATTGGGATGAAACTAATAATGATGAGGTAGAAAAACTTTTTGGGTATTATGAAAAATATGAAACCGACAAAGTAAAACTAGCCGATGAATTGCCTGATTTTGAAAGAAAAAAGGTAATTGAAATATTAGATATTGGAATTAAAAATTTGAATGACCTTTTAGATGGTACTATAACAAGAAAGGCAGCTCAAAAAATAGATTGGCAAAATATTACAGTAGAAGACAACAGGTTAGTAAATAAAGGTAGACCCATTTTTTTGCATGATTACTTTTCTAAAACTGTTGGAGCGCCATTGACAGATACCAATATTTATAATGATCATTTAGGAGCAATTTATCATACTGGGAGTCATTTATACGAAGTAAATAAGGATAGACCAAGTAACCCCTATATGCTTAATGAAGATGGAACTTTTGATGAAAAGTTATTGAGCTATATCACTGAAGTTCCAGATACAAACATTGGTTTCCTACTACTCTGGAACATGGGAGTTCCTGATTGGATGAAGAAAAAAGAACCAGAAATTGAAAAAGGTAGATCATTATTTACAGGATTTGATGTTGACAATCCGCTGTTAAGAGAAGTTTGGAGTAAAGTCATAAAAAAAACCGGAGAAGTTACTAAAGGTAAAAAAGTAACCGACCTAGGATATATTTTATCTAACGAACCTCATTGGTTTTCCGAAAAAGGACATTGGACATACAAATTCCTTGAAATGAATTCAATTTCTAGCTATACACTAAATAAATTTAGAAGTTGGCTTTCAGAAAAATATAAGAATGACATCAAAACACTAAATACGAATTGGGAAAGTAATTTCAATAGTTTTGAAGAAATTACAGTCGAAATTCCAATGGATAAAGCAAAACGTGGCACTCCATTATGGTATGATTGGTGTCGATATAATATGGATAGAGGAATTGAGTGGTTTACTTTTTTACAAAATGAATTACGATCCGTAAACCCTGAGGCTGATACGCATATAAAAATCATGGCAAAACTGTTTGTAGATGATTATCGTTCTCATGGAATCGATTACGAGGCCTTAACAGAATTAACTTCTATGATCGGTGACGATGCTAAAATTACTGGAGGAAGAAATTATAGATCTAAAAAACCAGAAAAGTGGGAAGAAAAATATGCCTACTACTGGAGTGAATTGGCACATTCATATGATTTCCAGGAATCTGTTTCTCCTAACAAAATTCATATCAATTCTGAGGGGCATTTTTTATCCACCTCAGGATGGAGAGAATTAGATACTCCAATTGATTATGTGCGTAGTAGTTTTTGGTTAGCAACATTACATGGAATGGATGCTAGTATGTCCTGGTTTTGGGCGCGAGATGCAGATGGTTCTCCAGAAGATCGATTAGAAGGAGAACTAAACTTTTTTGATCCAGCATTAGCAGGTTCTTATGCGGGTTCTGCAAATATGCAGCCTCATGTAGTAAATGAAGTTTCTCAGGTGATGTATGATTTAAATAGTTTTTCTGAAGAAATACTAGCATTACGAGATCAAAGAAGACCATTACGACTATTCCATTCCGAAACATCGGCTATCAATAAAAAACATCATATGACAGAACATTCTGAATTATATGAATCTTTGTACTTCGAAGGGTTAGCAATTGGTTTTGCCACTGAAAAGATCATTACAAAACAAGATCACTCTAACTGGGATGTTATAGCTGTCTACAAAACTGAATTTGTAACCGACAAAGAATTTGATGCGCTACAAAGCTATTTAGACCAAGGAGGAACTATTATTATAGACAGTTCAAACAGTTTATCAAAAAACGAATATGGGCAGTTACGCAACAAGCAATTATCCTCAGGTACTGGAAAACTTATTTATACAGAAGAAAACAATCTTGATAGTTTTAAAAAATTAGCCATGATTTCGGTTACTGATAAAATATCTAACATCAAACTTTCTGAAAATAATGGCACGAATAACAAAACTTGTACATGGAGAATTATAGAAAATCCGAAGGGAGAAGGATATATCATGACGATTATCAATCTAGGAAAAACCACCTCTGATTTAAAAATTAGTGATGATAACAATACTTTTTTCAGTATAAAAAATATGCTTAATGGTCAGGAATTAGATGCGAACTTTAAACTCTCTTCTAAGGGAGTGTTGCTTTTACATATCTCAGAAAGCAAATAAGATCAATGAAAACAAAAGTACTTAGTGTTTTATGGGTAGGTTTAACTTACAGTATTTATGCCCAAAATCAAACTGTATTTCCATTATCTGATCTGGAAAATAAGGGGAATTGGTCATTAAATACTGAGGTAAGTGATGAATTTAACGACACGGAAATTGACGAAGAAAAGTGGTATATCGTCGGGAAGTTTAAAGATGGAAAACCATTTTATAAACACCCTGACAAACCCAACAAAAAGGTTTGGAAAGGAAGAGCTCCTTCGCAGTTTTCTGGTCGAAATTATCGTTTAGAGGATGGTATTTTAAACCTTGAAATACGATGGGAACCTAACTTCCCTTTTAGTGATGAAATACGAGTTCCTTTTTTTGGTGATCCCATGCCTTATGAAAATATTACCACCGCCTGTTTTATTGGTAGACGAGAATTTAAATACGGATATATTGAAATTCGGAGTAAATCAGCAGATACTCAGGTTACCAGTGCATTTTGGTCCACAGGTAATAAGATAGAAATGGATTTTTTCGAGTCCTTTGGTGATGGAATTGGACCAGAAAAACAACATCTAGATAGTGAATTATGGTGGTCTATTCGTGATTGGAAACATCTAAAGGGAAAACCTACCTATACAGAGCATAAAGATCTTGGTTTTAGAATGGCTGAAGATTTTCATGTCTATGGTTTTGAATGGAATGAAAAAGGAATTACCTATTATGTCGACGGAAAGTTAATTTCTAAAGTCAGTGCAGCACAAGTAACGGATTGGGCAATAGCCAATAGAGAAGTTGATAAAAATTATAAAGGATATGTAGCTACCGTTCCTATACATTTGTGGTTAGATATGGAGATTTTTCATTGGCATGGATATCCTAAAAGTAAAGAAGAATTAGAAGCAAACAGTCCTGCAAATCAGAAAGAGGACGGAATTGTGGATTATAAAATAGATTATGTTCGCGTTTGGCAAAAACGAGAATAAATAAAACTTTTTACAAAAAACTAATTATGAGTAAGCAAAAAAGAAATGCTTATATCTATGCGACAATTGTGGCATTAGGAGGATTTGTGTTTGGTTTGGATGCCGCACTTATCTCAGGAGGATTTAAGTTTATTACTTCAGAATTTAATTTAAATGAATGGGAAGTAGGCGCCATAGGTTTTGGACCTGGATTAGGAGTGTTAATTGCGTTACCCTTATCAGCATGGTCTAGCAATAAATACGGAAGAAAAACCACCTTACAGATAATAGCCTTGCTTTATATCATTTCTGCTATTGGATCGGCTTTGGCAACTTCTTTTACTACCCTTTTTGCTGCTCGATTTTTAGGAGGTTTAGCCTTTAGTTCTATAACATTGGCATCCATGTATATGGGAGAAATTGCACCAGCAGATCAGAGAGGTAAATTGGTCTCTATGCTGCAAATTAATATAGGAATAGGATTCTCTGCAGCATATTTTATCAATTATTGGATTTTACAACAAATGTCTTCAGACGCTGAATGGGTGCAGACCATACAGTTAAATGAAACAGGATGGCGTTGGATGCTAGGTATTGAAATTATCCCAGCCTTGTTGTGGTTTGTATTATTATTTAAAATTCCAAAAAGCCCTGCTTGGTTGATTTATAAAAATAGAATCGAAGAAGCAAAAAAGTCTTTATTAAAAGTATACCAAGCAGAAGAAATCGAAAGTCATGTTATTGAAATGAAAGAAAGTGTAGCTATTTCTAATACAAACAGATCTGTAGGATCTCAATTATCAGAGATTTTTGGTAAGCCTATGAGAGTCATTTTAATCATTGGTCTTACTTTGGCCATAGTGCAGCAGTCCACAGGTATAAATGCGATTATGACGTATGCCTCTACGATGTTCGAGCAGCTTGGATTAGGAACCGATGGCGCATTTGCTAGTGCTATATGGCTAGGTATTATAGGACTATTAGCCACCATTTTTTCTTTAGTGTTAATTGATAGAATTGGAAGACGTCCTTTGGTTATTGGTGGTCTCTGTTGGATTATTATAAGTTTAGGAATGTGTGCTTACGGTTTTAATCAGGCAACATATACGATTACAGAAGAGTCGGTAGCTAAAATGGGTAACATTCCGGAAACAGAAAAATTACAAGTATTAATTGGAAAAGAATATACTAGTGATATCGAATTCAAAGAAGCTATCAAAGAAGTTATAGGTGTAGCTGCTGCACGTGATAATTCGGGTAGTTTATTAAAAGAATCTGCACACTTAAACGTACTGTTAATATTATTAGGTATTTTAAGTTTTGTAGCTGCCTTCAATTTTTCGATTGGTCCTATTATGTGGGTATTGTTTTCAGAAATTTTCCCAATACATTTGCGTGGAATTGCAATACCATTATTTGCTTTAGTATCTAGCACGGTAAGTGCGTTAGTACAATTCTTTTTTCCATGGCAACTAAGCAATATGGGAGCTAGCACCATCTTCATATTTTATGCCGTTATCGTATGTATAGGTTTGATTATTCTCTATAAATTTTTACCAGAAACCAAAAATATGACCTTAGAAGAAATTCATAGTAAACTGCAAAGAAAGTCATCATCATCTTAAACTTGTTCTATTATTCAAGTTTTATGAAAGTATTTTTGATATAGTTCAGAATATTCCAGTAATAAAAAAGGCTGTCTAAATTTTTTAAACAGCCTTTTTGTCATTTACATAAACTCTACTTTAATTACAATCTGGATAGTTTCCTGTAGCTGCTTGAATACTACTTGGGCTATTAGCACATTTAGGTTGTGTACTATCATTTACATTCTGAATAAATCCATCTGGAAAATTATTCCATTTCTGTCCAGTTATTCTCACTCCATCACCTATACTTATTCCAGCAGAAGGACCTATGTATTCAAATCCTTTAAATAACCCATAGCTGGCTCCTGGATCTGTCATCTTATTCCACTGATTGCAAGGAACAAACTTTAAGTGCTTTTGTTTTAGCTTAGCTTTGGTTCCATAATTAGCTACCACTTTACTTGCAGTTGGATTTTCAAACTTCCCAGCTTTCAAATTTCCTATTTGACTGGTGATATAACCCGATCTATTAGGATAATCTAAAATTTCTGGTGATAAATTCACTGCCCATTGTGTGCCATTATTACGTTTAAAAGCATTTTCTCTAAAAGCTCTACCGGTAAATCCTGCAAACTGAGCTTTTACGAAATCTTGGAACTGCGTTCTTCCTGCATCTGTAAGAGGAAATGCTCTTTGTGAATCAAAAATAGCTAGTGTTCCTTCGTCATATCTAATAGTAAAACCAGAACTTGTACTGGTAATTCGTCTAGCCTTCACTTTTCCATTCTGTGCAAAATGAGGAGACAACATCAAAGAAGACAAACCTCTACTATTATGAATACCATCTGCAAAAATATCTTCCACACCTCCATCTTTTGTTCCATTTTTAACATCATTTTTCATGGATCTATCATCTGTCTCTAATCGTAATGTAATTCCTCCTTCACATCGAAGGTTTTTAAATAATATATTACTGCAATTGTAGGTCTGAACTAACCCATAACCTGTATGAGAACCGGTTTGACTTATGTTTTCAATGATTCCATTTTTAGCTCCAGGTTTTCTTTCAGATGCACCAGAAACATGGATCATAAGAATTGAGTTTAAAATACTTCTACGATCTTTAATATTAAAACGTGATAATTTAAAATTGTCTACCCTCCCAACTCGGGCTGCCGCTATAAATTGGTTCGTAAATCTAGCATCACACATATCTATGGTAAATCTACCTCCTTTACCAACGATACTAACATTCTCTAGACGAGCACCATTTTTACTTGCTCCAATATTAAAAATAGCTCCCCTATTCATATCTGGTTTAATAATGGTACCAGCAGCAATTTCTAAATGTATATTGGATTTCAGTACAACTTTACCCCAAGTATAAGTGTTCCGTGGAATTTCTATAATTGCTCCGTCTTTTTTATTTCGATTGATAAAAAGATTTAGTTCTGCACTCGTACTACCATCAAATCGCACTCTTTTTATATTCGGTGGTGGAGGTGTATAAAAATTTCCTGAATTAAAATTTGGCGGACTTTTATCTCCATCTAAATCTTGACTAATAGTTTCTTGAGATTCGTATTCTTCTATATTATCAAATGAACAACTAGCGAGTCCTAAAAAGATAATTAAAAAGCAAGTTTTTTGTATAATTGATTTGATATTCATCATTTCAAAATTTTGTGTCGCAAATCTTTAAACAAAGCATAGATTGTCTATTTCAAATTCATATTAATTTGAAAATCAAGTTTTTAAATATGATCATTTATAAACAAGGAAAGTAATCAGTGTTAAGAATTGTACATTCTCTACACTTTGCTATGAAAAGTTTTTTCTGTACTTACGACTTTAGTTAATATAAGTTTGTGTTAAATAAGATTTTGAGCAAGTCGACATTGCAATTAATTATTGTGTAAAATTATTTCAAAAATGTAACAGCTAATGAAATTCATTTACCTCAAGCAAGCACTATCTTATCTTTCTTTGAGAAGTTGATAATTCAACCGTTAAAAAACAATTAAAAACGTTATAAAAATATCAATAAAACTATAACTATTAATGTCTCTAGTAAGGTGTTTTATGATATATCCACATAGAACTTTACTAATTTGTTCCAGACAAAAGTTGATCTATACTAACCACAGTTCTAAATCCTATGTGATCTGTAGAAGAATCTGGAGCAGCATTCATTCTTGCTGATAATCTATAACTAGCGCAATAGGAATCACTACATAGAAAAGATCCACCTCTTATAACTTTTTCAGAAGCATAGGGATTCGAAGGATTTAAAGGTTTTATAGCTCCTTTCGGGTTAATCGAAAGATCTTGATCGCCAAAACTCTTGTAATATTCAGTATTATACCAATCTTCTGTCCATTCCCAGACATTCCCTGCCATATCATATAAACCATATTCATTAGAAGGATACTTCCCTGCTTCCATTAGATGTTCTGCCCCATCAGCACGATCATTGTAAACAGGAAATTCTCCTGTCCAAGTATTTGCATACGCTGTTAACTTTGATTTATCATTTCCCCAGAAAAAAATCATATTCTCCTTTCCACCTCGCGCAGCATACTCCCATTCAGCTTCTGTAGGTAAGCGTCTGTTCGCCCATTCGCAATATGCTTGTGCATCTTCTAAAGCAATATGTACCACTGGATGTTTGTCTTTACCATCAATAGAACTATTAGGACCAGACGGATGTTTCCAGTTCGCTCCAATTTTCCAATACCACCATTGAGAATAATTCCTAAAATTTGTAACCGATGATTTTGTTTTTTTAAATACTAGAGAACCAGGCTGTAAAACAGAATCGTGAGGTTTTGGAGTATTTGGAGGCAATTGTAGTTTCAATTCCTCCCAATCCACTGGTCGTTCGGCAAGTGTTATATATCCAGTTTCTTCGACGAACTTTTTAAATTGGGCATTAGTAACCTCTACAGAATCCATAAAAAAACCGTGTATAGCAACTTTATGTCTAGGTTTTTCATGATTCATTGCCATTATATCGCTATCTACCGCACCTTGATAAAAAATTCCTCCAGGAATCCACTTCATTCCTTTAGGAATGGTAACATTTTCAGGCAAATCGGTAATTAAATCTAGATGTTGATAATCATCTGTTTGATTTTTTATCTCTGAAGAACGGTCTATATCAGAATCTTTTGTCTTTCTTTTACAGCTTGTTTGAAGACACACAAATAAAAGAGACATACATATTAGACCAAAAAATAATTTCAATTTCATCTGTTTATATTTTATTTTTCTTCAATTGTCAGATGGAATTCACCAATAATCATTTCTATGGATATTACCTTATTATCATGGTTTATTTCATATTTGATTTTTTGAATATCAAACAATTGTAGTTTCATATTTCTATATCAAAACTTCAATTTAGCTCTCAAATGTATGGATCTATTTCAAATTATCAGAGATGTTCGTTCGATGTTTTTACCCTTCATCATTCATTAGCTTGGTTTCCTTTCCACCCTGCTTCCAGTTGCTTTAATAGTACTGAAACAGTTTCTGGGTTTTCCATAGCGATATTCATGGTTTCTTCAGGATCATTTATATGATCATACAATTCCACGAATATTGGAGCTTTATTCTTGTCCTTGTAATCCTTCCATGCGATTAATCGGTACTTTTGAGTTCTCATAGAATACCCCATAAGATTCTCCTCAAATAGTGTTCTATCCCATTTTTCTTTTTGTTGTTTTTTAATACGTTCCTCTACATCAATAATCAAAGGACCAAAATATGTTTCTCTCATACCTTGCGATAGTGGATTGGCAGCCCATTCTCGTAAAGCTGGAGAAGGAAACTGACTAAAGGCTGCTTTTTTCCATGATCTGTTAGGATTATTTATTAGTGGAACAAAACTCTGTCCTTCTAGATGTTCGGGATTTTCTAAACCTGCTAACTCCACAAGGGTGGGGTACATATCTACTAACTCTACCAATGCTTCCGTGGATCTCCCCTTACTACTATCTAGCATATTAGGTGAACTTATAATCATAGGAACTCGTGTGGATATTTCATAATTGGTAGCTTTACCCCAAATTCCCATCTCTCCCAAATGCCATCCATGATCACTCCATAGCAAAATAATAGTGTTTTCTCTTAAGCCTAGTTCTTCTAAAGTTTGAATTACTTTACCTACTTGAGCGTCGATATAGGTAACAGAACTTAGATATGCATGCTTTAATACTCGGGCTAACGAGTCATTAATCTTTCCTTTTTTAGGGATACCACTTCTCACTCGTAATTCGAATGATGGATGTAATCCCATCTCTGCACCATTTTCAGGACCTTTAGTCTGTGCAGAAAGTTTAATTTTTTCTGGGTCATACATATCCCAATATTTTTTGGGAGCCAACCAATCTAAGTGAGGCTTTTTAAAACCAACTCCCAAAAAGAAAGGTTTTTCATGACTTTTTCCCTTCAATTCTTCAAGGGTTTCTGTCGCTAATAAGGCATTATACCCATCTTCATAAAAATAATCCGGAACATCAGCTTTTTCATATGCTGGTCCTTTTCCTAGACCCTTACTAGCAGCATCTTTACCGTATTTTGCAATCATATCAGCTTTGTTTTCCTGATACATTTTTTGGTTTTCAAAAAGCGCAAAACCTCCAGGTGTTATTTCTCTTTTAAACTTCATTCTTTCCGTTGCAGGTTCCTTACTCCAAGAAAGTTTAGCGTCACTAAATGATGGTTTATGATAAATCTTACCTATTTGAATAGTTTCATATCCATTGTTTTTAAAATGTTGTGGTAATGTAACGATATCAGGATTTAAATCCCTGAAATAGGCATAATTTTCTATGACACCAATCGTCTCTGGTCTAGCACCTGTCATCAGACTTGCTCTAGAAGGACTGCAAATAGCCTGTTGTGTATAAGCCTTATTAAAACGTAATCCATTAGCAGCTAAAGCGTCTATATTTGGTGTAATAGCAATATCAGATCCATAACACCCAAGTTCTGGACGAAGATCATCTATCGCGATAAACAAAATATTCGGCCTTGTATTTTGTTGGATATCTTTTTCTACAGTTTCTTTTTGTTTACAACTAATAAGTAGTACTAATATTATGATAAGATGAAGTAATCTCATGAATAAACATTTTGTGTGGTTTTTCTTTTGAAAAATTTATATTCAAAATAATACATCCAACGAAGGTAATTATTGCCGATAGACCCCAAAGCTCATAAATTAACCTTTAACTGCATTAAGTTAACTCTTTAATCCGATCTAATTAGTATTCCTAGTATCATTGAAAAAACAAATATTAAGCTACAGTTGTAGATTAAAATTATTACCGATATACATCTTCGAGATATTATTTAAACGTCAATTTTTCTAAAGTACAATTAAACTAGTCAAAATGCGTATCGAAAAAAACATAATTGGTTTCAGAGAAGGTAGAGAAATCTATTTATTTGAAATGTCAAATGACAACAATGTTTCTATTAAAATAACAAACTATGGCGCAACCATAACCTCGATCATCACTCCGGATCACAAAGGGAATCTGGAAGAAATAACCTGCGGTTTTGACTCTGTAAAAAACTATTTCTCAGAAGAATATTTAATTAATAATCCTTATTTCGGAGCCACTATAGGAAGATGCGCTTCTAGAATTGAAAAAAGTAGTTTCAAATTAGAAGGAAATATATACAACTTACCAGAAAACGACAGAGGAAATCATTTACATGGAGGAACTAATGGATTTGATAAAAAAATATGGCAAGCATCCTATGAAGCTAATAAAAATAGCTCCTGTGTAACAATGAAATTAAAAAGTTATCATTTGGAGCAAGGATATCCAGGCAACTTAAATATTGAAGTGAGATTTGAGCTAAATAATATAAATGAACTAAGCATTTCTTACTATGCGGAAACCGATAAAACTACTCCAATATCTTTAACGAATCATACCTATTTTAATCTATCTGGTTTTAAAGAAGATATTGCTAATCATAAAGTACAGATTAATTCAGATCATATTTTAGAACTAGATACTTTTGGGATTGCAAACGGAAATAAAATTTTATTAAACCAAGAACCTGGAGATTTTAGGGAAGAAAAACTATTAGGAGATGCTATGAAGTTTTTGGAAAAAGGATATGACCATTATTATCTATTTGATAATAATTTTTTACTTCATAAAGTGGCTACTTTTTTTCACCCATCCAACAAAAGAGCATTGGATATTTCCACCACAGAACCAGGAATGCAATTTTATACAGGATATTATATTTCGGATAAATTAAAACGCGAAAACGGAGATCAATATGGAAAATTTACTGGATTCTGTTGTGAAACTCATAGATATCCGAATGCTCCAAATCTGGATAACGCCCCTAAAAGCATAACGTATCCAGAAGATCCATATAGAAGTCAAACTGTTTTTAAATTCTACACTTATTAATTTTTTAAATCAATAGAAGACTTAAAAACTCCTTCACACCAATTAAAATAGTCAAAAATACAAAGGGGTTAAAATAATGTAATAACTGGTTAATTGGGAACTCACTATAACGTTATAGTTGATTTAGATTTGTGCGCTAATATTTAACGCAAACTCAACCAACAAAATGAAAAAAAATGTTATTACAACGATGCTGTTATGCCTGCTTATATTACAATTATATGGGCAACAACCGGCAATAACTACTAATGCCAATGATGTATTTACCTTAGTGGATGATATGTCTGATGAATTTGAAACTGGAGGTATTAATTGGTCTGGAAAATGGGAACAAAATAATAACCTCCCAAACATTGCTGCATGGAATTTAACCAACAGCTCCAACGTATCACAAGGAGACTATTTCGATAGAGGTTCTGCTAAAATTACCGCACGATATAATGGGGTAAATCCTGATGGAACATCCATTGCTGTAAATGGTAAATTTTACAATGCCGGATGTCTTCAATCTAAACAATCATTGCCTCCTAATTTTGAAGGATATATTGAAGCTGTTATTAGAGGAGCCGATATCGACAATCCAGATCCACACCCTTTTAATGGCGGTATTGATAAATCAAGAGGATTATGTCCAGCCTTTTGGTTATACAGCAAATTCTTTGATAACAACCCTGCTGATGGAGGAGTTGTTTACACAGAAATCGATATACAAGAGTTACAACAACATGATTTCTATGATGGTGTTCAGGATGGTGTTGAAGACACAGAATCTAACTTACATATCGCTTTTAAAAATGGTAACGGAAGAAGATGGGTAAGACCAAAACAAAATCCTGATGAACAATTAAACAAATATCCTCTTGGCTTTGATCCTCGTGAGGATTGGCATACCTATGGATGCGAAATTACACGTGACGAAATTCATTTCTTTGTAGATGGAAAAAAAGTCGGTAAAACTTTAAAAAACACTCATTGGGGTAAGTTACCTTTACGAGTAATTCTATCGTTAGGTATGAGAGTACCATTTGTAGATTTCGGAGGAAATGCATTCACTTCATTTGATCCACAAGGAGAATATCCAAATAATCAACGTCTAAAAACTCTTGCAGAAAGAGCTAGAAAACAGTTGGGAGAATTGCCTGAATCCATGTATGTTGATTATGTAAGAGTATGGAACAAAACAAGTTCTAATACAAATACTCCTCCAGAACTTGCAATTACAAGTCCTTCTTCAAATCAGCAATTCGAGCAAGGAGAAGAAGTAATCATAACTACAGAAGCCTCTGATGCTGATGGAAGTATCGCCAAAGTAGAATTCTATGATGGTAATCAATTATTAGGATCCAAAACGGCTATTCCTTATGAATTTACGTATACAGGAGCTCCCCAAGGAAACAGAAATATAAGAGTCATCGCTTATGATGATCAAGGAGAAAAAGCTGAAGAATCAGTAATTATTACTATTAATTCTACAGATAATAATCCTCCAACAAACGGGCAACCATTAATTACTACTAATCCTGATGATGTATTTACCTTAATAGAAGACATGTCTGATGAGTTTAATAGCGGTGGTATCAATTGGTCCGGAAAATGGGAACAAAATAATAACTTACCCAACATTGCGGCTTGGAATTTAACTAATAGCTCTAATGTATCCAGAGGAGATTATTTTAATAGAGGTTCGGCTAAAATCACAGCACGATACAATGGAGTAAATCCTAATGGAACATCCATTGCTGTAAATGGTAAATTCTACAATGCAGGATGTCTTCAGTCTAAACAATCATTGCCTCCAAATTTCGAAGGATATATTGAAGCTGTTATTAGAGGAGCTGATATTGACAATGCAGATCCACATCCTTTTAATGGTGGTATTGATAAATCAAGAGGATTATGTCCAGCCTTTTGGTTGTACAGCAAATTCTTTGATAACAACCCTGCAGAAGATGGTGTAATTTATACTGAGATTGATATCCAGGAATTACAACAACACGATTTTTATAATGGAGTTCAGGATGGTGTAGAAGACACAGAATCTAACCTACACATTGCTTTCAAAAATGGTAACGGAAGAAGATGGGTAAGACCGAAACAAAACCCTGACGAGCAATTAAACAAATACCCTCTGGGTTTTGATCCTCGCAAAGGTTGGCATACCTATGGTTGTGAAATTACGCGTGATGAAATTCATTTCTTTGTAGATGGTAAAAAAGTTGGAAAAACTTTGAAAAATACACATTGGGGTAAATTGCCGTTACGAGTAATTATGTCTTTAGGTATGAGAGTACCATTTGTAGACTTTGGTGGTAATGCATTTACCTCATTTGATCCACAAGGCGATTATCCAAACAATCAAAGATTACAGACTTTAGCAGAGAGAGCAAGACAGCAATTAGGAGAATTACCTGAATCTATGTATGTTGATTACATTAGAGTTTGGAACAAAACTAACGCTGATAACAACACTCCTCCAGAACTTACAATTACAAGTCCTAACGCTAATCAACAATTCGATTTCGGAGATGAAATTATCATTAGAGCGGAAGCTTCAGATGCTGATGGAAGTATTTCTAAAGTAGAATTCTATGATGGCAATCAACTGTTAGATACAAAAACAAGTGCTCCATATCAATTCACCTATACAAATGCTGCTGAAGGAAATCGAAACATAAGAGTGATCGCTTATGATGATGAAGCGGAAAAAACTGAAGCATCCGTAAGCGTAATAGTTAATCCTACAGATGACGTTCCTAACCCTACAGGAGAGTTTTTCATTGTACATAGAGCAACAGGTAAAAAGCTTAGAGCTGTTAATAATCAAAACGGTTCGGAAATCAAGTTATCTCCTGCACGTAATATTAGTAACTGGGTGAAATGGAAAAAAGTAAATGGTGATAATGGTTGGTTCTATTTCCAAAATGTTAAAACAAAAAAATATTTTAGACCAAAAGGAGCGAACGGAGAGGATGGAAACATTTTAGAGCAACAACCCAATACATTTACTGGTGCATGGACACAATGGAAAGAAATACCTTCTAATAACAGTTTTGTTTTTTTACGTAATAGAGCTTCTGGGAAATACCTAAGACCTAAAACAAATAAAAACAATAGTGTAATAGAACTAAGACCTAATACTGAGATTAATAATCGAACCCAATGGAAACTAGTTCCTGTTAAATCTACAACATCGCGAATTAATGAATCAAATATTGAGATATATCCAAACCCTGCAGAAGATATTGTAACAATAGAATTGGATGATTTTGATGAAACTAATACAAAAGTAACCGTTATTAGTATGATTGGTAGTGTCGTTTTAACACCTCAATCAATTACAGAAAATGAAGTTGTTCTAGATGTGAGCAGATTGAAAGAAGGTATTTACTTTTTGAAAATACAAAACGGTACTCGTACTATTTCTAAAAGACTATTAATTAAATAATTCTGTAAAAGTTCGGCATAGTGACTCAACTAAGTTCATTTTCTCTTTGGAAGAGGAAATCATACCTGAAGCGAGTATTTTCATTACAAATCATCGTTATTTTTATTTTGCTCCCAATAATTGTAAAAATACTAAAATCAACAGCTTTCAGGTTATACACAAGCTATGTCGAACTTTTTTAAGTTAACATTTTACATATCACCAAAACCAAAAAACGTTGTAAATTTCAAAATTTAATAATTGCTACATGAAGTACAAGTTCTTTTTTTTAATTGCCATTTTATCGATACAATTGATCGAAGCGCAAAAAAAACCAAACATCATATTATTTTTTGCAGATGACGCTGGGTACGCTGATTTTGGTTTTCAAGGGAGTAAGGTCATGAAAACACCAAACTTAGATAAACTGGCAAAAAAAGGAGTTGTTTTTTCTCAAGGGTATGTAACCGACGCTACTTGTGGACCTTCTAGAGCTGGTCTTATCACTGGGAAATATCAACAAAGATTTGGATATGAAGAAATCAACGTGCCAGGATATATGAGCGAAAACTCTGCTTTATTAGGTGACGACATGGGATTACCTTTGGATCAAGTAACCATGGCAGATTATTTGAAAAGACTTGGATATACCAATGCGTTATTTGGAAAATGGCATCTAGGAGATGCAGATCGATATCATCCATTAAAAAGAGGATTCGATGTGTTCTATGGTTTTAGAGGTGGAGACCGGAGCTATTTCAAATATGATAATTTAGCTGGCATTCATCACGACAAAAAAATAGAACGTGGTTTTAGAAGTTATGAAGAACCTCAAACCTATGTAACAGATGCTTTGGCAGATGAAACTATAAACTTTATTGAGGCTAACAAAAATAAGCCCTTTTTCGTGATGTTATCTTTTAATGCTGTACATACACCAATGGAAGCAACAAAAGGAGACTTAGCAAAATTTCCTAATCTTACCGGAAAAAGAAAGGAACTTGCTGCAATGACACTAGCTATGGATAGAGCCTGTGGTAGAGTTTTGGATAAACTAAAGGAACTTGGTTTAGATCAAAATACCATTGTAGTATTTTCTAATGATAACGGTGGACCTACCGACAAAAATGCTTCTGATAACAGGCCATTAAGTGGGACAAAATCAAATCACTTAGAAGGAGGTTTAAGAGTACCTTTTGTTTTAAGCTGGCCAGATAAAATTAAAAGAGGCAAGCACTATCATTATCCTGTTAGTACTTTAGATTTATTACCTACCTTTTATAAAGCAGGTGGAGGAAATATTAAAGACCTTACTGATATTGATGGCGTTGATCTACTTCCTTTTGTTATAAATGAAAAGGAAACAGCTAGACCTCATAAAGAATTATACTGGAAAAAAGATGTTAGAGCTGTATTAAGAGAAGGTGATTTTAAACTGATTCGATATCCCGATAGATTGGCAGAACTCTACGATCTATCTAATGATATCTCAGAACAAAAGAATCTAGTGAATGTTTACCCTGAAAAAGTAAAAACAATGTTCAAAAAAATATTTGAATGGGAACTAACACTAGAACGTCCCTTGTGGTTACTAAAAAGAAAGTTCGAAAAATATGATATCGATCGTATGGATAAATATCGAAATGGAAGTTCGAATGATTAAAGAACCAAATACCGATTTTTCCCAACAATACTTTATATCTCCAAATAAAATCCATACTAATTCTAGTATGGATTTTTTATTTATAAGCTTAACGGAGGTTTATATCTCACGCTGCTCCTATCCTCAGATAAGCAATTAAAATATTTACGAAAATACATTATCGCTCATTTTTTTAAACTAAAAAATTAGTTCAAACTAAAAATTTAGTTATATTTGTCTTTTAGAACTAAGGATTTAGTTTAACGAGGAGTTATTTTTCATTAGTAAAATCTTTGGTCCGATTATTTACTCCATTTATTTATTAATTAAAAAATGTAATCATGATTAAAAAAAGTAATCAACTAACCATCAAAAAAATTAAAGCCTTACTTCTGTTACCATTTTTATGTGCAATACTAGCATTTAATAGTGTAACTATTGGTAACGAGATAGCAAACAACATTACTTTATCTGATCCAGAACCTACCTGTATTAATAAACAATCAAAATATGATAAAGGCTTAGATAATTACCTAAAAATCAAAACCAATGACATTACTGAAGCTCTTATTTATATTGTAAACACAAAAACATCAGAAACGATTAGAACAGTTCACTTAAAGCCTTCTCAATTCCATAAAGTAAAAAACATCCCTGAAGGAATTCACAGAGTAGATGTTATTTATGGAACCAATTATACAGAGACTTCAGAAAATGGGAGCTGCAAAGGCTATTTCAAAAACGTATTAGTACAAAAGAAATCAAAAACTACTATAAATTTTGAAAAAGTTCAAAACTATGTACCTTCTTATTCTTTACTTATAGACATACAAGAAGCGTTATAAAGACTCACATTAATTCCTGAGCGGAAAATGCTCAGGAATTTAAATCATTCGCTTACATTCCCCGATTAACATGTTTCAATCGTTAATTATTTTATAAGTTCATTCTAAACATTTAGAACACCATATCTTCATTACATTCTAAGAGATAAAAAACAAGAGGTTAAAAAAGAACAAGTGATGGATAATTTTATGTATTTGATAAAAAGGCAAATACACTAATTTTAAACCTATCAAAAATTGGTTCCCTCCCAACCTATTAACCTTCTTAAATTCGAAAAAATGAACTTAACTCGCAAAAAATTTCACATCAAAAAGTACTCTTATTATAATTCGCATCAAGACGCTTATGATCCAATAAAATGATATAAATCTTCTACTTGATTGATATCAATAGAATATAAACGATACTGCCCAATTAACAGACCATCTTCGTTTCTGCTTATTATTTTAAGAATTATTTTTACAGACTTCTAATTTTTAGAAGTTTACTCTTTCCAGACATTATATCTTAGAAACGGTATTAATTATTTTCTACATCTTGATATTCAAAAAAGTCTTTGAATAATATATCTGTACTGATGTTAACTACTTGTTTGTACTATATAAAAAGTAGTAAAACAACTTACGAATACCATTGTTTCATTTCTCTGTTTTTCTCATTTCTTAATAACTAACAATAGAAAGAGAAACAAAAACTACTACACTTAAACATTTAAAACTTAACTCATGAAAAAAACTAATCTCCATTATGTTATGTTGGCATGTGCCATCATAATACTAATTCTACCGACTGTAAAAATTTATAGCCAAAAATCTATCGGAGATCCTGCGGTTACATTCGATAATTCCAGAAATGATCCAAAATATCCGTTTATGCGAGAATGGCAAAAAGCGGGTGTTGAGGGTGGAATTCCACTAAGAAATACATTACCCATAAAGATTTTATTAACTCCAACAGATTCTGAAGGCATCCAAGACGCTATTGATGATATAGAGACTAATGGAACGCCTAGTGTTATTTTATTAAAAAAGGGAACTTATTCAATAGATCGTCCAATACATCTAAAATCAAATGTAATATTAAGAGGTGAAAACAAAAATGAAGTATTACTAGAAGTTACCGTTAGATCAAGACGTGACAATGATGAGCAAGTCTTCACATTTGATGATATCCAAAAATCTGGTTTAGAGGATTTAACTTTCGAATATATACCTCCTAAATCCATAACACTTTTCGATGATCGCAATGTAGATCTTAATCGTTATTGTGGGAGTCGTTGTTTTAGTAATGATCCCGCAGGAGAAAAAAACATGTACGTTTCTTTTGTTCGAATGACCCGCAAATCCAAAAACTGCTGGATCGATAATTGTACGTTTAAAAATTCTGGCTCAGATCCTCTAGAGATATGGGGAAATCACATCACCTGCAGAAATAATACTATAGACGCCTGTTACAATAAAGGTGGTGGAGGTAATGGATACTATGATATCCGTGGAGATTATAACCTTTTTGCCTACGAGAAAGTAAGAAGGATTAGACATTTTACTATTCAGCAAAATGCTAAGTATAATGTAGTAACTCAATGTAAGATAGAAGTAGATGTTAATTTTCATAATGGTGACAAGGGTTATAATCTAGTAGAAAACAATACGATTACCAGTTTAAGATGGAGATCATGGGCAGCTTTTGCCTCTGGTGGATCAAAATATGGACATAAAAAACCAGGTCCAAACAATATAGTTTTTAATAATATAACCCGTGGAAGAGGAAATTCAGAACGCTTTAGTGGTGATGATAAAGTATTCGTTTTTGATCAGTATTCAGAACCACGATTATTACGAAACCAAGCTCCCATCGGTGATACTTTCTATCCTGTAGTATTAGATGGTTCTGACGCAAATAATACTGGCGGAGATGAGAATGAAGAAGAAGATTGCAATAATGCTTTAGTTTTAAAAGCTTCAGAAGACGCTTATCTCCAAGGCACTGCTCGATATAACAAGAGAGAACTTCGAGTAGAAGATAGTAGAAGAGTTTCCTATCTTAAGTTTTCGTTTCCTTCTTCTACAAAACAAAAGGTAAAAAGCGCTAAACTAGAGCTTACTGTATCCTCGGATAGTGGAAATGGATTGATCGAAGTCTATCAAGGAGATTCAAACAATTGGAAAGAAACAACTCTTTCTACTACTAATAAACCGAATATAAAAACAAAATTGGGGTCTCTTAATACGCTTTATAAATTAAAAAAGTCCTACCAATGGACGCTATCCAATATCACCCCAGGAAAGACTATATCTCTTATTATAAAACAAAAAGGTGGAAACGACGTTTCCTTTTCTTCAAAGGAAAATACCAATCCTCCAAAATTAATTCTAGAATTAGAATGTGAAAAAAGATTTACTCAGAGTTTAAACTTAACGATTTTTCCAAATCCTACTAGCGACTTTTTAACTATTTCTGGAGTAAAATCTGGAGAATCTATAATCGTGTATGATCTTTCAGGAAAAAAGAGAAAATCAATAATAGCATCTGATGAAGAGGAAAGGTTAGAGCTCTCGGAATTACCATCAGGTCAATATTTAATTAAAGTATCAGGTAAAAGTTCATTATTTATCAAAGAATAAAATGATCTAAAAGAATTAAAGGTATCTGCAAAGCTTGATTTATCATACTAAATAAGGTAAGAGTAAACATAATCGACATACCATAAAAACTAAATTCCTGAGTGTTTAGAATTTTAAACACTCAGGAATTTAAAAATTATAATAAATGTAACTTGTCTGTATTTATTGACAATACTAGAGGGGCTACAACTTTTTGGAAGTACTTTCATGCTTTACTTTTTTAACATTAAAAAGATTATACAAATGCATTCCTATTAATGTAAAAGATCCAACATACATCAACCATTTTCCGTATGATATATGGAAAAGCTCGGATAGAAGTCCAATTGTAAAAACACTCCATGCTGCCCAAAAAATCCATTTAATTACTCTATGAGTGGTATTCCTAGCAGAATACCAAACCGCTATTAAACTTAACCCTAAAAAAAGATAATCCAGTAATGTCCAGAAACCGGCTCCATGACCATGCTTATCGAGTGTACTCTCCAAAATTGGTCTGGTAGCAAAAAACAAAGGAGTTAATGTACAATGCACTGCACAAAGACTACTTGTCGTAACTCCAAGCCAGTCGGAATAGTTTATTTTTTCGATTCGATACATATATAAATAAGTCCAAAGAATATCTTTAAAAGTTGACTTTTCAGCTGCGAATGCACACAAATCAAACATACATTATTGCAACCAAGTCGCAAAAGTAATCAAAAAAAATTTGCTAGTGCAACTTAGTTGCGATAAATTTGTTTCTATGGGAGTAGTTAGAAAAACTAAATCTGTGAATAGATTACTTCACGCTTTTGATCAGTGCGAAACTGCTATCTCTACGATAGCATTGGTGGAGCAATTCAAAACCGAAATGAATAAATCCACTGTATACCGCATTCTAGATCGTCTAGAAATTGAAGGTACTTTGCATTCCTTTATTGGAAAAGATGGACTTAGATGGTATGCATTGACTCATTGCTCACATACAAATCCTTCGGATATTCATCCACATTTTCAATGTAATGAATGTGGTAAAACTGAGTGTTTGCCCATTAGTATTTCCATTCCTGAAGTTTATAAGTACAATATAGAATCTGCAGCCTTACTCTTAACAGGTAAGTGTAAAAATTGTATTCCCTAACATTGAATAAATATTCAACTAAGTACCTATATAAAAATCACCAACAGACTTCTTTATAAAAGAGTACGGTTTCTTCTATCTTCCTAAAATTTACTCATAAACTTTTTAGCGATTTCTTCTAAATAGTGATCTGCATTACTCATTGCATCTTTTATTCCTGTAGCATATTTTATGACTTCATCTACATACGAAATATTGAAATTGGTGACATTATCTTCATTTAGTTCAATTATGCCACAAAAAACTGCTACTTTAATATTTTTATCTTTTGCTGCCGTAGTAACTCCTTGAATTGTTTTACCTAATAGTGTTTGATCATCTAACTTCCCTTCTCCAGAAATGATCCAATCTGCATCCTCTATTTTTTCATTAAATCCTGCAAGTTTTTTGATTAACTCAATACCAGGTTCTAAGGTTCCTTTTAAAAATACTTTAGACGCAATTCCCATTCCACCAGCGGCACCAGCTCCTTGTACAGATTGTGGTTCTACATTAAAAACAGCACGTAACACTACCGAAAAGTCTTGTAATCCTTTATCTAACATTTCAATATCCTGTGAATTTGCTCCTTTTTGCGCAGCATAAGTAAATGCGGCTCCATTTTTTCCATACAATGGATTTGTTACATCACAAGCAATCTGAAATTGTACGTGACTTAATTTAGGTGTAACCCCATCTGTATTGATCGATGCTATTTTAGATAAATTCGCTCCAATTGGTTGTAGTGGTTGATTCTTTTTATCTAAAAATTGATATCCAAGAGCAGCCGCCATACCAATACCGCAATCATTTGTAGCACTGCCTCCTAATCCTAAAATCACCTTAGTCGCTCCTTTATTTATGACATCTAAAATCATTTCTCCAGTACCATAAGTCGTTGCATTTTTACAATCAAACTGTTCTTCTTTCAATAACTTCATTCCTGAAGCTTCTGCCATTTCGATAAATGCAGTTTGGCTAGTTTCTGAATATAAATAGGATGCTTTTATAGGCTTAAAAAAAGGATCATTTACTTCTATGGTTACCGTTTCTCCGTTTAAATAATAGTTCACCACCTCTATCGTGCCATCTCCGCCGTCAGCTAATGGTAATTTTACAATATCTACATCTGATTTAACTGATTTAATACCTCTTTCTACAGCCAAGCAAAATTCCATAGCTGTTAGTGAATTTTTAAATTTATCTGGTGCTAAAACTATCTTCATAGTAAACAAATTAGCTTAAAATCTTAACAATAGATAATGCTAAAAGACATATAATTACAAAATACACTAAAAGTATGATAACTTCACGTTTCCCTTCTTTGTAGAATACAACCTTTAAACCTTCTTTTTGGGTTCCATTTATCACCAAGCTTAAAGTATATCCAACAACGATAGTAACAATACAACCTATCGCATTCCACCAAAACCAAAATACTTCAGGCACATATAACCACAGCAACATATTAAAAAGCACCCCTGCTACAATACCAATATTAGCTCCAATTGCGTGCGTCTTTTTCGTAAGAATTGCTAATATAAATGCTGCCAAAATAGGTCCATAGAATATAGAACTAATCTTATTAATCACTTCGATTACCGTACCTTCAATGTTTCCAGCAAAAAATGCAAAAAACAAGCATACCAATCCCCAGAAAACTGAGAGCAATCTAGAATACGTAACATATTTCTTATCTGGCATATCTGGCTTAAACCTTTTTATAAAGTCTTCTAAAGTGACTGCCGATAATGAATTTACAGTAGAACTTAAAGATGACATGGCTGCAGACATAATGGCCACAATTAGAATTCCTATAATACCATTAGGAAGATATTTTATAATAAATACTGGTACCATTAGATCTGCACGCTTCCCTTCTAAACTACTGATGTTATCTTGATAGACAACATCCATTAGCTCCTGAAAACCTATATCTTGGATCAATAAAGTTCCTAGAACCAATCCCATTAAGCAATACGTAAGTGTAACTGGAAACCGAAGTAATCCATTAGCCAATAATAATCTTTTTATAGTAGGCATCCCTTTAGCAGATAGTAATCGCTGAGATTGTGTTTGGTCTGTCCCATAATAAGAAGCATATAAAAAGATCCCTCCTATCACCATAGGCCAAAAACCAAATTCGTCATTTTTATCGGCATTATTGAAACCCCATTTCGAGAAGTCAACTGCAGTTAGCCTATCCTTATCGACATGAGTTAAGAAGTTTTCGAAACCTCCTAATTCGCTTATACCATATATTAAACAAACAATGATCCCAAAAAACAAAATACACATCTGTATGACATCTCCCCAAATCACAGCTTTCATTCCTCCTTGAAACGAATAAATCATTGTTATGATACCAATTAACAATACAGAAATCCAGAAATCAATCCCTATCGTAGCCTGTAAGATAAGTGCCATGGTATACACCATAACACCAGTTGCGACTGACCTGCTTATCTGAAATACAAAACTTATTAACAATCTGGATGAAGCATCAAAACGTTTTTCTAAAAATTCATAAACGCTAACAATACCAGAATTATATAATGAAGGGATGATAGCAACCAACAAAAAAGCCATTGCTAATGGAACTCCAAACTCATATGTTAACCATTGCAATCCTCCTCCTTCTTTTAAACCCACAAATGCTGGCGCAGAAATAAAACTAATGGCGGACAACTGTGTGGCCATCGTAGACAAACTAAGAGGAAACCAACTCATGGATTGTCCTCCTAGAAAGTAATCCTTAGAATTCTTATTTTCCTTAAAAAAGTATCCTATTCCCAAAAAAGCCAGTAAATAAACAACTATAATGATGTAATCTATATAATTCATAAGTTTATGCTTTTATATTTAACTTCTTACGTAATTCAGGTTTTATAGAATGCATCCATTCACTTTTCAAAATACTCAATAAAACAATATCAGTTCTTCCTGTTCCGTCTAAAGAAGGGATAAAATTTCGTAACACCCCTTCTTCTATGCAACCTAAACTTTTTAATGCAGATAGGCTTACTTGATTTTCTTCATGCACACCAAATCCAACACGCTCTACTTCTAAATTTTCAAAAATAAATTCTAGTAACAGATACTTACTGTTCTTATTTACCGTAGTCCCTCTAAAATCTTTACCATACCATGTATGCCCCAATTTGATGATCTTTAACTGTTCGGAATAATCATACAATCTAGTTGTTCCTGCCGATCTACCTTGGATTTTATCATATACTATAAACGGATACTCTTTTGAGACCTTTCTATTCTCTAAAGCCTGAGAAACATATACTTCTAATTGCTCAAAACTTCTTCCTTTTTCTAACAAATAAGTCCAGATATCAGGATCGTTTGATTGCACAGAAAGCTCCTTTACATGTTTCTTTTGTAACGGAGACAATCTTACCGTATCATTTTCTAGTATATAGTCTTTTGAAAAATCTAACATTTTCCCATTTTTAATTTCAATGATCTTTACGAACGAATTAAATCAATAAGCAATGCCGCGCTCCAAGAAAAATTGTTACCGCCATATCCTGCATTTTCTTTTTCATGGATTTCTTTTCTAGAATCAAAATATTCATAGAATCCATTCTTTTCTATGATTTCAATGCTATCCTTTTTGATACGCTCCGCAACATCAACATATTCATATTCTGATACCCCACGATATAACATCCAATTTAGATTTATCCACACAGGTCCTCTCCAATATTTCTTAGGATTAAACCGATCACTAGTGGGATCAAAAGAAGCGCATAAATATTGATGATCACCTCCAAATTTATCCAGCATTAACTTGATCATAGAAGTAGCTCTTTGCTTATTCGGAATACCTGCAAACAGAGGTGAGAATGACGATGAAGACAAATATTTAAGAGGCTTTTCATTCCTTAGATCATAATGTATATATGCCCCAACTTCTTCATCAAATAATTTTGTATTGAATGAATGTATCGCCTTGCTCTGCCAGTTATGTAATTGTTTAATTTTTTCCTCATTATTCTCTATAAGATGATATAACTTAATTAAGGACTCATTAGATTTTATTAATAAAGCATTGAATAGTGGATCCTGTACCAAAAATGGCGATAGCTCTGCAATTTTTTGGTCATTATAGTTATGCTCTTTTGCTATTTCTATAATATGTAAATAGTGATCATATTCTCTCTTCGAAGGTCTTTGTGATGCATCTACATGTGTAGTGTCTCTTCTTTCAAAAGTGTACTCTGGAGGATTCATAGTCTCCCAAATATCATCCCAGATCGGAGAATTATCTGTTCCTGATTCCCAATTATGGTATATATAAATTAATCCTTCATCTTTAGGATCTCTGTTATTATAAAAATATTCATGATTAAAATATACTTTATCAATAACCGTCTTTATAAAATTAAGAGTCGCTTCTTTATCAGAACTAATTCTATATAATTCCTCCAATACAAATCCTGTTACCGGAGGTTGGGTCATCCCTGTGGTTTTATATTTTTTGGATGCTTGTGGATGCAAACTTGAGTGATGAAAATCAGCTCCAGGAAAATACGAATCCGTTTCACTATGAAAAACGATATGCGGAATAAAACCATTATCCCACTGCGCGTCTAGTAATGTAAAAATTTCTTTTTCCGCTTTGGACATATCAAAATGCGCAAAGCCAATTGCAATTAAACCGGAATCCCAAAACCACTGAAAAGGATATAAATTCTCGCATGGTATACTAAAGTTACCTTTCCAGTTTTTGTTCAAAACTTCAATTGCTTTTTTCTCTAATGGTTTCATAACAATTCTTGTGGATTAATAAAAGTGCATCACTTGCAGTGAGCTACAAGTGATGTCTTAGTTATCATAAATTCATTAAATGGTTTAAAAACTATAGGTAGCGGTTAGGAAAAATCTACGTGGTAGAATAGGCCTTCCAAAGAAAAATTCCCCATCTGCCGATTGCCCAGCTATTCCCGCTCTAGGATTACCTTCAGTCAGTCCATCACTATCGAACAAATTAAATACAGAAAGTCCAACTCTTATAGAGTTCGTATTTTGCGTTTCGAAAGTATACCCTCCTCCAATTCTTACTATAGAAATAGCATCTAGTTCTACGTTATTAGAATCATCGGTAAATTTAGCACCCGTATGATTTAAGGTAAAATTGGCGTCAATCTTGGAATTATCATAATTGACTCCCAAACTTCCTAAAAAGTTAGGTTGTCTACCGATTTCATTTCCTTCATTAATAGTAGATGTAGTATTATTTACTAAGTCTGTTGTTTCATTTTTAGTAATCTCATGATTCTGATAGGTAAGTGTCGCATTAATAGTAAGATCATCTATTAATCTGTATTGCCCTGTAGCTTCTAATCCAAAAGTCCTCGTTGTTTGTTCACTTCTGGCTTGGTCTACTAATTGTCCTCCAGATATGGCTTGATCAATTCTGATACGATCACTGAGGTTGACAAAGTAACCAGCTACCGAACCAGAAAAAGCGCCTGTTCCAAACTTAGCTCCTAACTCTCCTTGAATAATAGTTTCTGCTTCATAATTCGTATCTCTAATACCTGGTGTAGGTGCAAAACCTCTTTGCTGTGGAAAGAAGAATCCTCTAGAAAAATTCGCATACAGATTAGTAGATTCTGTCAACTCATATAATCCAGCTAAAGAAATCGCCCAAGCTGTATCATCAATTTCACCAGTTGTAAAACTACCATCTGCAAAACTTACATTTTGTAAATCTGCTGTTAACTCAGGATCCTCGTATACCTGTGTTTCTTCTAATCCTCCTCTTCTAAAAGTACCTTTTGTATTTTCGATACGAAGTCCAACATCAAAACGCCATTTATCAAATACCATTTCATCAGTAAAATAAAAAGCAGTTCTACTTTGAGTTAGAAAATTATTGGCAGTCATACCTATTCTGTTATACAACCCTCCATCAGAATAAATCACATTACCTCCTCCTGCTTCGGTATAACTTAAATTTACCAATCGTGGATTATTATTAAATTCAGAAAGTACTCTGTATTGAAAATTCACATCTTCGGCTTCCGTTCTTCCCAGAAAAGTACCTAATGTAAAAGTATGATTTCCATCGCCTGATTTCAGTATTAAGTTTGCTTCTCCTGAATAATCGGTCATCGGTCGTAAACGATCTACGTGTAGGTTTTCTACCACCAAATCGGTTCCATTAATCTGCTCTCCAGATCCACCTTGATAAGTAGCATCAAAACCTGTGTTGCCAGGAGCAACTTCAGCCACATAATTATCCAATGTGATTGGATTTCCGAAATTACCATTACCTCCTACATATAAAGCAAAATTGTGCTGATAATTAGCATACTTTGCTTTCGCTTTAAACTTCAAATTATCGGTTAGGTTATAATTAAAATCTGCTAAAAGATATCCTCCGCGAGTAAAAACACCATCATCGATAGGACTTTGATATACGCCTCCTGGTGTTAGAAAAGAAGTATTCGCTAGTTCTCCTGATAAAAGTTGTTCTACTTCATCTCCGTCATTTCCTCTAATACGCTCTCTAGATCCTCCTTGTAGCGGCAATGGTAAAAAGAACTGTGCTCTATCATTGATAAATTGTCCATGCACTGTAAAAGAACCATTATTAAATTTCTTTTTAATATTCGCTCTAAACTGCACTCCTCTGGTATCCAATCCAGTTTCAATAGGACCATTATCTTTTCTTACAAAACCTGTAAAGGCGTAATAAGTATTAGAATCTTCTCCACCTAATCTTCCTCCAGTATAAAAGTCTGTTTTTAGTCTTCCCCTATTTCCATATTCAACATTAATTAAAGTTTCATCATTCGTATCCCCTGTTTTACTTGTATAGTTTATAATACCAGCAACCGATCCAGCACCGTATAGTACGGCAGCACCACCACGTACAAATTCTACTCCTTTGAAACCGATATCAGGTCTAGCATATACATCATGTGCGGAAGAATTTAAACCAAAGGTGCTGATTAGTGGCATTCCATCATACTGCAATGGATTAAATACATACTGACCTCCAGAAGGAAGTCCTCTTACGAATAAGTTCGTCGCGGTTTCTCCTCCTCCACCTTCTGCAGTAATACCTGGTACATCTCTTAAGATATCTGCCTGGCTATTGGCTGATAACTTTGTGATTTCTTCTATTCCTTTAGAGCTAATGGATAAAGGTGCCTGCTTTTGTGATCTAAACGTAGAAGAGGCAGTAAGTACAACTTCATCTAGGGTATTACCCTCTTGTAAGGTAATTTGAAGTATTATTGGTGTTCCATTAAGCTCAATGGATTCTGTATAGGTTTTAAACCCCAAAAAAGAAACCTGTATTTTCTTTGAACCGGTAAGATTTGTAGAAAAACTGAATTTTCCATCAAAATCTGATACAGTTCCTGAATTACTATCTAAAATAGTGATGTTCGCTCCTAAAAGAGGCACACCTGCGTTATCTGTAACAGTTCCTGAAATCTCTGTTTGCGAGAATACTACTATTGTGCTAAATGCACACAGTAATAAAGTGATAGCTTTTTTCATTATAAATGTGTTTATGTGAAATATGATTTAAATTTATTGCTATAATCTTATAAAAAAGACTAAAAAATTATCATTTTTGTATGCAAACGTTTTCGCAAACGTTTGCATTTTGATTCCATGAATTCCACATTATGAAAAAAGAAATCACCACCATGAAAATGTTAGCGCAGGCTTTAAACCTCTCCATTTCTACAGTTTCTAGAGCGCTAAATGACCATCCTGATATAAGTGAAGAAACTAAAGTCAAAGTGAAACAGCTTGCACAATCCAAAAACTACATCCCTAACATTTTCGCTAAAGGATTTAGAAAACATAAATCAAATATCATTGGTGTAATTGTACCTAACATTACTCATTATTTTACTGCAACAATCGTTAGAGGTATTCTAGAACAAGCTTCATTACAAGGATACCGTGTTATTATCTCAGAATCCAACGATGATGTCAATAAACAAAATGAAATGTTCCATACCATGATACAGTTTGGCGTAGATGGTATATTAGCGTCTTTAACAAAAATGACCAGAGATATTGGAAATATCTTACCTATTATAGATACACTTCCACTTATTTTATTCGATAAAGTCTCTGATAAAATTCCTTGTACTCAGATTACCATCAATGATGAAGAAGCTGCTTTTAATGCTGTGGAACATCTCATTAATATAGGTAAGAAAAGAATTGCAATCATTAAAGAAAGAGAATTCTCATATACTTCAGAAAAAAGATATGCAGGATATTTAAGAGCTTTAAAAGAACATCAAATAGAAGTTGATGAAAAAATAATCATTAGTGTTGATGACATCTCTTTAACACAAGGAAAAAGAATGGCTAATATTTTATTGAGTATTAAAAAAAGACCCGATGCAATTTTCGCCATAACGGATAGTGCTGCTATTGGTGTCATACAAACTCTGAATAAGTTTAATATTAAAATCCCTGAGGATATTGCCGTTGTTGGTTTTAGCAATTCTAGAAACGCAACCATAATCAAGCCCAATCTTACCACAGTAAATCAACCAGGAAATACTATTGGAAAAACGGCAACAAAATATCTCATTCAGGAAATTGAAAATGAAAATGATAACGATATTATTGTAAAAAAAACTATCGAAATCAAAACAGAATTAATCGTTCGGGAATCAACTTTTAGTGTATCCTAAAAAGCTGTTTCTATTTGGAATAGACGTAAATCAACCATGCTATTTAGATTATGTGTATTTTTATTTTCAAGGATTTTTAAAAACTACGATCTACAACTTATGTATTCTTATTACAAGATTATCTTTTTGTTTTTACTGCTTGTATCTATTCCAAAAAGCATACAAGCCCAACAAAACGTTATTGATAGTCTGAAAAATGAATTAAAAATTCATCTTCAAAAAGATACAATTCGTGTAAGAATACTAAATAATCTAGCCTATTATAACTATCGAAACAACCCAACTACATCTTTAGAATATGCTGAATTAGCTGGAAAACTAGCCGACGAAATACAATCCACAAAAGGAAAAGCTCGTAGTTTTTATATGAAGGGAATCACCTATATGGAACGAAGTAATTACCAAATAGCTATTGGAAATTATGAAAAAGCTATAGAACTATATACGGCAATAGGTGATTTAAGAGGATTAGCGGGTTGTTATAATGCGATGGGAGTTTTAAATAACTACAGAGGAAACCTTCAACCGGCTTTAGAATATTTTGAAAAAGCTTTAGAAATAGATCAGAAACTTGGTGAGAAAAAAAATCTAGCGAATTATCTTTATAATATTGGTAGTATTTTTTCCAGTACTGGAAAAAACGAAGAAGCGCTTACCAATTTTCAAGAAGCATTGCAGCTATATACCAATACCAAGAATCAATATGGTATCATTACTTGTTTAAATGCAATTGCCATTGTATATCAAGATCAAGGAAATTACCCTCTTGCCCTAGAATACCAAAACAAATCCTTAGAAATTGCCGAAAAAAATAAAGATTACAGCAGCATTTTCAAGTCTTTTAATAACATTGGTAACATTTATAGGCAACAGAAATTGTATGATAAGGCATTAAATTTTTACAATCAGGCACTGGCAATAAAAAATAGTAATAGTGATACCAGAAGTATTTATGCTATTAAAAATAATATAGCCGCTATCTTTATTGATAAAAAAGAGTTTGCGAACTCAATCCCTTATTTCACAGAGGTTATTGAATTTAGCAGAACGATTAAAAATAATGAACAGTTAGCAATTAGTCTTAATGGGTTAGGACATGCTTATATAGGAATTAAAAACTATCCAAAGGCTTTAGCTAATTTTCAGGAAGCACAGAAAATAACTACGATTAGCCAAAAGCAATATGATTTGACTGAATCTTACATTGGTATGTCTCTGGTATATTACTATATGAAAAAATACAAGTTAGCCTTAACTAATGCCGAAAAAGGAGCTCAACTATCTCAAAAATATAAATTCTTAATTCATGAAAGAAATGCTTATGAATTACTTTCCAAAATAAACAAAGAATTAGAACAGCACGAAAAAGCGTATATCAGCAACCAACAACTAAAAGTACTCGATGATAGTCTTTATAACAGAGAAAATATTCAGAAGATGACAGAAATAGAGTATGAATACAAATATAAAAACGAATTAGAATCCGCTGAAAAAAGAGAACTCAAGCTTACGCAAACTGTAAAAACCACCACCAACGATTTAGAGAAATCGCAACGAAATTCTTTTATCGCGATTATCATCATCCTATTAATATCCATCGTTTTAGGAAGTATTATCTTCATTTTGAAATTGAGACATGTAAATGCTAAAAATCAAAACATCCTAATCGAGCAAAAATTATTAAGATCTCAGATGACTCCTCATTTTATTTTTAATTCTTTGTCTGTCTTGCAAGGGATGATTTTGGATAAAGAAGAAAAAAAATCAATTACTTATCTATCTAAGTTTTCTAAACTAATGAGACTCATCTTAGAAAACTCTAGAGAAAAAACAGTCTCCCTTTCAGAAGAATTAAAAGCTGTAGAAAACTATTTGGCGCTTCAAAATCTAGAAAATTCTTTATTCCAATATAGTATACATGTTGAGGACACCATTGATACCTCTGAATTTCAAATTCCACCAATGTTAATTCAACCATTTGTAGAAAATGCAATCGAACATGCTTTTGAGAATCAACCTGAGAAAAGAATCATTGAAGTAGAGATATTGTATAAAGATGAAGATTTGATTTGCAAAATTATAGATAATGGGATAGGAATCGATGCAAAAGAACCAAGTACAAACCAACATAAAAATTCAGTATCCACTGCCATAACCTCTGAACGATTGAAGATGCTCTCCAAAGAATTCAAAAAACGAGGTTCAGTAGTGATAGAAGATCGAAAGAAATATAATGAGCAAGGAACAATCGTTATTTTGGTTATACCTTATAAAACAGTAATAGACTTATGAAAGCACTAATTATAGAAGATAAAGAATTTATCAGAAAAGGCTTATTAAATCTATTGCAACTTATCGAAACACCTGTAGAAGTCATTGGAGAATGCGGATCTGTAAAAGATGCTGTAGTTGTAGCAAATGCCTGTAAGCCAGAACTGGTTTTTCTAGATATTAACCTTACAGACGGCACTGGTTTTGATTTCCTAACCCAGACGGAAAACTTGTCATTTAAAGTTATTTTTATTACTGCGTTTGAAGAACATGCATTACAAGCCTTAAAATTTGGAGCTGTAGATTATCTGCTAAAACCTGTTGACATCGAAGAATTGGAAATAGCACTAGAGAAAGTTACTAAACTGCCCATCAATACCCAAAAAGAACAGTTAAAAATTGCCAAAGATGCTTTAAAAAATGAGTACTCCAAAATTATACTTTCGTTACACGATAGCTTTCAAGTTATAAATCTAGAAGAACTTTTGTTTTGTGAATCAGATAAAGGATACACCACTTTCTATTGTAACAATAACAAAAAATATGTGGTTTCTAAAACGTTAAAAGAGTTTGAGGAGCGTCTTTTGCAAACTCATTTCACCAGACCACATCAATCATTTATTGTTAATTTAAATTTTATCGACAAATATGATAAGTCAGGTGTTATCTATCTGAAAAACGGAAAAAAGATACCAGTATCCACTCGAAAAAAAGAACAGTTCCTAGAGCTATTCTTACGCTGGAATAAAAGTTAACACCTCACATTTACAGATTTTTTATAAAAATCCACACTTATAGATTCTAAAGCAGCGAAAATAGATTCTCTATTTTTTAATGCAACTCTACACTATACTTTTAGCAGTGTTAACCTAAAATAACACTACTATGAAAGTTATACACAATGCAGCTATCATCATTTCTATACTAATAATAATCATCTCTTGTGGATCTGGAGATGAATATACTGCTGATAAAAAAGGTTTTGCTGCCATAGAAAAAGAATTGAAAGACAAATTTGGCAACAATGCTTATTTCACCGAACTATCTATCACCCATAATACAGCTGTTGGAAATATTGTAAGTGTTACAGTTACTAAAGCACCAGAATCCTTAAAAATGGGACAATGGAATTTATTACAAGCTACTTGGAAACAAAACTCTGAAATATCCTTAGAAGTACCAGAAGGAAGTAAGGCAGCAGACTTTATGTTTCAATTAAATAACAAAATCAATCTACCAAAACTAGGCGAATTGGTCGAAAAATCCAGTATCCAATTGCAAAACGAAAAAGGCATTAAAAACCCTTTGCTAAACATAGCTTTTATAAAGTTTCCTAAAAATGGAGATGCTTCTAAAACAGAATACCACGTGAATCTAAAACCTAAAGATGGAGACACCAACTTTAGATTCAACTATGATTTAGATGGAAACCTAATCGAAATGCATTATTAAAATAAACTCAAAATGGAAAAAATAATTACAACCACAAACGAATACATTTCTTTAGATGCTTTGTATGAAGTTATAAAGACGATATCCACACTTAGTGCTACAAAAGAATACGACTCTTGGGAAGTACGGAGAGATTCAAATGGACAAATGGCGCAATGCATTGTAATCAAAAAAAGTGCAATGCATGCTATTAAACTCTACTTAACAAACACTAATGAAGTTAAAATTAACTATATTATACCAAACAAAATGATGCACGCATATTTTGGAAAAAGTGTGAAAGTAAGAAGAGATATTATTGAAATACTGACGGGAAAAATAAAAGATATTATTCTTGCTCCTTCTCAGAAAAAGGTTTTTGAAGAACTGCAAACAATTGTATGTAAAGTAATAACTTAACCTAGATTAACTTATAATAATGTGCAATTATTAAATCGTTTTTACAAAAGATTGAAAAATTACCTATACATCAATTAATGAAGATATTTAAACAAATAATAGCATACATTTTTTGGACAATTATATCCATAATGTTAGGTATTTGTTATATGAGAATTCTTGTCGGACCTTTTAACATTACAAAAGAAGGAATAGGATATATACTATACATCTTCTATAATTTAGGGTTATTTTATGTAGGACTTGCTGTGGGTATCGTTATAGCACTCTTTTTCATCCTGTTCGATATTTTTTATCCAAAAAAGAAATTACAAAATAATAAGAACGCTCTGTTAGTTCGAGTGGTATTGCTCTTTTTTATCGCATTGATTGTGGCAGGCACCCACTTTTTATTAGAAAAAGTAATAGATGTCATCTAAAAAAATGAATACAGAACAACTTAAAAAAATACTCTTGGAACATATTAAACAAGGGAATGCTTTTACGCAAGAAGTTCGTGATATTTTGATGAATTATAAAAATAATGGAGGAACACAAAACAAAGTTGTAGCATTATTAAACCAAATAAAAACAGAAAATCCTGACAACCTATCTATCCAGGATGGAGCCGATGATGTTTTAGATATAGCCACTGGTTATTGCGGACTTTCGATGCGTGTTTGGGATTAAAAATAGTGATATGAAATTACAACCTCTAAGAATCCCAGCAGGATGGAAAGTACATTGGAATTTGTTTTACGAGCAAGATATTAATGAAGAAAATTGTTTGTATGAGTTTTCGAGTTCAACTTTATTATCGATTTCTAATACACAAACTAATAAAAACATAGAGTTGATATGGTATCCAAAAGGTGATCTTAATGGCAGCTATATTTTGGAAGTTTATCAACTTATTGAAAAGTACAATACTAAAAAGAAAATAACTGAAAAAGTACCAGGAAATTTAATGCCAGAATTTTCTTTTGAAAGCAAAAACAGACTAGAAATAGTAGATAAAATCGAAACCTTAGTATTAGATCAGAATAAAGCGAAAAAGCACTAAAACAAAGAAGCATCAGATGGAAATAATACTCATTTTATTTGTGATCGCACTAATCATGACATCTCTGTTTTTAGTGTATCGATTATTAAAATGGTGTTTTGCAAAAAAACTAAGAGTAACCATAATATCATCGATAGTTGTATTCATATGCCTAAGTTTTGTTATCCATCGAATGTTTTTTGTGAACATGGAATTTATTCAATCTAAAGTATATCCAGATTTATATTTGGTGAAACACGCTGTTGAAGAAAAAGATAGTTTACACAAGGCTATTAAAAAGGTGGTGAGACAAAATTTAATAGAATATCACCAAAAAACAGATTTTAAAGATAGTTTTCAGTATTCCTTGCGTTTTTATACATACTATAAAAATTGGAATCCTCTAGCTTTTGGAGATTCTGGAACAGCATATTTCATAGATAATGAAGAAGATCTTGGAGGTATGATCGTTGAAGATTTATCCATGTATCCGCAATACAAACTTGCGATATTTACAATGACAGATTGTAAAAACACGAATACAAGCATTTGTGGAAAGCTAGATTATTATGAGAATGGATATGTATCGAAAACAGATATGATAAAACATAATTTCTAGAAATAAAAATGTAATTTAAATAAAAGCAAGAGAAACCAATTCAGTAAACAACCATATACGATGAAAACTATTTATATACTATTCATATTTCTAATATTAGGTTGTACGGATGAACCAAAAGAAAAAACAAAAACCGAGAGTGAAGTTAAAGACACACTCGTGGAAAAAGCCCCCATAACAACTATACAAAAATCATTTACAGATCCCACTTTCCATAGCATTATCAAAAATTTGTCTATAAGAAAAACACCCATTGTTGATAGTACAACCTTTGACAGCTATAAGGATGATTTCAAGATTTATACTAAAGAAGAAGTAGCGGCTTTACAACTCTATAAAATATATCCTAATTTTTATAAAGAAGGATATAATTATAAAGCTACTCCTTCTTACAAACTAGAATTTTCAGAAGAATTTTACTCGGCAGTGATTGTCATTTTTAAGGGAGAAAATGAAATGGAATCGCAGCTCATTAATTATAATATAGATGGAAACATCATAGATGCTAAAGTAATCGCTTATGATGAAACTGCTGAAGGAGCTTTTCAAAGAAAGTCAAAAATTGAAAACAACATCATCACTACCACCTATATAGATTGGATGGATGAAAAGAAAGAAACCATCGAAGTTTTTGAAATAACTGAAAATGGTAATATTAAACCAGTAGTAACAAACTCGGTTAATACAACATCACAAGAATCTGAACTTTTTGAAAAAGTAGTACAACAATTAGGATTAGAAAAACCTAGAGTGCATTTAGAAGGAACGAAAATTAGTTCCGCTAACATTAACGAGCTTATTATGGTGCTATCTGAGCTTGCTGAAGAATACGATGATGACGATGAAGCGTATGGATTAAACAGTCATATTGTTATTGTAAACCCTAAAAATGGCAAGGTTACTCATAATTTTTTTGAAAGTTCAGAAACAAATGGCTGGTTTTCGGATGCTGTATTTATTGATGGTATTTCTATAGATACGACACATTATAAATTATCCGAATCAAAAAGTGCTTTTGGTGTTCTACTAAAACACAGAACACAATCACAACCAAATCCTTATAATACCTCCACATTATCTCTTTTCATGAAAGATGATTTTGGTATCCAAAAAATATTGGATAATTATACCATTTACGAAAGTACGGGAGAAGTAAATCTTAATTCGTGTCATGCTCAATTCAACATAATCGATAATTCATTGGTTGTTGACAACGTTACAACTAATGAGCTTTTTGATTTAGTAATTAAAACTAAGAATACACAACGCATTTTTGCTGAAGATAAAAATGGAGAATGCAATCCAATTGATTCTATTCTTTCTCAGAAAGATGTGGTCCTAAAATTTGATGGAAAAATCTATAAAGAAATTAAAAAATGAAGTTAAGTCAATCCTTTAGTGGAGCTTTACGAACCTTTGCATATTTTATGGCAAGCGGCACGCATTATCAATTGAAAGATATTGATTACCTTAAATTATATGGAGAAGAACCAAGCGCTATAGAACAAGCATATGCGATATTCGCTAATGTTATTGAATTAGATTCAGAAGGTACCGTACTAAACGCAAAATATGCTGAAAAAAGAGCTGTAGACTATATTCGATCCTATTGTGATCCTAATTTTAAAGTAGCACCTCCGTACGAGGATTGGGAAATCGAATTATACTAAAACAATATCAACAAGAAAAATGAATCTATTATATACTATTACGAAAAATAAAAACTTCCTCTTAACCATATTATTAGGCCTATGTTTTTCTTTTGGATTTTCCCAGAAAATGAAAAATCATTTACATAAAAAATTGATCGCAAAAGTCGGTGTTATCTATGAGGAAACTCCAGATGATAACCCTTGCGCTGGAAGTGAAATCTATTTAATACTTCAATTCGAAGAAACACAAATACATATATCCGAAATGGAAATATCCTCTTGTAATAAAGAATCTAATCACAAAATAGGAACCTATAATTGGAAACTAGCATCTAATGATGCTATACAAGTGGATTTTATTGCAAAGGAAATAGAAAACACATATGCAAACCAATTACAATTAAAACTAAAAGATGAAAATATCATAGGAAACATTACACACCAAAACGGAAAAGTAGTAGCGTACATTTTTAAAGAAGCGGCAGCATTATGAAATCGGAACATCCAAAGGATAACTTGAGATTTGAAGATGAGGAAGAGATTGTAATCTTTAACCATTACTCTTTCTGCGAACTGATTAAACATATTATGGTACAATATGGAAAAGTTACGTATGCCGAAGCTCAGGAAAAATTAGATGCTTCTTTTTTAAAAAAAGCTCCTCAATCTCGCACCGAAGTAGAGCTTTTAGGACATGAATTAGAATACCATTGGGCTATGAATTGTCTTCATGGTCATATGTATTGGTTAAAAGGAATCCCAAGTGATTTCAATGATTTTAAAGAGGAGTACCTTTCTTGGGAAAAGGAAATTATAAGAAAATATAACCTTAAACAGTCTTTCGAGTATTATGAAACTAAATAAGAAAAATCTACCATTCTTAGTGATTTTTTTGTTGCTTACTGCGTCTTGGCTGATCTATAACCAATATAGAGCTTTAAAAGAAGTTAGAACGTATTACAGTCCTGATGGGAAGTATCAATTAGTTATTACTAAAGAACCGAATATTTTTTCATCTACCATGCCTGGCGATGGAGGCACAAGTTCTGAAGTTACTGTGGTTTTAAAAGATGCTAAAGGCACTATCATTGGAAAAAGTAGTGACAATGAAAATTGTTCTGTATTACTTTTTAGTGTAGATGTAACTTGGGATCTTGAAAACATGGAGGTATCCTATGCAAAAGCACGAACGATTAATCTAAAAACAGGTGAAGTACAGTGTTAATAGTAAACGAGATTAAATAACTAGTAATGGAAAAAGGTTGCAAAATAGCAGATGCTATGAATACATATAATTTGGCACTAAGCATTGTAAAATCCAAAGGTTATAAAATATTTGTGCTTCCACATGCGGATGAAGAGAATTTTGATTTTTGGGCTATTAAAGGTACAAGGCAATTTGCAGGAGGTGATCCATTACGTCTATTAGGATTGATTAGTATTTGGGAAAACACAGGAGACGATTGGCAAAAACATATGCCAGAAGAAGATATTTATGACCAAATTTTGTCGCGAGCATTTCCTGATAGTATAAAAGATTTTGATCAATTGACTAATGAAGATTTTAATGAACTAGTTTCTGATTATAAACTATTTTTCCATGAAATTTTAAACAAAAAATTTCCTGAAGATCCAACTCGACAAGAAATGTTCGACTTGATCGATTCGTTTTATAAAGAATGATATGTTATTAGATAAAATGATATTTATAAGAGTATTTGCGATTACACTATTAATACTATTCTTTGTGAGTGGAAACGCACAAGATTATTATTTCGTCACTGCAAAAAGTGGATTAAATGTACGTTCCAGCAATAAATTATCTGCAAAAAAAATGGCTAAGATTCCCTATGGAGTTATAGTGCAGAAAATAGCTGATACAGATAAAGAAATGACCATTATCGATAATGGAATAGAAATCACTGGAAAATGGATTAAAATAAAGTATAGTAACTACCCTTATATCATATCTAAAGAAACTGACACTCACGAAAAAGAAGGGTTTGTTTTTGATGGATACCTAAAAAAAAATGAAAACGATGCCATTATTAACTCATCAAGAATACCTAAAACCGAATATGATGAATTGTTTAAAAAGGCTTCAAAACCAATTGAAAAATCCAAAAAGATTGGTGATTTAGATTCGATTAAAACGATATTAAAGAATCGAGTAGAATGGGTATCACAATTTGAGAATGAGGACTACAAAAGAGAAGATCAAATCAAAAGTATCACCATTAGTAACGGACAAAAGCTTATACTAAATGAATTCTTCTCTGAGGAAATTGGCTTTTCAAAAGGATGGTCTGGATATTATCCAGCATATGATATATTAGTATTAGAAGGAGGACATACAAGTGATAGAACGTTTTCGATTAAAACTGGTGAAACAGAAGGAACTATTGGAAACCCAGATTACTTTGTACATTCACCTCAAAAAACGCTTCGTTTAAATGGAATCTTTGGTGGACAAGAATGTATCTCCTACTTTTTTCAAAGAAAAGTCAAAGGAGAATTTGAATATCTAACTGAATTTGATCTGATTGATGACCATTGTGTTATTAAAGAGTTTTATTGGATAAATGAAACTTCCTTTATATACAGAACAAAATATTACAGTAAAGATGAAATCCATGGAGAAACAGACTGTTTCAAGGGACAAATAAAACTGAAATAAGAATACGTCTTCTCCAAACACTAGAAGTTTTTAAATGACTAAAAGATTGAAAGCTGAAAAACACCAACAAAAATTAGAAAGAGAAATTGCTCTAAAAGCAAGCTTTATGAATACAACAAAATGGAAAGCTTTATTCGCTATATTGAAGGGAATAAATTTTCAATTTGAGTGTACAGTGAAACTACTTTTAGATGCTAAAATTAGAACATTCTCCATACCTAACTCTAATAATTTGATTAAAGAAAAATATATAGAAGAATATTGGGGTGTTTTCGAATTGAGAGAGATTGAATGGATATTAATTTCATTAAAAACTGAATTTCAAAATATTGAAGAATTAGAACAAAAGCTTCAAGAAGGGAAGCTATTTGAATATGAAACATCTAAAGCTGAATTAAAAATCTATGGATATAAATAAAGAAACATGAACATAAAATTACAAATACTTTTTCCTACCATCATTGCTTTATGCATTTGTCTGAATGCCTGCAAAGACAATTCTGAAACTTCTGAAAAAAAAACCTCTAATACAGAGTTAACAAAAGAACAAACAAAAAATGATAGCTTGACCAATGAGGAACCAGAAAAAAAAGAAGATAGTCTTACCCTCTTATCTAGCAAACTGAGACCAAACGAATATCTTGAATTAGGTAAAACCTATACTGATACAATTAACTTTATAAGCTTTGATGATAATTATGATTACTGGTATTTTTTAGCAAAGAAAAATAAGGATACGACAGACATATGCTACACTATTGATGGTATTTCTCAACTTGCTACAGGAGATACATTAGAAATCAAATGGGAATTAAAAATCCTAGAAGAAGCAGGAGATCCCGAAATCACGTACACAAAACCATTTTTGATCTCATTCAAAAAAATCAATGCTGAACAATTCACCAATCAAAAAATAAAAGTTTTATGGAGAGAAACATTGTATGATGAAGCGCTAGGAACAGACATTAACACCATTGTTTTAAACAATGAATACCTTGGGAGAATTACCGAACCCGAAAGAGCTGCTTTAGGCTACGTTACAACTTTTATCGGAAATGAATGCGAATGGGATGGGAAAGCAAATGAAAACAGAAGTAATCTTAACTGTAAAATATTAACTCAGTTAAAATTAGGATATCAATGTTCAGAGAAACATCTTGGATTTTTGAGGACATGGTTTTCAACAGACACCTTAGCATTAAAAAAATTGCAAAGCTGCCCAACAATACCCAATACCGCAACCATACAAACAACATTTGATGAGATTTATATAACTACAGATATAACAGAGCAAATCATAAAGATAGATTATCAATTCACAGGCATCAATACACGAAGAGGAAGTGTAAAAGAAAATATGTATACAGATACGTTTTCTTATAATGATCAAAATATTACTTTAATATCTTCTAAAAAAACCAATAATTCCTTTGTGATTTCTTGTGGTTCTGGTTGTGCAATGACCTATTCTGAACACCAAATAGTATCCAATCCAGATAATGGTAAGGTAACCTTCAAAGTAGAGATGTTTGTAAACGAACAATTGTCTGATGAATATTATGAAACCTATATCTATACCTGTGATGAATCTATGGACAAAACCATGATTAAATTAGAAGGAACAAAGAACTTTAGTATGGAAATATTACATGAAGACATGCAAGAAAAATTAAAATTGTATGCATCAAGGTTTTGTAAGAAATGAAGTTAATCATCCAAGACATAACGAAACAACAGAAGGCAGAAATTAAAGTAGAAAGCCGTACGGATAACCTAGTACAAGGAATCATACTTTCTCATTCTTTTGATACTGAATTACTCGGTATTATAACCGAATTTGAGGAACTGGTAAATAATTTTGTTATTGGAGAATTATTAGATGATATAACAGAAAAACTGGATGCTTATAATTGGAGTGTTGAACATAAAGATTGGATTATACATGATTTTCAGATCTTTGATCTTAAACACATTTCTTTTAGAATAAAAGATACGACTGTTTTTTCTACTACTGATTTCATTGCAGAATTGAAGTTTTTCCATCCTGATGAAAGTGGTAGAAAAAATGCTGTATCATCGGGCTATCGACCTCATATAAAATTTAATGAATATCCAGATCATATAACTACTGGGCAGCAAATCTATGTAAATCAGGACACCGTTCAACCCGGAGAAAAAGGGGTGATGACCAAAATTTCTATTGTCAATAAAGAGATATTTAAAGGAAAGTTGTGTAAAAACGTATGTTTTATATTTTATGAAGGAAAGCATCGAATAGGTTTTGGAAGGATAGTAGAAGTATTAAATGAAAACTTAAAAGTAAATTGGGATACCATTAAAAACAATCATACTATCGTTTATCCTGAGAAGGATATTGCTATGTATACCTTGTCTAATCCAGAAGTAAGCAGACTTTGCTGGACAGATATTAGTTATGCTTTCTACAAGTTTAGAAGCATCTGTAAATATCATTTTGTCATTCAGTCGGAAGAAGTTGATTTACGAACAATGCGCTTTAATGATGTCGAAGCATATTTTAAAGAAAAACTTCGTGAAGTATGCGTAGCGCATATAGTAATTATAAAAAAAGCAGATAGAGGTTTTGAAACCAAATACAAAGGCTTTAAAACTGATATCTATGTAGATGATTTAGAAAAAGCAACCAAAAGACTACATCAAATGCAAAATGATGGTTCTCGAATTTTTGATTTCGAGTATACCGTTTCGGAAGATGATAATTGGACTGATTTAGGAATGCTTTTGTATTAACCATTACCAATACATATTAATTCATGAATTTAGAAGACATAAAAAAAGAAGCCGCCGCATACAGATATAAAGATGTAAAATCTCTTTCTGAAAAAGTTTCAGAATTAAAAAACAAAGGAGTTTCCTTTTTAGGATGCGTAGCTTTCGTGCAAACGAATCAGAATATTCCTTTAGATAAAGCTAGAGAACTAACCGTGAGTTTAGACACTTATAATGAAGAAGAAAAAGAAAGAATAGAAGCTGCATACCAATTAATGCTAAGTGAATTTAAAGAGGAAGAATAGAGCTTTATTTTAAAATAAAAAGCAATTGACAAAAGAAAGCAACATAAAAGTTTTAGATTGTTTCAAAGTACAAGATGCATATCACTTAACGTATGAATCTGAAGAGGTTTTGACGTATAACAACTTTGATATATTGATGGCGAGAGATTCTCAAAATCAATCTTTTATCATTACGTTAAAATCTATAGAAAAGAATGTCTTAGAAGTGTATATGAGTGTACAGTATGAAAAATCAATAATTGGTAATATCAAAGCTCAGCTACTTTTTTCTCCTTTAACTTCTATTGAAGGAGCCTTAGAAGTAATCAAAATAACAAAAATGTTTCCTGCTTGTCATTATGATAAGATTGTAGCATTTCAAGAACAAAATAACGACATCATCTTAGTAATTGAGCTCACTCATGTAAACAAGAAAATGAAACTAACATTATGTGGTATAAAAGAAAACGAATTAAAGGGTTATACTCAAAACAACATCATACTCCAACTCGATTTTCGGAATCATCAAGATGGAATTGAAGTTGAAATTGATAGTATGGAAGGATTACATGGCACGGTAATTTGCAGCAATGTAAAAGCTGAATTCGTGTCTGATGACTTAGGATACTAAAAGAGAACCCAATATTACATTCGAAATAACAAATGAACAACCCAGTACAGTATATAGAAGAACAATTAGGGATTACTTTAGAAAAATATGATTATAAAAAGGAAGATCAGATGCATACCTATAGGGTTTGGCAAAAAGATCAAACCCTACGCGAACTGGTCATACAAGACATAGTTATTGAAAATATTAATGTGTTGTACCCACTATCAGAGCATTTACATACCATTAAACTAATTAATTGTACGGTTCATAATATAGTGGCTATGTATTCTTTTAAAGGGTTGTGCAATCTTACATTAGATAATGTAGTCATTAATGATCTAGATAAATTATACCCTCGTACTGATCATGAAAATTTCGATGGGTATTTACGGCAAGTAAACCTACTTAATATGGAAGTAAGACACCTAAGCATGTTTTTTCCATTAGCTCATAAATTAGATAATGTGTTTATTACCAATTGCACACTTCATAATTTCTACGAGGTCAATTTATTTCCTAAACTATATGATTTACGCTTAACGAATGTAAAGATCAAACCGTCTGAAAAAGATGTCATCTATACACCTCAAGCCGACAGAAACTTTACCTGGTTGTCACTTACCAAAATGGAATTCGAGGATATTGATTTTTTCCTTCCAATAGTAGAAGGTATTCATGGAATTCACCTGAATGGTTCTCAAATAGGAAGTATTGCAAGTCTTGTACAATTGCCTTATTTAGAAGTGTTAGAGATGGATTCTAAAACCAGAATTATTGATCAAAAACTTCCTATAGATACAGCTACTACATTTCGTATTAAAGAATGTACTGTGGGAGAAAATCATGAGAATGAAAAAGCAATATTCGATATAAACAACCTTCTATCCTTAGCTCCATATATACAAAGCATCAGCTTTTCTCAATATGTGAGTCATATGAACGATGCTCTAATTTACTTTTCAAATGTAGATAAGTTAGTATTTCATTATAGTTCTGTTTTTTTGGAAGATTTCATTCCCATAGCTTCTCAAATAAAAACGATACGATTTGAGCAATCTGGATTTACAGATAGTTCAGTACTAAAACATTTTAGCGCATTAGAGCAATTAGGATTTTCGATAGATCCACATCAAAAGGGCTTACGAGATTTTAAAAAATTAAGCCCTTTAAAACATCAATTAAAAAGATTAGACATTGATGAAGATAATGTTGAGAATATTGAAGTTATTAAGGACTTTACCGCGTTAGAATCCTTAAGGCTTTGGGAAGTAACATCTCTACAAGCTTTGCAAAACATTTTGAGTTTATCGAGCCTATCCAAACTCTTTGTTTGGGTGAGTATTGAACCTGAACTGACTGAAACTATTACTCTTTCGCTAAAAGCGTTACAAAACATTAAAGAACTAAGTTTTAGTGGAAGTGATAGCTATGAATTTATTGATACAGCGTTTCTAAAACAACTAACAAGTTTAACTCTTTTAGGAGATTGTAAGATTTCCAATATGAGCACCCTACAGCAACTAGAATATTTAGAAGTAGGAGAAAGTATTGATGTAAATACCTTACCTTCTATTCCATCTTTAAAAACATTGAAATTAGAAGTAATACCGGATTATGAAATTTACTCATTAGCACATTTTCCGAATTTAGAACATTTAAAAATTGAAAATACTTCTAAAATACATTTAAAAAATTTACCGAAACTAAAAATATTATGTATTCAATGTAATGGTGACACTATATCAGAGGATGCATTTGATGGAACTCCAAATTTAGAACAGCTAGACCTTAGTGATTCCTCTTTACATCATCTAAAAAGTTTAAAATCATTACAAAAATTGAGAGTATTAGATCTATCCGGAAATTATTTGGAAAATATAGAAGGATTAAAACATTTACAAAATTTAGAGCTTCTTAATTTACATGCCAATGAACTTAAAAAGGTTGATGTTTTAAACAAATTGTCGAGTATCAAAGAAGTAAATCTATCTGGTAATAATATTGAAGATGAAGCCTTTTTAGATCAGTTAGAGAAACCAGAAATAGCGGTTTTTATGGGAGTTCCCAGATCACCATTTTACATTTGGGGAGATCGACATCATAAATTAGAATAGGATTTCAATCCGCAGATATCAATTCATCCTCAGCGAATATTGATTGACTATTTCACCGATATAAGTGCTATGCTTACTTTAGTACAAAAGAATAATATTGATGCTTTAAGAGACATGCAATTACCAACACCCATAGAAATAGATCTGTTAGAGTTTTTTAAAACTGGAAAATTCGATTGTTTACAATTAGGACAAACCAAAGAATGGATTATCCATAATTTCCCGGATCCAGATGATTATGATGCTGATTTCCTAACGGAAAAAGTAAACATTTGGACCTATGGAGGTATCGAACTACATTTTAAAAATAAAGAATTATATCTCATATTTTCTGATCATTGGTATGAAGGTAAATTAGAAAGCAGTCATCAAATACAACTTAACAAATGGGTTTTTGAAGATATCGATAAATTAAACCTTATGTATATGATGACTGAACTAAACCGACACCATATTGACTTTAAAAAGAAAACAGATGAACTGGGAGTGCTATTGCGATTGAATAGTGGTATAGAATTAACTTTTGATAATGTAGATGATCTAGAAGATTTAGACACTAATGATTTTCATTTGACATCATTTAGCTTAGTAATGGAAAATCCATATCGCTGGAAAAAGCAAAAACAAAGGTAATTATGAATATCAGGGAACGCTATACGGAAATCATCAACGGAATGAAGTCCGAAGATCGACTCGTACAATGGGAAACCATGGTAAAATGGTGTTCACTATGGATTGAAGTTGAAAATAAAAAATTTCAACCCTTATTAGATCTGATATATACGTTTAAAACATTAGGATTTTGGAATATGTATTATCCAAGTCAATCACATAACGCTTTAGGACTTTCCTTAGGTAAAAATTATGACGAACGATGCCGTTTGCCAATGGTATATATAAACTATAATTCAACAGATCATCAATTTGCTATTCAGTATCAAAAAGTGCAAGCTGGAGAAACTATAAGAGAAGTGTATGGTGAGCAACTTTCTTCCGTAGAATTTCAAAAAATAACAGATTGGTTAACTAGCAAAAAAGGAAAAAATGAAGTTTAAATTACTAACAATCTTATTTGCCATTTCAACAATACTGCTAACAGGAGTAGTATATGTAAATTATTTGGATTCCAATTTTCTTAAAAAGAAAATTAAAGATAGAGAGTTAACTATCACTAATTATCAAAAGGTAATCAATGCTATGGGAAAAAGTAGTACTATTTCAGTTGATCAATTAAAAAAAGAACTACAACTGGAGTTTAAGATCGATGATAACCTCGGATACAATGATTTTAGCAAAGAATATTATCACATCTTGTTTCCAAAGGATCACAAAGTGAATTCTGCGGGAATATGGAATTTTATGGGGCTAGAATTAATTCTTAATGATCAAAAAGAATTCAAAACAGTACAGATGTATAAACCTTGATATCATTATGACAAGAAATATATTATATAAAATAAGCTTGATTCTTATGTTGTTGCTCTCTATTACAAATAGTGCAGCACAAAATGATATCATACGTTTTGAAAACGATAGTATTGCTATAAAAAAGCAAAACGACTCTATTTACTTTTACAATCATCAGGGAGAACTGCGAAAAATCATTAGCCTACAAAATAAAAAGTCTACTCCTTATGGATTGCCCAAAGAAGTAGAAGAAATTATCTATAGTGGTGAGGTTATTGGAAGAATTGAAATTTCAATAGAGACCTTCCCTACTTACCTATATACGCAGAGATATGTAGATGCCGGAATTGTACTTTGTTCCTTGAACGTCTACTACAACGAATTAGGGTTGAAAACAGGATATAAAGAAGTGTGCCCTAATGATATTGCCGATGGAGATGAGTATCATTTTGGAGACAAAGATCTCTATAAATACGACAAACATGGGTTCTTAACAGAAACCGATGATACTGTATATGTATACAACGATAACGGACAATTAATCGAAAAAAAGAATCGAAATTTTGGCACTAAAAAAGTGTATCGCATTGCTACATATGAATATGATGAACATAAGTTGGTAAGATGCTCTATACAAAAGATCAATTCCAATCAAGTCTATAATAAAACCAAAGTATTAGAATATCAGTACAACGACAAAGGATTACTATCAGAAATCATACAAAGCAAACGGAGTAAAATCATTTTAGAATACAACGAACATAATCAAATCCATAAAGTAAGTGAAGTAAAAAAATGGAGTAATAAAGAGCGTAAACACACCTATCTAACCTATGATTATGATACTGACAATAGAATTAAAAAGATTAAAATTAATCATCGATCTAGTTACTCCGATCAAGATCTAGGTTTCATTTATGACGATCATGGTAATTTGATACAAGAAACATTGGATAAAAAAATCTTAGAAAGCTATCGGTATGACAGCAAGGGAAAGCTAATTTCTATTGAACGAAACAAAAGATGGGGAGAAAATAAGATAGCTGTAAAATATGAATAGTTAGATCAAATCAGTTTTTACGATCTCAGCAATTAGTAGTATGGTTAAAAAACATGAACTAGTACATAAAATAAAACATGCTTTTAAAAATGTAAAACTCGAAGATGGTATTGGTCTCTGGGAAGCACAAGGACACGATGATCGATTAAGTGAAACAGAATGCAAAAAACTGAGACGAAAAGATGAACTATTAGATTGGAATACTATCTCGATCAAAAGCATGTATGAATGCAGTAGCTCTTTATCATTTTTTGATGCTAAAGGATTGCATTTTCATATCCCAAAATATCTATTATTAGCATTAGGTGTTTACAAAAATGAAGAAGAAGATTTGATCAATCAAGAAATTATATCAATGAGTGATACACCAGATATAGATGATTTTCTGCTATCCTTTACCACCATTTGTAAAGAAACCACGGATATCGAATATAGAAGATTTCACAAAGAGCGATTTTCTTTATTTACGAATGAGCAACTAAAATGCCTAGTAATGTATCTGGAGTATAAAAAAATTGAATTAGAAGACTATTACAAAACAGATAAAGCCAAAGAATTAGGATTGTTGCCAATGTCAGTACAATATGATACTGATTACATAAAGTTGAATGAAGCAATTGAGTGTTGGATAAAAGAATTTCAAATCAGATAAAATGAATCAACCCAAATTACCTATAGATTTTAACGAGATGGTTACTCCAGATCTAATTTTATTGTCCAAAACGGATAAGGCAATTGATACATTAGGAAATACCATCCAACTAAAAGAAGGCATGAAGATTATGGTATATATGGAAGATGAAGATGAGTTTGGAAATCGAGATGATCTTGTAGCTAAGGGAACAGTGGAACGAAATAATAGCGATGTATTTCCAATTTGTAAATGGAATGTACGCATAGATCAAAATGGAATTCAATATCAATCTGAATTGCGAATAAAGATTAAAAAATAGAGAAGCAACTGAGATAAAAACTACCCTTAAAATGAACAAAAAAACTATAGGTTACATATTCACATTCATTCTAGGAAGTATTACAGCGTTCTGTATATGGATGTATATCGAAAAAGCCAAACTTCCATACGATGCAAACGATACCTACTTTTCAGAAGAAGGTATCGTATATCATGAGCAAGCAAAAGAAGTATACGGATTGTTATCCATTATTGGGCTACTAATAACTAGCATACTAGCATATAAATTGATCAGGAAATGACAGTAGAAGAAGCGAAAAAATTAATACGTAAAGAATATAATTCGCAAAACGGATTAGATACCTTATTCAGAATGAGTGCTGATGTAGAAGAAAAACGAATTGAAAAATTCATAGAAGCCCTACGAGCTATAGAACATTATTATGCGGATAAAAAAACCATTTCAAAGGAATTAGTATATCAATTATTCAGTATGTACAATACCTTAAGAGCAAGTATGGGACATTGGAAAGTGGAACATCCAAAAGGTTTGGACAAAGATACTTGTTGGAAAATTTTTGACGGAATTCGAAATGTCTTTACTCGATAAGTATGGCACTAGATTTTCATAGAATAGATACGAATGAATATCAATTTGGGATAAATGATACTGAATATGCCCAATTGGAATCTATATTTATAGAGTTTACCCAGCAAACCGGAATTTTTATAGATCCTTATGGAGATACCCTATTAAAAGTAGCACATCTAAAGATGATCATTCAGATGATAGATACTAACCTTACTACTGAATCAAATATGGATAAAGAAAAAACCAAAGTCATTCAGGACTTTAGAAGGAAGATCGCTCATTTTTCAGATAAAGGAATAACACTAAAAGCTTTGGGAGATTAATTCATGGGATTCGAATATAAAATAATAGTGAAATTGCATCAGAAACAAATTTCTGAAGTTCAACTATTATTAGAACAGAACAACTTATTTGATAAAAAATATGAGTTTGACAATAAGCTGTTTTGGGATTTCAGAAAGACTGACAACACAGGAAAGATGCCGAATATTAGTATCACTTTTGAAAATGATGGAATTTACATTTGTAGGCATGAAGGAGGTTTTATTTGGAAATACCTGGAAGATGTAAAGACATATATAGAGTCTGAAAATGTGAGTTATAAAATACTAGATTATCAGGAGTAGTAAATAATCATTTTGATTAATGGAAAATAATGATAGGAATAATGACTTGTACAGAACAGTTGATGCGCTAGGGTTCAACCTCTATGAAAAATATAAATATCTCACAGAAAACGATATCGATATTATAAAACTAAAGGAACAAGTAGCAACAATTGTAACTCGTAAAAATCTATCTTCTGTAATGAATGATACCAAATGGTTAGAACTGCAAGAGGGTATAGCCACATTACCTTTTCCACCTGCTTATAACGAAAAATTAATTCAGTGGGATAAGGCTCAATTTACATTTCATGATTTTCCTAGCCCTCCAAAATATCAAGGTGACTGGTCTAGTTTTTGGGAAGAAGGATTACCTCTTTTTTTTACCATCGAATGGTTAGAAATAAGGGGAACTCATCAAATACCTCAAGGTCGTTTGGTATCGCCAAAAATTCTAGATGAAACAGAAGAAATACATCAATTACTACATAAACTGAATATCCCTTTTGAGCAAGAAAAAGATGTTTTTACCATTTATGGATATAAATAATAATCTATGGATCAATTAATTACAGAATTAAAAGGATATTTTCCGAAAGCTACGATTCATAAATTAGATGAATCAATGATAGAGGTGCAGATGCCCAAAGCCAAAGAATCAGTAGTTATTCAGCAGCAGGAAGAAGAAGGGCGTTATACAGTATCCTATCCAAGATTAGAAGTAGATGAAGTTCGCAAAATTAAAAAAGAGATTACCCATACAAACGTTAATATTTTAAAATCAGCAATATTCTGGATATTAAAAGGAATTCAAAAAAATGGCAAAGTAACGCCCGAGTTTTAATTAAGATAAACTATGATAAAATTTACGGAATGTTTAAATGATACTTGGGATTATTTTTTTCTCACAGATCCTACCAATTTACTACGTTTTAAAAATGATCATCATTTGGGTGACGATCTTATAAACGAATTTACTACGAATGAAAGTGCTGAAGTAGCAGTTCAAAAAGGAGTTATGATTCCGATGGGTGGTATTATAAATCAACCGTATACTATTTTTTTTAACATCGATCATGAACCTTCTGTGTTTACAGAAGATACAAGTCTGTTAGTATTCGAAAAAACAGGATACATCCTTGAAGTTATTCATAATGAAATTTGTATGGTAACAGTACCCTATTTAAAGAATTGGACAAAAGATGGCGGTTTACATCGTTTAAAAGAAGCTACCGAATTAGGAGTTCGACAAAAAATACAAATAGCAAATGGCATTTATGCTATTACTATTCTAGGAGGCTTTACATTACAAGATGGTATGGAAGAAGCTACGTTCGAATTTCAGTGTAAAGCTGTTTCAGCAGACACATCTCACACCGTCAAAGACATTGGTTTTTCTTTTACAATTGAAAAATAGCAGATATGAGACATTACAAAACTACATACCAAGATAAAAGAGGAACAGAACAGATCGTCATAAAATCTGATGGTAGTGAGATGGTAACCACTATTAGAGGTATCAATTTTGACGGACCTGATTTTGATCAATTAACCGCTGATAAAATTGATCATGAAAAATTCGATTATCAGATGTTTTCAGATGGTTCTGGAGATGTTACAAATTGTTCATTCTTAATTACAATACCCATAAAACTCTACAACACTACCTCAAAAGAACTATTTGAAGAAAATCTAGATGCCTATATAGTAGTAGGTGATGATACTACCATCGATGGATTAGACCATGAATTAAATAGTTTGACATTACATACTTCTTTTGGAAAATTTACTGTAGAAAAGAAGCTGGAATGGATGGAAGATGCTTTGATAGCTTTACAAAACCAATTACCAGCACATATTTATATCAATACGTGTTTAAGTTGTAAATATTCGAATTATAGTCCTTATGGCAATGGGATGTTTGGTGGTATCTATTGCTTTAAAAAGATAAAAGAACAATTAAAATCATTACACGATAAAACAGATTTATTTGCCATCTGGACAAAAGAGGCTATGGATCGAGGTGATATTTTTTCTGTTCAGGAAACTTTTGATTGTGAAGAGCATCAGCTTTTAACGGATAATGATTGGGTATATAAAAGCTGGACTAAAACAATTTAACATGTCAGCATTAGCATTAGTAAAAGAAAGTCTGTTTTATCAGGAAATCAACTCCTTGCTACGAGAACAATTTCCTTTAATTAAAGATGCTATTGTTCCAGCATACGAACAGATTTTAGAAGAAAATGAATTTTATCATCCACTGCCTATTGAACATTATTTTGAATATGCAACTTGGGAAGCAAATAGACAATGGCGACTAGAATTAGATTTTGATGATTACCAATGGTCTAACGTTACGATAAAACCTCACTTTTTAACGGCTTTAGTTAGTATTGAAATTGGCAATGAAGTTATCCATTTTAAATATCAGTTGTGTAGTTCTTTTAACGAAGAGTTACAGCCTATGGAAACAGAAAAAATCGAACTTAACACCTTAAACAACGATAATATTGTAATTGAAAAAGTGGCCGAACTCAAACAGTTTTTAGAACGTTTACCCAAAGCTTTTTTGAAAGAAATAGAACAAATAGACTTTAACGAATTAGAATATACGATGCACCCGAAAATACAAGAAAAATGGAAACAAGGATACTTGCCTGGATATGATGCTATCATCATGGGAGAAGGAGATATCATCATGGCAAATGCCTACAGTACTTATAACCCGAATAATGGTGAAACGAAACGCTATTGGTCTCCAACATGTGATACTACTTTAGAAAGTCTTGAAAAATATAATGATGATATCTGGGTTGAATACGATATTTTTCATGGAGCGTTTGAATATCAAAATCAACAATTTGTTTTTGGAGATGGTGGCATGGGTAATGAAGGATTTATTGCATCTACTTCTCTATCGGGAATCTTAAATTGGGCTATCTTTTTTACATTTTCAAATCCCATTTGTAAGGCAGAAATAAAAAATGAACACTTAATTTGTTATGGAGATTCTGGCATCATCATCACCATTGATTTGAAGAATATTACCAAAATAAAAATTGAACTTTCTACAGATTAGATCTGAGTATAAGATCACTTCAATACATACAAAAAAAGTACAAGAGTCAGCGAAACATATTTGTCCATTTGATACGACAGAGGAGAGATTAGCTTTGTTGATCCCCTGAAGCTAACTCTTCCAAATAAAAAACCTAGAGTTAGTGTTCTTATTTTTTATTTATTTAAAAACTTCAAACTATATTTTTGGATTAACTTTGTCGATCTCATTATACTCACTGCTGCAAATACAAAACTAGCAAAGCTAACGCTTTAAAGTTTTTGTTATTTTCCAAAACCTCAAAACTAGCGTTTTGGTTTTTTCCAAATAACAAAAACCTGCAATTTCATTGCAGGTTTTGTGCCTGATGTGACCGTGGAGGGATTCAAACCCCCAACCCTCAGAGCCGAAATCTGATGCGCTATTCAGTTGCGCCACACGGCCTATTAAATATCCTTAAGATAATTTAGCTTTTACAATAGTAGAAATTGTTTTACCGTCTGCTTTACCAGTTAACTGTCCAGATGCCATTCCCATAACTTTACCCATATCTTTCATTCCTTCTGCACCTGTTTTAGCAATAATATCAACTATTACTTTTTCTATTTCTTCCTCACTTAATTGCTCCGGTAAAAATTGTTCAATTACCTTGGCTTGATCAAGTTCGGGCTGTGCTAAATCTTCTCTTCCTTGTTCGGTAAAAATTGCAGCACTATCTTTTCTTTGTTTTACAAGTTTTTGAAGCAATTTTAACTCCTGATCTTCGCTTAAATCTTCTTTTGCTCCACTCTCTGTTTGTGCTAACAAAATAGCAGATTTAATTGCTCGCAATGAAGTTAAAGCATTAGTATCTTTTGCTTTCATAGCTTCTTTCATGGCAGTCATAACCTTGGCCTGTAAACTCATAATTACTGGTTTTAATCTTTTGGATTGCGAAGATAAAAAATAAACCGATAATCTATTTTAGATTATCGGTTTATCTGAAAAACATTTTCTATTTCTTAGTCTACATTATCATGAAGAAAAGAATTGTTTTTTCTCAATTGAATATCATCATTACTATCCGTTCCTAATGAAGTTCTAGACAATTCTGAAGATTCTGGTCGAGAGTCTACATCTAAACCTGCACGCTTATATGCTGGTTCTTTTTCGATGTCATCTATATGTGAAGCGTTATTTCTAAACTTATAATTAAACTCTTTCATTTTCGCTCTACGCTCTGCCGCTCTAGCTTTTAGAGTTTCAGAAATTGGCTGATCTATAGGATCTACATTTTCCTCAGGCTCCGCTGCTGGAGAAGGCTCTACAGTTTTTTTCTCAAAAATAACTTCCTGATCTTCTTCAATTACTTCTGCTAATGGTTTAGCTTCAGTTAATCTCTTCTCCTCTTCCATATATTCTTCGAGGCTATATCTACGAACATCACCCGCCGTAGTTTCACTGGTAGGCACCACCTCTATTGGTTCATTTACCTCAACTTCTAAAATATCATCAGTAAGATCAAAAACTATCGGTTTTTCTTCCTCTTGCTTTGGAGTATCAAAAATAGTACTCTCCTGCTGTACTTTTGGTTCTTCATTTCCACCTACTGGCATATCAAATGCTAAAGTAAATTGATCTTCCTTTTCAGATTCAGCAGCAGCAATCTCATTCGCATCATTTACCTCGATTTGGTTAATGATTTCCTGAGCATTGATAATAACAAAATCATTATCTACAGAAAAAGGATTTACCTCTTCTGGCTCTACAACCTCTATGTTCTTTAAAAATTCTGTTGTAGGAAGCAACAAAGACTCACTTATATTTTCTTCTTCCTCCTCCTCTATCAACTCATGCTTAATAATAGCTGGTTCTTCTTTTACTTCCTCTTTTGGAGGTATCGGATTTATAACCGGAGTCGAACGTGATGTAGACTTAGGTGTTAAATCCTGAGTAGTCGCACGCTGTTCCTCTTCCAAAGTATGGATGATCTTTTTCGTTTCTGTATTTACGATTTCATCTTGCTGTTCTACGTCAAATCCAGTAGCAATTACAGTAACTGATATGGCATCTTCTAAAGATTCATCTTCACCAACTCCCATGATAATATTGGCACCATGACCAGCTTCTTGCTGAATATGGTCATTAATTTCTCCAATTTCATCGATTGTAATTTCTTCTTTACCAGAAACAATTAACAATAGTACATTCTTAGCACCAGTAATTTTATTATCGTTTAATAATGGAGAATCTAATGCTTTTACAATCGCATCATGAGCTCTTTTTGCACCAGATGCATGCGCAGACCCCATGATTGCAGTTCCACTATTACTTAATACCGTTTTAGCATCTCGTAAATCGATATTTTGAGTATAGTGATGCGTAATTACTTCTGCAATTCCTCGAGATGCAGTTGCTAATACTTCATCAGCTTTGGAAAAACCGGCTTTGAAACCTAAATTACCATATACTTCACGAAGTTTATTATTATTAATTACCACTAAAGAATCTACATGAGAACGTAATTTTTCAACACCTAACTGTGCTTGCTCATTTCTCATTTTACCTTCGAACTGAAATGGAATCGTTACAATTCCTACAGTAAGAATATCCAATTCTTTCGCCATTTTAGCAATGATAGGAGCTGCTCCTGTTCCGGTACCTCCACCCATTCCAGCAGTAATGAATACCATTTTGGTATTCGTATCCAACATTAACTTAATCTCTTCATAGCTTTCTACTGCTGATTGCTCTCCAATTTCTGGATTTGCACCAGCTCCTAATCCTTCAGTAAGAGATACTCCCAATTGTATCTTATTTGGTATAGGGCTATTTTCCAATGCTTGTGCATCCGTATTACAAATAACGAAATCAACTCCCTTGATTCCTTGTTGGAACATATGATTAATGGCATTACTACCACCTCCACCAACTCCAATAACTTTTATTACATTTGATTGATTCTTGGGTAAATCAAAAGAAATGTTTTCAAACTCCTCGTTGTTACTCATAACTGCTAATTTTCTTGTTCTCTTACTTTTATTTTTAATATTTTATAAGCTCAAAACCGAGCTTTATTTTTCTTTAATTTCCATGACATCTCAACGCTAACACCATACTAAAAATGTCTACTGGACATTCTCTTTACGCTAGAACCTACTCAGCGTTGTCCAGAAACTCCTTGAATTTCTCCGTCCACTTTTCAAGAATATTTTTTCTTGGCCTCGAATCTACTACTGGTTTTTCCTCTTCTATACCTTCTCCTTCAATAGTAGTGGTAGTAGTTTCTTGTTCGGTATTCAACGTATCTTCAACAACAGCTTCTCTAATCGCTGCTTTTTTCTGTTTTTTAATATGCACAAGACTATCCATTACCAATCCTACTGCTGTTGCATACATAGGACTTGTGGTTTCTGGATCACTATTTCCTGCCAAATGTTCGTTTGGATATCCTATTCTGGTATCCATTCCTGTGATATATTCTACAAGTTGCTTTAGGTGTTTTAACTGTGACCCTCCACCTGTTAATACAATCCCTGCAATTAACTTCTTCTTTGGAGACTCATGCCCATAATTCTTGATCTCTAAAAAAACTTGTTCAATGATTTCTACCACGCGTGCGTGAATAATCTTTGATAAATTCTTTAATGTAATCTCTTTAGGCTCTCTTCCTCTTAATCCAGGTATAGAAACAATCTCGTTATCCTTATTTTCTCCGGGCCAAGCAGACCCAAATTTGATTTTAAGTAATTCCGCTTGTTTTTCTATAATAGAACAACCTTCTTTAATATCTTCAGTAATCACATTTCCACCAAACGGAATCACTGCTGTATGACGAATGATACCATCTTTAAAAATGGCAAGATCTGTAGTTCCACCACCGATATCTATCAACGCAACACCAGCTTCCTTTTCTTCCTGACTCAATACTGCATTTGCTGAAGCCAAAGGTTCTAGAGTAACTTCAGAAAGTTCTAATCCAGAACTTTTTACGCATCTACCTATATTTCGGATCGAAGTAACCTGACCGACTACTACATGAAAGTTTGCTTCTAAACGTCCTCCATACATCCCTACAGGCTCTTTAATTTCAGCCTGACCATCCACTTTATATTCTTGTGGTAGTACATGTAATATTTCCTCACCAGGTAACATCACTAATTTGTGCACTTGATTACATAATGTGTCTATATCACCTTCATCAATTACGGCATCTGCATTAGGTCTTGTGATATAATCACTGTGCTGCAAGCTTCTAATATGCTGCCCTGCTATCCCTACAGTAACATCATTTATTTTTACACCAGAAACACTTTCCGCTTCTTGTACAGCTTGTTGTATAGATTGTATTGTTTGCGTTATATTATTTACTACACCACGATGTACACCCAAGCTTTTGGATTTTCCTACACCCAATACTTCCATCTTCCCGTACTCATTATACCTACCGACCATAGCAACAATCTTTGTTGTTCCTATATCTAATCCTACCGCTATTTCACTTTCTGCTCTTTCCATATTGGCATTATTTTATTGTACACACAACTTGATTCCTAAACTGCAAACTAACTTTCTTATATTTTCCTAGGCTTTTATCTTTTAATGCCTTTTGATAAAATGCCTTAAAATTTTTAACCTTACTATTTAACCTTTCTATTTTTCCAAAAACAACTTCAAAATCATATACTCGTAATCCCAATTGATAATTACCAATATTGTTTTGATAAACACTTACTACATGTTTTTTTAAAAACTCATCTTCCTGAATTTTTCTTAATAATGGAAAAACTTCTGAAACTTCTCGTTCTGAAACATTGCTTACAAGAGGTACGTGAGCCGAATAATTATCCGATAATGGCATCGTATTACCTGTAACATCGACATAAAAAGGAACGACTGCGTTAACCCTAGCGATAGGTGTACGCTGCTTGATTCGTGCCTTAAGTTGTCCGCTAACAGTGAGATACACATCTGAATCTTCAATCATTTTGTGTGCATCCAGCCCCTTCTCTACATTATTCAAAACTAAAATTTCTTTACCTACATTCGTCACTCCAACTTGATTTTGTATTAACAATTTATTAACCGTTAATTCATTTATGTAAGGATTCTGTTCTTCAATGAATTCTATCTCCACTCCTTCAATTTTTCTTTTTTCGTTTCTGGTACTTGTAAACGCAAAAAGAAAAGCTATCAATCCAATGAGTCCAATATATTTTACATATGTCAATACCTTCTTCATACCTTTAACAATGCTTCTTTTATACTTGTAACTTCTTCTCCAATATCTCCAGCTCCAATTGTCGTGATAACTTCAGCTTTGCTTTTTAAAACTTCTTCAATTAAACTTTCTTTTGATACTATTTTTTTATCTTCCAAATCAATCATCTCCAGCAACCACTTCGATGTTACTCCTTCTATCGGGAGCTCTCTAGCTGGATAAATATCCAATAATAATAGTTGATCAAACTGACTTAAACTCCTTGCGAAGTCTGCTCCAAAATCCTGTGTTCTACTATATAAGTGAGGCTGAAAAATTGCTAACACCTCTTTTCCCGGATGCATTTCTCTAATTGCCTGATGTAGTGCATCTATTTCTGTCGGGTGGTGTGCATAATCATCCACATACACTAACGAATCTGATTTGATCTGATAGCTAAATCTTCTTTGAACACCTCTAAAACTATATAAAGCCTTTGCTAAGGCAGTGGTTGGGGAGCCATAAAGCAATGCCATAGCAAAGGCTGTGATAGCATTTAACAAGTTATGTTTACCTGGCAGGTTTAAATGCAAATCCTTAATTAGTTGAGAAGGTGTTTTTAAATCAAAAATATATGTGCCGTTTTCTATTCTAATATTTTGAGCACAGTAATCAGAGTCATCATCGATTCCAAAAGTATTCCCTGAAAGTGGTAATCCATTACGAACCAAAATATGATCTTTCACTTTTGAAGCAAATTCATTAAAACACTCTTCTAAAGCATCTGCTTTTTTATAAATATCTAGATGATCTGCATCCATAGATGTTACTGATGCGATATCAGGATACAATTGCAAAAATGACCTATCAAATTCATCAGCTTCTACCACAATCACTTCATCTCCTTCTAACACTAGATTAGAATTATAGTTTTCACTAATTCCTCCTAAAAAAGCTGTCACTTTTGCTCCACTTTCTTTTAATAAATGTGCTAAAATTCCGGTAGTGGTTGTTTTGCCATGTGTTCCTGCAACTGCTAACGTATATCGATCCTTCGTGATGAATCCCAAAATCTCAGCTCTCTTCTTTATAGAAAAACTTTGAGTCTTAAAGAAATTTAATTCTGTATGTGCATTTGGTATCGCAGGAGTATATACCACCAGTGTTTCTTCTTTTTCCAAATACTGTTTCGGAATCACACTTACATCATCCGTAAAGTGAATTTGAATTCCTAATGCTTCCAGATCTTTAGTTATCTGAGTTGGCGTTTTATCATACCCAGCTACATTTTTACCTAAAAACTTAAAATATCTTGCAAGGGCACTCATACCGATACCTCCGATACCAATAAAATAGATGTTATGTATACTATTTAAATCTCTATTCATCCCTTTAATCTCAATTCCTTCTTATCAATAATTCAATCTCGTTTACAATATCTTTTGTAGCATCTGGTAATGCAAGCTTTTTTATAGCATGTGTCAACTTTATCTGCATAGCTTCTGACGACAATAACTGTGTAATCGTTTTCTCAAATTTCTCATCAAGCTCACTTTCCTGAAGCATTTTAGCACCATTCTGACTTACAATTGCATTGGCATTTTTTGTTTGATGATCCTCAGCTACATTTGGAGATGGTATAAACAATGTAGGTTTTGCTACGATACACAATTCAGACACTGAACTAGCTCCAGCTCTAGAAACAATTACATCAGCTGCAGCATAAGCCAAATCCATAGTATTCAAAAACTGATGAACCTGAACTCCTTTAGTGCTATCATATTTTTTATACTCCTCATAATACAGCTTACCACATTGCCATAACACTTGAATTTCATTTTTATCAAAAAAAGTCAACTCTTTTTCTATAAGTTGATTGATTCTTCTGGCTCCTAAACTTCCTCCAATAACCAAAATCGTTTTCTTTTCTGGATCAAGATTATATGTAGTGAGCCCTTCATTTCTTTTACTATCAATTTCCAACAAATCCTGACGAACAGGATTTCCTGTTTTGATGATCTTATCTTCCGGAAAAAACCGATCCATATCATCGTAAGCCACGCAAATTTTATCTGCTCCTTTTGCTAACCACTTATTAGTAATTCCTGGAAACGAATTTTGCTCCTGAAGTACCGTTGGAATATTTGCAGAATTTGCCATTTTTAATAAAGGCCCACTAGCAAAACCTCCAGTACCAATTACCACATCTGGCTGAAATTTTTTAATAATCTTTTTTGATTTCCAAAGACTACTAATCAACTTTAAGGGAAACATCAAATTGCTCAATGATAGTTTTCTCTGAATACCACTAATCCATAAACCTTCTATAGGATACCCTGCTTCTGGAACTTTTTGCATCTCCATACGATCTTTAGCCCCAACAAATAAAATAGAAGCTTCTGGATACCTACGTTTCAATTCATTAGCTATGGAGATCGCAGGATAAATATGTCCTCCTGTACCTCCACCTGATAATATAATCTTAGGTTGCTTTATCATATTGCTTCACTCAATACCTCTAAAGGATTTTCTTCTGTGGTTAATTCTTCTTTTTTTGCATTTATAGGATCAGACTCCTCTTCATTTATATCAACACTTCTTTTACTACTTACACTTAACACCATTCCTAGTGCCATACAAGTCATCCATATAGAGGTACCTCCACTACTAACTAAAGGAAGTGTTTGTCCGGTAACTGGAAAAAGCTCTACAGCAACAGCCATATTGATCAATGCCTGAAATACAATGGGCAATCCTACACCAACTACCAATAGTTTTCCGAATATATCCGAACTCTTATGTGCTACAATTACCAACCTGAACAATAGCATTAAATACAGGAACATTAGAAAAACTCCTCCTATCAATCCCCATTCTTCTATAATAATCGCATAAATAAAATCTGAAGAAGATTGTGGTAAAAAGTTTCTTTGCACACTTTTACCAGGTCCCTTTCCGATAACTCCTCCTCTTGCAATAGCAATTTTAGCGCGCTCTATCTGATAATCCTCAGGAGTATCTTTATCATTAAAGAAGTTTTCTGCTCTACTTACCCATGTATCTACTCTATTCGGAAATGCATCTGGAAATGCCCTTGCTGTTAGAATAAAAAAGGTAAGCACCAGTAATCCAGACCCCAATATTACCGAGATATATCTTATGGGATAGCCACCTAAAAATACTAACATAATTACCATTGAAAAGATAATTGCAGCTGTGGAGAAATTAGCTGGTAATATCAACATTAGTACTAAAAAAACAGGCAACCATAATGGAAGTAAGGATTCTTTAAAGCTGATTTTTTTATCTTTTATTTTAGAAAGATATCTAGCTACATAAGCCATTAAGACTACCGCAGCTAATGTAGATGTTTGGAAAGTAACTCCTACAAAAGGCAACCGAATCCATCGACTGGCATTTGCTCCTCCTATAGTATTATTTTGAGCCATTGTAAACAACAACAATACTATGACTACAGGTATCATAATAATAGAAAGCCCTTTAAAATAATGGAAAGGAATTTTATGCACCCAATACATAATACCAAAACCTAAAAGCAAGTGTGCAAAATGCTTTACTAGATACACAAAGGTATTTCCATCTCCATACAAATACGCTAAATTACTACTAGCACTATATACAGGAAGGAATGAAAACAATGCCAACAGGGCTACGATAGCCCATATAACTTTATCTCCCTTTATATTTTTTAAAACTTTGGTCACTCTACTAAATTCTTATTCTCTATTTCTTTTATGTAAAACAATGTTATAACTCTCTTACAGCTTCTTTGAATTGCCTTCCTCTATCTTCATAGTTTTTAAACAAATCAAAACTAGCGCAAGCAGGTGACAACAATACATTTTCATTACGCTCCGCTATCTTATAAGCTATGTTAACAGCATCTTTCATTGATTGCGTTTCTATGATATTATCTACACAATTACCAAAAGCATTGATAATTTTGCTATTATCCACACCTAAACAAATAATTGCTTTTACTTTTTCGTTTACCAGGGGATACAACTCTGTATAATCATTTCCCTTATCCACACCTCCTACAATCCAAACCGTAGAAGATTTCATAGCATCTAACGCATAAAAAGTAGCGTTAACATTGGTCGCTTTGGAATCGTTCACATACTGAACGTTATTAATTTTTAAGACATTTTCTAGTCTATGTTCTACCCCATGAAAATTTTCTAGACACTCTCTTATAGTAGTCTTTCTTATTTTCAATAATTGCGATACTGTGGCTGCTGCCATAGCATTTTTAACGTTGTGATTTCCTTTTAATGCTAAATCTTTTGTCGGCATGGTTAATTCGTTGTTGTCTATTATTATTTTTATATTATCTTCTTCTAAATACGCTCCATTCTCTACTTTTTCCTTTAATGAAAAAGGCAGCAATTTTGAACGAATAGGATGCTCTTTCAAATACTTTGTAATCACTTTATCATCGGAATCATAAATGAAATAATCATTTTCATTTTGATTCATTACAATCCTGAATTTTGAAGCTATATAGTTTTCAAATTTGTGATCATATCGATCTAAGTGATCAGGAGTGATATTAGTTAACACAGCAATATGTGGCGCAAATGTTTTGATTCCATCTAACTGAAAACTACTTAGCTCTAACACATAATATTCAGCATCATTTTCTGCAACCTGCTTCGCAAAACTATCTCCAATATTACCTCCCATGTTTACATCTAAACCTCCATGACTTACCAAATGATGCGTAAGCATCGTTGTGGTGGTTTTTCCATTACTACCTGTAATTCCAACAATAGTAGCGGAGGTAAACTGTGATGCAAACTCAATCTCCGAAATCACTGGTATTCCTAATCCATTTAGCTTCTGTATTAAAGACACTTTATCAGGAATTCCAGGGCTTTTCATGACTACATCAGCATTTAGAATTTTATCTTCTGTATGCTTTTCTTCTTCCCATTCTATTTCAAAATTTCTAAGAACCTTTTTATAATGATCAGTTATCTTTCCTTTATCAGAAACAAAAACCTGATACCCTTCTTTTTTACCCAGAATAGCCGTTCCTACACCACTTTCTCCTGCTCCTAAAACAACTAATCGCTTCACACTACCTTACTTTAAGAGTAATCACTGCCACAATTGCCAGAATAATTCCGATAATCCAAAATCTTGCGACTATTTTACTCTCATGAATCCCTTTTTTCTGATAATGATGATGTAATGGCGACATCAAAAATATCCTTCTTCCTTCTCCATATTTTTTCCTAGTATACTTAAACCAACTTACCTGCATCATTACAGAAAGGGTTTCTATAAAAAATATTCCACAAACGATAGGAATCAAAAGTTCCTTTCTAATAGCAATAGCGATTACCGCGATTATTCCGCCAATTGTTAAGCTACCTGTATCTCCCATAAAAACTTGTGCTGGATACGTATTGTACCATAAGAACCCAACGAGTGCTCCTGCAAAAGCAGCAATGTAAATGGTCATCTCTCCCGAATTGGGTATATACATTACATTGAGATAATCTGAAAAAACGATATTACCAGACACCCAAGCAAACAGTGCTAGTGTAAGTACTATAATTGCTGAAGAACCAGCAGCTAAACCATCTATCCCATCCGTGAGATTAGCTCCGTTCGAAACCGCAGTTACTATGATAATTACAATAGGAATAAAAATCAACCACGCATATTTAGCTAAGTCCGGACTGATCCAGGTGATCAAACTAGCATAATCAAACTCATTATTCTTAGAAAATGGAATTGTAGTCTTAGTAGATTTCACCGCAGGATTAAAATCTGATTGCTCTTCACTAGATTCTATTTGAACGATATCAGAATTTAACTTCTCTTCCTTTATCGTAATATCATCATGGAAATACATAGTGCAACCAACAATAAGACCTAATCCAACCTGACCAATTACTTTAAATTTACCCGCCAACCCTTCTTTATCTTTCTTTTTAATCTTTAAATAATCGTCTGTAAAGCCAATTACTCCCATCCACAAGGTGGTAATCAGTAAAAGGATGATGTATATATTATCGATTTTAGCAAAAAGTAATGCTGGCACCACAGTAGCAAGGATTATAATAATTCCTCCCATTGTTGGAGTACCAGCTTTTTCAGCTTGTCCTTCTAAACCTAATTCCCTAATACTTTCGCCCATTTGCTTGGTTCTTAAGAAACTGATAATTCGTTTACCATAGATAGTAGATATCAATAACGATAGGATAATCGCCATCGCCGCTCTGAAGGTGATAAACTGGAACAAAGATGCTCCAGGAAACCGATATTCATTTTCTAAATATTGAAACAAATAATATAACATACTCATCAATACCTTTCCAATACATCCAAATAACTCTGGAATGAAAAGGGTTTATTTATTTTCCTATTTTTTTCAGTTCTTCTTTTACTATTTCAAAATCATTAAAATCAATCCTCTCACCATTTGTCTCCTGATACGTCTCATGACCTTTTCCAGCTATTAGAATGATATCATTCTCTTCTGCAAATTGACAAGCAGTTCTAATGGCTTGTTTACGATCTGTAATGGATATGATTTTCTTATAATTTTGTGGCTCCACTCCTTTTTCTATATCCTCTATAATCTGTTCTGGATTTTCAGTCCTTGGGTTATCACTTGTAAAAACCACCTTATTGCTTAGAGCTGTTGCAATATTTCCCATTACAGGTCTTTTTGCCTTATCTCTATCTCCTCCACAACCAACTACTGTAATCAATGTTTCGTTATTGGTACGGATATCATTGATCGTCTCCAAGACATTTTTTAAAGCATCAGGAGTATGTGCATAATCGACTATGGCTGTTACTTTTTTATCAGAAATCAAATACTGAAATCTACCACTCACACTTTCTAAATCACTTAGTAATTGTAAAATCTCTAAGGTTTCTAGACCTAACAATTCTGCTGTTCCAAAAATTGCCAAAAGGTTATACGCATTAAAACTTCCTATCAATTTTGTCCAAACATCATTATCATTTATTTTTAATAAAAGACCGCCCAAACTATTTTCAAGAATTTGCCCTCTAAAATCCGCATAGGATTTAAGTGCGTACGAATATTGCTTTGCCTTCGTATTCTGAAGCATAAAGCTTCCATTTTTATCATCTTTATTTGTTAAAGCAAAAGCTTTACTACCTAACTGGTCAAAAAATCGTTTCTTAACATCACGATACTCCTTAAAAGTGTTATGATAGTCCAAATGATCATGAGATAGATTCGTAAAAATACCTCCTTCGAATTCCAATCCTTCAGTCCTTTTTTGATCAATCCCATGAGAGCTCACCTCCATAAAACAATACTCAACACCAGCATCATTCATTTCTTTCAGATAATGATTAATTGTAAGCGAATCTGGTGTTGTATGAGTAGCCTTAAATTCTACATCATCCACTAGTATTTTTACGGTTGAAAGAAGCCCAACTTTAAATCCTGCTTTTTTAAAAAGCTGATACAATAAGGTTGCTATGGTAGTTTTTCCATTAGTCCCTGTTACTCCAACCAGTTTCAAATTCTCAGACGGAGATCCGAAATAGTTATTTGCTATTATTGCTAATGCTTTTTGAGTATCCTCTACTTGAACATACACCAAACCATCAATCAAAAACTCTGGCATCTCCTCACAAATAATTGCGATTGCTCCATTATTAGTTGCCTTCTCTATATAATCATGCCCATTAACAACCGTCCCCGAAATTGCCACAAAGACATCATCTTGTTTGATTTTTCTAGAATCAAATTCAATCTTATTGATAGTTGTTGCAGTATTTCCAACAACAGCATTAATAGGTACCTTATATAAAATATCTTTTAACTCGATCACGATAATTCTATCCTAATAGTTTGATTGTTCTTAACTTTTGTTCCTGGTTCTATAGACTGACTTTTCACAGTTCCCGAACCTTTGATTTCAACTTTTAATCCCATATTTTCTAAAAGAGAAATTACATCCATTGCTGGCATTCCTTTTACATTGGGCATTATAGTTTTATGCTTTCTTGCTTTTTGAAAATACCCTTCATAACTCTCATTTATCTCTTTACTTCCAACAATATCTGCACTTACTTCATCAACCACAGGTATATCGTTATATACTTTTAGTGCGATAGTTTTAAAAACCGGTGCAGCTACTATATTCCCATAATATCCTTTCTCCTTATTCGGCTTATGAATTACAACGATACAAGAATACCTCGGATCTTCTGCTGGAAAATATCCAGCAAAAGAGGATATATATTCTCTTTCTTTATCTTTTCCATAATTACCCCAACAAGTACCGGTTTTCCCAGCTATCTGAAAGTTATCTGTATGTATATTATCAGCTGTACCTCTGATAACTACATTCTTCATCATTTCCTGAACTATTTTAGCAGTCTCTTTGGAACAGATAGCAGGATTCAAAACTTCTTTATCATATTTTTCTTGAGTTTTATCCCAAGCTTTTACTTCTTTAATAAATCTCGGTTTTACCATCTCCCCATCATTTGCTATCGCATTATAAAATGCTAATGTTTGCAAAGGCGTTACGGCAACCCCATATCCATGAGCCATCCACGGAAGCGTAGTTCCGTACCAATCTTTATCACCTGGATATGGTATTTTAGGCTTCCCTTCTCCTTTAATAGACAACCCTAATGTTTTATGCAACCCCATATTCATCAATCGGTTTACAAATTTTTTAGGATCTTCTTTATAATTTTCATCTATGATTTTAGCAAAAGCTGTATTTGATGATAACTCGAAAGCTTTAGCAGCAGAAATTTTTCCGTATCCTCCCCATTTAGAGTCTTTCACTACACGATCATAGAATCGGACTCTTCCATTCTCTGTATCCACAACATAACTAGAGTCAATTACTTTATCTTCTAGTGCCGCGACCATCGCCATTAACTTAAAGGTAGATCCAGGTTCATGAGATTCTCCCACCGCATAATTTAATTTCTCGTAGTACTTTCCTGATTTCGTCCTACCTAGATTAGAAATTGCTTTAATCTCACCAGTCTTAGTTTCCATTACTACAACTGTTCCATGTTCAGCCTCAAACTTTTCTAATTGCGCTAACAATGCATGATGGGTAATATCTTGTACATTTACATCAATTGTAGATATTACATCAAATCCGTCTTGAGGTTCTACTTCATTTGCGTCTCCAATAGGTTTCCACTGGTTTTTTGCAATTTTTTGTTTTTTACGTTTTCCTTCTTTACCTCTTAAAAACGGACCGTAAGCACCTTCGAGTCCTACTCTAGTATAATACCCTTGGTCATCTCGTCGCTCATAACCTACAGTTCTCTCGGCTATCTTTCCAATAGGGTGTTCTCGAATCGTACGTTGTTCCACAATCAGTCCGCCACGATTAGCACCATATTTAAACAAAGGAAATTTCTTTACTCTCATATACTGAGAATACCCTAAATTCCTTTTCACTAAGAAATATCTATTCTTATTATCTCGAGCTCTTCTTAATGCATCATCATAATACTCTGGCGATTTTCCAAATTCTTTAGACAAGGCCTTAGACAACTCATTTATATTTTCTCTAAAATCTTTATCGGTTACCGTTACCGCATCAAATCGAATATCATATTTAGGAACTGAAGTAGCTAACAAATTCCCTTTACTATCATACAAATTACCTCGATTGGCCGGTATATCAAATGTTTTAAAAACTCGTTGCTCTCCTTTAGCACGATATGTATCCCCTTCGACAAATTGTGTTTTCACCAGTTTTACCAACACCAAAATAGCGAAGATGAACATACATCCTGAAATGAAGTATAACCTATTTAATATGTTCTTATCTTTTACTGCCAAAACAAATTATTCTTTTACTATTATTTTCTGTGGTGGTCTTGTTGGTCTTTTAATTCCTTTCTTCGTCATCTTTTCAATTACTGATGACTCCATTTTTAACTGCATCAACTCTGTTCTTCCATCTACAAATTGTGTTCTCAATTCTCTTACTTCATTATTTAACCTAGCAATTTCATGAACTTTACTTTCTGCATTGTGAGAACTCGCAATCATAATAATGGCTAAAAAGGAAAGAAAGAGAAGCATACGCCAATTCTTCATTGCATCATCTGCAATCAAAAACTTACCTTTTAATATATCATACACTGTCTGCTTCATAACCTTTTATCAAATTCTCTCTGCCACTCTTAATTTTGCACTTCTAGCTCGATTATTTATTTTAATCTCCTCTTCGGAAGGAACGATTAACTTTCCCACTCTTTTAAAAGGAACCGACACATTACCATACAAGTCCTTCTCTGGTTCTCCTTCGAACATCCCATTACGAATAAATCGTTTTACCAATCTATCTTCTAAAGAATGATAAGAGATAAAACTCACTCTCCCGCCAACACCTAGTATATCCTGTGTCTGCATTAAAAATTCTTTCAGCACTTCAATTTCCTGATTCACCTCTATCCGTATAGCCTGGTATATCTGAGCAAGTATCTTATGCTCCTTATGCTTTACCATAAAAGGCTTTAATATTTCTTTTAGCTCTAAACTTGTCTTAATAGGCTGCTTATTTCTAGCTCCCACAATAGCCCTTGCCAATTTTGGAGCATTTCTTAACTCCCCATATTGCAAAAACATCATTCTTAAATCCGACTCATCATATTCATTAATCACATGATAGGCGGATAATTCGTGATCCTGATTCATTCTCATATCAAGATCTGCTTCAAATCTGGTTGAAAAACCTCTTTCAGCCACATCAAATTGATGTGAAGAAACCCCAAAGTCTCCTAAAACACCATTAACTTTGCGAACCCCATGAAAACGAAGAAATCTTTTTATGAACCTAAAATTTTCATTAATCAATACAAACCTATCATCATCAATAGTATTTGTTAAAGCATCTTTATCTTGATCAAAAGCATATAACTTTCCATTCGGACCAAGTCTTTTCAAAATCTCTCTAGAGTGACCACCTCCTCCAAAGGTTACATCTACATATAACCCATCTGGTTTTATATCTAGTCCATCTACAGTTTCTTTTAATAAAACTGGATTATGATATTCCGTCTGCTTCATCGTCGAATCCCATTACTTCTTCTGCCAGGTCTGCAAAATCAACAGCGGCATCATCAATTGCTTTTTCGTATTGAGTCTTATCCCATATCTCAATAATATTAACAGCGGATGACAGCACTAGCTCTTTGGTAATCCCAGCAAAACTCACTAAATCCTTAGGTATCAAAAGACGTCCTGTTGCATCAATTTCCACAACCTTAACTCCTGCTGTAAACCTTCGGATAAAATCATTATTCTTTTTTTTAAAGCGATTCAGCTTATTCATTTTTTGCATTAGCAGATTCCATTCTTCCATTGGATACAGCTCCAAACAAGACTGAAACACTGAACGTTTTAATACAAAACCCTCTTGCAAAATTGACGAAAGCTGTTTTTTAAATGCTACAGGCAACATCAAACGACCTTTCGCGTCAGCTTTACACTCGTATGTACCTATAAGATTTACCACTTTTTCCTTCTTACTTCTATAATTAGTCAAATATATTGAAAATTTTACCACTTTTTACCACAATCTACCACATTGTTAATAAGTTGTCTTCAAAAATCTTCAAACCTCAACACTCTCACCCTACTATTTTGCTTATCAATGAAATATCGTTTTAGGTATAAATTCTTGGTTTTGACCTATTCAGGAAGAAAAAAAATGAAGGATTAAAAAAATCTAAAAAAATACTGTCGCAGTATTCATAAAAAATCTTCAAACTAATTATGAAAATGCTATATTTGCTTTTAATTCTTGTAAGAAGTATTAATGAAGCACGAATTAAAAAAAGACGGAAAATTCAGTTATCTAGAGCTTGGGGAAGGCACGCCAATCGTGATTTTACACGGATTGATGGGTGGACTAAGCAACTTTGATGGCGTTAGCAATTATTTTCCAAAAAATGGATATAAAGTATTGATTCCAGAGCTTCCTCTGTATGAAATGCCTTTAATAAAAACTAGTGTTGGTACATTTGCCAAATATCTTAGAGATTTTATAGACCAACTTGGATATGACGAAGTAATTTTACTTGGTAATTCTCTTGGTGGTCATATAGGACTTCTGTGCACCAAAATGTTTCCAGAAAAAGTAAAAGCCTTGGTAATTACTGGTAGTTCTGGATTGTACGAAAGTGCCATGGGAGAAAGCTACCCAAAACGTGGTGATTACGAATATATTAAGGCAAAAGCCGAAAATGTATTTTATGACCCAGCAATTGCTACTAAAGAAATTGTAGACGAGGTTTATGCTACCGTAAATGATCGTAACAAATTAATAAGAACACTTGCAATTGCTAAAAGTGCTATAAGACATAACATGGCAAAAGACCTTCCTAACATGAAGACACCGACGTGTATCATTTGGGGTAAAAATGATAATGTAACTCCTCCTGAGGTTGCAGATGATTTTAACAGGTTATTACCTGATTCTGATCTTTATTGGATTGATAAGTGTGGTCATGCCGCCATGATGGAACACCCAGAAGAATTTAACAAACTATTACATTCTTGGTTACAAGAGCGTAATTTCTAATCCCAAGGATCTAATGAAGATTAGCAGCGCTGAATTTGTAATGAGTAACAGCGATGTGGCAAAATGTCCTAAAAACAATTTGCCAGAATATGCTTTTATAGGAAGATCCAATGTTGGAAAGTCTTCTTTGATCAATATGTTGACAGGTAGAAAGAGTCTTGCCAAAACTTCTGGAAGACCCGGAAAAACCCAACTAATCAATCATTTTGTTATAAACAAAAACTGGTTCTTAGTAGATTTACCTGGCTATGGATATGCAAGAGTTTCTAAATCGTCAAAAAAGGTATTTCAGAAATTTATCACCGCATATTTTTCGAAGCGCGCGCAATTAGTATCAGCTTTTGTACTTGTAGACTGCAGACATGAGCCCCAAAAGATTGACTTAGAATTTATGCAATGGCTTGGAGAAAATCAAATACCTTTTTCAATCATTTTTACAAAAGCAGATAAACTTTCGAAAACGAAACTACCGCAAAACATTGAAGCATACATCAACGAAATGCTGAAATATTGGGAGGAGATGCCTAATTATTTTATCACGTCTTCTTCTAACGGCTTAGGCAAGGATGATGTTTTGAATTATATTGAAGAAATCAATCAACAGCTTGCTTCTTCTTAGCCCATTTTATTTTTCATTTTTTCTATTAATTCGTCTAAAGACCCTATTTTATTTAGCTCATCTGAACTAATTAGAATGTCATAATTACCCTGATTTTCTTCTACAATAACTGGAAAATGAAACGTCTGATTATGGTTATTTTCTAACCGTTTCAAAAACTCATTTTTATATTCAAAAATCAGTGTATGGGAAGTCGTCTCTCTAAATATCTTCCATTTTTTTCTTTCAGAAAAACTTCCATGTGTTAAGCTACATAAACCGCAATTATATGTAGAAGGGCTTATAATTTTATGAGCAAAATCCAAGGATTTACTCCAGGAGTCAGATTGAGCATTATACACGAAGATTATTCGCTTCATAATTAACTTAGTTTAGCATATATCTACCCTAAACTACTTTCTTTTTAGATCGAGTTTTTCCGCAAAATAATCACAAAAATCCTTCATTGTAGCCGTCATTTTCTCATCCTGAGTTGCTCTATTAAAAGTTTCGCTCATAGACACCAATGTCTGATGAAAAAACACCTTCATCTCGTCCACTGGCATATCTTTTGTCCATAGATCAATACGAAGACTTTCTTTGCTCTTATTGTCCCAAACTGACAAAAGTAATGCCTTTGTCTCTTCGTTTTCTACACCACCATCTTTTGCTGTCCAATTTAATTTTTCAGGAACCCTATTCTCATCAAGTTCAATTTCAATTTTAATTTCGGATTTATGAGTATTTGCCATTATCTCGCTGGTTTATATTTCGATGCACTAAAAATTGTTTCGGCATCCGTTAATAATAATTGGCGCAAAGATACATTGTTATTTTTCATATACGCATTTACAATTCTCCAACCTATATACTGCCCTACTCTGTCTGGCGATTCTTGATCGATCTCCTCTAAATAAAATTTAGAAAAAGGTCCTGGATAAAGAAATCTTGGTGACAAATCTGCTTCAGTACTGTATAATAATTGTCGATCAATAAAATATCTCCAGATTTCTTCTTCATTAGCTTTCACCCAATCGAACTGACTTTCTGTGTACGCCATTTTTTCACTATCCAAAAAATCAGGAAGAAATAGATCTTTTAAGTATAGCTCTTTTCCGTAATAAATCATATTTGCCAAAAATGTTCTGTCTTTTGGCAACTCTACCAATTGTCTCGCATAGGTAGTTGCGATATCTGGTAATATCTGACTTCTTACGAAACGATCTTTTAAATACGCTTGAATTCCTCCATAGAAGTGATGATCTGCTCCTAAATAGGTATCCAAAGAAATGATTAACAAATCATCCGATAAAATAATTTTTTTTTGATAGTTAACATTAGAAGTAATCGTAATCACTCTTGGAACAGTGGCTTCTGGAAAATAATACTTAATATGCTGTAATAAAGACTCTAATTGCTCTCTTTCTACGGAAAGATCACTAAATGCTTTTTCAACTTCCTGATTAATCTCTATCTGCAATGTATCTTTTGTCTTTTGAATCCAAATGCTATCATTATTCTCACCTGGAAAAAAGAAAGGATATTTATCTTTTACAGATGCTAGATTTTCTTCTGTAACATCTGCAAAAATCCTATCAAAACGTTCTATTCCAATTTTTACGGGTATTGCAGCAATTTCCTTTTCAATTTTACTTTCTTTAGAACAAGATATGATTATGCAAAAAACTGCGACTATTTTTAAAAACTTACTATACTTCATTCAAATATTATAATATCTACACAAATAATTACTCTTCCTATTTAACGCTAGCTTTTTTTATTAATTTTATATCGCAAATTTACTATTATCATATATTGTAACTGTAATAATAGTTTATAAATGTAACATAGATATAAATTAACACTACTATAAAAAATAGAATATGCAGACTGAAAAAGTAATAGACCACATTGTAAACTGGTTAAAGGATTATGCTAATAATGCAAATATTGATGGTTTTGTTGTGGGAATTAGTGGAGGTATTGATAGTGCAGTAACTTCAAGTTTGTGTGCTAAAACAGGATTGAACGTTTTGTGCGTAGAAATGCCGATACATCAGGCTCAAAGTCAGGTAAACAGAGCTCAAGAACATATTGCTCAATTAAAAAAACGTTTTGACAAAGTATCTGATACTAGAGTGGATCTTACTCCAGTTTTTGAAGAATTTAAAACTGTGGTTCCCAACGGCGACTCTGAAGCCCGATTAAACCTATCGTTAGCCAATACCAGAGCCAGATTACGAATGACGACTTTATATTATCTAGCTGGGATAAATAGCTACTTAGTAGCAGGTACAGGAAATAAAGTTGAAGATTTTGGTGTAGGTTTTTATACTAAATATGGTGATGGCGGCGTTGATATAAGTCCAATTGCAGATTTATTAAAGAGTCAAGTATATGAATTGGCTAAAGTACTAGAAGTACCCGAATCGATACAAAAAGCTACTCCTACAGATGGTTTATTTGGAGATAGTAGAAGTGATGAGGATCAGATTGGAGCGAGTTATGATGAACTGGAGTGGGCTATGAAAATGAAGGATTTAGGTAAGAAAAGTGACGATTTTTCTGGCAGAGAAAAAGAAGTTTTTACAATTTATTCTCGTCTAAATACCGTAAATCAACACAAAATGGTCCCAATTCCGGTATGTGAAATACCCGTTGATCTGATTTAAATAACATTTTATCGATAACTTGGTAAAAAAAAGTTTACGACTAGTAGTTCTTAGTAATTTTGCATGAAGACAAATATCAGAATTACCCCTAGAGATGTTAACCCCATTAAAATTAAAAATTAACATTTATCAATTGTAAACAAGAATGACAAACGTACTAATCGCAGATCATCATCCTATTACTAGAAAAGGGATTGTTTCTTTACTTAGAAACTCTGAGGATTTCGAAATCATCGGAAAAGTAAGTAACGGAAATGAAATGTATGATATTTTGAAATCTAATACCCCAGATATACTAATCATGGAATTAGACTTGCCTCAGATTAATGGCATTATGGCTTTGCGAACCATAAAAAAAGAATTTACTGGAATAAAGGTTATTATATTTAGCTCACACCCAGAAGAAATGTACGCACTAAGTGCAATAAAGGCTGGAGCTTCTGCATATCTATCCAAGACCGTTGCTACCAAAACTCTTAAAAAAGCTATTGAAAGAGTTGCGCGAGGTGGTATTTATCTTAATGATAATCTTACTCAGCAGTTAGCAAACGGAAATACCAATGAAAATAATATGGTAGTTAAATACAAGAAACTTTCTTCAAGAGAGATAGAAGTATTGAATTTATTATCCTCTGGTAAACGTAATAAAGATATTGCAAGCACTCTATCTATAAACGAAAAAACTGTAAGTACTTACAAAACAAGATTGTTAAAAAAATTAAAGGTTGATAATTTAGCAGATCTTATACATCAATCTAGATTATTACACATAAATTAAATCACTCTATTTAGTTTTTGATATAATAGTTTTTTTAACGTTTGATAATCTCTAATATCCTCTAAAATATTAAGATTATTTTCAAAATTTTGAGCTTTTACTTCTTGTGAAAGCTCATTTATTTTTTGGTTAATTAAAAATCTACGTAAGTTTAAGATCGTATCTGAAACATATCGAGAAACAGTGTGTTTTTTCTGTTTCACATGAATTTCTTTATCATACCATCGATGTAATGCATGACGTTCTTCATCCATCATAATTTCGGTGATCTCGTAAGCTACTTCTGGTGGTATTTGATTTATGAAATGCTCTATTTTAAAGTCTTCTTCCTGATTTAGCTTTTCTATCAGTATTGTATATACTTCTCTGAAGATACTTTGTGTAAATTCTATTTCGTCTTCCTGAAGATCTAAATATATTTTTTCAAACACTTTCGTTGTATAAAGCTCTGGCTCCAAATACAACTCTCCTTCTTCATTTTCTTTCATCACCAGATCTTCGAACTCTTCTTCCTGGGTACCATAGAGTAGTAAAATCTCGATAATCTTTTTTTCTAAACTATTAAGCTCATTTACCTTCGGTTGCTTTTGTACCTTTTGATCTACAACTTCCAGAGGTTTTTTAGCTTCTTTTTCTTGTTTCCGAGACTCCTTATTATCAACATTTCGAATTTGAGCTAACGTATCAAAAAGTACGTCTTCAGAAATATCCATGATTCTAGAACATTCTTGAACATAGATTTCACGCTTTATCACATCCGGAATCCTCGAAATACTAACCACCATATCTCGTACCAACTCCGCTTTTTTAATCGGATCTGTTTTAGATTCTTCTTGCAATAATGAAGCTTTGAATCGAATAAAATCCTGAGCATTTTCCTTTAAGTACGCTGTAAGTTCATCTAAAGTATTTTGCTTCGCAAAACTATCCGGGTCTTCTCCATCAGGAAAGCTACATACCTTTACATTCATTCCTTGCTCGAGAATAAGATCTATTCCTCGTATAGAAGCTCTCATACCAGCAGCATCTCCATCAAATAAGACCGTGATATTTTTAGTAAGCCTATTAATCAATCTAATTTGATCTGAAGTTAAAGCTGTACCAGATGAAGAAACTACATTCTTTACTCCAGTCTGATGAAACTGAATAACATCGGTATACCCTTCTACCAAAAAGCAATTATCCTCTTTGGCTATGGACTGCTTAGCATGATAGATACCATACAGCACCTTACTTTTGTGATAGATATCACTTTCTGGTGAGTTTAGGTATTTAGCTGCTTTTTTCTCGTTCGTTAAAATCCTTCCTCCAAAACCAAGAACACGACCAGACATAGATTGAATAGGAAACATGACTCTTCCCTTAAATCTATCAAACTGCTTTTCTTCTTTAACAATAGTAAGCCCTGTTTTTTCTAGAAACTCTAATTTATAGCCTTTTTTAATTGCCTCTTTAGTAAATGCATCCCAAACATCAGGAGAGTATCCTAATCCAAATTTCTGCATCGTCTCCGTGGTAAACCCTCTTTCTTTAAAATACGTCAGACCGATAGCCTTGCCTTGTTCTGTTTTATGTAACGTATTCTGAAAAAAGTCGTTAGCAAACTCGCTCACCAAGTACATACTCTCTCGCTCGTTTGCCTGTTCTTTTTGCTGGTCCGTTTGTTCGGTTTCTTCTACTTCAATATTATACTTTTTAGCTAAGTATTTTATTGCTTCAGGATAGGTAAAATGCTCATGCTCCATAAGAAATGCCACTACATTTCCTCCTTTACCACTAGAGAAATCTTTCCAAATTTGCTTTACTGGAGATACCATGAATGACGGTGTACGTTCTTCACTAAAAGGACTCAATCCCTTAAAATTACTTCCTGATTTTTTCAGTTGCACAAAATCGCCAATAACCTCTTCTAATCTGGCAGTTTCGAATACAGCATCTATGGTCGACTTATGAATCATGAAGCAAAAATAATATAATTCTCGAGACTCTTTCTTTGGTTAACATATATAAAAAAAGGCTGCCTTTTCAGACAGCCTCCTTTGGCTAAATTATAACTTCGTTATAGATTATTACTCCGCTATAACAAACTTTCTTGTTATTAAAAGTTCTTCCTTATCAGAAGTAAAACGAACAAAATATGTTCCTGAAGCTAAATTACTAATATCAATTTGGCTCTTATTTCCTTGATCAGAGATCTCTCTAACCAATTGACCATACATTGAGAAGATTTTAAGATTATCGATAGTTCTATTACCAACAGTAACGTTTAATACATTTGTAGCTGGATTAGGGTAAATCGTAAATATCTTATCATCACTAGAACGAAGATCATCTAATGGATATGTATCTAATCTTGCTCCTGCTCCTTCTACACAGAAATCAGTTGCTTCAGAACTTCCAAACTCTCCACCACTTGCGATGACACCAGAATCACTTGATAATATATAAGAACCATTACCAAATCCACAACAGATACCATCTCCAAAAGAATCAGAAATTGTAAACGTATATGTTCCATTTCCTAAATCTGAAATTGTTTCTGTAACTGTTGATCCATCTGGATTAGCAGTAGTATAGCTTTCAGAAGCTACAACACTTCCTTCGGAGTCAGTAAGTGTCCAAGAAGTTTCCTGAGGGTAATCATCAAAAGTGATACTAAGTGTTACGTCTCCAGAAGCACAATCTGATCCTCCAGGTCCGCCATCTGCAGTTACTTGTACATCATCGATAGCAGCATCTGCTCTCCAAGTACCACCAGTTACTCTATTAAATCGTAATTGAACTCCTGTACCTACATACGCAGCTAAATCGATACTTGCAGACTGCCAAGAATTACCTTGATTTCCACTTCTACTCCAAATACTTGTCCAAGTTACTCCTTCGTCATTACTTGCTTCCACATCTAATGACCCAAAGTTATTTGCTCCAAACATGTGATATTGGAACGAGAAAGAAGCAGAAGAAGCTCCTGAAAGGTCGATACATGGAGAAGTAATGATTGCTTGTTTATTAGGGAATCCTACTCCGTTTCCTGAAGCTTCCACATAAATGTAATTTGAACCATCAGCGGCACTAGAAGGCCCCGTTCTATTAGATGGTGTTCCATCTGCATCTACTGTCCAATCTAGGTCATCATCAGAGCTCTGAGTCCAGTCTCCTAAACCAGTTTCAAAACTTTCTGCGTAAGGTGGCACTAAACCAGCTAAGCAACCTGAAGCTGCTGGGGTAGTAACAGAAAGTGGATCACTAGCTACCGACTCGTTTCCTGCCGCATCTTTTGCAATAACAGTAAACTCATACGTTGTTTCTGGTGCTAAACCAGTAACTATTACAGTAGTATCAGAAACGGTAGCAACGATCTCACCATCTTGCAACACATCATATTCTGCAACACCTACATTATCTGTAGAAGCATCCCAACTAAGTGTAGTTTGTCCAGCAGTAGTGCTAGAAGATGTAAGATTCGTAGGAGCTGTTGGAGCTTCTGTATCTGGAGCTTCTGTAGTTACTGATAACGCTACACTAGCAGGAGACTCATTACCAGCTGCATCTTTTGCTACCACCGTAAAATCATAAGATGTAGAAGGAGCCAATCCTGTTATATCCGCAGAAGTCGTAGCTACCGTAGTAACTAATGTTCCGTCTTGGAATACGTCATAAGCCGTTACACCGATATTGTCTGTAGAAGCATCCCAGCTAACTGTTGTAGAAACATCTGTAGTATTAGAAGCTACTAAATTCGTAGGAGCTGTTGGTGCTTCTGTATCTGGAGTATCTGGCTGTAAATTAAATGCTACAACGTGGTTTTTTCTAAAACCTCCATCAAAATACTCAGCCGTATGCCAGAATGTTAAATCATCTGTAGGATCGATAGTCATGTGACCATAATCTCCATATCTGAAAGAAGGATCTACCTGAGTACCTTCTACTGCAGATTGTTCTGCTAATGTCATAGTTCCTACTGGATCACTAGCCAATCTTCCTGTATAACGGATAGAAGGAAAAACAGAAGTACTTACCACTGTATAAGCTAATCCAATATTTCCTTGACCATCCATAGCCATACTTCCACAAAAAGCACTCAAACCATCTGGCTGCACATAAGTACCTTCTTGAAAGATAGTCCATGGTTGACCATCTGCAGTTTGTCTAAATTCATACCAGCGAATACCTGCAAGATCATCATTACCATCTAAATCAACGGCAAAATTAAAAATCATTGAGTTATGACTAGGGAAACGTCTATATGTTGTCATATATAACATAGTCGCTTGCAATGCATCGATATCATTACCGCTAGGCTGTGGTAAATTAGAGAAAGATCCTCCATCAAATACACTATCAAAAGGAGCAGTTAAAACTTCTTGTGGTTGAGAAATAGTTGAATTAGCAACGTTTGTCCAATCCACATCTGTTGTCCATACTTTTACGTGATCCTGAGAAACTCCTGTCCATCCATCATCCTGTAAATAGATGATAGAATGTCCTACTCCAACAGGAGGTAATGTAGGTCCTGTAGCACTAGATCCTCCAGGGCTATAGAAACCACTTGTAGTGATTCCAGGAAGCGGAAATCCAACAAATTGAGCGTTAGGATCTCCTACTAACATTAAATCTCTTTCTACTGCGTAAACTACCTCGCTAGTAGCTGCAGATCCAGAGTCTTTATTAGCAGTTATATAATATCCATCACTCCATATAGATATTTTTTCATAATCAGGGAATGAACCTGTATTAAATCTGTAAGTAAACCACCCGTCGTTAACAGGATCTGGTCCTTGTCCCACTGCAATTAAAATACCATTTGGAGTATTACTAAACTGCATGATAACAAAACGCTCTGCGTAATTATCATACAATACGATTGGATCTCCTAAGCTTTCTCCAGGAAAGATAGTCGCTAGAGAAGCTTCTGCTAAAAGTACATTTCCAGCTCTATCACGAATTCCGAAACCAGAGTTAAATGCGTACACATAATGATTAGGACCAATAGCTCCTGTAGGATCCGTTGGAGTACTAAACCCTTCGTGTGATTGGAAGTTCGCTACTTCTGTAGAGATAGCGGTTCTTGCAGATTTCTGCTGAATCTGCATAAGCGGATCATTTTGTCCTGCAAGGGGAAGTCCTTTGCCAGGAACGTAGGTATTTTTACCTCTTCTTTTTTCCTGACCATGTTTTATCATTCCTTTGGCTGAAATGATATTATCCATCTTTGATAGAGCAGGCACGGTTCTGACATACTCGGCCTTTCCAAACAAGCTGGCTTTTTGAGGTTTTTGTTGAGCAATAAGCCCAAGACTACAAAGCATAAAAAATGCAAAATAATAGAATTGTGTTTTCATATCTAAAATTTGGTTAACAATTACTTCACTGAACCATATTTTAGCATAAGTAGTAGGTCTTTGGATTGCGAATAGGGGGCATGCGCATAATCAAAGCTTAAATTTTATACTCAAAAATTTAACATTTCGAGCGATTTAAATATAGATTATTTAACGAAGGAATAAAAAAAAACAGTGTCATAAAATACTTACAATCAAGCATTTACTTTAAAACCGTAATCAAATTAAGGGATTTATATTTTAATGATAATTTAACAATAGTGTTAAATTTGTACATTATTTAACATTGAAGAAACAATAATATTTTCTATAGTAAGTTAGTAGAGTATTTTTGATCCCTTATAAAATCTATATACGCTCAAACCCTAATCAATATGGAAATAAAAAAAAGAGCTATGATTACACATAACTTTTTTCCCGCAAAAAATGGCTAACACTTAAAATTTAAATTGGTCTAAAAATGTACCTCTGCTTTTCTTACAATATGAAAACTGAATAGAGAACCTTACCGATCATAGTAAATCCTAAAGGTCGAAACGCAATCCCAAAGACACATTTCGCTGATCAACTGCTGCATTTTCGAAAATTGGAGACAGATCATACTTAGCATATAAAGACATATCTCCGAAACCGAAATAGCCGCTTAAACCATAAATTAAGTCATTGGTATTATAATCTCTTTTGATTTTATCCTTTATACGTTCACCGTTTTCTTTATATTTTAATTTTTGACGTGTACTTATATTTGCACCAGCATATCCACCTAAGCCAATTCTAAATTTCTTCCTTGTAGAAAACCTTAATCTTTCGTCAGTTTCTATTCTTCTAGAAGGACCAAATTCAAAATGCACAGGAACTACTATGTTATCCATTCTAAATTTAGATTTATCTAATTCCACTCTAAATTCTTCTAACTCCGTCTGATCCCCATTCTCAACGAAATATCTATTATCTATAGGTTTCAGACCATTAGATTGATAAGAAATTCCATATTTGATTCTCATAAAATTTGAGTTCTTAAAAACTCTTGTTTTCCAAGCTAAACCGATTTCAAAAAATCTACTTCCCGCAATTTTATAATCCGAATCATCAAGCGATTGATCTTCTACGATTGCATTGTTTAATCCAAAAGCAACCACTAAATCTGAATAGGTACGCTTATCATATTTCTTCTTGCCTTTCTTTGTATTTTTTACATTTATTCCAAACAAAATATCACCATCATCATGATCTCTAGCACCAAAACCTATAGAGAGTTTTGTTTTATCAGAAAGGTATGATGTATTATTACGCTCTAATAATGCTATTTGATTATCCACAATTGCCAATCTATTTTCAATATTTAAGGCATGTTTCTTAGCTAAGCTTTCTTTTAAATCTTGAGCTTCATCAGTTGTTATTTCGCCTTTTACCAATCTTTCATTAATCTCTTCCACTCCTTTTTTAAGCTCTTCCTTTTCAGAAAGCACTATGTCTTCTTTTTCTTTTTTTAATTCCTCTATTTTATCAGCATTTTCTGATTCTTGTGCCGTTAAAAATTGGGCATTAAGTGTCATTGTCGTAATCACGACGAACATAATTAGTGTTCTCATAAATAATTGATTTGACTTACTCTCTTCCCTCTCGAAGATGAGAGGGAATAAGTAAGAATTGATTGATGAATGTTTATATTAATTATCTCTTTCTGCTACAGTTGTTTTAAGTTTTTCAAAACCAGTTTTTAGCGCTTCAAAAACCCGATCTTTAAATGACTCGTCCAATTCTGATTCTACGTCTAGAAGCAGTGCGGAAGCATTTACTGTATTAGATTGTAAAATTTGTTGTGTAGTAATTTCGTACTGAGCTTTTAGTAGTAAAGCCTCTATCTGTTCATCCGTAACCACTTTATTATTTTGTTCCAATTGTTCCACTTGTGCAACTATATCTGAAACTTTATTGTCAATAACTCCTTTATTTATCTCTAAAGCCTCTTCTATTTCTTTAATTGGATGAGTAATAACTTCTGATTTTTCTGCAATAACTATTTTTGTGTCTTCTTCGGAATTTTCATGTACCTTTTGTACAGATTCAATGGTAGCAATAGTAGACCGAAGGGATTTTTTATTCTGTATTCTTTCTTCTTTATTCTTCTTTGTAATTGGAGTATTGATTTCTTTCTCAATTGCTTCTGTTATCTCTTTATTAGCAATTATTTCCTCTTCTTTTAATGCATCAATATTAACTACATCTATATCTTCTGATTGTTTACTATCATTTTTTTCATTTGTAACCTCGACCATATGATTATTAGAAGGTTTTAAACTATCTGAAGAATTCGTAAAAAATGTGGTGGTCATTAAAACTCCTACTATACTAGCAGCTAGACCCATCCACCAATACTTCTTAACTTTTTTTTGCCCACTTTTTGCGTCAAGCTCTTGATCTAATCTTTCCCAAATCGCATCTGATGGTTGTATCGTGCGCTGTTCTAGCTTATCCTTTATATTATCTTCAAATTTTAACGGCGCCATTACTAATCATATTTTGTTGGTTTAACTTTTGCTGTAACACTTTTCTTGCTTTAAAGAGTTGAGATTTAGATGTACTAATGCTTATATCTAGCATTTCAGCAATCTCATTGTGTTTATATCCTTCTACAGCATATAATATAAACACCATTTTATACCCTTCTGGCAGACTATCAATTAGCTCTTGAATTTGCCCTACTCCTAGTTCTATATGTATATTATTCCAGGACTCTTCCTTATACATTGAAATATCCTCAGTAAAAACTAATTGCTTTTGCTTTCGTAAAAATGAAATAGACTCATTAATCATAATTCTCCGAATCCACCCTTCAAAACTTCCCTGAAAACTAAACTTCTTTAAATTCATGAATACTTTCAGAAATCCAGTTAGCATAACTTCTTCTGCATGATGAATATCTTTTATATAATATCTACACACGCTCAGCATTTTTGACGCATGCTTTTCATATATCTGATGCTGGGCATCACGATGCCCCTTTACAGCTTTCTTAATGAGTTGTGTTTCGCTTTTATAAAACTGAATAACTTTCAAAGTAAAATCAATTATTTAAGATCTTCTATATACATAGACGCAACAAAAATTAAAAAGGTTGTCTGAGATAATAAAAAATATATTTTTATTTCGACTCTTCAACATCATTTATAACCCACTGTAGTTCTTTATCTTCTGCAGTTACATAACTTTCTATAGGAACATCCGGTTTAATCCCATAACCATCTGGTTCAATAATATATGGAGCATTAATTTTTAGCAACCCTACACGCATATTTATTTTAGAATTAGGTAATTCTATTGGCGCATACACTCCAGCAACGGTTCCATTATATGCTCCACCTGTTTCTTCTCCTACAAAAGTTGCTCGTTTTGTTGCTTTTAAATGTGTAGAAAAAATACTGCTAGCGGAAAAACTTTCACCGTCGATTAAAACATAAATCTTACCCTTGTAATTATTCGGCTTAGGATCTCTTAATTTACTATATTTAAATTTAAAGTACGAATCTCCTTTTTCCTTTTTTACTTTAAACAGCTGATACACTGCTAACATAGGAGATAATAATGCAGCTGCTGTTTTGGTTGTTATTGATTTCGTATGGAAGTATGGATATAAAAAACTTAACCTTCCGGTCATTTTTGATTTTTCTATAAACACATATTCTTTATCTGCTACATAGGAATATAGATCATCAATTTCCGTTAATCTCCCTCCCAAATTACCTCTTAAATCTATTACTAAGTTTGTAGATTTTACAGAATCAATTTTAGCAAAACTCTCTTTATAAAACTCTTTATACCCGCCATTAGTAAAGCTCTTTATTTTCATATAGGCAATGGGCGTTTCGCTCTTTGACTTTAAGAAACTAAAATTCCTGTTATAATCATCTGTTCGCTTATTATATCCATATTTATTATTTTTCTTGTAGAGGTTTTTCCGAGCTTCTTTTGCTTTCTTTTTTTCTAATTTACTTAGTTTTTTCTTTACCTGCTTTATAGTATCACTTTTAACAGATGAGTCCTTCGCTTTATCATAACTAGCATATATATACTTTTGATAGAGGCTATCTTTAAACTTTAAATGCAATAAAACGCTATCTTTTCGCTTATGTGTATTCATATAAAAGAAACCGAAACGATTACCTATAAATTTTGGAATGAAAGTTTGGTTATATCCATCGCTAGCATGAAATGTTTTAAAAGAAGCTAAAAGGTCTTCTACTTTTTCATCTTCGAACGCAATAACTTCAGATCCTTTTATGATTGTAGTATCTCCTTTAAAAACCTTTTTCACATAAAGCTTATCTTGCGAACTCTGAAAAGAAAGTGAATTAAAAGGAGAATCTCTTTTTCCTTTCTCTTTGATGGACTCTTTGGTTTGCTTAACTGAAGGTGCTTGTATAGATAAATGTCCTTGTTTAATACTCGTAATAACAGGAGCGAATACTGTATAAAACTCTTTTGTAGTTAAGGGTTTTGTTAGCTCATCCTTTAGTTTATTTACCTTCCCATCTAATTCTTCCTGAGAAATATACCAGTATACATCTGGATGTAACTTTTTTAGTTTTTTATAAGCATACTCTACATCTTCTTTTAATTCTTCTGGACTATGTTTCTTACTTATTTGTTTATTATACTTCTCTACAGACCTACAACTTGATATCACTATTATAATAGCACTGTATAAAAATAGTTTTCTATTCATAAAACACGAATTGTTTAAGATTAAATGTATTTGATATTCTTTGAGAGAGACGATAATAACTCGTAAAAGTATCTCATCAAGGAAAATATTTTATAATTATCCTTGATCATCAAAACTAATACCAACTTTTATTTTTGATTAAAAAATTGGAGCAACCACCATCATACTCCAAGAAAGATAAAGAGAATTTCGATTATTTCTTCCTATCGATTACGTAGCTAACCATTAATTCTAGTGAAGACCTATACTCTGATTCTGGATACTCTGACAAGATCGTTAAAGCTTCTTCTTTAAATTGATGCATAATTTTGGTAGCATATTCTAACCCTCCACTAACCTTTACAAAGTCAATGACTTCTTTTACTCGCTTCTTATTCTTATTATGATTTTTAACAGAGTTGATAAGCCATTTCTTCTTCTCTTTTGTACAATGGTTTAAAGTATAGATCAATGGCAGTGTCATTTTTTGCTCTTTGATATCTATTCCTGTAGGCTTCCCAATAGCCGTATCGCCATAATCAAATAGATCATCCTTTATCTGAAAAGCCATTCCAATCAGTTCACCGAATTTTCTCATTTTTTCCACTGATTCAGATTCTGGCTCTACAGAACATGCTCCTACACTACAGCAAGCAGCAATTAATGTAGCTGTCTTTTGCCTAATAATCTCGTAATAGATATCTTCGGTAATATCAAGATTTCTAGCTTTTTCAATTTGCAAAAGTTCTCCTTCTACGATTTCTCTTACCGCAACAGAAATGATTTTCAACAAATCAAAATCATTATTATCAATACAGACCAACATTCCCTTTGATAACAGATAATCTCCTATAAGAACTGCAATTTTATTCTTCCAAAGTGCATTAATCGAGAAAAAACCTCTTCTACGATTAGAATCATCTACCACATCATCATGAACAAGACTTGCTGTATGTATAAGTTCTATAACTGAAGCTCCCCTGTAAGTACGTTCTTTGATTTCGCCTCCGGAAACCATTTTAGCAACAAGAAAAACAAACATTGGTCTCATTTGTTTTCCTTTTCTATTTACGATATAATGGGTAATTCTATTGAGTAAAGCAACATTAGAATACATGGATTGAGAAAACTTTTGTTCAAAAAGTTCCATCTCATCACTAATAGGCAGTTTTATTTGCTCAACGACTTTCAATCCGAGTTAGATTATTTTGTGTGTTAACTAGTTGCGAAGATAGTATAATCCGTATTGAGCATCAAAACACTTCATCAATAATTTATATGAAACGTTTATTTAAGATTTATTAGCCAACTGTCCGCAAGCTGCATCGATATCTTTCCCTCTACTTCTTCTTACATTTACGACAAACCCTTTCGATTCTAGAGCCTTTATATAATTATCGGTAGCGGCATTCGAAGCTTGTTGAAACTCTCCGTCATCTATAGGATTATATTCGATTAAATTTACTTTACAGGGAACATATGAACAAAATTGCACTAATGCATCTATATCTTTCTTAGCATCATTAATTCCCTTCCATACCACATATTCGTAGGTTATTCTACTTTTGGTTTTGCTATACCAATATTCCAAGGCTTCTCTTAGATCTTTAAGAGGAAAGTTTTCGTTAAATGGCATAATGGAGGTTCTTACACTATCAATTGCAGAATGTAGTGACACCGCTAATTTAAATTTAACTTCATCATCCGCCATTTTTTTAATCATTTTAGGGACTCCCGAAGTTGAAAGAGTAATTCGCTTTGGGGACATTCCAAGACCTTCTGAAGATGTAATTTTATCTATAGCTTTAAGAACATTATTGTAATTCATTAAAGGCTCTCCCATTCCCATAAATACAATGTTAGAAAGCGGTCGATTATGATATAGTCTACTTTCATTATCAATTGCTACCACTTGGTCATAAATCTCATCTGGATTTAGGTTTCGCATTCTTTTTAATCTTGCAGTAGCGCAAAAACGGCAATCTAAACTACATCCTACTTGTGATGAAACACAAGCCGTAGTCCTTGTAGGAGTTGGTATTAAAACAGATTCAACTACTAATCCATCGTGTAGTCTTACCGCATTCTTAATAGTACCATCGGTACTTCGCTGCATTTGATCTACTCGTATATGATTAATTACAAAGTGATCTTCTAAAATCTGTCTAGTTGATTTAGAAATATTGGTCATCTCATCGAAACTGTGAGCTCCTTTATTCCATAACCATTCATATACCTGATTCCCTCTAAACGCTTTATCTCCATTCTCCACAAAAAACTGACGTAATTGTTCTTTGGTAAGCGCTCTTATATCTTTTTTTTTCGGTTTCATTTCGTTACAAAAGTATGTAAAAGATAGGTGTATACCGAAAGCGATATAAACAATTTAAAAAGTATGGTTGATATGTAGTAATTTAGAATTTTACTGTTCGAAAATCCTCTCGATTATCTTTACGGGATGTTTTAACACGTTTCCATTGATGTACTCCGCCACCACCACGATATTTAACATTAAGTACATCTAAATCATCTTCATCTATCCAGATCTGACAATCTGATACTTTACCAGTTTTGATATCGGTAAAGAATCCATTGGTATACTTAAGATCATTTTTAAGTCTCAAATTTTTCAGAATTACTAATCCTTCCACGGGTTGGTTTTTATCATCTCCCTGACATTCATAGCACACTGCATCTCTTTCTGATTGACGTAACATTCGCTGAATAGATCCGAAAACTTTATTTTCAATCATATAAAGTTGCACAATATTAATTGCTACCCCAGTTTTTTTATCATAAGCTTTCCACTCGCCCAGAATTGGGTTTGCATCAAAAGAACCCAGTAAATCCTCTTTTAGTTGAGAATCAATTGGATTTTCTCCCAACCAAATTTTAAACAGCGCCTTTTTAAACTCTAAACAATCTCTTACAGCTCCTAATCGCTCCTTATTTTTGTAAAGAGTTAACTTTTTATCTTTAGTATAGACAATTTTAAAGATCTCGTACTTATTTATTTCTTTTGGAAGTAGCTTGATAAAATCTCTAATCTGATCTTCCATCAAATAACTATTACCATCTGTAGCTCTTTCTAAGCCATTTCTAATAATTTCTTTTAACTCATCATTAGAAATATCAGCTATAGTTTTTATGGTAAGAGCCATATTTTCATCCTTATTAGCTACCATTAGTCCATCATCAACACCATCCACTTCAAAATCTAAATATAATCCAATGGTATATAATTTTTCTCTTTCTCCAGCACCATTAAGCATTAACTCATGATTTTCGAATACATCGATATCATTATAATGAAGGTTACCAACTTTAGTTTGAGAAAACGAGAATAGGGTTACGAAAAGAAATACAATGTGTAATATTCTGCTCATAGGTTAACGTTTTTTGATTTAGGGTGCTTGCAAGAAACGATTAATTTTTAAAAAAGAAGAATCTACCATTAGCTCCTTTTACACTTTTCGACAAACAACCGAATTATTCGATATTCAACCACTTTTGTATTACGGTTTAACCGTAATTTTTGTCAAAAGCGCCGCAAAATAGTTATTTTTTATGAAACAAACATTATAACCCATTAATTTTAAGATTTATACAACATCTACTTGAATACATACTTTAATTTAGAATTAGGAAAAAAGTATATTATTTTGGATATATTATAAAAAAACCTCTGCCTTATCAATGTAAAGCAGAGGTTTTTTCTTACTTATTTAATAGCTTGTGCTTAGAGAATCAACATGGCATCTCCGTACGAATAAAACTTATATTCTTCTTTCACTGCTTGCTCATAAGCCTCTTTAATAAAATCATGACCTGCAAAAGCAGAAACCATCATTAACAAAGTAGACTTTGGTGTATGAAAATTAGTTATCATACTATTTGCTATACTAAAGTCATATGGAGGAAAAATAAACTTATTCGTCCAACCTCTAAATTCATTTAAAGTTTTATCCGAAGAAACAGAACTCTCTAAAGCTCTCATTACTGTAGTTCCAACAGCACAAATTCTTTGCTTATTAGCTATTCCTTGATTAATAGTTTCTGTAGCCTTTGCTGTAATATAAGCTTCTTCACTATCCATTTTATGCTTAGATAAATCTTCTACCTCTACAGGATTAAAAGTTCCTAAACCTACATGCAAGGTAATTTCTGCAAAATCTACTCCTTTTATTTCCAAACGCTTCATTAGATGTTTAGAAAAGTGTAATCCAGCAGTAGGAGCTGCAACAGCACCTTCATTTTTAGCATAAATTGTTTGATATCTTTCTTCGTCTTCTGGCTCTGCCTCTCTTTTGATATATTTTGGCAGAGGAGTTTCTCCTAAGTCTGTAAGTTTTTGTCTAAACTCGTCATAGGATCCATCATACAAAAATCTTAGCGTACGTCCTCTAGATGTGGTATTATCAATAACTTCAGCAACTAGACTTTCATCATCTCCAAAATATAATTTATTCCCTATTCTAATTTTTCGTGCTGGATCAACAAGTACGTCCCACAAGCGAGTTTCCGAATTTAATTCTCTTAATAAAAACACTTCAATTCTCGCACCAGTCTTTTCTTTATTTCCATATAATCTAGCTGGAAATACTTTTGTATTATTTAAAACCATAACATCATTAGGTTCAAAATAATCAATTAGATCTTTAAACTGTTTATGCTCTATGGTTTGATCTTTTCTATTAAGAACCATTAAACGTGCTTCATCCCTATTTTCTGAAGGGTATTCTGCTAATAATTCTTTTGGAAGGTCAAAGTTGAAATGTGATAACTTCATTAGTGTTTCTTTTTTAGGAGCAGCAAATATACAATCTGGATATAGGGGTTGTCAAGTAAATCAACAGATATATTTTTATTTACAGCACTTTAAAATCTAATTTCTTTAAATCATCCCAAAAATCAGGGTACGACTTGGACACTACATCCGCATCGTTAATACATAATGATTCTCTTAGAGCTAGTGGTGCAAAAGCCATAGCCATTCTATGATCGTGATAGGTATCTATAGCAATACCAGAATTAATTAACGTAGAAGCATTTAACCTTAAAGAATCATCAGTAATTGATACCTCACCTCCTAATTTTTCAATTTCGACTTTTAATGCTTCTAATCGATCAGTTTCTTTAATCTTTAGTGTATGCAAACCAGTAAGATAACAAGCTTTTCCTAGACCAAAACAGGTAACAGCGATTGTTTGTGCAATATCAGGAGAATTAGACAAATCTAATTCTAAGACCTGGGAACTATCGAAAGATTTGATCTTTTTAAGAGTAATCTTATTGTCTTTAAAAGTGGTTTCAACACCTAATCTTTTATATATTTCTGACAAAGAAGCATCTCCCTGATAACTATCTTGTTTATAACTTCCTAAAGTTACGTTCCCAAAGTCTGACAAGGCAACAATACTATAAAAATAAGATGCAGAACTCCAATCAGACTCCACTACCACAGTTTTTGGTGACACTATCTTTAAAGGCTCAATTTGAATTATATTATTCTCAAAACTCCCATTAATCCCAACATCCTTAAGCAAACTTAATGTCATGTTAATATAGGGTACAGAAGTTACTTTTCCTTCCAAAGTAATTTCTAATCCATTTGGCAAAGAAGAGGCTATCAGCATTAAAGCTGATATGTATTGACTACTTACATTTGCAGCTAGTGAAACTTTATGGCTTTCTGGATTTTTCCCTACTATTTTTATCGGTGGATATCCCTCATTTTTAACATAGGAGATATCACATCCTAATTGTCTTAAGGCATCTACCAATATTTTTATTGGTCTTTCTTGCATTCTTTTGCTACCAGTAAGCACTGTAGTCCGACCATTTTTTACGGCAAAGTATGCTGTTAAAAATCGCATTGCGGTACCTGCATGATGAATATCAATAAGTTCCTCATTACTAGCTAATGCAGCTCTCATTAGTCTAGAATCATCACTATTAGAGATATTATCTATTTCAATTTCTGGATAAAGAGATTGTAAAATCAACAACCTATTGGTTTCGCTTTTCGATCCAGTAATTTGTAGATTGTTATTCTTAATATTCGAAATATGGCTTAATTTCAAATTCATTTTATCGATTTGATTTGTGTTTTCTTAGTTCAAAATAATATCCCTGAATCATCCCGTAGGCAAGTCCTCCCACAGCCCTTGATATCAAATATCTCACCCATCGACCATTATTGATTTTATCATCCATAAAAGTATCAGAGGTAATCCCTCCATATTCCATAATATGTGTAACAAAACCAAGTAGTATCATCGCTATAAGTCCTAAACGCAATACAGTAATCCAATATCTTTTGGAAGATATAATTGTTTTAAACATTACTTTAATTTCTCGTTATTATGATGACGATCGTGATCTCTCTTTGTTTTAATATCCAGCTTTTTATCAAAAGCTTCCTGGAGATCCACTCCTGTTTGGTTAGCCAGACATAAAACTACAAACATTACGTCTGCAAGCTCTTCACCTAGGTCCTTATTTTTATCACTTTCTTTTTCACTTTGCTCTCCATATCTACGTGCTATAATTCTAGCAACTTCACCTACCTCTTCTGTAAGTTGTGCCATATTAGTAAGCTCATTAAAATAGCGAACTCCATGATTTTTGATCCAATCATCTACCGCTTTCTGGGCGTTTTGAATATTCATTTTATATCTTTTTAAGAACTATTTGCTCATTTTCTTTTTGTATCACTTGATTATAAAACTCCTTAATAGCAGGATAATAATTTGCTGGTATTACTGGAGCGGTGATCGTTTCATCGACCACGACCTGTATTATTCCATTTACAACATTTGATCTAAATGAGAATTTTCCAAGATTATCTGGTAATTTGAACGCTGAAGTTTTAGGACATTCAGCAACCGTATATCCATCAGGTATTTTAATATTCAACATGTACTTATTAGAAAAACCATATCCAAAGTCTACAGGGTATTTCCTATCATCAGATTTGAATATATTCTCTTTATCCCTCAAAAATAGTAAAGGTGAAAAGAATATTTCATCTTCTATCGCTTCAATTTGATCTTCTATCATAAAATTAAATTTTTCACTTATGCCTTTTCCATAAGCTTTCATACCTTTTACAGTATACTCATCCAATTCAGATATCCCATATTCTTTTTGAAAACGTTGTGCTCTACTTTGATCATCTTTAGCACCATTATCTACTCTAAAATCATGTGCTAAATAATCTCTATAGTTGACGTTCATTTTTCCCTTTGCTACTCCTTGATCATCAATCTCACATTGTACTCGATATGCCATAACTGATGGAGCTTCTGGTCTAAAGTCAACCATTTCTGAAGTCCCATTTTTGGCAATCACCCTTCCCATACCCTTTATAATGCGTTTTGATAAAATATTAGGCATACCATATTTATCCGTAGCATCTAAATATATCAATCCTCCATCTGGTAGTTTTATTCGCGTGATCACATAATTAAATCCGTCGATTGTTGGAAATAGAGGGATGGCAACATCACTTGTACTACAAATTACAGGATTGGCATTTATACCAGCATATGTAAGCATGGAAGTTAGCATAAGATTTATCTCAGAAACACTTCCGGTACTTTCTTTGTAAGCCTTTTTCACTCCGTCATTTACAAAAACCCCTCTTCTCTTATTCCAAGACATTTTTTGTTTTACAAAATCATAAATTTTCATAGCCTTATCCAATGGTTTTGAAACACCACCAAGTAATTGGTCAACATCATCCTTGTAATAATTAACTTTCTTTAGCTCTGCTCCGAAATTCTGGCTATCATAAATTGTCTTAGACACGTCTTCCCAGGTAGTAGACCGATAATCTATTGGACTATTAGGATATTTCACATAAGACAATTCATAATTAATAGAAGAAATATAATTTGTAATATTTCCTGAATAAGGTTCTACTTTAAATGCTGGTATATTTTCAGAGCTAATTGTATTAATATTAACCCTGTAATCAACATTATTATTAGAATATTTTGTATTTCTTCCTAACGCACTAACACCACTTGATCTACTTTTCGAGGTTAAATTAATAACATCTTGCGCACTGGATTCTTTCAAATTAATTGGCAAATAACCTGTTGTCAACTTTTTAAAATTAAAGAATTCCGGCATTTTTACACTTACATCCATTTTTCTAATTGGAATTTGACGTTGTAAATAAATTCTATCTATACTATAAACAAAAGGAGATGTTATCTTGTACTTGTACTCAATCACTGATCCTTCTTGTAATGATGGCATTGTGAACTTTATCTGGTCTCTGTTCTCGGAATACTCATTTTTAAATATCCCATCTTTCTTCAATTTTGTTTCAACGATTCTATCGTTTACAATAGAATAAGTTACTCCCTTAAGATTACTTATTTTCTCTTTATCTCCATTGTTTTTATAAAGTAGCAATTCTGTAGTAGCATAATCAAACCCTTCTTTATTATACAGCTTTACCCTTTTGAAAACTTCCGTGATCAGCTGAAAACCATTTTGTTGATTAAAATCAAAACGTATTTTTTTACTCTCATATAACACTGCTGCATTGGCTGAGCTGTCAGATGAATATGATTTTTCTAGTAACTCTTCTTTAGAAACTTTTCCAAATTTATATTCTTGTGCCCACGAATTCAAAGATATGAACAGTAAAGCGACTACTGTAATTTTAAATAATTTCCCCATGTTTAGTTGATTAGTTTTATTGTTGTTTAAGTACTATTTTCGTTTTGTCTGCATTTCTAATTTTAGACATAAACTGTCTATATTCTTCATACTTTTCCTTAGGATATGTCCCATCGCTTATCTTTAAAGCTCTGGTATACTTAAGAGTTGATTCATCAATACGCTCAATGTTACAGGAATAACTCCCAAAAATGCTCTCAAATGTTTTTTTCTCTGGAAGCTTACTAAAACCATATCCTGCGGGAATTTTAATTTCATATTCGTCTTTATCTTCATATCCCCTTGAAATCACCAAAGGTGTTTTTCTGTTTGCATACTTAGGTTTTTTACTTTTAATCCTATTGAAAAAATTAGGAATTATTAACAACCTACTACCCGCCTTAGTCGCATAGTTTCTAGCATTAATCTTTACTTTTTCTTGGTAGATTATATTATTTTTATCATCGATAAGTTCTACATCCAGGATATTTAAATTGTTTATATAATCCCAATATTCCTTAAAATAAAGTTTTTGATCTTTTATAGATTTGGTCTTAGTTAAATATCTCCAATCATATTGCAATCCTTCAGAAGTAGAAACTACATCTGCAGTTATTGAAGCATCTTCTTGTAAGAAAACTGTAGCCTTTGTATGAAGCGTATTTTCTTCCGGTTGATATTTTTTTGTTCTTTTAATTTCTCCTCCGTCGGGCTTAACAACAAGTACATTCCTATCATCTGTAAAATCACCAATGAAGTTGAATGGAGCGGTTTGACTTGTACACTCTAACCAAATATCTCCTTGTTCATCAGGAATATTTAATATCGCATGATTACCTTGCATAGAAGCAAAGTCTGCATCTATATCTCTTTTATCAGAATCTCCGTATACCACGGTGTAATAAGAAGTAATATCCTGAGATTCCAAAAGAGCTTTGGTATAATTGGTTAGTGCTTTACAATCTCCATACCCTAACCGATCTACATCTTCGGCTTTCATTGGCATCCATCCACCAATTCCTAACTGTACACTGATATATCTGGTTTTACTTTGTACAAATTCATAAATAAGTTTTGCTTTTTCTTTATTGGATTTTGCATCAGCTACTAATTCCGAAACTTTTTGAATAACTGAATCCGGTAATTCACCTCTTCCAGAAACCAAATTCTTGTATTGCCATGCTCCCATACTTTGCCAATCGTTAGCAGATCCATCAACGTTGACTAAAGAAAAATCCCCAAGCGTTACTTTTCCCATAGGAACCAACTCTCCGAAGGAAGGACTTCTATATTCTTTGGTAAGTGCCGGTACTTTTGATAATTTATAAGATATTTCCTGATCTCCTTTTAGTAATTCAATTGGATATCCTTCAAAAGATTTTTCCTTTGTTCTAAGCGGAATTTTTTTCGGATTAATAATTTTGTATGAAGCTTTTTCAACACTAAGATTATAGTTAGATATTGGAACCCAAGGCTCTATAAAAGCTGAATTTTTAGTTTCCACTTCACTTTGATAAACTAAAGTATACGGATAATCAACAGGAGTATAATCGAAATAGATATAACGATTATCTCCAATTAATGAAAAACCATCATACATGCTTCGATCACTAAAATCTTTCCTCTTAAACTTTTTAATTTCCTCTCCTAAAGAATTATAAACTAAAGCTTTTACATTTTTTATTTTCGTTTGAGGATCATATGGCTCATAATAATCTGCATATTTTTCACCGTATTTATTTAAAACAGTAACTACTCTTCTAGTTTTTACAACTACAGAATTAACCGAATTAATTTCTATCACGATATCCTCTGACCTAACAATAGCGTTGGCATTTGCTGTAAGGGTAGAATCTAAAAGTACCGACTGTAATTCAAAATTTTCTTGACAATTAATTTCCGAAAAGACACATAGACATAGGACAACTAGAAGTTGTTGTATTTTTTGAAACATATTTATCTTATTCTGGGGTAGTTATTATTCTTTATTCTTAGTATCAATAATGATTGTAACGGGTCCATCATTAAGCAGAGATACCTTCATATCAGCCCCAAATTGACCAGTCCCAACGTTTTTTCCTAAATCTTTTTCGAATTGTTTTACAAATTCTTCATACAGTGGAATTGCTTTCTCTGGTTTTGCAGCTTTAATAAAACTAGGCCTATTTCCTTTCTTTGTACTTGCATATAGTGTAAATTGACTTACTACTATGGCATTCCCACCTACATCTACAACACTCTGATTCATCATACCTTTATCATCTCCGAAAATTCTTAATCTGCTTATTTTTCCAGATAACCAATCAATATCCTCTTTTGTATCTTCATCTTCTATACCTAATAAAACCAAAAGACCTAACTTAATTTCTGAGATTTTCTCTTGATTTACGGTAACAGAAGCTTCCGATACTCGTTGGATTACTGCTTTCATAATAGTATGTGTCAAATTGGAAGGAAATGTTACCCTAAAAACTTAAAAAATTATTCTTCGTTATAATTATTTTTTCGGTAGTGCTCATCTTCGCCCTCTAAAATCTGTAGATAACTTTTGTAACGGGACCAGGCAATTTCTTCATTTTCTAATGCTTCTTTTACTGCACACTTTGGTTCATTGATATGAAGACAATTATTAAACTTACATTGTTGTTTAAGCTCAAAAAACTCTGGAAAATAATCTCCGACTTCTTCTTTTTCCATATCTACAATACCGAATCCTTTAATACCAGGTGTGTCGATAATTTTAGCATCGAAACTAAGATCATACATCTCTGCGAAAGTGGTAGTATGTTGACCTTGTTGATGTTGATCACTAATCTCTGCTGTTTTTAAAGACAAATTGGGCTCTATAAGATTAACCAATGTAGATTTACCAACACCGCTATGACCAGAAAACATACTAGTATTTCCTTTCATTAACTCTTTAACTTTATCGACATTCTTGCCAGTTTTTGCAGAAATTCCAATACAATCGTATCCTATCTCCCTGTATAGTGCTGCAAGATATTTTATCTCTACAAGTTCATCCTGGTTATAAGTATCTATTTTATTAAACAACAACACAGCCTTGATATCGTACGCTTCTGCAGTAACTAAAAATCGATCTATGAACGCAGTAAAGGTTGGAGGATTATTAAGAGTAACTAATAAAAAAACCACATCAATGTTTGAGGCAATGATGTGGGTTTGTTTGGATAAGTTCACCGATTTTCTGATAATATAATTTCGGCGTTCTCTAATATTCTCAATAACACCAGTCTCTCTGTCATTTTTAGTTTCCAACTTAAAATCAACTACATCTCCAACAGAAACCGGGTTGGTACTTTTAATACCTTTGATCCTAAATTTACCCTTTATACGACATTCGTACACAGCACCTTCTTCCGATTTAACGGTATACCAACTTCCAGTAGATTTATATACAGTTCCTGTCATAAACGCAAAGATGCAAATAAATCTCTATTCCAAAGAGCTAATATTCATATTTAAGACTTCGCTACCTTTTTTTGATGATTGATTGACTCTTGGTGAATAGCTTTGTAAATTCTTAAAATAAATTCTTCGCTTAATCCTTTTTCTTCTCCTTCAAGAATCATTTTTCCTAAAATTTCATTCCAACGCTTGGATTGCAGGATCGCTACATTTTGCTTTGCTTTTGCTTTTCCTATTTCGTCAGAAATTTTCATTCTCTTTGATAACACATCTAATAGTTGATTATCCGCTACGTCGATTTTTGCTCTCAACTCACTTAATGTCTTCTGGTAAGACTCGTCTACGCCTACTTCTTTACGAATTTTTAAATCTTTCATATGCTGAATTAAAGTATCTGGTGTAATTTGTTGCGCGGCATCACTCCATGCATTGTCTGGATCATAGTGAGTTTCTACTATAAGTCCGTCAAAATTAAGATCTAGTGCTGTTTGCGAAAGGTCAAAAATCAAATCTCTCCTTCCTGCTATATGAGAAGGATCTAAAATTAATGGAAGATCAGGAAAACGATTTTGAAGATCAATTGGAATCTGCCATTCAGGAATATTTCTATATTTCGTTTTTTCATAGGTCGAAAAACCTCTGTGAATTACTCCTAAATTTTTCACATCTGCAGTATAAAAACGTTCTACCGCACCCAACCATAGCGAAAGATCAGGATTGATAGGATTTTTGATCAATACTGGATTATCAATTCCTTTACAAGCATCTGCAATATCCTGAACAATAAAAGGTGACACTGTACTTCTTGCCCCTATCCAAAGAACATCTACTCCATGCTCTAATGCTAATTCTACATGATGTGGGTTTGCCACTTCGGTAGCAATCTTCATCCCTGTCTCTTCTTTGGCACGTTGTAACCATTTTAATCCTAAAGCACCAACTCCTTCAAAATTTCCTGGTCTTGTGCGAGGTTTCCAGATTCCCGCTCTAAGTACAGTTGCGTCAGAATCTTTAAGTTGATGTGCGATTTTCACTACTTGCTCTTCAGTTTCAGCACTACAAGGACCTCCAATCACCAAAGGATGATCCAAATTATATGCATCTAACCAGTTTCTAAGTTCTTTCTTATTCTCCATTTCTATTTTTTATACTGTTTTAATTTTACGTTTTTCGTGGGTTATAGTTGTTAAGATATTCCTTTTAGAATAGCTTTTATATGATTTGTATCTTCCATTTCCTTATATATTTCAACAAAATTATCCTCTTCCATTAATTCTTTAAACTGCGTCAGATTTGCAATATATTCTGTTAATGTTTCTATGACATTTTCTTTATTATGTCTAAAAATTGGGGTCCACATTTCTGGTGAACTTTTTGCTAAACGAACTGTAGAGGCAAAACCACTACCTGCCATGTCAAATATGTCTCTCTCGTTTTTTTCCTTTTCAATTACCGTCTTTCCTAGCATAAACGAACTAATATGGGATAAATGCGAAACATACGCTATATGTTTATCATGCGAAGCAGGATCCATATATCGAATTCTCATTCCTAATCTGTTAAAAATCTCCATACCACGTTCTTGCAATTTAAAGGCTGTTTTTTCCACCTCACAAATGATATTTGTTTTTCCTCTATAAAGGTTTGCTATCGCTGCTTGCGGTCCTGAAAACTCAGTCCCTGCAATGGGGTGTGCTGCTAAATAATTTCTTCTTTTTGGATGATCTTCTACCGAAGTACATAACTTCTTTTTGGTAGAACCTACATCAAAAACGAGACATTCATCATTAATTTTATCCAAAATTTTTGGCAGTAGCTTCACTGTAACATCTACGGGAACGGATACAATTACCACATCAGCTTCATCTAATTCATCAAAAGTTGATTTTTCATCAATGATTCCTAGAGAAATCGCTTTGTCTAAATGCTGCTCATTTTTATCGACACCATAGAGTTTAGCTTCATTAAAAGCTGCTCTAATATCTATAGCAAACGACCCGCCTATTAACCCTATTCCAATTACAAATACCCTCATTCTATATACAAATTACGATTTTTGATGTACGATATTATTATTCGCAAATTGTGTTTGTTTTTTCTCAAATCGTTCAATTGCTTCTTTTATATTTTCTTTATTAACGCATAACGAAAAACGAATATATCCTTTACCATTACTCCCAAAAATATCTCCAGGAGTTATAAACACACTGTTTTCATACAATATATGATCAATAAATTCTACTGCATCGATTCCTTCTGGCAATTTCGCCCACACAAACATTCCGGTTGCTGTTTTATCAAATGAACAACCTAATAATGAAGCTAGTTCCCATATTAATTTTCGTCTTTCTTTATAGATAGCATTTATCTCATCATACCAATCATGCGATAGTTTCAATGCTGCAATAGCTCCTTTTTGAATACCTAAAAACATACCACTATCCATATTGCTTTTGACCTTAAGGATTGCTTCAATTTTATCCTGACTTCCAGTTACCACTCCTACTCGCCATCCAGCCATATTAAAGGTCTTACTTAGAGAATTTAACTCTAGTGCTACATCTTTCGCACCTTCTATAGATAAAATGCTAGTCGGATTATCGTTTAATATAAAGCTATACGGATTATCGTTTACCAATAGTATATGATTCTTTTTTGCAAAAGCAATTAATTTTTTAAGAGTCTCTACACTACCCGAAGCTCCTGTTGGCATATGAGGGTAATTAATCCACATAATCTTAACTCTGCTTAGATCCTTTTTTGATAACAACTCTAAATCCGGTTCCCAATTATTAGCTTCTTTTAGATCATAAAATAATGGTTCTGCACCTACCAAATTTGTAACAGATGTATAGGTAGGATATCCAGGATTAGGCACCAATACCTGATCACCTTCATTAAGATAAGCTAATGAAATATGCATAATTCCTTCTTTAGAACCCATTAAAGGCAAAATCTCATTTTCAGGATTTAATGCTACTCCATAGTTAGTATTATAAAAATTGGCAAAAGCCATTCTAAGTTCTGGAACACCCTGATAACTCTGGTATTTATGTGCACCATCTTGCAATACTGTTGTCTGTATAGCTTCTACAACTTCTTTTGGAGGGTCCAAATCAGGACTTCCAATAGCCATGTTTAAAATCGGCTTTCCTGAAGCCGCCAGTGCCCTAACTTCACGCAACTTTTTAGAGAAATAATATTCCTCTATCGTTTCTAACCGTTTTGCTGTTTGAATACTCATCCGTTCTGATTTTTATATTCTCCTAGTATTTTTAATTCCAAAGCCATAATCTTTAATATAGAAATAGCTTTTTGATATTCTTCATATTTATCAAACGTTACATCCACAAAAAAGGAATACTTCCATGGCATATCAATAACTGGTAATGACTGAATTTTAGTAAGATTCAGTCTGCAATCGCTCATAACGTTAAGTACTGTAGCCAAACTACCTCTTTTGTGATCTGTAAGAAATTTTAATGATGCTTTATTGATTTCCTTACTATCCAAGCCAGAGCTTTCATCTGTATTGAGAATAAAAAATCTGGTACTATTTGTCTTTATAGTTTGAATATTTTTTGCTAAAATTTCCAAATCATAAATTTTAGCTGCGGTTTCTCCTGCAACTGCCGCTATACCTCTTAACTTCTGCTCTTGAATTCTTTTGGCCACATCAGCCGTATCGGCATCTTCGACCAACTTAATATGAGAGTGTTTACGAAAAAAATCTTTACACTGAAGCAAAGCCATAGGATGAGAATATACTTCTTTAATATCAGAAATTTCCTGATTTCCCAATGCCATTAAACAATGATGAATTGGCTGAAAATATTCTCCACAAATGGTTAAATCATGTTCATCAATGTAGGCATAATTAGGAATAATTGATCCCGCGATAGAGTTTTCGATCGCCATCACTGCATCGGTACTTTTCTTATTTTCTAAGCTGTGCACTAACTCCTGAAATGACATGCATTCGTGAACATCAATCTCATTACCAAAGTATGCCTGTGCCACTCCATGGTGATACGAACCTTTTATTCCTTGTATGGCAACTCTCTTACTCAAACGTTTTAAATTTTATGTTCAAAAAAAAATCCCGATTCTACATCGGGATTCTAATTTATAAATTTGACTTATTTATTTACATAGCGATCCCGAACTTCCTTTAAAATAAAAGAAGAAAAAATAAAATCGGTTCCAAGTAAATAAATTGTTCATTTCTGTTTTAATTATATTGCTAAAGTAGCTAAAACAATTACTATACAAAATAAATTTCAGTTTTTTTCATCAATCCACAGGTATTATCATTAATTATTTATTTTTTACCTGTAATTCCTATTAAATTTCAAATAAACTAACCTTTATTATAAGAATTTTCTAAGTTTTAAAACACTAACAAACGTTAGTAATTATATTACTCCCAGCTCTTTACCTACTTTGGTAAATGCTTTAACGGCTTTTTCTAGATGTTCTCTATCATGTCCAGCTGATAATTGAACTCTAATACGTGCTTTTTCCTTAGGAACAACAGGATAGAAAAATCCAATCACATAGATTCCTTCATCAAGTAATTTTGCTGCAAATTCCTGAGCTAATGTTGCTTCGTATAACATTACTGGTACTATTGGGTGATCCCCAGGAACAATATCAAATCCTGCGGCTGTCATTTCTGATCTAAAATACTTAGTATTTTCTTCTAGTTTATCTCTTAAGGCCGTAGAGGAACTTAATAGATCTAATACTTTTATAGATGCTCCAACAATAGAAGGTGCCACGGTATTAGAAAATAGGTAAGGTCTAGATCGTTGACGTAACATGTCTACAATTTCTTTTCTGGCTGCTGTAAAACCTCCTGACGCTCCTCCAAGAGCTTTACCATAGGTTCCTGTAATGATGTCGATACGTCCCATTACATTTCGATATTCATGGGTTCCACGTCCAGTTTTTCCAAGAAAACCAGTAGAATGACATTCATCAATCATTACCATAGCATGATACGCATCTGCTAAGTCGCATATTTTATCTAACTGTGCGATGGTTCCATCCATCGAAAATGAACCATCTGTAACAATTAATATTCTTCTAGATCCTTCTGCAGCTTTTAATTGCTTTTCGAGATCGACCATATTATTATGTTCGTATCTAAATCGCTTTGCTTTACACAAACGAATTCCATCTATAATAGAAGCATGATTTAGAGAGTCTGAAATAATTGCATCTTCTGCTGTAAGGATTGGTTCAAAGACTCCTCCGTTTGCATCGAATGCTGCTGCATATAAAATACAGTCTTCCATTCCTAAAAACTCTGCAGTTTTACGCTCCAATTCTTTATGTATATCTTGAGTTCCACAGATAAAACGAACAGAAGATAATCCATAACCGTGAGAATCTATAGCATCTTTACCAGCTTGGATAACATCTGGATGTGAAGAAAGTCCAAGATAGTTATTCGCGCAAAAATTTAAAACATCTTTGGTATTCGTTGTATCGATCTCGGCACCTTGTGGTGTGGTAATTATTCTTTCTGACTTATATAAACCAGCTGATTTGATATCATCTAATTCTTTCTGTAAGTCATCTTTTATATTTGAAAACATGTATATATTGTTATTGTATTATGTTTATTATTTTGATTTTTTAACAACAGTAATTTCTAAAACATTAGTATTTCTTTATTTCTTGAACCTTGTTTGTACTTCTGTTGTAATTTTTGGATCATAATCTCAGTAATACTCTTAAGATTATAATTAGCTTGCCATCCCCAATCTTTTCTTGCAGCTGTATCTTCTATAGATTTTGGCCATCTTGCTGCAATTTCTTGTCTAAAATCTGGTTCATAGGTAACCTTAAAATCAGGATATAATTTACGAATTTCGGCGGTAATTTCTTCTGGAGAAAAACTCACTCCCGCAATATTATAAGAAGTTCTAACGGTAATATTTTCTTTTGGAGCATCCATTAATTCTAAAGTAGCTCTTATTGCATCCTCCATAAATATCATAGGAAGGGTTGCATCTTCTTTTAAAAAACAACTAAAGTCTTCTTCTTTTACCGCTTTATGATAAATATCAACCGCATAATCAGTCGTTCCTCCTCCAGGCAATGATTGGTATCCTATGACTCCAGGATATCTAATCGATCTAACATCTAATCCATATTTAAGAAAGTAATACTGAGCCCAATTTTCTCCTGAAGCCTTGCTCATTCCATATACAGTGGCCGGATTAAGATATGAGTCGTTTGGAGTATTTATTAGTGGCGCGCCTTCTCCAAAAACAGCAATAGAACTCGGGAAAAACACTTTTTCTATTTGATTCTTTCTGGATACTTCAAGAACATTAAAAAGTGTTTTCATATTTATATCCCAGGTAGCTAATGGATTTTCTTCTCCTTTGGCCGATAAAATTGCAGCCAAATGATATATCTGAGTAATCTTATATCGTTCTACTACCTCTTGGATTCTTTGTTGATTCGTAGCATCTATTACTTCGAAAATTCCTTTATAAGAATCCCTTTGCTCAAGATCAGAAGCAATTACATTTTCTATGGTATATTTTTTCTGAAGCTCTTTGGTTAACACAGAACCAAGCTGACCATTTGCACCAATTACTAAAACTTTTGTATCCATTTTCCTCTTAATTTTTTTAACACTTTACAGTGTTATTTACTTACTAAAATAATAATAACAATGTTTATATTTGATATTTTAAAAAAATTAAGTAATTTTTACTGACATATCACCTTTTAAACATATTATTTGCTTTTAACAATAAGATAACGATAGATTTAAAGTAATTTTTAATCAACATTTATGGATCAATTAGACCAAATAGATTTAACCATTCTTAGAATTCTTCAGAAAGACTCTAAAAAGACAGCTAAAGAAATAGCCTCTATTCTAAATTTAACTCCTTCTCCTGTTTATGAACGAGTACGTAGGTTGGAAAAACAAGGATTTATAAAAAAATATGTAGCGATTTTGGATAAAAAATTAATTGACAGATCAATTACCACTATTTGTCAAGTATCTATGCGCTATCACAATGAGGCATTTATTGAAAAGTTTGAAGAACAAATTCAGAATCTAGATGAAGTACAAGAGTGTTATCATATGGCTGGACAGGTTGATTTTGTATTAAAAATCCATACCAAAAGTCTTGAAGAGTATCATGATTTTGTAAAGTCGAAACTCTCTAAAATAGAGAATATTGGTGTTCTAAACAGTACGTTTGTTCTTAAGGAAATTAAACATTCTTCAGAATTTTATATTTAATCAAATTGATTAGACAAGTACTCTTTAAGCCAAAATGCTGTTTTTTTCATTTTTCGGTTGAGTGTAGTTTTATCCATACCTACAATTCCAAATTTAGGAATATAACCTTCTGCCCATTCAAAATTATCTACAAGTGTCCATAACAAAATTCCTTTCAAATTAATCTTCTTGGCTATAACGTTTTCCATTCCAATGATAATTTTCTTGTAATAAGCTATCCTTTTAGAATCATCTTCTTCATCTGACAAAGCTATTCCGCACTCTGATAACCATAAGGGTTTTTCTGAATCGTATTTGGAAAACCGTTCTAAAAAAAATTCTGCTCCTTCTGGATGAGTTTCCCATCCCATTACTGAAACAGGCACTTTTCTTTTTTTTGGACTTACCAAAACACAGCCTAAATAAGGAATATACCATGCACTTTTCACTACTTCTCTAGCATATGTTTGAATACCCCAGAAATCAAAATCCACTTTCATGATTTCCATATCTCCTTCTTGTATGAATTTTTCAATATTAGTTACAAGTGGTAATTCATTTTTAGGGTATCCTAATCCAAGATAAGGTTCTATGCATAAACGATTCATTAATGCATCTATTCTAAGTGCGGCTTTTTGATCTCTTTTTTGATCTGTATAAGCTTCAATTTTAGTACAACTTACCGCAGTCCCTACAAGCAAATTATCATCTGTTTTTAAAATATGAAATCCTTTCGCCTGTGCTAATAAAATATGATGAATACTCGCGCTGAAATTTTTAATTCCTCGTTTTCCTGGAGCGTGTATTCCTAGGAAATATCCAGCTCCAATACATACTATAGCTTCATTTACAAGAATCCAATTTTTTACACGATCCGAGAAATGATCCTTGAGAACACGAACATAATTTTCATAATCTGCGATTACCGCCCTATTTCGCCATCCACCTTTGTCTTGTAATTTTTGAGGTAGATCCCAATGGTATGCAGTGATCCAAGGCTCTATTCCGACCTTAAGGCAATAATCTATTACCTTATTATAAAATTCGATTCCTTTCTCGTTAATAGCTCCAGTTCCATCAGGAATTATTCTTGACCAAGAGATAGAAAAGCGAAATATCTTTAACCCGATATCGACACATACATCAATATCCTCCTCAAAACGTTCGTAAAAATTAGTAGCAATCTGATTATTGGATTTATCCTTTATTTTTCTGGAATTCTTGGTAAATGTATCCCAGATAGAAGCACCCCTTCCATCTTTATCAAAAGCTCCTTCTGTTTGAGCTGCAGCAGTAGTGACTCCCCAAATAATATGATTCTTAGAGCCCATTAATGGAATAAAATACTATGTAAGAAAAAATGGTAAATGGTTAGTGTTTAAATAAACCTCGCTTGAAAAAAGGAAAGAATACAGCAAAAAATACTTGCTGAACATTACATACTATTTTGTCAAATAATCTAAGTACAAACCTTATTATTTTGCTAGCTATCATATTGAATACCTTTTAATTATAAATTTAACAAAATGTAACTCAGGTAAGTTTATCAAAACATTATCAAAAGGTTATGATCTGATTTTTTATTTTTTTATTTGATTTACATACAATAAATAAGGTTTTATGTACTTTTGAATATAAAGGGAAGTTATGTCTATTTCAGTTTCAAAAATTTCTAAAGTATATAATGAGCAAAATGCTTTGAAAGAAATTTCATTTGAGGTAAAACAAGGAGAAATTGTTGGCTTTTTAGGTCCGAATGGTGCTGGAAAATCCACAATGATGAAAATTCTGACTACTTATTTAGATGCTAGCTCTGGAAAAGCACAAGTAAATGGATTTGATATACATTCAGAATCTATGGATGTACAAAGGAATGTAGGCTATCTTCCAGAACACAATCCTTTGTATTTAGACATGTATGTTAGAGAGTATTTGGCTTTTAATGCTCAGGTTTATAAAGTAACTACATCTCGAATTGAAGAAGTAATACAACAAACTGGTTTACTACCAGAATCCAATAAAAAAATTAGTCAATTATCTAAAGGATATCGCCAACGTGTAGGATTGGCTTGTGCATTACTTCATGATCCCAAAGTATTAATTCTTGATGAACCAACCACTGGACTTGATCCAAATCAGTTGGTAGAAATCAGAGAACTTATCAAAACGGTAGGCAAAGAAAAAACAGTTTTTCTTTCTACACATATTATGCAGGAAGTAGAAGCCATGTGTGATCGTGTTATTATCATCAACAAAGGTGAAATAGTAGCTGATAAAGACTTAAATGAAATGATGGATCAAACTGATCAGATCATTGAAGTTGAATTTGATTACAGAGTAGAGGAAGCCTTTTTATCCAAATTTGATTATATCAAACAGGTTAAAAATGTCCATGGCTTTGTATACTTACTCACATTTGATACTACAATCGATATGAGGCCAGCAGTTTTTGATTTTGCTCATGATAATCAACTAAAAATCCTGCAGCTTTCGAGAAAAAATAAAAACCTAGAGAGTTTATTTAGAGAGCTAACGAATTAGACCTTACTATTTTTTATCCAGTCGCATTTTCAAAATCATAAAGCACTTCTTTTAGTTTTGCTACTGATATTGGTTTTACAATATACTCACTAACACTTTCGTAAGATTTAGCACGCAATACATCCTCTGGATCTACAGAAGATGAAACTACATAAATAAGAATCTTTTTATTACAAGGAATCTTTATAAACTCTTCTAAAAATTGCCAACCATCTAAAATTGGCATATTTAAATCTAACAATATGATATCCGGTAATTGTTCTTTGGCAGAAATGATTGCTTTTAGATTATCTAAAGCTTCTTGACCGTTTTTAAAGACCAAGATTCCTTCGCAAAAGTCGATGAGTTGCATCACCTTCTTAATTCCAAAAACAAAAATTGGATCATCATCTATAACACAGGCAATATCTATTTTACTCATATCTCATATAAATTTTAAAGGTTGTTCCTCTATCCACTTCGCTACTAACTTCTATTTTACCACCAATAGCTTCTACTTGGTTCTTTGTTATAAATAATCCAATTCCTCGGGCATTTTTAATTTCGGTATGAAAGGTTTTATACATTCCGAATAATTTAGATCGATGTTTTCTTAGGTCTATACCTAATCCATTATCTTCAATTGATAACACCATATATTTATCTTCTTTTACAACACTTAATGTAAGGTAACTTTCTCGCTCTAATGATCTATACTTAATACCATTAGTTATAAAGTTAAGTAATATACTATCTAAGTAAGCTGGTACTGCCATCACTCTTATATTATCATTTACCTGGTTATTTATGGCTACTTCGGATTCTATTGCGATTGCAGAAACGCCTCTTATTACTTCATCTATCGCTTCTTTGAGATCAATTGGAACCAAACTTTTATCTAAGGAAGTATTAATCAATACGACCTCATTTAGATGCGCAATAGTATCTGAAAGATTTAAAGAAGCAGTTTTAAATAGCCTAATAATTTCATTATCTCTAATCTCTGGATTTTCCTGTAAGAATAAATCCAATAACATCTCAAAATTTCCGGAATGAGACTTCAGATTATGTGAAACGATATGTGCAAAGTTTTTCAATCTTCGATTTTGATCTTCTGCTACTCTTAACAAAGATTTTAGCTCTTCTTCTTTTTTAATTCTGGTAATATCTGAAACGTGTATGATAATACCTCCTATTTCATTTTCATCAGAGTACCAAGGTCGCAATTCCCAAGATAACCAGACAAAATCTCCCTTTTTTCTATGTATTTTTTCCTCATAATTTTTAATTACCGTACCCTTTAAACATTTAGCAATATTCATTTTCCTGATCTTGCTAACCTTTGAAAAGATAGTGTAATAAGATTTTCCTATAATATCCTCTCCTTCTATATCATAAATCTGAAACCATTTTTGCGATGCGGCCAAATAGTTCATTTTTTTATCAAACATCGCTATGGCACTTGGAGCTTGCTCTATAAAAAGTCTATTTCTTTCGAAGTCTTGCTTTTTCTTTGTAATATCTTGGTGGGATCCGAAAACCCACTCTGGTTTTCCTTTTTCATGCCAGCTAACTACTTTACCCTTAGTCAATATCCAAACATACCCCCCATTTTTGTGTTTCATCCTTACTTCACATTCGTATATAGGAGTATTTCCTTTGAAATATTCTTCCAGATATGTATTTGACTTTTGAATATCATCAGGGTGCGTATATTTAACCCAAGTATCTATAGAAATCGGTCCAATTTCATCTAAGGTATAACCAATAATTTCTGCCCATCTTTCATTAAAAATAGTTTCTCCAGTTTCGGGATTCCACTGCCAAGTACCAAGATCCGTCCCATCGATAATATGCTCAAATATGGCCGATTGTATCCTTAGTTCTTCTTCTTTTTTCTTTATCTCCGTAATATCAGTATGAGCACCAAGCATCCATTCTGGGTTACCTTCTTCATCCCAACTTACTACTTTCCCTCTGTCTAAAACCCAAATCCATTCTCCATTTTTGTGTTTCATTTTAAATTCACACTCATAAAATGGAGTTCTTTTTTCAAAATGTTCTTTTAAAAGTTCATTCGATCGATCTTGATCTTCTTTAGTAGAGTGTGCTAACCAGGTTCCTAAAGAGATTGGTTTCAGCTCTTCTAAAGTATACCCTATCATCTCTGCCCAGCGTTCATTTAGGATAGTTTCACTAGTTTTAACATTCCATTTCCACGTTCCTAATCCAGTTCCATCAATAATGTGTTCAAAAAAAGCGGACTGTAACCTTAGCTCTTCTTCTTTTTCTTTGATATTAGTAATATCGGTATGAGCACCAAGCATTTTAATAGGTTTCCCTTGATCATCTCTGAGCATTACACCTCTACAACGCACCCATACGGTATGTCCTAGTTTATGTTTAAATCTAACTATTTGATCATAGGGAACTGAGGGATCCTCTGCGTGCGCAGTAAAATTGGCATATATATTTTTTAAATCTTCTTTAAATACGATTTCTTGCCAAGCATCTGTTTTATGGGGTTTGGTCGCCGGATCATATCCAAAAAGAGTCCAATATCTTGGATTCATCCATACATTATCAGGATCCAATAGATCCCAAAACCATATCCCATCTAAGGCTGCTTCTTGTATAAAATCAAAAATATAACTATCAGTTTTGATTAAGCCATATAGTTCTTCCTTTAGATAGTGATCTCTATTCGAATCTTGCGCTATATCCTTTACTCTCGTCAATTTCATGGTCATGTTCATTTTTATTTTTATAAGCGAATGAGGGAATTGTGCAAACGTTGAATATCACTTAAAGTTACTGAATATTCCCTAAATAATTCGCTAATTTTTGCAACATATTTCTTAAAAAAGTCCATTTTTTAAGAAAAAATACAATCTGAATTTAGAATTGCTTTCCTTTCTTAAGATAAATCTCAAATGTAGTTCCCTGATCTACTTTACTTTTAACCTTAATTTTTCCACCAAGTGCTTCAACCTGATTTTTTGTGATAAATAGTCCAATACCTCTCGCATCTTCATTGTTATGAAAAGTTTTATACATTCCAAATAACTTAGAACCATACTTTTTTAGATCTATTCCTAATCCGTTATCTTCTATAAGCATGACGATAAAATCATCTTGAATCCTAGCTTCTATATTGATATAACTATCACGACTTTTAGATCTGTATCGAATCCCATTAGTTATAAAATTTAAAATAATACTATCTAAGTAAGCAGGAATAGCTTGTACCCATAACTCCTCGGATATATTATTATTAATAGTAACTTCAGCGTCCTTTGAGATTACCGATATTGTTTTCACTACTTCATCTACGGATTTTTTAAGATTACTGGAGGTCAAATTTTCGCCAATAGAATTATTAATTTGTACTACCTCGTTTAAATGTTTTATGGTATCTGATAGTCGAGTAGAAGCCGTTTTAAATAGTTGTATCGCCTCAGATTTTTCAGCTTCGGGATTTTCTTTGGTATAAATATCAAGTAACATCTCGAAGTTACCTGATTGAGATTTTAAATTATGAGATACGATGTAAGCAAAATTTCTTAACCTTTCATTTTGTTCTTCCGTTAGTTCTAAAATGGATTTGAGTTCGTCTTCAACCTTTTTTATATCGCTAATATCTGTAGCGACTCCTAAGTAACCTATCGTTTTATCCCTTTCTTTGATTGCAGTGACTGTAAGCTGCACAGGAAATCTTGTTCCATCTTTCCGAATATATGTCCACTCCTTTGTGTAATGCTTTTTTTTATTTGTTAATTCAATAAAAACATCAAAACCTTTTACTTCTTTATGTAACTCATGCGACAATTTCCGTCCAACCAATTCTACTTCTTCCTGATCATGAATAATGACTGGACTTTGCTTATATAACATTTCCTCGCGATCATATCCTAAAAGATTTTCAGCTCCTTTATTAAATGTCGTTATGATTCCTGAAACATCGGTCCCTATTATTCCAACTCTACTACTCGATTCCAAAATACCTTTTAACTTAGCTAAAGTATCTTCTAATCTCCTTTGATTATATACACTCTGAGTGGTATCGGTTATTTGAGAAATAAAATATAATGGTGTTTCTTTTTTATCTCTTACTAAAGAAACCGAAAGCAATCCGTGTACTTCTCTACCATTCTTATGAAAATATCTCTTTTCTAGATGGTAAAAGGATATTTCACCATTTAGAAGCTTATTCAATAATCCTAAGTCTTTATTTAAATCTTCTGGATGGGTAATATCTTGGAATGTCATGTTAGTTAATTCTTCCCTTCGATATCCTATCATATTGCAAACAGCATCATTTACTTCTATCCATCGTCCATCTAGACCAATAATAGCCATTCCTGTCGCCGCACTTTCAAAATTCCCTCTAAAAGCTTGTTCACTTATTTTTAATTTCTCTTCAGCTAATTTTCTATCCGTAACATCGTGCATGGCAACCACAGCTCCTCTAACCTCGCCATTAACACCAATCAATTGGGAACCGTTGGTTACAACATGTCTTTGTTTGCTAGATGTCGATGTAATCACTATTTCATCATCCATCACCTGATTTCCTCTTAATGCTTTTATAAGAGGAATCTCTTCTTCTTTTAAGGGTGTAATCCCATCAGGTTTTCGTAGACCATAATATTCTGATAAGTCCGAAGGAGAAATTGGTTTGGCTTGCAATCCATGCCATTTTTTAGCCGTTTTATTAAATAAGGTTAACAAACCTTTATCATCACAGGACACAACACCTACATCGATACTATCTAAAATTGCTTCTAAAAAAACTTTTCGTTCTTCGCTAAGCTCTTCCGCTTTTTTTAATTTGGATATATCTGAGGTATGTTTTAACAAACCTCCTATCTGTCCTTGTTTATTGTACCATGGGCGTAATTCCCAAGAAATCCATTGATTACAACCTTCATTTCTCTCTAAACAATCTTCGTCTTTTCTAAGCGTTTCCCCATTTAAGCATTTATTATAAATACTTTCCCATTTTTCTTTCATATCCGGAAAAACTTCATATTGAGATTTTCCTATAATATCTTGTCCAACTATATTATAATCTTCAAACCACCTGCTAGATGCTGCAAGATATCTCATATTGGTGTCAAACATGGCTATTGCGCTTGGTGCTTGACTTACAAATAATCTATTCTTTTCTAAAGCTTTTTTGTTCTCAGTGATATCGACTTGGGTTCCTACTAATAATTCAGGATTACCTTCTTCATCCCAACTCACTATTTTTCCTTTTATCAATGCCCAAATCCAATCTCCATTCTTATGTTTCAATCGTGTTTCGCACTCATAGTAGGGTATCAACTTTTCATAATGTTGTTGCAATACCTTTGTCGATTTTATATGATCAGAAGGATGCATCAAATCTACCCAGGTATTTAAAGAAACTGGTTGTAATTCGGAGAGGGAATATCCCATGGTATTAGCCCATCTCTCATCAAAAACCACCTTTCCCGTTCGCAAATTCCATTCCCAAGAACCTGAATTGGTACTCTCAATAGTATCTTTATACTTTTCAACTTGCTGCTGTAATTCGTATTCTGTATTTACTAATTTAGTAACATCTGCATATACCCCAATCATCCATAAAGGTTCACCATTGATATCCGAAATAGTAATACCTCTGCATCTCAACCAAACTATATGTCCTAACTTATGAGTAAACCTAACCACTAGATCATATTGTTTATTTGGCTGATCGAGATGCTCATCCAAACTTTTCAATATCTTTTCTAAATCTTCCTGAATTATTATTTTTTTCCAAAAAGATTTTTCTTTTGGAATTTCGGTGGCAGTATATCCAAGAATACTCCAAAATTTTTCATCCATCCATTTTTGGTCAGGATCTTTTAAATCCCAAAACCAAACACCATCTAGTATAGTATCTTGAATGAAATCAAAAACTTTTTCGTCTTTCTTTACAATTTCGTAAAGTTCTCTTTGTAAATAATTCTCTCGTAAATGAACGTAATTTCTAAAAGTAGTTTCCTCGCTATAGGCCATACAATTTTGTTAAGATTCAACTGTTTGCTCTGCGGGGTAATTAAATTTACGCAATATTATCAATTTTATAAACCAGTAAAACCATTTATTTTGTATTACAAAACCGTAACACAGTTATGATAAAAAAACGCAATAAAAATAAACGTAAATATATGATTTACAATTTCTTGAAAAGAAAATAAAGATACATAAAAAAGAAAAAAACAAAGTGAAAATCACAAAATTTAACAAAAATTATTGAAAAAAATTAAAGGGAAAAATCCCTTTTGTATGTAAATTTCAATTAAATATTAGTCTTCCTGTAAAAAACTCTTGCACATCTACCACTGGAGGCTGATTTATGGAAATGACATCTCCAGTACTTCTAATTTCACCTGTTATCGACTCTTGAGGGTTTACGATAATTTTGTTTGTTCCTCTATGCCTTAACCTAACATTTGTAGCAACCAAATCCTCTCCCTCAAATCTTCCGGTACCAGATGCAAAATTAACATTCAAATTATTCGTACTGCCAGATAAAAAAAATGAAGTAATATTATTCCCTACAATAATTAAGCTTTGATTTTCAATTATAATTGTAAATGTGCCGGTTACACTCCCTTCATTATCTTCCACAAAGTCTTCAGATAGTAATCTTAGTTGAGGATAGGTAAGTGTTCCATCTGAAGAAATATCAAATTGGGAAGCACTTCTAATTTCAGTAATATTAGGAGCTGTTACAAAAATTTTAGTTTGATTAAAATCTCTTACAAAATTACAATCATTAGTATTACTTAACACTAATCGATCACCTTCGACAATAGCAGAAACCTCATTTAATAAATTATCGCCAGTTTCTATTACTATAGAGGTCTGTTCTCCTTGTTTCAAAACCATTTCTACATTCTGATTTACTAAAATTCTAGAAAAATCTGGAACCTCAACTTCTTGTCGTACTAAATCTCCTGTCCTTTGAAAACAATCTATAGCGTTCTCGCTATCACAAGAAATAATAAACAGCATCAATATTATTATAAGTATCTTTTTCATAATCTGTAACCAATAGAAAATTCAACTGCCTCAGCTTTTGCCGCATGTGATCTTACAGTAACTGATCCAAATATATTTTTATTAACATAATATCTTAATCCAAAACGGTTATAGACTTGTCCTTCAAAATCATAGGGATAATATACATAATATCCCAATTGTGTTAATATAGAAATATTACTTACTCTTAATTCATGCCCCAACGATAACCCTATCCTTTTTGCATCTTCATCACCTGTGGTTCCATCTTCGAAATCACCCGTAGATCTAAAATCAATAAAACGTTCCAGTGCTTTCGAAAAAAATAACTCCGCTCCAAGCTGCAAACTACTCTTTTTATTCAATCGTTTATCTGCAAAAATTGCAAAGGTATAAAATGGGAACTGACCAGATCCAACAACATCACTTTCGTTGATTCCACTCCTAAATATAAAACCATATCCTAATGGTTCTGAACCTCTTACTTCTCCTTTTTCTTTTTCTATATATTCAGGATATTGTGAATCTAACACGTAATTAAAACCTGCATTAAACACTAGTGTATTTGTACTTTTATTTGGTGCTTTAAAATTTGCATTAGAATAATGAATAACTCCTAATCCCATTTGAAAACCAAGTCCTCCTAAGATGTTTTCTTTTTTTAGATTGAGCATTGCAAATGTAGAACTCATGAAATGTGATCCGTATGCCACATTTCTAAAATTATCATCTTCATCGTATGGACTATTTGTATAGGCTAATCCTTGTCCTAATCTAAACATCAAAAGACGTTTGAAAAAATAAAAGTTATAATGTAAATAGACCCCAAAGTTTTGACCCAAAAACTCATTATCCATATCCTGATATATGAATGAGAGTCCATAATCAGGTGAGTTATATAATCTTTCCCATTCTTTATTACCAAAGGTCTTTCTGTTTACCGAAAGTAGTACTCCTGAAGGATGTCCTGTTATTAAATGAGATATATCTGGATTATGTTTTAGAATAGTTCCGTAAAAGTTGTTTACATCAAAACTAAAATACTTTTTATCCTCTTGTGATTGCACGTAGTGCACCAACAATATCAATACTATACAAATGCGCTTTATCATTGTGGCAAATGTAAGATAGCACTTTTAGGTTTCCAAAATCTTGATAGTTTTAGAATACGCTTTCTGCTATTTTTTTAATATTATCAGATTTTCCCATTGAATAATAATGTAATACAGGCACTCCGTATTCCATTAATTCTTTCGATTGTTGGATTGCGAATTCTATCCCTACTTCACGAACTTGCTTATTAGTCTTACAACTTTCTACAGCACTCACTAACTCATCCGGCATGTCTAGCTTAAAAACTTGAGGTAATAATTGCAGATGTCTTTTTACCGCTACAGGTTTGATACCTGGTATTATTGGGACGTTAATCCCAGCGTCTCTAGCTTTTTCTACAAAGGCGAAATACCTTTTATTATCAAAAAACATTTGGGTTACCACATAATCAGCACCAGCATCAACTTTATCTTTTAATCTTCTTATATCAGCATTCATAGACGGAGCTTCCATGTGCTTTTCTGGATATCCGGCAACACCTATACAAAAGTCAGATTGATTATCACTTTCTATAACTTCATGTAGAAATCGACCATTATTCATATTTACAATCTGCTCTACCAATTCATTTGCATAACAATGACCTCCTTTTGTTGGACTAAAATATTTTTCCTCTTTCATCGCATCTCCACGAAGTGCCATTACATTATCAATACCTAAATAATGACAATCCACCAAAAGATATTCCGTTTCCTCCTTTGTAAACCCTCCACATAGTACGTGTGGAATTGTATCTACATTATACTTATGTGTAATTGATGCACAAATACCAACTGTTCCTGGACGCATCCTTGTTAATTTTTTATCCAAGAGACCTTCGCGATCAATATAGATAAATTCCTCTCTCGATGTAGTTACATCTATGAATGGAGGATTAAATTCCATTAAGGGATCTATATTATCATATAATTCTTGGATACTTTTTCCTTTTTGGGGAGGAATTAATTCAAATGAAAATAATGTTTTTCCTTTAGCCTTTTTTATATGATCGGTAACCTTCATTTAGTTTTAGTTGTTTACTTGGTATTTTTTATTCTACTAGGTTAGGACTTAACCACTTTTTTGCCAGCTCGAAGTCGATATTTTTTCTTGAAGCAAAATCTTTGACTTGATCTTCTTTTATTTTTCCCAAACCAAAATATCTTGCTTCAGGGTTAGCAAAGTAATATCCCGAAACCGAAGCTGCCGGCCACATCGCCAGACCTTCAGTAAGTTCAACTCCTATATTTTCTTTTACCTTTAATAGTTCCCAGATTGTTAGTTTCTCGAGATGATCCGGACAAGCGGGATATCCTGGTGCAGGTCTAATCCCTTTATAAACTTCTTTAATTAACTCATCATTAGACAGTTTTTCTTCTTTAGCATATCCCCAATGTTCTTTTCTTACTTTTTCATGTAGATATTCTGCGAAAGCTTCGGCCAAACGATCTGCTAAAGCTTTAATCATAATTGAATTATAATCATCATGTTCTTTTTCAAAATCCTCTGCCAGCTCTTTGGTCCCAAATCCTGTAGTAACGCAGAAACATCCAATATAATCTTGTCTTTTAGATTCTTTTGGAGCTACAAAGTCGGCTAACGCAAAGTTGGGTTTACCTGCATGCTTTTTTAATTGCTGTCTAAGAGTTCTAAATTCAAAATTTCCAGAATTAGTTTTAACCTCTATATCATCATCATTAATGGTATTCGCTTCGAACAACCCAAATATTGCTTTTGCACTTAGTAATCTTTCATTAAGTACTTTGCCCATTAATTCCTTCGCGTCTGCAAATAAGGAAGTAGCTTGTTCTCCTACAATTTCATCATTTAGAATAGCTGGATATTTCCCATGAAGATCCCAAGACCTAAAAAATGGAGTCCAATCAATATATGGCTCTAGCTTTTTTAAATCAAACTCTTCGATAATCCGAACCCCTAACTCATTTGGTTCTGTAATTTCGGAAGTGTTCCAGTCGATGGTATATTTATTTTTTCTTGCATCTTCAATCGATAGGTACTCCTTCTTTTTTGTTCTTTTTAAGAAGCTCTCTCTAAATTTCTCATAGTCTTCTTTTAATGCACCTACATATTTTTGATTACTTCTTTTATTCAAAAGATCTCCTACCACGGTAACTGCTCTTGATGCGTCATTTACATGTACCACAGCATTTTGATATTGCGGATCTATTTTTACCGCGGTATGTGCCTTAGAAGTAGTTGCTCCTCCAATCAATAATGGAATTTTAAAATTTCTACGTTCCATTTCTTTGGCTAAAAAGACCATTTCATCCAGAGACGGAGTAATTAACCCACTTAATCCAATGATATCAACACTTTCATCAATTGCAGTCTGAATAATTTTCTCCGGCGGTACCATAACTCCTAGATCCACAATCTCATAATTATTACACCCTAATACAACGGACACTATATTCTTACCAATATCATGAACATCTCCTTTTACAGTAGCCATTAATACTTTTCCAGCAGAACCATTTCCTTCGGCTGAACTTGGGTTGTTTTTCTTTTCTTCTTCGATATACGGTAATAAGTAAGCAACTGCTTTTTTCATAACCCTAGCTGATTTAACAACTTGCGGTAAAAACATTTTTCCCGAACCGAATAAGTCTCCAACCACGTTCATTCCAGTCATCAGATTACCTTCAATTACCTCAATAGGTTTATCGGCTGCTTGTCTCGCTTCCTCTACATCCTCTTCTATGTATTGATCAATTCCTTTTACCAATGCTCTGGTTATCCGGTCTTGCAAAGGTTCTTCTCTCCAGGAAAGATCAACTGTTTGTTCTTTTTTAGTTCCTTTTACGGTTTCGGCAAAATCAAGTAAACGTTCAGTTGCATCCTCTCTTCGATCTAAGATCACATCTTCTACATATTCCAATAAATCTTTAGGTATATCATCGTATACTTCAAGCATTGTAGGGTTTACAATCCCCATATTCATTCCTGCCTGAATAGCGTGATATAAAAACACAGAATGCATGGCTTCTCTAACCACGTTGTTTCCTCTAAAGGAAAAAGAAACATTACTAACTCCACCACTGACACTACAATGAGGTAAATTTTCTCTTACCCATCTCGTAGCCTCAATAAAATCTATCGCATTTTTACGATGTTCTTCCATTCCAGTAGCTACTGGAAATATATTTAAATCAAATATGATATCCTCTGGAGGAAAATTAACTTTATTAACTAGGATATCATAGGATCTTTTAGAGATCTCAATACGGCGCTCATAATTATCTGCCTGACCAACCTCATCAAAAGCCATTATAATTACTGCTGCTCCATATCTCTTGATTTTTTTGGCATGTGCTATAAACTCTTTTTCTCCTTCTTTTAGACTGATAGAATTTACTACACATTTCCCTTGCACGACTTGTAATCCTGCTTCTAAAATATCCCATTTAGAGCTATCAATCATGATTGGCACTCTGGCAATATCGGGTTCTGCCATAATAAGATTCAAGAACCTTACCATAGCTTCTTTTCCGTCTATCAAACCATCGTCCATATTGATATCGATCACCTGAGCTCCTCCCTCTACCTGATGTCTGGCAATATCAAGTGCTTCATCAAATTTTTCCTCCTTGATGAGACGAAGAAATTTTCTAGATCCTGCTACATTAGTACGCTCACCAACATTTATAAAGTTCGTATCAGCCGAAACAATCATCGGCTCAAGTCCGGATAACTTTAAGTATTTTCTTTTTTCCTTTACCGCCATAATCTAAATCACTGCTTCTAATGATCTTGGTTGATACTTTTTGGCAATATCTGCAATTGCCTTGATATGCTCTGGAGTAGTTCCACAACATCCTCCAATAATATTTACCAAATTTTTGTCTAAATATTCTTTTATTTGATCTGCCATTTGCTCTGGAGTTTCATCATACTCTCCAAAAGCATTTGGCAATCCTGCATTGGGATGTGCTGACACCCAAAAATCAGCTTTCTGTGATAGCACCTCTAAATGTGGAGTTAACTGATTTGCTCCCAAGGCACAATTAAATCCTATAGACAATAAAGGAATATGCGAAACAGAAATTAAAAATGCCTCCGCTGTCTGACCAGATAGTGTTCTCCCACTTGCATCTGTTATGGTTCCACTTACCATAATTGGCACCTCTATATTTCTTTCGTCTTTTACTTCTTCTATTGCAAAAAGAGCAGCTTTTGCATTCAATGTGTCAAAAACAGTTTCTACCAAAAGTATATCAGATCCTCCATCTAATAATGCTTCCACCTGTAGTTTATATGCTATCCTTAACTCATCGAAAGTGACCGCTCTAAAACCAGGATCATTTACATCTGGTGACATGCTTGCAGTTCTATTGGTAGGCCCAATAGATCCAGCAACAAAACGTGGCTTATTAGGTTCGTTAGCAGTAAATTCATCTGCCACCTCTTTAGCTATCTTGGCAGATTGAAAGTTTAATTCATATACTAATTCTTCCATTTCGTAATCTGCCATCGCAATAGTTGTTCCAGAGAAAGTATTGGTTTCCACAATATCCGCACCAGCTTCAAAATACAAACGGTGTACTTCTTTAATTGCTTCGGGTTGCGTAATACTCAATAAATCATTATTCCCTTGAACTGGAACTTTCCAATCCTTAAACCTTTCGCCTCTAAAATCTTCTTCGGTAAACTTATGACGTTGTAGCATAGTCCCCATTGCTCCATCCAACACAAGGATTCTTTCCTCTAATATTTTTTGTATATCCTTCATTTAAAAATCCAATAATTACATATATAATTTGATCAATAAAAAGATCTCCATATATGAAAAACATTCTGTCTAATACTAAAATAACAGTACTAGAAATAGGTTATCAATCATACAATAATCACTATATCAAGAAAAATAAATGGAAATAGGCTGAGCCATACATCATTGTTATCTATTTCGTATGAAACGAATAGAATGTAGCACCTTCTTTAACAGATAAAGGGTTGCTAAGGTTTCATAGGGTCTATTCCCTCCACCTTTCTTGATAACATAATTAAATTTATGAACTGCGTAGACGTATCTACGTAAAACGTTTACAAATAAAAGACATAGCCATTTATTTTGCAAGTTTAATCTATTTTTTTAGGATTCTGGAGCTAATTCAATCTCCAATCCATCTAATTCTGGAGTGATCGGAATTTGACATCCAAGTCTACTATTATCCTCTACATAAAAAGCTTCTGCTAACATTAAGTCCTCATCCTGTCCCATTTCTGGAAGCTCATGATCTGATAAAATATAACATTGACAAGATGCACACATAGCCATTCCGCCACAAGTACCTTCTACCGGAAGTTCATAAGCTTTACACACCTCCATTAGGTTCATTGCCATATCAGTAGGAGCTTGTACTTCATGAATTTCTCCTTCTCTATCTTTTATCTTTATAGTAACGTCTGACATATTATTGCTTTAAGGGTATAAAAATCCTCGTAAATATACCGAAAATGATCAGTATTACTTACGAGGAAAGAAATTTATAAGTCTTATACGATTGCTTTTACTACCTCTTTTTTGGCTTCTTTTTTAGATCCATCAAATCCTTCTACTCCACCTACTGTAGTATATTTCATCACATATTTTTTATCAGGGAAGATTCTTTGATAGGCACTCTGACACATAATGGCAGCTTCATGGAATCCAGAAAGTATTAACTTAAGCTTTCCCCTGTAGGTATTTACATCACCTATAGCATAGATACCTGGAATATTTGTTTGATAATCATACGAATTATCAACTTTAATAGCATTCTTTTCTATTTCTAATCCCCAATTTGCAATTGGACCTAATTTTGGTGATAATCCGAATAATGGAATAAAGTAATCTGTATCTACATTAATATCTCCTTGTGTCTTGTGTTTGATTCCAACACCTGTAACGTGATCTTCTCCTTTAATTTCTTTTACTTCGGCTTCGGTAATTAAGTTTACTTTACCCAGTTTAGTTAATTCACCTACTCTTTCTACAGAATCTAAAGCACCTCTAAATTCATTCCTTCTGTGTACCAAAGTAACCTCACTTGCCACATCTGCAAGGAAAATAGTCCAATCCAAAGCAGAATCTCCACCTCCGGCGATTACTACTCTTTTGTCTCTATACACCTCAGGATCTCTAATAATGTATGCCACTCCTTTATCTTCGAAATCCGCAATATTAGGAATTGGTGGTTTACGAGGCTCAAAAGAACCCAATCCTCCAGCAATCGCTACTACAGGAGCATTGTGTTTCGTTCCTTTGTTGGTAGTCACCAAAAAGGTATCATCTTCCAATTTCTCAATTGTTTCAGCTCTTTCTCCTAAAGTAAAACCTGGTTCAAAAGGTTTTATCTGCTCCATTAAATTATTTACTAAATCTCCAGCCAAAATTTCTGGAAATCCAGGAATATCATAAATCGGTTTTTTAGGATATATTTCCGAGCATTGACCACCTGGTTGTGGCAACGCATCGATAAGATGTGTTTTTAATTTTAATAATCCTGCTTCAAAAACAGTGAATAAACCTGTTGGTCCTGCTCCGATGATTAGAATATCAGTCTTGATCATGTTCAACTTCTTTTTTTCCTATTAATCCTTTGGTAAATTCATTGAGTGTTTCCACTTTTTCCTCGAAATCACCTTTTATTGTTTTTCTATATTCATTTAAATTTTTGACTAAGTCATCAATATTTTCTGGAATTACTTCTTCAAAAAACTGACGTAGTCTTTTGGCTGTGGTCGGTGACTTTCCGTTGGTCGAAATAGCCACTTTCACATTACCTTTGGTTACAATACCTCCCATATAAAAATCACAGTATGGAGGATTGTCTGCTACATTCACCAATTTACTTCTTTTCCTACAATCTTTATACACTTGTATATTGACTTTTGGAACATCTGTAGTAGCAATTGCTATATGTTTTCCTTTCAGAAAACGTCTGTGATATTTCTTTTTTATCATTTTTACTCCGAACTTTTTTGCCAGAATCACAGTATCTTCTCTATACATTGGAGACACCATTGTTACTTTAGCATCCGGGCTCGATTTTAATAAGAACGTTAGTTTTTCTTCGGCCACATTTCCTCCTCCTACAATTAGAATTTCGAGATTTCTAACCTTTAGAAAAACGGGATATAAATTATTTCTTTCTTTCACACGCTTAAATTTTATTAATTATTTCAATAATAAATTAATTATAAAATTGAGAACCTGTGTAACCACTCTGTTCTCGTATTAAAAATTTAAACATTTTCTTTTTTCAAACAAATATTAAATTTTTCAATACTCGTTTCATCTTTATTGCTATCCTGAACTATCAAGATACGATTTCTTCTTTTATATTCTTACAAATAGAAGCTAATTTAGCTCTTTGTTTCACTACTTCTCCGATTACAATAATGGCAGGTGAAGACAATTTTTGTTCTGAAACTACTTGTTCTATAGTTCCAATCGAACCATATCCAAACCTCTCATTATCAGTTGTTCCGTTCTGGATAACAGCTACAGGAACCTCTTGTTTATTTTCGGCTGCAAAGATACTAACAATTTCGCTTAACTTGCTCATTCCCATTAAAATTACCACAGTCGCATTAGATTTAGCTGCCAGGCAAACGTCCTGTGATAATTTATGAGATTTTGTTGTTCCAGTGATCACCCAAAAACTCTCGGATGAACCTCGTTTTGTCAGTGGAATTCCTTGATATGCTGGTACCGCTAGAGATGATGATATCCCAGGAACCATATTTGTTTCAATTCCAAATTCTTGCACATAATCAATTTCTTCTGCTCCACGTCCAAAAATAAAAGGGTCTCCTCCTTTTAATCGAACGACATGTCCATGACTTTTTGCTCTACTAATAATTAATTCATTAATCTGTTCTTGTTGATAAGCGTAACACCCTTTTCGTTTACCTACAAATATTTTTTCGGCATTCGGAGCATATTCTAAAAGAGATTCATTAATCAATGCATCGTATAATACAACATCTGCTGATGCTAATGCTTTGATAGCTTTTAATGTAATTAAATCTGGATCCCCAGGACCTGCTCCTACAACTGTTAACTTTGGTATCTTGCTACTCATTTTCATCTACTTACATAATTTATTATCCCAAATTCTTATAATGTAAAGATATTATACATTTTCCACTTCAAGTGCTCTAAACGCTTGCACTTTTTGCAAAAATTGCCCTGCATTTTTAATATAATCCACTGCAAAATCCTTACTTGGTGCATTTCTTTGAATCTGATATATCAAATCTGCGAATGTTCCATCTAGATTTATTTTGCCAGTTGACACAAATTCTTCATCAAACTGATTGATAATACCTGCATGTGTATTTGTCTTCTTATTTTCCGCTAACAATAGGGCTTTTGCAGAGTTAACAAGAGAACTATAAGCATGGTAAACTGCGTCTGAGTAGACTTCGTTTTCAAAAGATACTTTTGCATTTTCAATTTTCTCTTCACTTTCCAAGAACAAAGTAGCAATTAAGTCTATGACTACACCTGCACATTCTCCAATTCCAATCGCTTTTACATATTCCTCTTCATTTCCCCAATCGATAAAATCTTCTTGGGTAAGATTATCCACATTTGATAAGTCTGTTAGAAAATCGTAGAAATATTTTTCTCCTTGGTTTGCATAATACTCTACAAATTTTCTTCCATTCGAATTTGCTTCAAAATCATCTAATATTCTACGTAAAGCCTCTGGTCCTCTTCTACTTGGTACTTTAACCACTTTATCTGCAAATCGACCTTTACCATCTCCTAGATTTCCTCCACCCAATAATATTTGAAGCGCTGGCGCTACTAACTTATCTTTTGTTCTAACAGACATCCCTTGGAAACCAATATTTGCCATATTATGCTGTCCACAGGCATTCATACATCCACTGATCTTAATTACAAGATCCTCTTTTTCTAAATATTGAGGGTATTCTGTTTTTATAACTCTTTCTAATTCTTCTGCAATACCGGTACTACTTGCTATTCCCAAATTGCACGTATCAGTTCCTGGACATGCAGTAATATCAATTGCTTTATTATAACCTGCTTCAACAAATCCTAACTTTTCTAATTCTTGATAGAAGAAAGGCACTAAATTTTCTTTTACAAAAGGAATTAAAATATTTTGACGCAGTGATAACCTTAATTCTCCTGCTGCGTATTTTTCTACTAAATCTGCTAATAATCTTGCCTTATCAGTGTAGAAATCTCCTAATAAAACCTTGATTCCAATAGCAACATATCCATCCTGTTTTTGTGTGATCACATTGGTAGATTTCCATAAATCAAAAGCTTTTTGATCTTTAATTTCTACCACAGGTGCTTCAACATCAACTGGAACGGATGCTACATATTTTTCAGCATCTATCTCCACTGTTTTTTGCGCTATAGCTTTTTGCTCTGCCTCTAATAATTCCTTAAAAGCGTCTAAGCCAATATTCTTAACTAAAAACTTCATTCTCGCTTTGGCTCTACTTTTACGCTCACCATGACGATCAAAAATTCTTAACACTCCTTCCATCAAAGGAATTATTTTGTTAGCTGGTAAAAAGCTATATAACTCATCTGCATGTCTTGGTTGTGACCCTAATCCACCTGCTAACATCACTTTAAATCCTCTTATACCATTTTCTATCTTAGCAATAAATCCTAAATCATGCATATATGACAATCCTGTATCTTCTTCTGTTCCAGAAAAAGACACCTTGAATTTACGCCCCATTTCCTGACAAATAGGATTTCTTAAAAAGAAACGAAACAATGCATCTGCATATGGGCAAACATCAAAAGGCTCTCTTGGATCAATCCCTGCAGTTTCAGAAGCTGTAACATTACGCACTGTGTTACCGCAAGCTTCTCTAAGGGTCACATCATCTTTTTCTAGTTCTGCCCAAAGTTCTGGAGTCCTATTCAAATCCACATAGTGTATTTGTATATCTTGTCTAGTCGTAATATGCAATCTACCTCTAGAATACTCATCAGAAACCTCACAAATTCTTCGTAGCTGATTACTTAAAACCTTACCATAAGGTAGTTTAATACGAATCATTTGCACTCCTTCCTGACGCTGCCCATATACACCTCTTGCTAAACGAAGGCTACGAAATTTTTCCTCATCGATTTTCCCTTTATGGAATTGCTCAATTTTATTTGCTAATTCTATAATGTCTTTTTCGACAACTGGGTTTTCTATTTCTGTTCTAAAACTTTGCATTTTTTTTCGTGTTTAAAGCTTAAAAAAAGACGTACCTATGACTTTTGTATTCAATTTTTAATTCTTAAAAATTCTTGTTTCTTTATTTGTAAATGTTGGCCATTTAACTAGTCTATAAAACCAACGCCTGCGGTATTGTTTGTTTGAGAATCTATTAATATAAATGATCCCGAGGCTTTATTCTTACTATAAGAATCAATAGCCAAAGGCTTACTTAATTGTATCTGAACCTTCCCAATTTCATTAAGACTTAATGAATTTTGCTCTGTATCTTCTCCAGAAAAATCTGTAGCAATTGTACCACTAATATTCTTCACTTTTGCTAAAATTCTGCTACTCCCACTCTGAATCAAATAATTAGTTCCTGGATTTAAATTCTTATTATCCATCCAACAAACTGTAGCTGATAATTGCTTTTCTACTTTTGGTTGTTCTGATGATTTTACAATCATATCTCCACGACTAACGTTTACATCATCTTCTAAGGTTAATGTACAAGAACTACCTCTACCTGCTGTATCAAATTGCTGATCAAAAAAGAATATTTCTTTTATTTTAGACGTTGTTAAAGACGGTAAAATAGTAACCTCATCTCCAACCGAAAGATCTCCTCCGTACAACTTACCTGCATATCCTCTAAAATCATGGAATTCATCTTTCTTAGGTCTAATCACTGTTTGTACAGGGAAACGCACCTCTGCTTTTTCAAATACGTCTTGCGCATCTAATTCTTCTAGATGCTCTAACAAAGTTTGACCATCATACCAAGGCGTATTTTCAGATTTAGTAACAACATTATCCCCTTGTAAAGCACTAACAGGAATAAATGTAACATTTTGCTCTTTATAATCACTTTTAGCAATTAGCTTCTCAAAATCAGACTTAACAGCATCATATTTCTCTTTTGAAAAATCAACCAAATCCATTTTATTAATTGCAACGATAACATCTTTAACCCTTAACAGATTATTGATAAAAAAATGTCGGTATGTTTGCTCTATTACTCCTTTTCTAGCGTCTACCAAAATAATAGAAGCTTGGGATGTAGAAGCTCCTGTAACCATATTTCTGGTATATTCTATATGTCCTGGAGTATCCGCTATAATATAACTTTTGGTTTTTGTTGAAAAGTAAATATGAGCAACATCGATTGTAATACCCTGTTCTCTTTCTGCTACTAATCCATCTGTAGCCAATGAAAAATCAAGATAATCAAATCCGTTTGCTTTACTTCTAGTTTCTATAGCCTCTAACTTATCGGTAGTCAATGATTTTGTATCGTATAAAATACGACCTATCAAAGTACTCTTCCCATCATCTACACTTCCTGCTGTTGCTATCTTTAGTACGTCCATTTCTTTTTTGGTTGAAGGTTAATAGTTAATTGTTGATCGTTACATTTTATAATATTGATTAGCAAAAAGACTATCACCTATATTTTTTTAATTCTTTATCACCATTTTATAATTAGCTAGCCACATAGCACTATTAACTAACAACTATAAACTCATTTTAAAAATATCCTTGTTGTTTTCTTTTTTCCATTGCCGCTTCCGATCTTTTATCATCGATACGAGCTCCTCTTTCTGAAATTGTTGACTCTCTTATTTCCGCAACTACTTTGTCGATGGTAATTGCATCAGAAAGCACAGCAGCAGTACATGACATATCACCAACTGTACGAAATCTAACCAATCTTTCTTCTACCAGTTCATCCTCTTCTCTATGCACGATATCATCTTCTGCAGACCATATCATACCATCTCTAACAAACGTTTTACGTTTGTGTGCAAAATAAATCGATGGAATTTCTATCCCTTCCTTCTGGATATAACTCCAAACATCTAATTCGGTCCAGTTACTTATAGGAAATACTCTCACGTTTTGTCCTAAATCTATTTTGCCATTGAGGTGATCGAACAATTCTGGCCTCTGATTTTTCTCATCCCATTGACCAAAATCATCTCTTACAGAAAAAATACGTTCTTTGGCTCTAGCTTTTTCTTCATCACGCCTAGCACCACCGATTGCAGCATCGAACTTAAATTCTTCTAAAGCATCCAAAAGCGTTGTAGTTTGTAAACTATTACGGCTAGCGTATTTTCCTTTTTCTTCGACTACCTTGCCCTGATCAATAGAATCCTGAACATTACGCACAATTAACTCTACTCCTAGCTCTTCTGCTAAGCGATCTCTAAATTCGATAGTTTCTGGAAAATTATGCCCCGTATCAATATGCAATAAAGGAAATGGGATTTTAGCAGGATAAAATGCTTTCTGTGCCAGTCGCACTAATGTAATAGAATCTTTCCCACCCGAAAAAAGTAATACAGGCTTCTCGAACTGAGCAACTACTTCTCTAAAAATATAAATTGCTTCACTTTCCAAAGGATTTACTCCTAGTACTTTTTTATCCAAAACTTGTTCTTTTATATGTTCAATCACTTCCATATAATGTTTTTTAATCTTCTTTTTTACGTCCTACACTACTACACCAGATTAATTAGTATGTAATCCACACTCTCTGTTTCCTAACACTTTGGTAGGGTCAAAATATTTAAATTCGTTTGGTAAATTATGCTGTTCTAAATACACATCTAACTCTGCATCACTATAATAGTAGAATGGGCTTACTTTAAGCACTCCATCTCCACTCAAACTCAAAATATCAAGTGAATCTCTTAACGCTGTTTGTCCTTTTCTCAGGTTAGTAAACCAAACATCTGGTTTAAAATCTGTCATTGCTCTCTTAAAAGGTTCTAGCTTTACTTGTTCGGTAAACAACTTATGCTTAGGATCCTCGATATCAGGAATCCCCATCACCACATCTCTATGAGAAGAAGTTTGCTTAGGAACATACAGTTTAATGTTTAATTTCAATAACTCAATAACTTCCTCAGCATGTCTATATGTATTCGGTGTATTATAACCTGAATCACACCAAATCACTGGAATATCCGATAAAGCCTGAGCACATACATTTAATATGGCGGCTTCATAAGGTCTAAAGTTAGTTGTTACCACAGGTGTTTTTGCATTTAAAACAGCCCATTGAACAATTTCTAAAGGACTCTTATCCTTTAAAGTATTATTCAATCTTTCTATGTCTTTTTCTGTAAAGTTCATCTTTAATTTCTCTTTTCCTGTAATAGCAATTATTTTCCCCATTTGATTCGATTCCAAATTCTTTCATGAAAGAAATACAATATCATCTTTGTCACAAAATCAATTGATGCGATAGATGTAGCTAGAGCGATCTCTCCTGTTAACACATAAGAAACTATCAATGTATCCAACGTACCAACGATTCTCCAGCTAATAGCTTTTGCAACACTGCGCAAAGGCTTTTCTGAAGCTCTATCAGTTTCGTACGATGTTTTTTTCGTAGCTACTTTATCTAATATCATTTGATCTACAACCATTTTTTAATTAAAACCTATTACCCTATCGGAATAGTAGATTACTAAACAAATGTAGATATAAAATTCTATTATTAAGTCCAAAAAACTTTAAAAAATTACTAGAAATGAAATAATTATGATATTATTAATAAAAACCCTAGTAGATTAGTAGATTATTAACCAAATTATCTTAAATCCTCTGAATCAATCATAATAATATCTGTTTTTATAGTGGTACTATTGTTGAAGTTGTCCCATATTTTAAAACGAAGACTATGATATCCAGGATTTATATCTTCTAACGCGTATTCTATTACGCCGTTTTTATAAGTGTCGTTTTGATTTTTGAAAGAATTATTAAGAATAACCCTCTTTTCTTCATCACCATTAATGATCAATTCTATCTGATGCCCAAGACCTTCTGAAAGATTTATACCACTTTCATCACTAATAAATACTTCCATTTTCGTATTAGAGGTAATAACATTAATATCTTTAATCTCTTTACCTCCTAAAAGCATTTTAACCTTAGGGCTTTTGACATCTTTTGCTACAGCATTATTTATACCTCCCATTAAAACTTTGTCATATACACCAAATAAGTCTTTTGTAGTATTATCCTCTTGAGCATATAAACTTATTTTTCTAGTTCCCACAGCAACATCCATATCTTTTGGCAACACAAAACTGATATCAAATCGTCCTTTTTTAACTCTTGCATTACTTCGAACAACAACCTTATCTTGACTCTTATAATTCATCCTTATCAAATCACCTTTTGCATCTTTAATTCGATCATTTGCCAATGTTTCCCTATCTTTTTCTCTATCGAAAACTGTAAGTTGTATATTACCTTTAAAATCTTTCTTAACTCTTCCTTTATCATTTATCAATTGCCCGGATATTTTTACTTTATCTAACACCTTCAACGTATCTTTAAACTTATCGATCGGTATGTTATTAACATGAGTTATTTGAACTCCAGCAGAAGGCAATTGAAGCGACATTGCTGGATCACCAATAAAAAACACATTTCTTTTATCATGAAATCGTGAACTATTTTTTAACTTCAAGACTGCTTCTGCTGGTTTTAATGATGCTCCATTCTCTGAAAACAAAGACCTTATAACTTTATTATTTATTCTAATCCCACTACTCAAAAAAATCTCTCTTGTTGTTGCAATTAAACCTATTGCTCCTCCTTCCGGATTCTTAAAAAGATACTCTCCCACAGAAGTTGTATGCGGATTATCAAAACGGGTAGCCAAGCAAGTAACAGTAATAAACAAAGGAAGTCGATTGATATTTTTTAATTCCCTGGCTTCTTTTTTAGTAAAAAAGAATTCAATTCCAAAACCTTCTTCTTCTGCATGCCCGAAATAATCAACTACTGCTGCACCTCTGTGAATTCTTTTCACTAGATCTGAAGTGACTTTAGGATATTTTTGGCCACTGAAAGAGGTATGTTGCAGATATGAATCACTATACATCTTCGAAATATTCAAAAAAGGATATTTCACAACTATTGAATCCGACAATTTATCCAGATTTTCCTGAATCCCTCTTTCCCATCTTTTATCGATATCATCAGAAAGTAATAGTATATCATTTCGCCAATCCCCTAAAGAACTCTTTTGATGGTATCCTATAAATTTATTGACAAACTCATCTGCTTCCTTTGCATCGTTTACCAATATTCTCCCTATTACAATATCCAAGTCATCTTTTAACTGCATCGTTCCTTCTTCGGGATCCATCATAACAAAAAAATCATCTGAAATATATGATCTTGTATTAGAAAAACTATTGTAGCTTATAAAACTAGGAACATCATTTTTTTTAAAAGTTCCAAGAGGTGAAACTCCTTCTAACTTATTTTTGTAATCTATCGTAGCATTACCCATGAGGCAGACATAAGAAACTCTTTTATTTTCTTCAGAAGCATTACTATACACATACCTAATAAAATTCCGAATGGCGCCTATGTCTTTTTTTCCACTACTAAACTCATTATAAATTTTTTGTAATGAAACTACTTTTACTTTAAGACCATTATGAACTCTATGAAAATTTGCTAATTTGTTTGCTGCTCCTAACATCTCGTGTGTGGTAATAATCAAATAATCAATATCTAAGAACTTGCCTGTATCATCCAAAAAAATGGTCCCTTTTAAATTCTGATTTTCTACTTTCGATTCTTTTAGTAGCAAAGGAGTGTAAAAATGATTAAAAAAGACAGAGACGAACTTTCTTTCTTGATTCATTCGAATATTAAAATCAAATGTATTTTGAAGCGAATGGTTTTTATAGGCAGTAAGCTCCGAAAGATTTGTAACATCCCACACTTCTTCAATCTTACCAGCATTTGATAGCTGTACTGTTGCTATTTTATCTATATTTCGAGAAAGCGGCGTTCCAAATTCTAAAGGTTTATCCGTATTTATCAATAGTCTTTCTGTAGACACACTTATATAGTCTATAAAGGCTTTTCCTAAGGCTTTTTCATTAACAAAGTACTTTAAACCAAAACGTATAGAATCTGAATCTGTGCTAAAGTTTTTTTGCAATCGACCTTCTCTGGCGAATACATTATTAGAAGATGATGGAAAGCTAATCTTCTCCAGATCTCTCTCATTAATTTCAATTTCTAGTATAGAAGGTTTATAGGACTGGTTAGCAGCAATCAACGTATAGTGGATAGATGCTGTATCTACTTTATTAGGAAAATGGAAAGAAAAGCTTTTTTCTTCATTTTCTTTCATTTTATTACCAAACCATCTTCGCCCCATTAAACCAAGGTTAAAATCATCAATTTCATGAAACTGATAATCTATAAAAGATGTAATGAGCGTATCACCTTTTTTAATTGAATTCTTAGCTTCAGAAATACGCTTTCCTTTTTTACCATCTGCAGTGATAAAATAAAATGATCTATCATCATATAAATTTACGTGGGTTTTACTATCAGAATTATATTCATTAGTACCACGACCATAAAATAAGATGTAAGCATCTTTAGATAATTTACCATCTTTAATTCCAACAATTTTTATTGGATTCTCTATTAAATCAAAAGTAGTATTCTCTTTGTTTCTTAACGGTAACATAGAACCACCATTACCATAAACTTTTATAGTGGCTGGATCTATATTAGAAACATCCAACCCTAAATCTATCAAAAATTGATATGAGATTTTATGAACTCCTGTCTTAGCCACATAAAACTTATACCAATTTCCTGTTGTTAAAACTGAGTTCGATAATGGAATTTTAGATGCTTCTTGGAATGAAGGTTGTTGCAGATTCGCATGTGCTAATGCATCCATCCTTCCGGTGCATAATGCAACAAAATGAACTGCAAGGAAGCAAAAACTAATAACATTTAGTCTATTCATACTAAATTAATTACACCAACTAAATTCTTTTGAAAACAAATTAAATTACACAAAAGCATCTGTTAAATGTACTATATTTTTAGTGTTGGAATATCCAAATATTATACCATTATATCTTTTCCAAGGCTTGTTCTATATCCGCGATAATATCATCAATATGTTCTAAACCAACTGAACACCTTACCATTCCATCTGTTATCCCTACAGAAAGTTTATCCTCCGTTGCTAATTTACTATGTGTAGTAGATGCTGGATGGGTAACAATGGTTCTAGTATCTCCTAAATTCGCAGATAACGAACACATTTGAATACTGTCGAAAAAAGTTTTCCCTCCTTCTACTCCATTCGTAACTTCAAAGGCTACGATATTGCCTCCAAGTTTCATTTGTTTTTTGGCTACTTCATATTGCGGATGTGATTTCAAAAAAGGATACTTCACCCAATTCACCTTTGGATGTTCTTCTAAGAATTCTGCTAATTTCAATGCATTCCCACAATGACGATCCGCTCTAACCGCTAGTGTTTCTAGACTTTTAGACAACACCCAAGCATTAAAAGGAGATAAAGCAGGTCCTGTATTCCTCGAAAAAAGATAGATCTCCCGAATCAATTCCTTTTTACCAACAGTTACACCACCTAAAACTCTACCTTGACCATCAATCAATTTTGTGGCAGAATGAATTACTAAATCCGCTCCAAATTTTATTGGGTTTTGTAAGTAAGGTGTTGCAAAGCAATTATCAATTATCAATAATAAATTATGCTTTTTAGCAATTACCCCTAAAACTTCTAAATCCAAAACGTCCACTCCTGGATTCGTTGGAGATTCTGCATAAATAATCTTGGTATTAGACTGTATCAGACCCTCTATCGTATTTACTTCATTAACCTTAAAATAACTAGTTTCTATATTCCATTTAGGAAGATATTTTGTAAAAAGAGAATGGGTAGACCCAAACACTGATCTTGCTGAAATGATATGATCGCCAGCATTTAATAATGCTGCAAACGTAGAAAATACAGCTGCCATTCCAGTTGCAAATGCATATCCATCTTCTGCTCCTTCCAGCTTGCAAATTTTATCTACAAATTCTGTTGTGTTAGGATTACTAAATCTACTATATAGGTTTCTATCTTTTTCTTCAGCAAATGCAGCTCTCATTTCTTCGGAATCTTCAAAAACAAATCCCGATGTCATATACATTGGAGTAGAATGCTCTAAGAACTGAGTTTTTTCGGTTTGAGTCCTTATTGCTTGGGTTTCAAAATTGTGGCTTTTTAAGCTCATACTTCTTCGTTATTCACTACAACTTTATAATTGATTGTAGCTGTTGGTTCTAGTGTTTTAGAAACTGAACAATATTTTTCAAATGATAACTGAGCAGCTCTTTTTGCCTTTTCTGGCGAGATTTCTCCTTCTAAAAATACAGTTACCGAAATTTCTTTAAAAGGTTTTGCACCGTCTATTGCTACACGTGTTCCATCTACTTCTGCCCTGTACTCTGTAATCTCTTGTCGTTGTTTTTTTAATATAGAAATCACATCAATAGCACTACATCCTGCTACTCCCATCAACACATATTCCATTGGGCTTGGCGCAAGATCATGTCCACCCACTTCGGCTTTACTATCAATATAGGTCACATGACCTCTTTCATTCTTTAATTCGAAATGGTAATCGCTATCTATTCTTTTGAGTTGTATTTTCATTTTATTTTTAAGTTTCTTTATTCGCTAAGTTTATCCTTTTTCTGTTAATCTCAAAATATCACCAAAAACTCCTCTAGCAGTAACAGCTGCTCCCGCTCCTGCTCCCTGAATTACGATCGGTTGATCTCCATAAGATTCTGTGTAAATTTCGAATATAGAGTCGGATCCTTTTACCTGACCTAACGCGCTACTTTCTGGTACGGATACTAACGTAACATCTAAAATTCCTTTCTCTTCGAATAAATCACCATGTAAATCACCAATATAGCGTAAAACATGGTTAGGCTGCTGCTCGTCTTTTATTTTTTGATAAACAGGGTTTAACTCTTCTATCTTATTCAAAAAACTGCTCGCATCACCGCCTTGTAAGTTTTCAGGAATCAAATTATGAATATTGATATCTACAAACTCATTACTTAGGTCTAACTCTCTTGCCAAAATCAATAGCTTTCTACCTACATCATTTCCACATAAATCTTCTCTTGGATCTGGCTCTGTAAACCCTTTATCCATTGCCTCTTGTAATACTTCACTGAATACTCCATCCTCTTTAGAAAACGTATTAAATAAATAACTAAGAGATCCCGAAAAAACACCTTTAATTCTGGTAATATTTTCACCCGATAAATGTAGCAGTTTTATCGTATCAATTAAAGGCAAACCTGCCCCTACATTAGTTTCGTATAAATATTGTTTCTGATACTGTTCTAATTTACTTCGTAAATTTTTATAAAAATCAAAACTTAAAGTATTCGCAATCTTATTAGAAGACACGATATCAAAACCATTCTCTACTAACTTCAGGTAATTATCAGTAAACTCCTTGCTTGCTGTATTATCCACTGCAATTAAGTTTTCTAAATGGTATTGGTTGGCAAAATCAATTATATCCTGAATACTATAAGCTATTCCTTCATTTATATTTGATTGCCAATTAGCATCCACTCCTTTTGGATCCAAAAGCACCTTTCTGGAATTTGCTACTGCAAAAATATTAAGGTCGATTTTTTTTCTTTTTTTAATTTTCTCCGCAGACTCTAAAATTTGATTGATTAAGGTTCCTCCAACCAATCCATGACCAAAAATGGCAATATTAATTTTTTTCGTTACTCCGAAAATCTCTCCATGAATTACATTTAAAGCCTTATTAAGCTGCTTTTTATAAACGACCAGACTCACATTATTGCCAGAAACAGTATTATTAAAAAGTAACGGAATAACCTGATTTTTAATGAGTGCATTATATGGTCTATGAAACGTACTTAAATCCTGTCCGATAATAGAAATTACAGAAACCTCATCCTCTACCGTAATCGTATTTACATCTTGTGTCTGAAAATCCACTTCGAATTCTTGTTCCAGGACTTTTTTGGCTTCATCTGCTTTTTCTGAAGCTACCACTAATCCTATCCCTCTTTCTGAAGAACCTTGGGAAATAATACTTACACTTATATTCTTGTAAGCAAGCGCTGTAAATATTCTAGCATCTACTCCTACTTTTCCAAGAAGTCCCCTTCCTTCTAAATTAATTAAAGACACATTTTCTAAAACAGACAAAGATTTAATTCCTTTTTTACTTGCTTCAGAAGTAATTAATGTCCCATTATCATTATGATCAAAGGTGTTTAAAATTCGTAATGGAATATCCTTCTCGATTAAAGGAATAATGGTTTTTGCATGTAAAATATTAGCTCCAAAATAAGCTAATTCATTAGCCTCTGTAAAAGATAGCTTTTCTATTTTTTTGGCATCAGCTACCAGATCTGGGTTCGCTGTATAAATACCATTTACGTGGGTGAAGTTTTGCAACTCCTCTGCATCTAAATAGTTTGCTAATAATGCAGCCGTATAATTACTTCCATTTCTACCCAAAGTAGTTGTTTCATTCTTCGTATTCGAAGCTATAAAACCAGTTACTATATTTACTGTATCTCCGTTATACTTTTTAAAATGATTCACCACATTTTCTTTAGATAACTTCTCTAGCGGTTGTGCTTCTCCAAAGGTAGCATCCGTTTTAATTAAAGCTCTACTATCTGTAAAATTAGCATTTACACCTCTTTCCTGCAGCAGATGGGTAAGCAATTTAGCAGAAATCACTTCTCCTTGAGATAATACTTGATCCTTGATTCTTTTACTATAATCACCTAATAAAGAAACTCCTTCAAATAATTTATCCAAGGTTTCAAATTCTATATCTGCATTGAAATTAGCATACTCTGCCAATTGATATTTTTTGAATGCAGCAAGCTGTTCTTGGTAGCTTTCATTATTTACTGCTTTTTCCAAAATTTCTTCCAACTCATCAGTGGACTTCCCTCTAGCAGAAAGTACAACAGCCAAAGCTTCTCCACTCTTTGCCTTATCTTCTATTATATCTACCACTTTATGGATTCCTTTTCCATTGGCAAGTGATTTTCCTCCAAATTTTAGAATTTTCATTTTCTAATTAATTTTAAAATACATCAGATAACAATTCACCTAGCTGATCAAATTCTATTAAAAAAGCATCATGTCCATGCACTGAATCTATCATGTGATGTGCAATATTTGTTTTCACCTTTTTAAGTTCTTCAAAAGTGGCCATATCTTCACTAGCAGTAAAAAAACCATCTGAATTCACACTTATGATATGAATATCAGATGCTATTGTAGCTACCACATCGCTAAAGCTTCCTCTTCCCTCTGTTATATCGATATTAGCTAGAATATAATTGAGTTGCTTATATGCTGAAAGTGTAAACCGTTCCTTTAATTTTTCTCCATGATGTAACAGCCAACTTTCTACATTATACATCTTCTGTTCATCATTAAAACTTCTATCAAATTTCTGTTTAAAAGATTCCGGAGATCTATAAATCAACATGGCATGTAATCTAGCATCATAAACAGGATTCTTAGAATTCTGCAAAATTTGTAGTTGTACCAAGCAATTTGCTTTTAACCAATCTGTAGATTTCCAATCCGTAGCTACTGGAATTAAATGTTTAATCAGCTTTGGCTTCAATGCTGCTAATTCCCATGCTATTCCCCCACCGACAGACCCACCAATGGCGGCGTACAATGTTTTTATATCTAATTGTTCTAACCCTTCAGCAAAAATCCTGGCGATATCTCTCGCAGTAAACAATTGATAATCGGAAATCAAATTATCTTCATCCCCATCATAACCGTTACCCGGAATATTAAAAGCAATTATTGTATATTTATTGATATCGATACATTTACCAGATCCTATAAGCCCATTCCACCAACCATTTGTTCCACAGACATTAGAATTCCCAGTCAAAGCATGATTTACTAAAACTATAGGAGCTGTATTCAATGGTTTTCCAAACACTTCATAGAACAAAGGAAATTGTGCTACTTTTTGCCCATTTACTGTTATAAAATCCGTTATTTGAACTTTTTGAAGCATAGAATTATGTAACTTCATCTGATATGGCTAACCCTTATTCATCTTCAAAAGAATAAGAATTAACCATCAACCTGATATATGATTCTTAATTAACTTTTTGAGCTACTTTTGCAAAGGCTCCTTTTAAATCTGTTTTTAAATCTTCTACATTTTCTAACCCTACAGAAAGTCTAATCAAATCCTGTGTAACTCCTGTTGATTCTTGCTGTTCTGGAGTAAGCTGTTGATGTGTAGTGCTTGCTGGATGGATAATTAAAGATTTAGAATCTCCAATATTTGCCAATAAAGAGAAAATCTCAGTCTCATTCGCTACAGTTTTAGCAGAATCAAACCCTCCTTTTACACCAAAAGTAATAATACCACTCTGTCCTTTTGGAAGATATTTATTAGCAAGCTCATGATAGGTATCGCTCTCCAATCCTGGATATTTTACCCAAGTCACTTCATCTTGCTCTTGTAACCATTTAGCTAATGCTAATGCATTTTCGCTGTGCTTTTTAATTCTAATCTCAAGTGTTTCTAAACCTTGTAAAATTTGGAATGCGTTAAAAGGACTTAAAGCAGCACCATGATCCCTCAAGCCTTCTATTCTAATTTTAGCAATAAAAGCTGCAGCTCCCAATGTATCATGATATACTAAACCATGATATCCTGCGGAAGGCTCGGTAAATTCTGGAAATTTCCCACTTGACCAATCAAAAGTTCCTGCATCTATGACAACACCTCCAAGAGAAGTTCCATTACCACTGATATATTTTGTTAACGAATGGATTACAATATTGGCACCGTGTTCAATTGGGTTTAATAATGCTGGTGTAGCCACTGTGTTATCCACAATTAAAGGCACTTTGTAAGCTTTTGCTTCTTTAGAAATAGCTTTAAGATCCAGAACATCTAGTTTAGGATTACCCAAGGATTCTACAAAGAATACTCTGGTATTTTCCTGAACGGCATTTTTAAAGTTTTCAGCATCCGAAGGATCCACAAAAGTGGTAGTAATTCCAAATCTTGGTAATGTTACATTTAATAGATTATAGGTTCCTCCATATAGACTACTAGAAGCTACTATATGATCTCCTGATTTAAGAAGCGTAAGTAAGGTAGTATTTATGGCAGCGGTTCCTGATGCAGTAACAACTGCTGCGATACCTCCTTCTAAAGCTGCCAATCGTTGTTCTAAAATATCATTTGTAGGATTATTTAGTCTTGTATAAATAAATCCTGGCTCTGATAAGTTAAATAAATTAGCAGCATGATCTGCATCATTAAAAACGTAAGATGTTGTTTGGTAGATCGGAACTGCTCTGGTTCCGCCGTTAGTTTTAACATCGTGACCTGCGTGTAAAGCTTCTGTTGCAAATTTTTGTGCACTCATAATTTTCTATTTTTAAATTTTAAATAATTGATAAAATTCAAATACATCAGTCACTTAAAGTGGCTGCATGGAAAATTAAAAAGAAAGGAAATAACAATTACAAGAATAGTAATTGCATTGAGTTATCTTTTTCGTCAAATGACGAATAGAATTTAGCACCTTCTTTATGACTAAAGGGTTGCTAAGGTTTCATAGGGTCTATTCCCTCCACCTTTCTTAATAACTTACTAACATGTATAAGAAACTTCGAAGCAAAACTAAGAATTATTTTTCAACTAGAAACAATTTGTCTTAAAAATTATTTTGATCTAAAAAAACACCCTCTAAAAGTTTTTCTTCTTGTAAATAAATTAATGATACGTTAAATACTTTCGAATATTATCATTTTTTTTACCTTTGCCGAATTAATAAAAAAAGGGATAGATTTGACTGATTGCAACCCTAAAGAGCTGACATTGTACTATGACTAGATCAATTCAGTGAATAAATGCTAAAGCAGTTCGATATAATATTATTTCAAATCGAAAGCTTCTTTACTTGCAATCCTTCTTATTTATTATAGTTTATTCTATAAAAACAACAAAAAATGGCGTATTTATTTACTTCAGAAAGTGTATCTGAAGGACATCCGGATAAAGTAGCAGATCAAATTAGTGATGCTTTATTAGATAATTTTCTAGCTTTTGATAAGGATTCCAAGGTAGCTTGTGAAACTTTAGTAACAACTGGACAAGTAGTTCTTGCTGGAGAGGTAAAATCTAAAACATATCTTGATGTACAACAAATAGCAAGAGAAGTAATTAATGATATAGGATACACTAAAGGAGCATATCAGTTCAGCGGTGATTCTTGTGGTGTTATTTCTTTAATACATGAACAATCGCAGGATATTAACCAAGGAGTAGATAGAGAAACGAAAGAAGAGCAAGGTGCAGGTGATCAAGGAATGATGTTTGGATACGCTACTAAGGAAACGGAAAATTATATGCCGTTGGCTTTAGATATTTCACACAAAATCTTAATCGAACTAGCAAAATTAAGAAGAGAAGGCACTGAAATTCCTTATCTGCGACCAGACTCTAAAAGTCAGGTTACTATAGAGTATAGTGATGACAATGTACCTCAACGTATTGTAGCAATTGTTGTATCTACTCAACACGATGATTTTGATATTGACGATGAAGTGATGCTAGCAAAAATTAAAAATGATATTGTATCTATTTTGATTCCTAGAGTAATCGCTCAACTACCAAAATATGTTCAAGATTTATTTAATGATCAGATCACGTATCATATAAATCCAACAGGTAAGTTCGTAATTGGTGGACCACATGGAGATACTGGTCTTACTGGAAGAAAAATCATAGTAGATACCTATGGTGGAAAAGGAGCTCATGGTGGAGGTGCTTTTTCTGGAAAGGACCCTAGTAAAGTAGATCGTTCTGCAGCGTATGCTTCTAGACATATTGCAAAAAACTTAGTAGCAGCAGGCGTAGCTAGTGAAGTATTAGTACAGGTTTCTTATGCTATTGGTGTGGTGGAACCAACTTCGATTTTTGTTGACACCTACGGAACTAGTACTTTAGGTATTACTGATGGAGAAATCGCTGAAAAAGTAGCTAACATTTTTGATATGAGACCGGCTGCTATTGAAGAACGCTTAAAACTACGTAATCCAATTTATAAAGAAACTGCAGCATACGGACATATGGGTAAGCAACCTAAACTTGTAACAAAAGTATTTGAAAGTCCTTATTCTGGGAAGGTTGAAAAAGAGGTAGAATTATTTACTTGGGAAAAGCTTGATTATGTAGATCAGGTAAAAAAAGTTTTTCAGATATAACTATATCGTAATTTTCACGTAACTTTATAGCCTCCAACACTTTATATATTTGGAATTATATCATTTTTAATTGATCATATTTTCGGATACTATAAGAAGACCTACGAATACTAAATTATTAAAATAAAGGTTATCATTTTAAAATATATTTAGTCTTGATAATCAATTTTTCAAAAAGTATTAAAATGAAAATAAAAATTGCTGTTACTTTTATAATGCTTTGTGTTTTTGGTTTTTCTTTTGGACAAGATTACAAAAACAACACAAAATCAATTAAAGAAGTTGATCTTAAAATTGAAGAAGGATCTTATAATGAAGACAACTCTGTTTCTGCAGATAGACTTATTATAAAAACTCCAGAGGAGTCCGAATCAGCATCAAAAGATATTTCATCGAGACCATATTCTGATGAAGAATGGGCAGATATCAAAAAGCAGATGCTAACTACTAAACAAAGAATGAAAGACCAGAAAGAAATCTTTGCTTCTAAATTAGTAGATACAGTTTTTGTATTAATTCCACCTACAACAAGTGATAAATCGCAACTATCAGGTTGGTAAAAAAATAATTCATTATAGTTAAAAAAGGATGTCAAGAAGTTGACATCCTTTTTTGTTTATACACATAAATTAAAGATGTTCTATAGTGCTAGGGGATAATTCCTGATCAAAAAGGGACATTTTCCCTCTGTTTTGGAATGATAATATAAATTAATTTAGCAACTGTAAATCAAGTAATTAAAAACCCATCTATTATGAGACTGAGAATATTATTAACTATCGCTTTGATTTGGTCTGGTCAAAATCTTATTGGACAAGCTACTACTATGGAGAATACAAATACTACATCAACGTATTCTTCTAACACTGAAAATGATAAAAACAAGAAAGCTAACAACAAGAAAGCATTGAAGGATGCTGATAGAGAATGGAGAAAAATAAAAAGAGAAATTAGACGAAATAAAAGAAGAATAGCTAAGAGCAAAGACGGTATTCATAGTTATAAAACTGTAGACACAATATTTGTGGAAATAAAGGTATCAAAAGTCAATACTCAGATCACGGAGTGGTAGTAATCATCTGCTTAATTGACTTCAAAATGAACTTTACTATTAAAAACGGGATTTTACCAAAAAAAGGGGTATTAACCTGTGACTGATATCAAGGTTTTAATGTATTTTTAGAGTAAGATTTATAAAGATAACTTTATCCTATTTGGATACAATAGATTGCCATCTTAACCAAAACTATTGACAGCATTCTTTCTTTTTAAAATCTAAATACGCTTAAAAATATCAAAAACTTAAAACCATACCCATCATGCCGAAATCAAATTATTGTTTAATTGATCCAGACGGTGGCTCTTTAAAAGTTAGAGTAACCGCCAATAACGGAATTAGATCCGGATCAATTTTTGTTCTGTGGGAACTTCAAAACGGGAAATGGGAAAAGAAAGAGAAATTTAATGTTATTACTGGTGATGATGGTGTAGATGAATTTATTCTATTAGAAAAACCGAACGAAATAGAAAATGATTCTCTTGCATGGTCTATCAATGCTTGTTCTTCTATACCAAATGTGTTACGAGGAGAATTTAGTATTACTGTGATACAAGATGGAAAAAATCGATGGACAAAGCAATCATCGCGTCTTGTTCCTAAATGTTCTGATGGAAAACAATTAAAATTTGGGAATCATGTGATTTTCAAACATCTTATCAATGATAACTTTTCAACTTCTGACCTATGGAAAGACACAGAATAAGTTATCTACTACTAATAAGTTTTATTACACTTGTTGGGTATTCGCAAGATTCCGAATTACCTGGTGATAATCAAGGTGCCTACGCTTTTAAGCTGGATTACAATGTTCCTGAGAGTCCTGCTTTCGCGGTGCTAGATGCCAATCCTACAACTATCATGAGAGCTAGTACTCCTCAAGAAATTATTACGCAACTGGCTAGTAATTTTTTAAGCGGTAATGAAGTAAGCCCTGGATTGGCTTTTGATTTCAATCCATATTTCGCTTTTGGTGGCAGACTAAAAAGTGTAAAAGAATACAGAAATAGTTATGGGAAAAGATTTCTTGCAAATCTCCAATTTTCTATCGCTACTATAAATTCTATGGATTTCCCTGACGATTTGTTATTTTCTGGAGGACTAAGAGCTACACTATTTGACAGTAAAGATCTTATATTCGATGAAGAACTAGGAAAAGATATTGATAATGCGCTACTCCCCGATACAGATCCAGGACCTATGAATTCCGATGATGCGGGAACCGTTGTAGATAATCCTGCTCTAAAACAAGCATACATAAATGCAAAAACTCGCTACATGGAAAAAGCTGGAGGTTCTCTAGCCCTAGGATATGCTATTGCTGGTAGAGCAAGAGATAACTCTTTTAAAACCGACAGCATTGTTACCTATAGACATCAAGCTTGGCTTGTAGGTCAATATGATTTCGGTAAAAGTGGAATGAGTATTAATGGAATGATTATGTATCGTTATGAACAAACACCGCAAGCTACGGATAATGACGGATTCATTAGTGGAATTGCACTTAGAAAATATGAACAAAAACTAATTTTATCTGCAGAAGCGTATCATAATAGTATAACAGAAAGTATAGATTTTGGTGGATATGCTGAGGCATATTTAATTCCGAGTATTACTCTTTTTGTATCCCTAAAGAAAGAAACTAACGCAATTACTGGTGACGAAGATGTTATTCTAAAACCAGGAATTAAATGGAATTTTAGTCAAGCAAAAAAATGAAGTATAAAAGACACAAATAATCTAAGTAAAAATTCAATACTGATCCAATACTCATGAAACCGACAATAACCATCTTATACAATGTTGTACTAGCTATTACCTCAGTGTTACTTTTGTATAGTTACTTTTATGTGCTGGTATATGATAAAGATTTTTTTGATGAGGAAGAAAATAAGAAGGCAGACAAACAAGAAGCAATAAATGCAAACAACAATGCTGTGGATTCCTCTACCGTTGCTGTGCAACCTATGCCATCGAAACCCATTGAAATAGATACAATCATTAGAGATACTACCAAAGCAGCCATATCTAAAACACGGGTAAATTTAGCAGTTTCTACCGATGCAAAGAAGAATAAACTTACACCAGATGAACAAGAAGAAGAAGAAGAAGAGATCGCGAAAGATGTTGAGCACGTTAATTTTCTAGACATGCTTGTTGTAATGTTTCTAGCAGGAATGTTAGGAGGTGTATTAGCGAATCTAAGAGGTATTTTTGAATTTTACCGAGAAGAACAATCTTTTCCAGATAATTTATTTATTCCCTATCTTATTAGACCTTTAACGGCTGCCATATCTGGATTATTAATCTTTTTTATATCACATCTTATCATTTCTTCTACTGCTAATCCAAGTTATGACAATGAATATATTTCATTTAGAGGAATGGTATCTTTTATGAGTCTTGCTATTATTTCTGGTTTTGCCTCTCAGGAATTTACTGAAAGATTAAAAGCCGCAGCAGGTACGCTATTTGGTATTACTCCTACCGAAACCTCAGGGAAACTAGGCACTCCTGTTAGTCCCGAAGCACCAGATACAGCTCCTGACCCTAGCAATCCAAATGATAATGATGATGTAAGTACGGATATACATTCTAATGAAGACACCTCTGAAACATCCCCAGTAAATATCCCTACAACCCCACCTGCTCCGCAAATGCAACAAAAGATTAGTAAATCGAGATATATGAATCGAGATTAAGTAAGCTTTTTTTTGCTAAACATCCCCTAGAAAATTTTGTCACCGAATCTGTGATAAAATAAAATGTTTGTATAACAAATAACATAAGAAATCATGGGAAAAACACTTCGTGTATGTTTAGCGATGGGAGGAGGAGTTTCATTAGGCTCTTTTTCTGGTGCGGCGTTAACAGAAGCACTAAAATTATTAGTTCTTTATGGTAAAGACAATGACAATAATGACTATGATCAGGTAATCGTAGATGGTATGAGTGGAGCAAGTGCAGGAGCTATTGCTTTAACAATAATGCTTAAATGTCTTATAGATTATCGCTCTATGATTCCATTGGTAAATAACCAGCTTACCGAACAGGATTTATTAAATGAAATTATCAAAGAATACTTCTCCGATGATGTCGCTAAAGCAGAAAAACACAAAAGTAAGTTTGAAACCTTAAAAGCGCTTCAACTAGCACAAAAAATCCAGCATAAACTATGGGTTAAAGAAGTAGATTCTGTAAAACTATATAATAACGAAAATCGCTCTAAAAACCCTATAAAACCAAACGAGTCTTTCTCTTTATTAGACCGAAAATTATTAGAAGATCTTACGAAGAACTATTTAATGACTTCTGATGGAGTTGATGTTTCCAGAAGGCAGTTATTAGATCCTAAGAGAGTCATTTTTGCTTGTTCTCTTACTAACTTATTGCCTATTGAAATTGACTTTTCTAAAGGTAATACCAGTGGAAATTCTGATAAGGATCGATTACAACAGAACTTTTTAAAATCTGTAGGATCAGAAAATCACTCAGAACTGCGAGTTATAGATTTTGTTTTCGATGAAACAGCAATTGAAAAAGACGGCAAAGAAACCGATTCGCGTTGGCTAAAATTTTGCAGTAACCCAAAACCAAACCAGCCCACACACTTCAAAATGACAGACAGGAGTGCGTGGGCTACTATATCGGCTTCAGCACTTGGTTGTGGAGCCTTTCCTATTGCCTTTGAACCCGTGATCTTAAAACGATACAAAGCAGAATTTGGTGATTCCGAAAAGCATACTAGTTGGCCTTCTTCTTTTAGCAAAATACAACAGGAAATCGTAGGTCATCAGCATAAGAACAACAACACCTTTACACAGAACAGCTACTTTGCTGAAGAGAACAACAATACTTTAGATTATGAATCTTTTAATTTCCCATATATCGACGGAGGTACTTTTAATAACGAACCCATTCGAGAAGCTTTTAAAATAGGAACTTTTCAGGATTTTGGACGAATAACAAACAATGAAGAAAGACTAATCCTATTTGTAGATCCTATTGTACGAAAAGAACAATATCATTCTTTTAAAATATCCGCCTTTTCACCAGTAAAAAAATCGGGAAACGAAGTTTCTTTCAAGAAAGAATTGGGCAAGCTTTTTGGCAATGTATCTAGTATATTAGGAGTACTCACCAATCAGGGAAGCATTAAAGAAGAGCATAAAATAATTGATATACAAGAAAATTTCGAGCTTAGGAAAACCATCTTCAAATATTTGGATGCTAATACAGATATGAGTCATAACCTAACTGTAGAAATCATTGCAACCGCTTTTAATAAGATTACCAAAAATCTTCAAAATGGCATGATATCTCTAGGAACTCGAGATCCTATGATCTATTTTCTTGCTGAAATTGAAAAAAATTGCAAAGATTCATCTTTAAATCACGAAGCTTGTATCCACTTGGAATTAGATGATCTGGAAAAACTGAAAAAATTAATCGACAATACTATAGCAACATCTAAATCCTTAGATATTGCAACCGTATATAACACTCTAAAACTTACTAAAAAAGAGAATCAAAACGTATTTGCGCAGACCGTTTTTAAAGTGATCGCTGATTTTGCACTAAATACGGATGGTAAAAATGAGAATGCATATCGTGCTGCCATCCTTCCGATTAACAAAACTCTTAATACGATAGAACTCCCTGGAAGTGAAATTGAAGCTTTTGGTGGGTTTGCCTCAGAGAAAGCAAGAAACTATTCCTTTGCCTTTGCACGTTTAAGTACTTTAATATCTTTAAAAGAAAGTTTAGGCGGCTTTAGACCCAACAGACCTTTTATTGCAAGCGATAACTTCCTGAATTTTGAAAAAAAACTCACCGATCAAATCGAAGAAATTGACTTTTTTAATAATAAGGGTACTTATGCAGCGGCATTAGAACAAAACCTTTTCAATCCTTCTGTTACACGATTAAAAGGAGTACTATTAAGTAATAAATATTTGAAATTTATTTTATTAAAAATACCGTTCGTAGCAACATCATTATTAGGTACTCTAGCAATGCCTATTGTATCCGCTGGATTGTTTGTTTCTTCGATTTTTAAAAAATCACCTTGGCGAGGATCAAATATTTTAAAAAATCTTATACGTAAAGGAGTTGATCAAATAAATTATATGCCCTTGGAACCGGTTACTATTTCTATTCTTAGTGATATACAGCTCAATAAAAAACTTATGTTTCGTTGTGCAGATGATACTATAAAAAAAGGAAAGGCTGTTGAGCATGTTATTAAAATTTCAGGAAACAAAAAGAGGTATCAGTACTATTTCCAAGTATCACTTTTAGAATATATAAAACAGCAAAATATCTTAAGAACCAATGCTACTTCACAAAACGCAGATTTCCTAAAAATAGACTCCATAGAAATCGATCGACTTGGTTTATCACTATCAGACAAGGTACAAATGCCCAACGATATTGATGGTAATTTATATCCTAAACGTAAACGTATTGCTATCGAAAATAACTATAAAGATATTATCATAGAAATGCGATTGGATAAATTCAATCTTCCATTGATAAAACCATCTATTAATGATGAAAATACCTCTTTACATTATTCACTAAAAAACATTAATTATCATGTAAATCCATTATTAGAAATTGATTTACAAAAACTATCAAATGGACAAGAAGGATGGTATTTTAAAGAACAAACCGAATCTTTAGACAAAAAATTACTACGAGAATAGTATATTACTAATCTAACCGTATTATAAATCATCAAAAACCACGTCTCGGTGTGGTTTTTGATGATTTTCTTACAAAATATATCAATTATGAAAACTGATACTTATACCAAAGTAGTTCTTACCATTATCGCCATTGCCTTATCTATAATTGTAATCAAAGACATCAATATTATCCCGAAAGCATATGCTAGCGAATCTTCCACACCATTAAATTATGGACTAGTACCTCTTAATGATGACGGAACCATTACTGTAAAGCTAGATACATCCGATGAAATTGATGTAAACATCAAAGGAGTAAGCACTTATGATCAATTGCGAGTAGATATTAATAAAATAAGTACAAGCGAAGAGCTAAATGTCAATCTAGATGAAGTTGGAGGAAGCTACGTTTCTAGCGGAGGTCCTATTAAAGTAAAACTTCAGAATTAAATTATAATCCTGCTGCTGCAGATGTTATTTTATCCAGTGCTCCACTTATTTTAGTAAGTACCTCGTCTTTCTGTTCTATTCCATGACGTTGTCGTAGGTATTGAGGGTCGTTATACGATATCTGTACAATACCATGATCATCTTGCGATACTAATATTTTCTGCGGAAGATCTAGTCCAGTAGATTGCGCACTCTGCATCAGAGGCGTGCCTAGTTTTGGATTGCCAAACATGATAATTTTTGTTGGATTTAGAGTTAAGCCCACAGACGCAGCATTTGCCTGATGATCTAATTGTGCGATAATCTTAAGGTTAGGATTATTTTCTATGATATCTACTAATTTTGAATAGGTTTCATCAAAACTTTGAGTGCTTTTCTTAATAATTAAACCTTGTTTTGAAGTGATTTCCATACTTTCTTCTTCTGTATTTTTCGTGGTATTAGACGTATCTTTTGTTGCTTGATTACACGAAAACAACATGAAAGCACAAAGCGTAAAAATGATCGATTGTTTCATCTGCTTATATTTTATTTTTTCTTCAATTATCAGATGGAATTTGCTAACAATCATTTCCATAGCATTCTGATTTTAATATAAAGATTGATTAGGATTACCTTTATAGTCGCAATCATTTGCATTTACATACCAAGTCATTTTTACATCTTCTATAAATTCATCACTTTTATCTATATCATGATGATCTTGGTATACCTGAGTCATTTCTCCTGTGGTTCCAAGTACAGAATGCCAATAATGAGTCTTTACAAGATTTATTTTAGGACGCTCTCGAGAAGGTGCTTGTCCCATAATTCGGTCCAGTTGCGCAAATACATGGCCTTCAGAAATCGTTAAAAATTGTGCTTCTGCAGTATGTTCTACTTCAAAAGTTCTACGCAAACGATCTTTTTTGTACTCATTTTTTATTCCCCAACCCACACGAACAACACATCCTTGTCGAACGGCTTTTTTTAGGTCATTAATATTTCCTGATAGAGGATTTCCTTGATCGTCATTGACATACACGACTTGCCATCCCTTTGATTCATTTGTAGGTTCTTCTTGTTGTTTTCCCCGATTACAAGAGCTACATATTACTACCAGAAATAATACTACGATATTTCTAAGCATTCCTTACTTTTTATACTAAGATACTAGAAAACCAAAACATTTTCTAATTTGGAAGGAGATTAACATATTGTTAAAACAGAATTGATCCAATTATAATTTTATTATAACTCTCAATGATCAAAGTTTCTAAAAAATCATTTTGACGAAAATATTGACTACATCAAACTTGTTTTCTTTATTAACTTACAAAGACTACATACCCTTTCTAAAAGATTCAGATCTACGTTTGAATTCGATTATTTTTATTCGCTGATATATCGGAAATGTAATTTATAAACGAAGAAGTTATGCTAAGAATAATTCTGAATAAAAGGTTGTATTTAGTTCCACAAGTTATTTTTTACTCCATTTATAGAAAACCTTTCAAAGCTTTTAATTCTAACTTTTCTGACTTCTTTTTCTATAAATCCTCAGCAAATAATTTAGTTTCCCTATACCAATATCCAATTCGTCAATCGATATTTTCTCGTTCCTATTATGATAATCATATGTTAGGTAGTCACCACTACTATCGTTATAAAACCTAGCTTTAGGAACTATCTCTTCATTTTTAATAGCCGACCAGCTTTTAAACTTCCCTTTATTATCTGTTATCCCTTTGTCAGAAATAATCAGTTGTGGTCTTTGGTCTTTATATAATTTTAAATTTCTATGAATTCCTATGGCTGCTCCTATAAAAAGTGCTAGTGCAAGAAAGTAATTGATTTTAAAAAAAACATAGATGCCGAAACAAATAAGCAAAACACAAAAGATAATTATAAATAGACTGCGTGATCTTGAAAAATAAATAACGGTCTTTTCCAGTGCTTTTTTATTTTCTTCAAACAAACTTCCCATTACATTTTTGATATTATATAAATAACTCCTATTACGAAAAGAGCCCAAAATACAATGCCACCATAATATAACCGAATAAACTCCCTTTTGTCCTTTTCCTTTCCTGGTAAATTATAGAAATATTGATATCCAAATACCACAACCCAAACCATACCAAAAAAGAATATCTGGATTTTATCTTTTATTGCAAGTTTGTTTTTTGATTCTTTATTATTACCAATATCAGACATTATCTACACAGCACAATAAACTTATTGTTTTAATATTACTTCGATCGCTTTTTCTAGCAATTCATCCTTGCCCGCTCTAATCCCTTTGATAGTTGGTTTTACCTCTATATCAGGAACGATGCCAATTCTTTGTGTTTCTTTTCCATCTGGATAGAGAATTCCGATACCAGAAATCATAGTTTTCAAACCTCCAGGAAGAAATATCGAAGATACATTTCCATCAGCTCCTGCTGTTGTACTTCCTATAACAGTAGTATTATCTCCTGCTCTAAATGCCATTGAAGTATACTCAGCTTGACTCTGTGATAATTCATTTACCAACACTACCAATTTCCCTTTATATGTTTTTCCGCTATTAGCTACTTTTAAGTTATCTGTGAAAGTAAATTCTCCAGGATTATCAATATTTACACTTGTAAATTTCACAAAAGGTGTAGGAGAAGAAACAAAATAAGATCCTAAACTAAACGGAACAAAGGTGGAAGGATAGTTTCTAATATCTATAATAATTCCTTTTGTATCAATGAACTCACTTTTTATAACTGGTATATCCTCTTCTTTTATATTCTGAAGTGTTATGTAACCTATATTATTTTCGAGCATTTTATAGGATTTCTCTTTACTTGGTTTATACCAGTGATAGAGATTAAGACTATCACTTGGATATAACTTTATCGATTTGCTAACCGTTTTAGAATCTGCGGTTGTAAATTCAACGTTAAGCTGATTTTTATTTGAACGTAATAAATCTGCAGATATATCTCTAAGCATACTGGCAACATTAGATGCTGGATAATATTTCGATTTTTCTTTAATTAGTTCTTTTATCGACTTACCATTAATTTTATTGATAATATCTCCTATTTGCAAACCAGTTTCTCCTTTTAGCTCTGGATTATAATAATCAGTTACCACTAAATTATCTTCTACAAAACGTACAGCTAACGGTGAAAAATTATTTCCTTTCCACTCATTAATCTTATCCGCGCCACGCCAAATATTTGCATGAGTATCCTGTATATCTCCAATTAATTGAATAGCTACCAGCTCATATGCTAACTCATCTTTTGCATTTAGAAATTTAGGAATATAATCTGCTAGCTTTGTATTCCAATCATCATCCATTAAATGTTTGTTTGGGAAGAAATAATGAATCATATTCCAATATCTATATACAGATAACAATCTAAAACCCTGATCTGGGTATGTCATTTTTGTATACGGATTTTCATTTTTAAAAATAGCGTTTCCAATATTCGGATCAACTTGCACATAGTATTGTTTACCTTGAGCACGATTATTATACACATAAAACAGTTTTTCTTTTAAGGCATCGCTCTGATTATACACCCATTTTAAATCTGGCTTTAGTGCTGCTATTTCATTTGTAGGCTTGCATTTTTTACATAATTCTATTTTTCCCAATGACTCTATCCAGTCAATTATAAGTTGATCTCTTTCAGAATTATTTTGCGCTTTGATATATTTAGGTAAAAACCTGAAAAGCTCATAATCCCAATTATGGTTTCCTTTGGCTATTTCTGGGTGATGATATTTTAGAAACCCCCAAACTCTTCCTAATAATGCTAAATCATCAACCTTCTCTGGAGATACATAAGAGATATCTATCAAAGAACCTTTATCAAACTCTTTATCGAGCTTAGCTTTTGGCAACTCTTTTTCTACTTCTTTTAGTGTTTGAACATTTTTTCCATCTATAGAAAGCGTAAAATCATCAAACCAAGCCTCTCCTCTTCCAGAAAGAATTCCTGCAATGAATATTTTTTCAGCCTCTTTCGGATAATCAAGAGTTATGCTATATTTTGCCCATTCTTTAGTTCCTGTTATTTGCTGGTTTTGCATATTATCAAATGCTAACGACGATCCATCCCCATCAACACGTAACAATAATCCAGCAAATCCTTTTTCGACATTCCTAATTTTCATAAAGCCTTCCAACTTTATCTTTTTACCTTCATAATTTGCGGGAATTCTATATGCTATACTACCAAATGAACTACCAGATTCATCGGATATAATTTTACCTGATTTTTTTCCAGAATGAGCATCTGCATCAATTACCAATTCATAATTACCCCATTTTATCCATCCATCAGAAAGTGATTTGCCTTTAGCATGATCCTCAAATCCAAGATTATACTTCTCCTTTGTCTGAGCATATGAAAAATGCAAGAACAGTATCGCAAGTGACGTTATTAGTATTTTTTTCATTGATTTGTGTTTTCGAGTTATTTCGGAAATGCTAAATATTAATGGTATTTTACTTTTTATATGTATCTTTTTAGTGCAAAATGTTACTTTAAAACATTTTCTTTTATTAAGAAAATAAAAAATCACTTAAACAATGAAATTTTTCTAAAAACCTTTACTTTTTCATGTCCATAGATTGCTACGTTCTTGGAATTATTGATAACATTTAATTGACCGGAAAAATCTCCTAACTGTATTTTCTGTTTTATATCTCCATTATCAACATTTAACACAGTTAACGTACAATTTTTTATATCTTGAATATTTTTTAAAGGTTCTACTTTATAATCTCCTTCTAAAAATATGATATGATTATTATCTAAATTAAAAAGTTTACCTCCTCTGAATTCTTCAGGATTTTTAGTTTTTATAATATCTGTTGAGGAATTATTTTGTTTTTTCTCCCAAACAAACTTATTGTTGGATACATCATATGCAAAAACTAGCATTCCAGCATTGAAGAAAACCATATCTTTTAAGACAATGAACTCTCCGTTCGAAATCCCTTTTGAAAGATCAAAATAACTTATAGCATTCAGTTGCTTATCAAGAACCATAAAACTTCTATTGCCTAAATCATCATAGATAAGTAATACGATATTTTCACCAACAATTTTCGCATCATAAATATTACAACCTTGACCAAAATCTGTTTCCGAATCTATAATCAATTGATTATTTAAAGATGTATATTTTTTTATGATCGTATTACTTGTAGACCGAGCTTGAGAAATATAAATGACCAAATCATCATTTTCATCATAAAACACATTATAGTCATCATTAATATCTTTATACGTATCAAAACTATAAGCTACAGATAGATTCTTAGTATACCGTATTACCTTATCTATTCCTCCACCTTCATACCCTTCAAAAACAATTATATCTCCTGATCTCGTAACTACTTCATCATGGTAAAACCCCATTTCTATACTATCATTCTCAAACTTCACTTCTTTGAGACTATTCTTATCTATTGGTTCTAAAGTAATTACTTGCCTAGAAGAATGACTATCGATTTTTTTATAGTAAACATGATTATTTGCGATAGCAATCGGTAATCGTTTCGAATCTCTATAAAACTTGAGCTGTTTAGAGGTGATAGAGTTCAAACAGTTTTCTGTTTTTTCTATTTTGTCAAATGCACAGTAGTATTTCTTAGTTTTAAAAAAATAATCCTCATAAGTTAATAGCTTTATAGGATTTTGGGATTCTTTCTGATGATTTTTAAAAAAATCTTTTTCATCTAAAGGTTCTAAAACCTGAGTTCTTCCTTCTATTACAAAGAAAAGCATCAAAAAGCTAATACATATTAGCCTTTTTGTTATAATCTGCATGATACGTTTTTGATAATGGTTAGTGAAGCTATTGAAATAAAACACCCTTTTATGCTTTGTTTATTTAATTCAATAGCAATACTTTTTTGGCAACAAACATTATGCCAATCCCGTATACATGGTTGCATCTAAATAATCTAACTAAACATGAAACTTATGACTTCTTTATAAATAACTAGTTTTATATTCAAACTGATTGACTAGTATCATTCCTTCTCCAACCAAAAAAGCGAATCATCATATGCCAAAATCCGTAATACTCCTTCCCTTTATGCAACCAAATATCATACGAATCACCATCTAATGTATGTATGGTAAGAATTTCAAATTCGAACTTTCTCATCATTCGATTGGGTTGAATCTCCGCAGCTTTCTCCTTTTCTTTTTTAGGAATGGAGAATCTTACTATTTGATCAATTGGTAAGAAGTACAACCGTTCATTTTGCCAAGCAATTTCTTTAGTTCCTATAAGTACCCAACACCCATTCGGATGTCCATATTTGACAATAGGAAGACCAAAATCTCTATCCGAAATATGGTTCATAAATTTATTCCTAAAAGTATCAGACATATCATCAAACAAGGCAGCATATGCAGAAGGTGCTCCATACTCCAATGCCTTTTCTATAATATTATTTTTAATTTCCTGATCCGTCATTTAAGCAAAAGATTATAATTTGCTCTAGTCTTTATTCATTATTCAATTTATATTCTTCTATAATATTTTAGAAAATACTAGAGCTAACTATACTATTTGTTATTACCATAGTTTCCTATTACCAATATTCAAAAATTCGAGAAATTTTTCCGTTCTTAAATTCAAAAAGCGTCATTTCTGGCTTTCCCTTTTTTATTTCACCATCTTTATTTTCAACAAATCTCTTTTGAGTTACAACGGCATTAAGCCCTATAATTTTATTTAAGATTTCTATATCTTCTATGGTCCCTAAATATCTTCCACTTTTTTGATTCTTAAGGTATCCGTCATAGAGTTTTTGGCGTGTATACGTACCACCATATTTTGGATGTACATAGGTGAAATCCTCGGTAAAAAGCTCGAATACATTATCAATATCTTTTGGAGTCGAATTAGCCTGAAAAATTTTAATATTTAATTCATAGTATTTTTTCACTACCGCATCCAAGGAATCTTTATGAGCTTTTTTAGCCTCCTGACTATGCATAGCGCTTGTAACCAATAAGAAAAGTATCAATCGAAATATGGAAGTTGCTTTTGAAATCATCTAAAAAACACATTTAATGTTATACATCCAAATGTATACGGACGATCCAAAACAATACGTTAATACCGAGTTAATTGTAACTTACTTAACTATTTAAAGGATCTTATCCTCTGATGTATTGAGAAGCTAAGAAATAAAAAGTTACTAACTAAAGTTTTCGCCGATACGCTTTGATATAGTTTCTTTTCTTTTTTTCATTGCCAAAAAAAGAAACAAAAAAGTCTAGACTTACAAAAAGAACCTAAGAAAATACTACACCACCCACATCCAAGAATGAAAAAAACTCACTACCGCTCAAACAGTTTTTCATCCCCAAGCCCTCGCTGCTGGTTTGATTTTCAAATTTCTTTTTGATAGGCCACTCCCATCCTATCTTATTGATTAAAAATTAGTGAAAAGATTTCAAAGCACTGCTTTGAAACGTTGCATTAATTCATATAGCAAGATGTATTACTCAATCTTAAGAACTTAGTTCTTTTTTGGAGGTAATTCTACTTGTCCATCTGGATGGATTCTGCAAATCACCTTGCTTTTTTGATCTACTATATTCAGTACAAACACAATAGGACCTTCTTTAGGAATATCTAAAAATGCCTCGCTTGTTGCTATAGATTGTAAACTTTCCAACACTGCTTCACCTGCTTTTTGCAAACATTTACTAATAAATTCTTCATCATCATCTTCGAAATATTCTCCATCTGTATCCAATGGAAAAAATGGTTCTAAATTAAATCCTCCACAGGCATCAAAGGCTTCTCCTTCAGAACCTCCACCATACCCCATAAACTCTAAGTCTGGCGGTGATGTAATTTCTCCTTGAGCCGAAAAAATAATTTTTGCCACTGGTCGTACCGGATCATAGCCAGTATACTTTGGGTTCGCATAAAACTCAAAAGACTCTAAAAGGTCTGCTTTTATCTGATCTGTAATTTGGTTGTTCATTTTTAGTTGCTAAATTATACCTTTATCATAATCTCCTCTACCCCGTTTTCCGTGAAGTGCATATAAAATATAAAAGTATACCATACATCACGCTGAGTGGTTTTTGAGTAGCAATAGTGGAGCAAAAATTATACTTCGATAGACTCAGGAGGACTATCGAGACGTTATAAAAAGCGAAAAGTATATATTTATAGCATGAAACTATCTTACGTATACATACTTAAATGTAATGATGACTTATATTATACAGGAGTAACATCAAATCTGGATCAAAGATTGTTTCATCATCATTCTGGTTATTACAAAGGTTGTTTTACCCATGATAGAAGACCTTTAGAGTTAGTATATAGCTGTGAGTTTACAGACATACAATTAGCTATTGACGTCGAAAAACAAATTAAAAAATGGTCAAGAGCTAAAAAAACAGCCTTAATTAATGGCGATTATGAGCAACTTCCTAACTTGGCAAAGAAGAAGTTTTTAAGACTCAAAAAGCCTCAATTCACCTCAACTCAAATCCTATTCTCGATACATCAACTTTTGGTGGATACTCGAATTGACGGATTTGAATTCTAAGAATATTCGATCTGGGGAAATAATCAATCAACATACCTCGTCACGTCGAGTGGTTTTTGAGTAACGATAGTGAAGCAAAAATTGTATCGAGACGCTATTCAAGAAAAAGTTAAATTCCAAGCTTTGAAAAGATCTCGATACATTTTCTTCCATTACATTTCAGAAAACACTCGATCTGACGTCACCATTCTTATAGAGATTAATACCTCCAACTTTTTAAATCTGCATCTTTGGGAGCCACTTTGGCAACTTTCTCGACATATTTTTTAATAAACATGCGATGGTATCGTAATCTACTGATATGATTACCATTTTCGTGATCGCCATTCCAGCAATGTTCGGCTCTATCTCCATAATCTACAACCCCATTATAATAAGGAGCGGTTGTTTCTGATAAGATTTCCTCGGCTAGATATACCGCATTATTGAGATAATAATTATCCATATCCCCGCAGTACAAATGAATTTTATTCTCCCAATCTTTACCGTGTTTTGCCCAATCTCGTTTCAGAATATACGCCAGATCAAAGTTCTCTTTCCAATACGCAGCAACTTCAGCATCGATTTCACCAGTAAGACGATCCCAGATTCTTTTCGGATAGCCTTCCTCATCTATTGGCGAATAGGTAGCTTCCCAAATATCCCATTGCTGTCCTGATCTACCTTTAGTTCCTAATACCAGTTCTCGATAATTCATATCACGAAGACTTGCATCTACATTACCCAAATAATCACGATGACCGGGCACTAATGTTTTTCTGAAAACACCTTCTTTATAATATGCATTTTTGTCTTCATAGATATTTACCAAACAATACGCTCTAAAATCGATAGGATCTGGACAAGCAGCAAAACACATTCCATATTCTTTAGGATATTTTACCTGTACCGCCAGCGATTCCCATCCTCCTGTACTTCCGCCGTACACAAATCGAGACCAACCTTCTCCGATTCCTCTAAACTGTTTTTCGATATGTGGGATCAATTCGTAGGTAATCGCATCTCCATAAGGTCCTTGTGCTTCGCTATTCACCGCATACGAATCGTCATAATACGGTGTAGGATGTTGTATTTTAATAGCAATAACTCTAGGAAAATCAGGACCTGTCCAGGTTTTATAAAAATCATAGGCTTCTTGCTGTACCATCACATTATAGCCTTCGACATCAAAACGCTCGCTATATTCTGGTTTTAAATCAGCATCGGGAGGAGTCATTCGAAATCCTCCAAAATCATTCGGAAAATGCCCGTGCATAATCGCCAATGGATATTTTACATCAGGATGTGTTTCCCATCCTTCAGGTAACAATACATGTGCTCCCAAATACATATCTCTACCCCAAAACTCACTTAATAATTTGCTCTTAATTTTTATATGTTTTACATACTTGGTATCCTCTGGTGCTTTGATTGGAGGTATCTTTTGATCCAACTGTATACTAATTGCAGGAAATTGCCCATCGGTAATCGTAATTTTCTGAGGAGTGGAATAGAGATTCCCTGGCGCTTTGTTCCATTGCTGTCCTTCTCCTCTATCCATTGGTAATTTAACCGTATGACCATCTGCCCTGTTAAAAGTTTCGTATTTATGAAATAATACTTGCACATAAAACTCTCCAGACGGTAATTCTGCAAAGCTACGAATTGGATATCCAAAAGCTTTCGTATCAAAAGACATTGGTTCACCTGCTTTCCAATTATTCACATCCATCCCAAAAGCTTGACAGGTTTTAGAATCATCTCTTAGCTGAAATCGAGGCTCTTTTTCTATCTGTTCTGAAATCAAAACAATTAGCCTACCGTCCAATGCCTCTTCATACTGTTCTGAAGTAAAGGAAACCTGAATCTCTGCGGTAGCACTATCAATATTGTTATTATTAGTAGTGCACGAGAAAAAAAATGAGATACTAAACAAAATAGCTACCCAAAATACATTTGGATACACGCGGTGAGTTTTTTTCATGTTGTTGATGGTTTATGAGATGATGATTTTAGTGATCTTAGATATGTTTATATAAACACTTTTTAAAGAAACGTAAATTTCTTTTGATTCAAAAAATCTCAATACATTTTCTTCCTTTACATGTCAAAAAATACTCAACCCAACTGACCTTTATCTTTTAAATGTGTGAGGAGATCAATATGCTACCTAAACTGTATACTCATGATAAAATAATGAGGGATTTTAAAACGTTTCCCCAATTCGTCTGTAGCAATATCACACTGCACTACTTCGCAATAGGAACTAGAACCATCTTTATGAACTGTTGGAGTGATTATAGCCAATACAGGATGTTTCTTTTCTAAGTCTATAGTTGTGGTTTCTTTACTTCCTAAAAAATCCTTAAGCGTATAGATGTCTGCATTGCCCTTGAGATCATAATACATTTTTTTACTTCTAAATCTATTCCCATGCATTTGTACTTTAAGTTTTCCTTGATCTAGCTTTGCATAAAAGCTTAATGTTTCCTTCTCTGATTTTATATTGAAAATATCAGATTCTCTTCCGTCAAAAAGTATTTCTCTGGAACTTTCTTTACCATTGATATACTCAATAATTTCGATACTATATGATTTACCTTTAATAGGCTTCCCTTCAAAAATAAGTTTATCCAAAAAGAGATTTTCAAAGTTAACCAGTCCTTGCAGATCCTTATTTTCAAATCCTGGTTCAATCGTCATAGTGGCTGTTTCCTGAGTAAAACCAACTATTGAAACTCCTAAAAATAGAAGTAATGTGCATGCTTGTAAATTCATGATTTTGTGTTTTTTGATGATGATATTAATGATGATATACATATACGAAGTACTATGGGAAATTGATAACCCATAGCACAACATATACAATGATTAAAGTAATTTGATTACAAATTATATTTTACGCTAAGCAACCAATATCTAGGTTGCACAACGTAGCTAGAAGTACTGTTAAACAGTTCGTTGAAACTATCACGATTGATACTTTCGGTATTAAGAATATTTGTTACCCAAAACTTATACTCCCATTTGCTATCGGGTTTTTGATAGAACAATTCTGCATCCCAAAAGCTATATTCATTTAAGGTAGTTTGTGTATCGCTATAATTGTAATAACTGTAGGATGATTTTAGTAAAAACCCTTTGGCAAACGTCCAATCTAATCGAGCAAATGGTCGGCTCGTATAGAAAGTACTTTCGGCTCCATTGTTATCATAATCATTCACAGTAATACTATATCCTAAATCAAAGTTAGGCCCTTTTCTAAAGTTAGTAGACCATTCTGTTTGATAGGTTTGAGTGAGACTAATACTCTCACTAGGCAACGCATTGACAATATTATTAAAACTAGACCAACTTAGAACCGCACTCAGATTTCCTTTGATCTTACCAAAAGTTCTGGTAAAATTACCATTGGCTGTTAGAATCTGATCAGCAAGATTAGAATTAATTGGTGTATTTACTCTATTAATTCCAGTAATTACACTTGTATTTTTAATCGGATTTCGTCTATTGCTATAACTCAATCGAGCAAAAATATTGGTGTAATTAAACATATTGAAACTAAAGTAGTTTAGCGAATAGTTATCATACAAAGCATTCTCTAAATTTCTGTTTCCTTGTGATAAGGAATTATAATTATTAAACACATATCCTTCTGCCAGATTATTAATATCCGTATAGTTAGCTGTAATAGAATAATTAAAACGAAGGCTTTCACTTTTCTTAAACTGCACCAATGCGAAAAAGTCGGGTAACACCAGCCATTCATTTTGATCAATGGTGGTACCTAATTGCTCATCTCTAAGATTATAATTATGAAGACTCACTCCTGGATTGAAGGTAAAAATACCAGTAATAAACTTATAATGAGCACTTGCGAAAATATCTCTAAAGTTATACGTTACATCATTCGAAAACTCTTCAGTATCGAAAGTATTCTGATCACCATTATCTAAGATTTGAAAAATAGAGGAATCAAAATTCTGAGTACTTAGCGTAGATCCTAAGGTAAAATTTAGATTACTCTTTTTATTTAGTACATAATAATAATCCAGTTTAGCATCTAGCTTATTGGTTTGTACAGTTTTTTGCTGATTGATATTGTATCGGTCTGATTCTTCTAGCGGATCAAAAGTATCTGAGGTTGGATCTAAAGGATCATTGATTGCCGTAAAAACTCCTCTAAAAGGTATTTCAGATCGTATGGCATTATAAAAAGGATCTTCTTCTTGGAATAAATGTTGCGCTTCAAAAGAAAAAATATTTTTAGCATCCAACGTATAATATGCATTTAGGTTTTGTTGTACCGAAAAAGGAGTATTTTCTAAACGCTCATTGATATCTTCAGAAATATTATCCCTTTCTGAAATAAAGGTATCATCTTCTTGCTGATCTGATAATTTTCCGAATATATCATAATCCAATCTAAAATTTTCGCTAGGCTTATAACTAGCACTAAGCTTTAATAATCCTAATGTACTTCTTTGTTGTGCCACATCGGATGTTTCTTCGATCGTATTATCTGTAGGATCTGGTGTATCGTCAATATAGGTTCTTCGTGTATTAGTAATCAGATCCGTTTTGGTGTTACTCACAATACCATATCCACTGATATCTAATTTTTTACTAGCGGACATGCTAAAATTAGCAGCTCCAAACTTAGTATTAATTTCATTTGCCCGATCATTTTGTAAAACAGCAAAAGCTAGATCGTCACTGGTAATATTAAAGGATGTTCCTACTCTTCCTAAATTTCTAAATCCACCTGTGAAATTAAAGTAATCTCTTCGTGTAAAAGGAACTTCTCCGATATCATTAAAATCTGTGAGTATATTAATACTGTAATTAGGACTGTAATAAAACAGCTTTGGTTTAATCAGATAACGTTCTGTGTCGCCTACTCCTGCTCCGGCAGTTATATCTCCGAACCAAAAGTTCTTTTTCCCTTCTTTAAGCTTTATGTTAATTGCTACCTGGTCTTGGTTATTTCTCAATCCACGTAATTGCCCTACATCTTCATAATTACGTAATACTTCTACTTTATCCAATGCATCTGCTGGTATGTTTTTAGTAGCTAGCTTAGAATCACCATCAAAAAAATCTTTGCCTTCTACCATTACTTTAGACACTGTCTTACCCTCTACTTCAATTTCTCCGTCATCATTGACTTCTATTCCAGGAAGCTTATCCAATACATCTCCTAATTTTTTTTCGTTTCCATTAGTAAATGAATCGGTATTATACACCAGCGTATCACCCTTAACTACTACCGGAATTTCATATACAATTTCTACCTCATCCAAACTGTTTTCGTCGGAAGTCATCTGAAAATCTATCTGCTCATCTTCTGTAGTAATCGTAATTGTTCTGTCTTTTGCAGAAAGCCCTATAAAACTAACTTTTAATAGATAGGTTTGATTGACTGGTACGGATAAACTATATTTTCCTTTACTATTGGTAATACCATAAGCTGTCATGGCATTGTCTGATTTTTTGTAGGCAATTACATTAGCCATTTCTAATGGATTTCCCACAGAATCTTTTACAAATCCTGTGATTTGTACTTTTTGAGCGGACATAGTCATCCCTACCAAAAAGATGGTAAACAGTATCTTTTGTTTCATGTTTTTTGATTAATTTTTAAAGAATTTAGTTTCTTCTTCCTCCGCCAAATCCTCCTCTTCCGGGTCGTTGTGTACTAAATTGTTCGATCATTTCTTCGACTTTCTTTTTCGTGATTTCATCAAACTCGGCTTGCGAAACTTCTTTCCCTTTTGTTGGTGCTTTTATTTCTTCTCTTTCCTCTGCATTTAGCACTATTTTATTACATAATAATGTGGTTCTACCTTCCTGAATTTCTAAAATTAAACCCGGCAATCCCCAGTACAATCCTGGACCTTGACTGATAGGGATTTCGGGAGTATACCAAGCTACTACTTCGATCTCATCAGGTATTTCTGGTCGTTCTGGAGCATCACCTGCATTTGCCTGATCACCAGATCCCTTTTCTCTTTGATCTCTAAGTTCTCTAGCCTTTCGTCTCATCGCTCTCCAATCCATAACTTCACTAACCTTCTTAGTTGTAACAGCTTTAAAACAAATATAATTCCCAATTTTTTTGGTTTCATTTACCATGGTCCATTGGTAGGTTTGCAAGGAATCTTTGATCAAGAAGTTTTTACCATAAAATTCTCTTTGATCATAATACTCTCCTTTTTTTACATCCTTATAATAATTATTAGAAGTAAAACCTGATAGCATAGCTCCCCATCTTCCACCTCCACCTGTGGTCTCTAATTGTGCTTCTTCTTTATAAGTAGCAGCACTTTTATCGAAGGTGAGTATGAATGTTTTTTCGAAAGCAGATTTCATTCTTTCGGCGATTGCTTTTTTCTGATCTTCCGAAAGTTGGCGTCCGCCAAAATTCATATCCATCCCTGTTTTACTAAAATAATACGCTTTTCCCTGAAAGTCTTGTGCGATTGTTAATGAGGTTACTAAGACGGCAACCAGTGTACTTATTGTCTTCATAATAGGCAGTTTTAAAATGATAAGACTATGATATCTCTACACGGTTTAATCCATAAAAGTTAATTAAATCCTAAAAAACAACTACTCACTTTTAGATCATTCGCTTTAGTAAAATCACTACCTGATACATTTTGCCTTTTGCATCTTTTACTTGGATGGTTGTTTTTTTCTGATCTTGTTTTAAATGCTTTTTCCATTCATTCAATTCTTTACCGTCATATCCATCTATCTTGATTAATTCATCACCTTCTCTAATACCTTTTTGATATGCCTCACTTTCCTTTGCCACATAACTCACTAGGATTTTATCCGACACTTTTTCAACGCCAATTCCACTGGTAGGGAACTCAAAAGGTGTATTAAATTTTGAATTGGGTTTTAGATAGAATAGTTGATTTTTATAATCTAAGATCATATCGAATCGGTTGATGATTTTGGCTCCTAAAATCCCAGTATAACTAGAAGAAGCAGAAACACCTTCCTTTCCTTCTGAAATATCAATCGGAATATCAGTGAACTCAAAATCCTCTAAAGACAAGTTTTCAATAGTCCCTTTGGTATAAGTAGTAGATTTATTTAGTCCTCTTGCTTTACCTTTTATTGTTTTACCGGTTCGATTTTTAAGATCATGCTGTAATGCATACGGTGTATTAAACAATAAGCTCATATTAGCACCACTATCGAATAAGAAGTTCCCAGTTTTCGTACTTCCATCTCTTAGCGTAAAAGTAAGCTCCATTTGTGGTATCGGAGTACCATCAAATCTCATTGGAATTTTGGTAAACGTATCCAATTCAGAAATTTGATCCTCTTGCTTATATAATATAATTGTATTTGCCTGAAAATCGAAACGCGTTTGATACCGTTTTAGAACATCGTAACCTATAATTCCTTGAATTTTTCTACCTGATCGCTGAGAAAGCTTTTGTAAATCCACCAGAACCAGATTTGAATTTGAAAATACCACATCCCCTACCTTTAAGCTTTGATTAGTAGCAATATGATAGGTTTGTGAACCATTGGCTCCTTGTGCGCTCTGAGAATAGTTGGATTTTATGTTCAGGGATTTTGCTACAGTACTGTCCAAAACTCCAATAGACGCTCCTGTGTCAAACACAAAATCCAAATATTCTTCGTGCTCATTTACTTTTACCTTGATAAAAACGAGTCCGTCTTCTTCAAACGGTATGGTTGTTACCTGAGCTTGAACGCAAAACGTGTATAATAAAACCATTAGAAAAGAAATCCTGTTCATTTTTTGATTGTTTTGATTGATGTTATATGATTATCCTCCTATTCTAATTTCTATACTATTACCGTCATCTCGCCTTGGCAATCTGTCTTGCATTTCTTTCATTTTCTTACTCATGATTTCTTCAAATCTGGTTTCGGTGACTTCTTTACCTTTGGTTGGTGCTTCAATTTCTATTTTTTTATTGGGATTAAGTACTATTTTATTACACAAAATTCGTAAATCACCATCATTCACTTCCATAATTAATCCTGGTAATCCCCAATAATTAGACGGACCATTATTCACAGGAATCTCTGGTGTATACCAAACCACTACTTCAATCTCTTTTGTTTCTGGTTCGGACTTTTCTTCATCGTCATTTACTCTTAACTCTCTTATAATTTCCTGAGTTCTGGTCATTGTAGCTTTATAGCAATTATAATTTCCTATTTTTTTGTTTTCATTAGCAAGTTTCCAGTTATAATGAGTTAAGGTATCTTTTACCAAAAACATCTTACCGAGCATATCTCGCTGCGCAACAAACTTTTCATCTTTTGTATTCTTATATAAGATATCTGAAGCTCCTGACCCTGCAACCATTATTTGCATTCCTGAAGCTGGCTGTGGTGCTCCTAAACTTTCTTCTTCTTTATAAACCGAAGCAGATTTATTAAATCGCAAAGTATATTCCTTCTGAAACTGTTTGCGCATCATTTCATGAATTTGCTTCTGCATTTCAGAGTTTATTTGCGTACTGTCTAATTGTATTTCTAATTTCCTATCGGTACTGTAGGTAGCAATGCCTTGAAAATCTTGAGCAGTAACACTTCCGATTACGGATAAGGTAATAATAATGATAAGTCTTATCATGTCTATTTATTTTAAAAGGGTTTCTAATTTATTTTTTAATTCTGTGGCTTCTCCCATTTTCATCCCTCCATTTTCATCTCTGATATAGGGAATTCCATTTGCGATATGACTAATAGCTCCGTTTTTATCTAGGAGTACATTCTTAGGAAAAGCTTGTATTTCTAAAGTATCAATATATTCCTGAGCGTCAACTACCTGAATAAAATCAAAGTTGTGCTTTTGTAAAAATGCTTCAACTTTTTCTTTAGGTTCATAAGTAACCGCTACAAAATTGATGCGATCTCCGTACTCTTTTTTTAATTGGTTTAGTTCTGGCATCTCATCAATACATGGTTTGCATTTCGTAAACCAAAAATTTAATAAGGTAGGCTTCCCTTCTAATTCATTGGTATACAATCGATCTCCGGATAATCCTACTAAAGAAGCGTATGGTAGTTTTTTATTCTTTAATGAATGTAACTTACTTTTCGTTGTTGTCGAACCATTAAGATTCACATGAAAACCAAAATCATGGATAATGGAATCTTTCTTGAAACTAGTATCTTTAATTTCAATTTCCACAATTGCTTTTTCACTGATTTTATGAATTTTATCAGCTATTTTTTGTTCTGCTTCTTTTAATTCAGCTTCATTAAACAAATCTCCATTGGCATTTCTATAATAATTGGATTGCGCTTGAATCATTACTGACGTCAATATCGCAATAAAGAGTACGATCGGTTTTTTCATTTACATTTTAGTTTTATATGATTTGTACATCACAAAGATGAAAACCTAATGCAAACAAAACCGTTAACCAGTGTTAACGAGTGTTAACCGATTCATTTTATATCATTTAAGAATCCTATTTTTGGGGTATGCAAAAGAATCGTTATAAAAATATCTTATACTTTATTGTCTTTGTAATTCTGGTTACATTAAGTATCCAGGTTTACTGGAATTTTAAAAACTATGTTGCTGGTAAACAACAATTAATCAATGAAGTACAAATAAGTTTGGATCATGCTGTAGATCAATATTACACAGACTTAGCAGAGAAAAATACTATTGGGTTTTCTTCAGATTCCTCTAATATCAATTCTTTCCTCAAACAAAATAGTTTTAGAAGTTTGCTTAAAGAAATAGATTCGGGCACCGTTGACTTTAAGAGTTATACTTTTTCTGAAGGATTAGATCATAGCGACATTAAAATTTACAGAGGTATTTCTGTAGATAGCATGGATCGTTTGAATAGTATCAACCCTTGTAAAAACAGTCCTTGTCCAGATACTTTAGAGATTTTAGAATATACAGATACGCTAAACCTACCTAAGATATTTACATCCAGACAAAAAGCTTTCGAACAATTAACCTCAAAAATCATTATCTCGATTAGTGAAGATTCGTTAAACTTAAAAACTTTAGATACTATAATTGCAGATCAATTACAGCGCAAAAAACTAGGCATCTCTTACGGCATTACATTTCAGGATAAAAGAGGAGCTTCATATGTGTTCAATCCTGACATCATAAGTAGGTCAGATCTAACTACCAAAACGAAATCTTCTTACTTACCCAGAGGAAGTTCTTTAGAAATGTCTTTTACAAATACGACACTTCCTATCCTAAAGAAAAACCTGATTGGTATCGTATTATCTTTTCTTCTGGTAGCGGCTGTTATTGGATGCTTATTATATCTACTCAGAATTATTAATCATCAAAAGCAATTGGCAGAACTAAAAAATGATTTGATTAGTAATATTACTCATGAATTTAAAACGCCAATCGCTACTATTAGCGCAGCACTAGAGGGGATTCAAAATTTTAATACAGAAAATGATCCACAAAAAACAAAAAAATATGTAGAAATGTCTTCTGATCAGTTAGGAAAACTGAACACTATGGTAGAAAAAATATTAGAAACTGCTACTCTTAATAGTGATGAGTTGGAACTAAACCTTGAAGAAATCAACTTAGTGGATTTAACGCAAACTATTATTAGTCGATATCAAGCTAATACTAGTGAAAAGGAAATAAATTTTGAGAGTTCACATAACAATATTTGGAAAAAGGTAGATCCATTTCATTTTGAAAATGCTATTAATAATATTATTGACAATGCTATTAAATATGGTGGTGATCATATTGAAGTTTCTTTACAAAACACCAATCCTAATATTATTTTAGAGATAAAAGATAATGGTACTTCTCTTACGAAATCTCAGAAAGATAGAATCTTTGAAAAATTTTATCGAGTTCCTAAAGGGAATACCCATGATGTAAAAGGATTTGGTATTGGTTTATTTTATACGAAAACCATTATCGAAAAACACGAAGGAACCATTGCTTTACTACTAGATCAAGGTCATACTAATTTTAAGATAACACTACCCAATGGATAATATTGTTGAAATCGTACTGGCAGAAGATGAACCTTCTTTAGGTCAGATCATAAAGGAAAGTTTGGAAACAAGAAACTTTAAAGTACATCTCGCTAAAAATGGTGAAGAAGCCTACGCTTTATATTCTTCTATTTCCCCTAAATTATTGGTGTTAGATGTGATGATGCCCAAAAAAGATGGATTTACTTTGGCAAAAGAAATTAGATTGGAGGACGATACGATTCCCATCATTTTTCTTACTGCAAAATCGCAAACGCAAGATGTGGTAGAAGGATTTACGATTGGCGGTAATGATTATCTTAAAAAACCCTTTAGCATGGAAGAGTTAATTGTTCGCATTAATAATCTGTTGCACAGAACCAGAACACAACAAAATTCGGAAGCGCTAACTGTAGGTAAGTATACTTTTGATTTCCCGAAACAAACACTCACTTTCGAGGATGAATCTCATCAGCTAACTCATAGAGAAGCGCATTTACTTTTCCATTTAATCAAAAACAAAAATCAGGTATTGGATCGTTCTATGATTTTGAAGAAATTATGGGGAGATGATGATTTCTTTAATGGTAGAAGCATGGACGTATTTATCACTAAGCTTAGAAAGAAATTAAAACAGGATGATGCTATTCAGATTATTAATGTACGAGGTTTTGGGTATAAGTTAGTTTGTTAAAACTGGTCTTATTTTTGTACTTTGCTGATTCATGAAAAAAATTCTTCTGTATTTTATTCTAGTTGCATCTATACAAATCAGTTTCGCACAAAGAAATGTCACCCTTAACGATTCTATTTCTTTAAATGCGGATATATTTTTAGGTGTAGATTCTTTTGGTGCTATTTATTATCAAAAAGAAAATATTTTTTATAAAAAATGGAACAATCAAGAATGGCAATTTGGTGATTTTATTTTGGGTGAACTTACCCAAGTATCTATTTTAAATCCTTTAAAAATTGTATTATTCTATGAAACCTCGAATACATTAGTTACAGTAGACAAGTATCTATCAGAAATCGATCGTGTAAATTTTAATACTATCGCAGAGTTTAAAAATGTTTCTTTAATGACTCCAGCCAATGATAACAGTGTTTGGATTTTTGATAATAACACACAACAACTGGATATTTTCAATACTGTTTCTGAAAAAACATTGGTTACGACACAACCTCTAAATGAACTTCCAAAATCGTTACAAAGCACCTTTAATTACTGCTGGGTTCTTACGGATCAAACCTTAACTCAGTATAATATTTATGGAAGCTTATTACGTCAGATACAAAACGAAGGATATCAAAATATAAAGATTATTAATAACGATTTAATTCTTCAAAAAGAAGATGGTTTGTATTATTATCGCACGAAGACGGAAGAAATCGAAAAAATAAATCTTCCAGAAATTCATATAAAACAGTTTCATGTTACTAATGAAATCCTTTATATTTACCAACAAAGTACGATTTACAGTTTTGACCTAACACCCCGAAAAAATTAATCAACTATGCATGTAGCCATTGCAGGAAATATTGGTGCCGGAAAGACAACACTAACTAAATTATTGGCCAAACATTATCGATGGGAACCTCAATTCGAAGATGTTTTAGAAAATCCTTATTTAGAAGATTTTTACAACAAAATGGAGCGTTGGTCTTTTAACCTACAAATCTATTTCTTAAACAGTCGTTTTAGACAAATTCTTGAAATACGAGAAAGCGGAAAAGATATCATACAAGACAGAACGATCTATGAAGATGCATATATCTTTGCACCTAACCTTCATGCCATGGGATTAATGACCAATCGTGATTTTGAAAATTACAGATCACTATTTGACCTTATGGAAAGTGTTGTTGAAGGTCCAGACTTGTTGATTTATCTAAGAAGTAGCATACCAAACCTAGTGGCCCAAATTCATAAACGAGGACGCGAATACGAAAACACTATCAGCATTGACTATTTAAGTCGTCTTAATGAGCGTTATGAGGCTTGGGCACATGGTTATGACAAAGGAAATTTACTTATTGTAGATGTTGACCATCTAAACTTTGTAGATAATCCTGAAGATCTCGGAAATATTATTAACCGTATTGATGCAGAATTAAACGGTTTATTCTAAAAATAAAAAAAGACCTTTCGATTAGAAAGGTCTTTCTTTTTTAGCTTACTTCAGTAAGTCTCTTTTATTCTAACAGGTTTTAAGATGTTTGTTCACCACCTTCATTTTCTGTATTTGAATCGTCTTCTTTAACTGCTTTTTCTAAAGACTTTTCTACTTCTTCTCCAGCTTCTTTTACTGCTTGCTCTACTTCTTTTTCAACTTCGGCAGCGTCTTTTTTAGCTTCTTCTATAGAAGTTTCTACCTCTTTTTGTACTTCGCTGGTTTCTTCAGTCGTAGTTTCTGTTTCTTTATTTGTATCTCTACAAGAAACAAACATTACATTTAAAGTAAATAAAAACGCTAAGGCTAACATTACTTTTTTCATAATAAAAAAATTTTAGTTGTTATTATATGGGTATAACGGTATTCTAATCCCACTATTTCTATTACCTTGGTAATGTTTTCACAAAAATTCTTAATTTTTTTAACATAATGAATTTCAGCGACTTATTTCATTTTCTTTCAGAATTACAAAAAAACAATCACAAAGAATGGATGGATGCTAACCGAAAATGGTATCAAGAAGTACGAAATTTTTTCATCAATTGGCTGGATGATGTAGAAGTAAAACTTATAAAAATTGATCCAGATTATTTTCCGACTTCTGGTAAAAAAGGTATTAGCCGTATTAATAATAATCTTCTTTTTCATCCTAACAAGCCTGTTTATAAAGATCATTTTGGCGCTGGATTGGATCAGCTTTCTAAACAAGGAGATTTTTATATAGAGATTGGTCTTTCACAATGTGTCCTGGCAGGAGGATTTTGGCGTCCTGATACTAAAGTTTTAAATAGTATTAGAGAAGCGATTGATTACAATGGAGAAGAATTGATTAAAATTATCAATAAAAAAAGCTTTAAAAACATGTTTGGTGATTTATATGATGACGGTAATAACCTTACCAAAGCACCCAAAGGTTATGCGATGGATCATGAATATATCAATCTATTGCAGAAGAAAACATTTGCAGTAGCCTATGAACTGGAACAAGATGAAGTACTACAACCAGGTTTTACAGAAAAAGTAATCGAAGTGTATCAAGAAATGCTTCCGTTTAGAAGATACTTACGCCAAGCAGTAACGGTTTAAGCCTGTTCTAGTTTCTTACTTAAGTATTCTATTATGGTATGAGTAGCACCTGTATTACTATTAATAAAATGACCAGCGATCATTCCTGTTTGCTGTCTGAATTTTTTATTATCAATCAGCTCATTCATAATTCTGGTAAACTCTGTAGTGTTTGTAACTGAGAACAATCCAGCTAATTTCTGAAGTTGTTTTGCTTCTCTAAACTTATCAAAATTTTGTCCGATTATAATCGGTATTCCAAATGTAGCAGGTTCCAAAATATTATGTAATCCTGAAGTACCCATGGCTCCACCTACATAAGCGATATCACCATAACTATACACACGTGATAAATACCCAATAGTATTCATTATAAATATCGAATATTCTTTCAGGCTCTTCCCCTCTTTTTCGGAAAAAAGAACAGTCTTTGATGTAAGCTTTTGTCTCAATTTCTGTACACCGCTATCCTTGATTTCGTGCGGAGCAACAATAAAACAAACATCTTTTGGAGCTTGATTTATAAAATCAACAAACACTTCCTCATCTTCCGGCCAAGAACTTCCAATAACGATACAAATTCTATTATCAATAAAATTGGAGATAAAATCTACCTTATTATCCATTTCAATCTGATGAGAAACTCTATCAAAACGTGTATCTCCGCTTATGGTAACATTAGTAAACCCAACTGTTTCAAGTAAATTTTTAGATGTTGTATCTTGCACAAAAAAGTGCTCTACTTTTTGCAAGGCATTTCTCATAAAACCTCCATACCATTTAAAAAATGACTGATCTTCTCTAAACGCTGCAGAAATAATACTAATAGGAGTATCATTAACTTTTAATGCGTTCAGATAATTTGGCCAAAACTCATACTTCACAAAAACAGCAAGTTTCGGATTTACCAATTGAACGAACCGTTTCGCATTTCTTTTAGTATCTATCGGTAGATACGTGATAATATCTGCCAACGTACTATTCTTTTTAATTTCATATCCAGAAGGAGAGAAAAAAGTAATCAAAAGTTTATAGTTTGGGTGCTTCTTTTTTAATTCCTCCATAACAGGTACTCCTTGTTCATATTCTCCTAAAGAAGCGCAATGAAACCAAATAATTTGATCTTCAGATTCTATACGTTTTTCTAAAACCTCAAAAATTGTTTTTCTGCCTTGAACAAATAATTTGAGTTTGGGGCTTAACAATCCAATGATCGGAAGCAAACTGTTAAATACAGCTATGAAAACATTGTATAAAAAATTCAAGAGTCTAGGTTTTTATCTGCTGCTAAAATACAGCTCTTTCCTATAAAAAAATAGTCAAATCCTATTTTCAAAAAAGTGTAATAGAAATTCTTCATAAATCATTACAAAATACATTTAATTTAATTTTTTAATAATTTAATTAATTTTTTGTTAATATTATTAATCTAATTTTATTAATTTAACATTAATATTCACACAAACTCAAACTCCATGAAATTAAAAATTACGCTCATTACCTTATTGACCAGTACCTTGTTATTTGCTCAAAGCTTTACCGAAGTACAATTACCAAAACCAGATCAACTAAATCCTTTTTTTATAGGACCTCTTTTTAAATCCACTATTCATTATGGTGCTACTCCACCAAATTATAATGGAAAAGTTCTCCTATTTAATCATGGTTATATTGATCTGAATCAAAATCAATTTTTATTTGATAATTCTTTTTATAAAGAAACCTATAAAGAAGGTTATCAAGCCGTTTTTGTAGCTACAACAAGAGGAGGTGGTATATGGGTTAATGGAGAATTACTTGCAGAATCCATAGATATCGTTACTGCAAAGTACAATGTTTCTGATGTAACTATCATTGCTCATAGTAATGGAGGAAAAGCTGCAGAAGCAGCTATGATAGCATATGGTAAGAAAAATCAAGTATCTCAGGTTTTTGCTTTAGGGACGCCCTATTGGGGAACATATTTGGCAGATATCTCTCAAATGCCTTGGCTAAACTGGGCTTGGCGATTAACAGGGCTTAATGAAGGAGCAAGAACCTCTACCACTTATTATTGTAGAGATGTGGTTCGACCATATTTAGACAATAATGAAAATAATGAACCAGATAAATTTGTCATCTTAGGTGCTTCTGGATATTTCACTGGATCTAATCTATTGGCTAGAGCAGCTTTTACTTTAACTGGAGGTGTTTTATTACCTGTACAAGGAGCTAATGATGGCGTGGCACCTTATTCGAGTACCCTAAGGCCTGGTGGAGAATACGTATTCCGTAAAAATGATTATCGTGCATTTTTTGATCATCTAGATGTTAGCTTTGGACAGTTTAGTTGGCCTTATGTAAAATCCTATTTGCAAAATAGATCCCAAAGAAGTCCCAATACACTTAACTCGACTATCTCTAATAATTATATTACTACCAGTAATTACTATATTATCCATTCCGAAAATGAGTATGACCAAATTGTACTTGATAAAAATTCAACATTTGCAGTGGCAGAGATCATTCACGAAAACGCTGAGGCTCAATTTACCAGTACTTCAGAAAATCAAAAAAAGACTGAACTATTAAAGCCTCAACAACAGGAAGAGCACAAGACCATCATCACTGTAGCTAATAACAAACAACAATTAAAAAGTGATTCTCGCTTTGCCGCATTCATAAAACAAAATAATGGAATTACCATGAAGTTAGAACATCAACCTAAAGGTATATTTCCGATATTAAAAGTTGACATTATCGCAGAGCAAAAAGACAAACAAGTACCAAGAAATACCGAAGTTCGTGGTGTGATTATAAAAACTTCAGAAATAAATGGCGTAGCGCAAGAAAATGATCCACGATTAATTAGCTTTAGCAAAAAGAATGGAAGCTTTTACTTTAATACTAAAGGACTAGAAGATGGGGTTTACAGTTTATTTTTAAATTCTGAAAGCGAAGGTAATTTTAAAAGAAGTATTATTTCTGGATTTGTAGTTGGAGATGTCTATAAATCTATGAATACTGAAGAAATAAATACACCAATAACAACAGAAAAATCTTTAACAATTACTCCAAACTCTGTTAAAGACAACGCTATTTTAACACTAACAGGATATCCCAACAATAGTGATCAAATTACATTAGCAATTTATGATATAAGTGGAAAAAGAATTAAGGATTTTGTAATTCCTACCAATCAAAATTCGAAATATGATATCTCTAATAATCTTCAATCACTATCCAGAGGTATCTATCTATTACAAGTCAACAAGGAAAAAGTAGTAAAATTTGTAAAGGAGTAAAAATGTAAGCCATTCATACAAAGACTATTGCCAGTGGGATTCAATTTTGAGCTTATTCGTTAATAAAAAACGGATCAAAATGTATGATCACATTGGCAGTGGCTTCATTATTTTGTACTTTCGTCCAGTTACAAAACACATCTCATGAAGAAGATTCAAATGGTTGACCTAAAGGGTCAATACGAACAAATAAAAGAACGTGTAGATGCATCGATTCAGGAAGTAATCTCATCTGCAGCCTTTATAAATGGTCCCGAAGTCCATAGTTTTCAGAAGGAATTAGAAGAATATTTAGCTGTAAAACACGTAATTCCTTGTGCTAATGGTACGGATGCATTGCAAATAGCAATGATGGGACTAGGTTTAAAACCTGGAGATGAAGTAATCACTGCTGATTTTACTTTCGCAGCCACAGTAGAAGTAATTGCTTTATTGCAGCTTACACCTGTTTTAGTTGATGTAGAAGAAGATTCTTTTAATATAAATCCAGAAGCTATTCGTAAGGCAATAACACCGAATACAAAAGCAATTGTACCCGTTCATTTATTTGGGCAAGCTGCTAATATGGATGAAATTATGGCTATTGCCAATGAACATAATCTTTATGTGATTGAAGATAACGCCCAAGGGATAGGTTCTAGTTATAAGTTTGCTGATGGAAAAGTTGCCAAAACAGGAACTATTGGACATGTTTCTTCTACTTCTTTTTTCCCTTCTAAAAATTTAGGATGTTACGGAGATGGAGGCGCTATCTTTACCAATGATGATGAATTAGCTCATACCATAAGAGGTATTGTAAATCATGGTATGTACAAACGATATCATCATGATGTAGTTGGAGTAAACTCTCGTTTGGATTCTATACAAGCCACTGTACTAAGAGCTAAACTACCTAATCTAGACTCTTATAATAATGCAAGAAGAGCAGCTGCTAGAAAATATAGTAAAGCTTTTGAAGGTATCGAAAACATCGTAACCCCAAAAGTAAAAGGAAATAGCTGTGGAACTGGAGTTGATACTATTTGTGATACTTGTAATTGCCACGTATTTCATCAATATACCCTTCGTGTGCTCCATGCAGATCGTGATGCTTTAGTAAACCATTTAAACGAAGCTGGAATTCCTTGTGGTGTATATTATCCAATACCATTACATAAGCAAAAAGCTTATCTAGACGATCGCTATAATGAAGATGATTTCCCTGTAACGAATCAGTTAGTACAAGAAGTAATTTCGTTACCAATGCATACAGAATTGGATGACGAACAAATTGACTTCATTACTAAAACAGTAATTGATTTTGTCTCAAAATAAACTTAACTTGTAGGATAGAATGGAGCGTAAATTTCATTCTATGCTACCAACGATAACAACACCCTTAGTTTAAACAACTAAATACAACCATATAAACCACCCAAAATGGATTCACTTTGTATCTGTTATAATCTGGTTGATCATGCCAATCTACCAGGAATTCCCCCATTACCAGAAGCATATATCGTACCTATAAAACCTAATGGTCTTGGGTACGTAGAAAAACAAGCAACTCCTGCAATTCTAGACAGCTTTGGTATTCCTTATTTAGAAACGGCTCATGAACAGTTACTGGAAATCTGCTCCAGTTTAAAAGTTGCAGTTTTAGAACAAAAATTTAGACCCGCTAAAAAAAGAAAAACTTTTGGATTGGCGGATATCCTAAAAGAACCTAAGATTAAAGATGTGGTTATTAACCACATACATGATAAGCTTACCTCTTTCTATGCTTTAGTTATTGAAAATGAGTATCCAATCATTCATAATGCGCAAAGAAAAGATCCATTTGAAGTACATCGACTATCGATAGGAGCTAATACATTACATCCTATTCTAGAATTCACGAAAACAGAAGATGGTATCGATTACGCATTTACGCTTAAGGAAGAAGAACGTGTCATAGTTCCGCAAAATCATAGCATTCAAATATTGTTAAATGAACCTTCTTGGATTTCTATTGACAAAACGGTTTATCACATCAATAACTTAAATGCTAATAAATTAAAACCGTTTTTTAGTAAAGAAAAAATAACCATTGCAAAAAAACACATTAAAACGTATTTGGATAAAGTTATTCTTCCTGTAATTAAAAATGTAGATGTAATTGCAAATGGTTTTGAGATACTGATACACAAAAACATAGCTTCCTACAAAATAGAAGTGATCCAAGATTTTATTACTGAAAATTTTGTTGCGAAAGTTGTTTTCGATTATGGAGAAGCAGCTTTTGACTATCATAGTAATAAAAAAACCTCTTCTGATGTGCATTTTGGAGCAAATGAAGAAATTCAGATTACTCAGACCAAAAGAGATGCAGAAGCAGAAAAAGAAGTTATTGCGCGATTGACTGCAAAAGGATTAACCCTAAATTCTAATCTCTTATTAGAAACAGACAATTCTGATGATCCTTTAGCTATTTTTAATTGGATACAAAAAAATCATAAGGAGTTAGAGTTAGAAGGATTCGATATTACTCTTCCTGATTTCGACGACAAAAAGGTTACTCTAGATTCGCATCAATTAGAATTGCAACATAAAAAAAAAATGACTGGTTCGATATCAAAGGAATAGTTCAGATTGGGAATCAAGAGATTCCTTTTTCAAGATTTATTCCTTACATCAAAGCTAATAATCGCTTTTTCCCATTAGAAAGTAATTCTTCTGTATTTATCATTCCTTTAGAATGGATGACCAGATATAAAAAGATAGCGAATTTTAGTACCATAAAAGATGAAACTATTCTCGTAAACAAGGGTAATTATACCTTATTAACAGAGATTATTCCTCCTTCAGAATTAGAAATCGATACAATTCCGGACGAAACGTATCAACCATCATCCAAACTAAAAGCTACCTTACGACCGTACCAAGAAGAAGGCGTAAAATGGTTGGTAAAACATCAACAAAACCAATTAGGTGCTTGTCTTGCTGATGATATGGGACTTGGAAAAACCTTGCAAACAATAGCAACCTTAGTATTCACTAAGGAGCTTCTAACTCCAGAACCAAATGCTGTACAAACCGTTCGTTTAGATTTATTTAGTGATCCTTTGGAAATAAAAACATATCTAAAAGCTTTAATCGTTTTGCCCTCATCACTTGTTTTTAATTGGGCTCAGGAAATATTAAAGTTCGCACCTCACTTAACCATTACAAAATACACCGGCAGTGATCGAAAAAAGGTTGCACCGTATTTAGAAACCTATGATGTTATTTTAACCACCTATACAACTTTATCTAAGGATATTAACATACTCCAAAAAACACAGTTTAACTACATCATTACAGATGAAAGTCAGCAAATAAAAAACAAAGAGTCTAAAATCTTTAAAGCTATAAATGAAATACAAGCAACACATAAAATCTCGTTAAGCGGTACACCTATAGAAAACTCTCTATCCGATCTTTGGTCACAAATGGAATTTATTAATCCTGGTATGCTCGGTAGTTTTCCGTTTTTTAAAGATCATTTTAAAACACCTATAGAAAAACATCAAAACCAAGAACGAATTGAAGAACTTAAATTACTAATAGAACCATTTATTTTAAGAAGAACCAAAGAACAGGTTGCTAAAGATTTACCAGAACTATCAGAACAAGTTATTTATACAGAAATGTTACCTGCTCAAGAGAAAGCGTATGAAGCTCAGAAATCTGCCGCCAGAAATTTATTATTAGGCATAGATACCGAGGGAACAAACAAAATACATATACTCAATACACTTACCAATTTAAGACAATTAGCTAATCACCCAAAACTTGTGGATTCTCAAACCGAAAATCCTTCTGGAAAGTTTAAAGATGTTATATCCTATCTAGATACTTTGATAAAATCAAATAAAAAAGTATTAATTTTTAGCTCTTTTGTTTCCCATTTAGATATTTATAAAGAATGGAGTAAGGCTCAAAACATTTCTTTTGTTAGCCTTACCGGTCAGACCAAAAGTTCGGATAGAGAAAAAATAGTTTGCGATTTCCAGGAAAATGATTCGATCTCTCTATTCTTTATTTCTCTAAAAGCAGGAGGTGTTGGGTTAAACCTCACCAAAGCATCCTACGTGTTACTATTAGATCCTTGGTGGAATCCTTTTATCGAAAAACAAGCAGTAGCACGAGCACATCGTATTGGACAAAAAAATAACGTAATGGTCACTCGCTTTATTACCAAAAATACTATCGAAGAAAAGATATTACAACTACAAGAAAGAAAACAACATCTTTCTGAAGAAATCATCGATATTAATACCATCCCAGACTATATAGAAAATGATCTGGAAGAATTATTGAAATAGATTTAGACTTTGAAAAATATAATCATGGCAATTTTTATTTTTTGCAGTAGTAAGGATTTGTTGTAATATTATTTCTTTTCATCTGTCATTAAAGAAAAACATGATATATAATTTGAATATAAAATACATTTTAGCCTTACTTATAATTGTTTTCAATTTTGGCTCCTGTTCTTCTCAGGAATCAATAATAATAGAGCAACAAAAAATCAGTTGGCAGGATTATCCTCATTTATATTCTGACAATACCAAGTCTACATTCAAAGATAGGGTTCACTTTCTTGAAAATATAGATATGCATGAAATCACTTATCTCAGTGATGGATTAAAAATCCAGGCTTTTGCTGCGATTCCTAAAAAAGAAGGGAAATATCCTGTGATTATCTACAATCGTGGTGGCAATAGAGACTTTGGAGCATTACAGTTATTTAGAGGTGAAATGAAACTCCCTGCCGCTTACATATTCTCCCAATTAGCAAACGAAGGTTATATTGTGATCGGATGCAACTATAGAGGATCTGGTAAAAGCGAAGGCATGGAAGAATTTGGTGGTAGCGATGTAAATGATATTTTAAACCTTACCAAAGTAGTCGAAGAATTACCAAAAGCAGACACCAATCGAATAGGTATGTATGGCTGGAGTCGAGGTGGAATGATGACATATATTGCTTTGACTAAAACAGACATCATTAAAGCAGCAGTAGTAGGAGGTGCAAAGTCTGATTTACGAACTATTGATCGTCCTAATATGGAAAAAGGAGTGTATGAAGAATTAATTCCTAACTACCTTCAAAACAAAAAAGAGGAACTAGAAAAAAGATCTGCAGTTTTATGGGCAGATAAATTTTCTCCTAAAGTTCCAATCCTATTATTACATGGCAATGCTGATTGGAGAGTAAAATCCACAAACTCCTTACAATTAGCACTAGAATTAGAAAAATACAGAATTCCATACAGATTAAAAGTGTATGAAGGAGCAGATCATGGTATCAGCCAGTTTAGAGAAGAAAGAGATCAAGATGTAATTCACTGGTTCAACACCTATCTAAAAGAAGACACTCCATTACCCGACATGGAATTCCATGGGAGATAACTGTTTAGAGCTGCAATAATTCTAAAAGAAATCATAATCTAGATATTGGTTAAATTAATTTATTTTAAATTGTTTGCCTTATAAATACACGAACAACTTTTATACATATTTAGATTATGAAACTCATTTACACATTGCTTTTAGCAATAATAAGTACTACCCTATTTTCACAAGACACTTATATCCAATGTGGAAAACTAATTGATACCAAAACTGGAAAAATACTTACCGAAAAAACTATTATCGTATCTGGAAATAAAATCAGCAAAATAGAAACAGGATATACAGAAGGAGAAGGCAATGACATTGTTATAAATCTAAAGGACAAAACAGTAATGCCTGGACTTATCGACATGCACGTACACATGGAGAGTGAATCGAATCCTAAAGCCTATCTAGAGCGTTATACGAACAATGATGCAGATGTTGCTTACAACTCGGTAGGATTTGCAGAAGCTACATTGTTAGCAGGATTTACCACCGTAAGAGATCTTGGAGGAAGCGGCGTAAATATTTCCTTAAAAAAAGCAATTGCTCAGGAAAAAATTATAGGACCACGAATTTTTACTGCTGGAAAAATTATCTCCAGTACAGGTGGTCATGGAGATCCCACGAATGGAAGCAAAAAAACTATTATGGGAGATCCAGGACCTAAAGATGGAGTTGTAAATGGTATAGAAGATGCAAAAAAAGCTGTGAGACAACGTTATAAAAATGGAGCAGATCTTATTAAAATTACTGCTACAGGAGGTGTGTTAAGTGTGGCAAAAAGTGGTTCTAATCCACAATTTAAACTAGAAGAAATAAAAGCCATTTGCCAAACTGCTAAGGATTATGGATTTCATGTAGCGGCACACGCACATGGAGATGAGGGTATGCAACGTGCCTTGAATGGCGGAGTAACTACCATAGAACATGGAACTCTGATGAGCACTAAAACCATGGATCTTATGAAAAAAAAGAAAGCTTATTTGGTCCCTACAATTACTGCCGGCAAAGAAGTAACCGAAAAAGCAGAAATAGACGGGTATTATCCTGCTATTATTGTTCCAAAAGCATTAGAGATAGGTCCTAAAATTCAGGATACCTTTAAAAAAGCTTATAAACGAGGAGTGCAAATTGCATTTGGTACCGATGCAGGAGTTTTTAAACATGGACAAAATGGAAAAGAATTTGGATATATGGTTGAAGCTGGTATGCCTGCAATCACAGCTATTCAATGTGCCACCATTGTTAATGCCAAAGTATTAAATATGAGCAAAGAATTAGGACAAATAGCTCCAGATTTTATTGCAGATATTGTAGCGGTAGACGAAGATCCTAGAGATGATATCAAAACAATGGAGAATGTAGTTTTTGTGATGAAAAACGGAAAAATATACAAGCAATAATTTTGCTTTATACATTTTCTAATTGAAATATCGATTATTCAAACATAAAATTATCAATGACCAAAACTGAGCTTTCTAAATTAACAGATGAAGAACTTTTAATCGAAAAAAAGAAATTAAAGAATTCTAAAATATTCCATGCCCTATTGATTGGATTTATGGCAGGAATTTTTGTAGTCGGAATTGTAGGATGGAGTCTTGCTAAAAAACCATTGGGACTGATCCCAATGTTTATTTTAGCTTTTTTGATTTATAGAATCATCAAAAATTCTAAAAACAATAAAGAACTTGAAGAAATCCTAAAAGAAAGAAAATTAAATTAAGGAATTCTAAATACTTCAGACTAACCTAAAAAAACAGCATTAGTTATTATAATTTCTAATGCTGTTTTAAGAGTTAAAAAAAGATAGTATACACTATTAAATAAATTGAATAAAAGATTTATAGTACATGCTATCCGATTCCAAAAAAATGATAAGCTCATGAAAAAGACGCTCAACTATATTCTTTTAGGAGGAATCCTACTTTTTGGGGTATTTTACACATACACCAAATTAACAGCTGCTTCTAATGGAAATATAGCTCCAGATTTTGAAGCTGAACTAATAGATGGAACACCTTTTAAATTATCAAATCTTCAAGGTAAATATGTACTATTGGATTTTTGGGGATCGTGGTGTGCGCCGTGCTTAAGAGAAAGTCCAGAACTAGTGGCGCTACATAACAAACATTCTAAGGATCTTACCGTAGTTACAGTAGCTCTTGAGAAAAATCTAAAGTCTTGGGAAAAGGTTACTAATAAATATGGATATACTTGGAAGCATCAGATTGTAAATCAAAATCGTTTTGTACTCTTATCAGATATTGCCAGAAAATACGGTGTTTCCGAAATACCTTCCAAGTTTTTAATTGCTCCAGATGGTACACTCTTAGGGAATTACTCTTTCAAAGAAATCGATAAAATACTTAACAATAAAAGGTAGAATTAAATATTATCTTATCTATTAATGTACAGATACCCAGCTCTATCTTTTGCTCCTTCAATAGTTAATACATAGTAATACGTTCCTTCTGGTAATTTTGATTCTTTCGATACCGTTGCTCTACCCTCAGAAATACCAGCAAAGTTTTGATTTTCGTGATATGCTTTCTTTTGAAACACTAATACTCCCCATCTATTATATATAGACACTTCATTATTTGGGAATTGAGATAAACCCTGAATTCTAAAAGTATCATTGTATCCATCTCCATTAGGCGACACCGCAGTAAAAACTTCTAAATCTCCATCTAGTAATCTGTTAGACGAACCAAAGGTTAATACTTCATAATCATCTGGAATAATTACGTCTGAAGAAATCTCTCCATTATCCAAATCTCCAATCACATTAGTATTCCCTAAGTTTACCCATTTCTTAAGTGATTTACTCCAACCTACCACTCTTAAGTCTTCTACATCTTCTACAAGAGTAGGAATATTACTATTACTATCCCATGTTAAAGTAACCTTAGTACTTTGATTTCCATCTAAATCCCAAAATTCGAAAATACTAACTCCGTATAATAATTCTTCATACTGCTCTGTATTAAATCTCTCAGTAAAAAAATTAGGTGTATTTGGATTTTCAAAAAAGTACGCAGCTCTCGAAGTATTTGTTGCAGCACCACTTTCTATTTTTATTGGTCTTAATCTAAAATCATCACCCACTGGAAAGGAAAAATCTAATAATCCACTTAAAGTAGCATATCCATCAACATATCGTTCATCGCTTTCACCTAAATACGGAGCATCTCCTATATAATCCAATGAGATATTTTTCTGCTCTCTATCTGTTATGACTCTACCATTCACAAATTCCTGAAAATTAGTAACCCCTACAGCTACATCCAAAAACAAACCTTCTTTCGTATCGATTTCTACATCATAAAAAACAGGATTATTGTCACCAGAAACCGTTAAATTATTTTCACTATAAAAACCAACCTTTCCCTTATTATCATTAAACTCACCATCGTTGATAACATCTATATGAAATCCCACTTTTCCAGCACCATGAATTTGTGCATTTCCAAAATTATGAAAAGCGTCTTGTGCAAATCCTAAGAAGCTAACGGCTATTAAAATAAAGGTGAATATTGATTTGAAATTTGACATCTTATTAGGGCTTTATGGTTTTTGTTGATGTAAAAGTAAATTCTTAAAACCCATGTTATCATCGACTCTGGACAGAACAACAATTATTACCTTCGAATGGGAAAATTCCACCGTTTAACCGTCATTTTACCGTTTATCGAAATAAATATAGACGAATGGTTCTCATGAATCGATGAACCTTTAATACCCATATTTCTACTTTAATTTAAAATAGCATATAACCTGATTAAACTCTAAAAACATATTAATAGATAGTATCCCAGCAATTATTTATATTGTACTAGAAATCTCTTTTAATTATGAAGTATCAAATTATTCTATTTACTATATGTAGCATTTTTCTACCCCAATTAGTTTTAGCACAAGAACCTAATCTTGATGCCTTTAAAAACCTTGTAAACAAGGAGTGGAAAGCGGAAGGAAAATGGGGAAACGGAAGCGTTTTTAAACAGGAAACAACTTTTAAGTATGATTTACATAATACTCTAGTGATAGCCAGATCTAAAGGATTTACAAACCAAGAACAAACCGAATATGGATGGCGGAATCATGGTATCAGAAAGTTTGATAAGACTTCCAAGACTATAAAGTTTTGGGAATTTGATGTTTTTGGGGGACTTACTGAAGGAACAGTAATAATCGATGGGAAAAATATTCTATATCAGTATAAATATGGAGATTCTTTGGTAACTGATATGTGGGAATATGTAGATGACAATACCTATAACTTCAAAGTTGGTTCATACGAAAATGGTACCTGGAAACAAGTATACTTAGAAACACAATTCAAAGCGATTTCTCTATAGCATTCTATTATCAAATAAAAAACCTCAAAGTCACTCTTTGAGGTTTTTATTAAGAATTTGTTCAAACTTTTCTTTTAGATCGTAGCAGAAATGGTTTCCATAGATCGATCTACTTTTTTTACTAACCCAGACAATACTTTTCCTGGTCCTACTTCTGTAAATGAGGTAGCACCATCTTTCATCATATTCTTTACACTTTGTGTCCACTTTACTGGAGCTGTTAATTGTGCAATCAGATTCTTTTTAATCTCTTCTGGATCTGTAACTGCTGTTGTAGTCACATTTTGATAAATTGGACACGTTGGTGTACTAAAATTAGTAGCTTCAATTGCTGCTGCCAATTCTTCTCTAGCCGGTTCCATTAATGGTGAGTGAAATGCACCACCAACAGGCAACACCAACGCTCTTCTAGCACCTTTTTCTTTGAGTACTTCACAAGCCTTTTCTATTGCTTCTACTTCTCCCGAAATAACTAATTGACCTGGACAGTTATAATTTGCTGCGACTACAATTCCTTCAATTTCTTCACATACTTTTTCTACAACCTCATCTTCTAATCCCAAAACTGCTGCCATAGTAGAAGGTTTTAATTCACAAGCCTTTTGCATAGCTAACGCTCTTTTAGAAACCAATTGCAATGCATCTTCAAAATTCAGAGCTCCACTAGCTACCAATGCTGAAAACTCACCTAAAGAATGTCCTGCAACCATATCAGGCTTGAATGCATCACCTAACACCTTACTAAGAATTACAGAATGTAAAAAAATAGCAGGTTGCGTCACTTTCGTTTCTTTTAACTCTTCTGCTGTTCCTTCGAACATGATTTTTGTGATCTCAAAACCTAAAATATCATTGGCTTTATGAAAAAGTTCTTTTGCAACTTCTGAATTTTCATATAAATCCAGCCCCATTCCTGAAAACTGAGCCCCTTGACCTGGAAAAACATATGCGTTCATGTATTGTGTATTTTAAAATTTTGACAAAAGTAAGTATAATGTTAATAGTGGTTATTAGTAAACATCTATAATTTTAGGCAAACCAACTATAACCACCTCTGTAAAATATATTGTAATTAAGTATAAACTTTCAGGATTTGTTGCACTCTATCATAATAAGAACTTCCAAAAATATTTAGATGTACTAGCAAATAGTACAATTGCCAAAGATGTATTCTATCTTTCCAATTTGGCTGAAGTGGAAAAACATCATTATAAGTTTGAAACAATTGTGAATCAAAACCACCAAACAGATGCATCATGGCAATATCCATTTCTCTAGGCGCATACGAAACTGCAGGATCAATCAAACATGGATTTCCATCAGAATCCACTATATAATTTCCATTCCACAAATCTCCATGTATAAGACTTGAACCTTGTTTTGGAATCTCTTTTTCAATATTGCTACAGAAAGCATCTAAATTCTGAAAAGAAAAACCCTTTTGGAATGCTAAGGTAAATTGTGGATATAATCGTTGAGTAATATAAAATTCTGCAGCAGAATTACAATCAGTATTACACTGAGGTAGACTTCCAATATAATTATCACTTTCGAAACCAAAAAACGGTCTACTTTTTTGGTGCATTAACGCTAACTGCTCACCAAAATTCATCCAAAAACTTTTAACTGGTCTTCCAATTGGAATATACTCTAGCAATAAAAATGCAGTATTCTCATAATATCCATGTTGTATTACATTAGGAACTCTAAAAATTTTTGCTTTTTCTAATTCTTGTAGTCCGATCGCCTCAGCCTCGAACATCTTTGGAAAATCGGATAGACTATTAAGCTTAAGCACCAGTTTTCTCGTACCAGTTTCTAGGAAAAAAACTTGATTAATATCACCGCCAGTGAGTGGTTTTTTTTCTTTTACCTCTTCTTCTAGTAAATCTTCAATATACTTTATGAAATGGATGGAAAACAAGTTAGAGTTACTTCTTTTTATACGTTAAGTAAGTAAACCCATATTCATGACGATCATCTGCTCCATGAAGCTCCTTATTTTCTAGAACCCATATTTCAGGATCTATTTCAGGAAAGAAAGCATCAGCATCAAATTTGCCATGAACTCGTGTAAGCTCAATACTGTCTGCATAATCTAATCCTATCTTATAAATCTCTCCTCCACCAATAATAAATGGTTGTGGATCATCTTTTGAAACCTTTAATGCTTCCTCCATAGAATGCACAACGATAACACCTTCTGGCTTATATTCTGGATTTCTTGTAATCACTACATGAACACGATTTGGTAGCAGTTTCGGAAACGACTCAAACGTTTTTCGTCCCATGATAATATGGTGTCCCGTTGTTAATTGCTTGAAACGTTTAAAATCATTTGGCAAATGCCAAACCAAGTCATTATCCTTACCCAGCGCATCATTTTCTCCCGCAGCTGCAATCATTGTTATATTTTGACTAAGTTTTTCTGCACTAATAGTTTTGGTCATAGTAGCTTGTTGTCCTTGTTTAATAAAATCATCTTTCTTTTTCAACAGTTCGTCTTTAGGATACATCTTGTCCACATCTTTTTGAATCAATTCAATTTCTGCTTTTTGTTTCGCAATCAAGCGCTCCATTTGATTACTTGTCCAATCAGCTCCCATAAACTTATGAAACAACCAAACATTACAAAAATGGAGTACAAATAAGAATGCCCAACAAATAACTGCTACGATGGACCAGTTAATTCCAAAAAAGGTATACTCTTTACCAAATCCAATTAATAGATTCAATACCACTAAAAATAATGAACCAACCAAGAACACAATAAAGTGTTGAAACAGTCTTTTCTTTTGAACAACTCTTTTACGCGCATGCTCATATAATTCTTTTTGAACAGGATCAATTTGTGGAGTATCTTTTCTTTTTGAAAACATTTTAATGGTACCTTAGTGACACTTGATTAATATCAAAGTAAATATAAAGGTTTTGGTAAAAAGCCCTAAACGAACTTATGAAGAATTTACAAAAAGAATTTCCCGTACTATCTCAAAACACTTACTTAAACACAGCTTCCTCTGGGTTGCTCTATGATTCTTTACTCGATTATAGACAGGAGCATGATTTAGATTTTTTGATCGGAGGAAGTATGTTTCGTGATCATCAAGAACAATTTCTAAATACCGTAAGGAAATCCATTGCAGATTTTTGTGGTGGCACTTCAGAAAATACTGTGCTAACTCCTAATTTTTCTATCGGTTTTAATACTATCTTAAACGGATTAGAGAAAAACAAAAAGATTTTGTTATTAGATGAAGATTATCCTTCGATTAATTTTTCTGTAAAAAGTAAAGAATTCGAAGTATGCTATGCGGAGATAAATGCCTCTTTAGAAGAAAATATTTCTGAAGCAATTGCTCAATATTCACCTGATATTTTTGCTTTTAGCTTAGTACAATATATAAACGGAATTACCATAGATCTAGATTTTTTAAAAAATCTAAAAATTAAACATCCAAACCTTCTTATCATAGCAGACGGCACGCAGTTTTGTGGAACAAAAGTTTTCAATTTTGAACAATCTGGAGTTGATATTTTAGGTTGTAGTGGTTACAAATGGCTTTTAGGAGGCTATGGTAATGGTTTTTTACTTTTTAAAGAAGGAGTTCTGAAACAATTAACCCCAAATAGTTATTTAAAAACTTCGTTAAACTCATCATATGACCCATCATATACTAATATTAGATCAAGATACGAATGTGGTCATTTAGACACATTCAACTTCGGGAGTTTGCAACATTCAATTCAGTTTCTTTCTAAAATTGGACTTTCAGAAATTGAAGAAAAAATCAAGGAATTATCTACTTATGCAAAGCATAATTTTACCGATCTTGGAGTATTAGACAAAGTTGCTAAGCAACGAAATGATAATAGTGCGATTTTCAACATTAAAGGAGACCAGAAACTACACAACACTCTTAAAGAAAAAAACATCATTACCTCACTAAGAGGAAATGGTATTAGAATAAGTCTTCATTTTTATAATAATAAAGAAGACATTGACAAGCTTGTCGGAATACTACATCGTTATCGTTAATATTTAATTGTTAATTGTTGATTAAATTATTGAAAATCTGACTCTTCACACTTTTGTTTTTTAATGTTTTGTATTAATTTAACAGATAATTTTATTAACTAAGAATTAATTATAAACAAGAATTATGGCTATAACCAAACAATACTTAAAGTCAAAACCAATTTGCAAAGTTACTTTTTCTGTCCCTGCAAAAGAAGCATCAAGCGTTTCTGTAGCTGGGGAATTTAACGAGTGGAACACAGAAGCTACTGTATTGAAAAAATTGAAAAATGGTACGTTTAAAGGAACTTTAAATCTTCCTAAAGATCAAAAATTTGAATTTAAATACGTGGTTGACGGAGAGTGGACAAATGAAACAGAAGCTGATGGATATCAGTGGAACGATTTTGCTGCTGCTGAAAATAGCATATTAGTACTTTAAGCTAAAATATATAAAATTGAGGTTGTATTACTCTACAACCTCAATACCTTTCCAAAATGCTACATATCCTTTGATTTGCTTAGCTAAATCACTAGTTTCAGGATAATACCAAGCGGCATCTTTATTTTCTTTACCATTTACAGAAACGGTATAATAAGATGCTACACCCTTCCATGGACAGTTGGTATGTGTGTCACTAGGCTTAAAAAACTCTTTCTTTATTGCCTCAGGAGGAAAGTAGTGATTGTTCTCGATTACTTTAGTGTCATTGCTTTCTGCAATTATTTCATTATTCCATATGGCTTTCATAGCTTTCTTATTTTATATTTTTTTTATTCTGACTTTTTGAACACATAGTTCTTATAATATTCATTTTCGTCCGTAAAATCATTAGTAATAACAAAGCCTGATTCTTTTGCTAGCCATTTCACAGTATCATCATCATATTTCTGAGAAATCTCTGTATGTATACTTTCCCAAGCTTCAAAATGCACTTGTAGTTCTAAACAATCAATATCTACTGTTTGCTTCTTTTTACTTACCAAATAACTTTTTGCGGTACCACTTTCGGGATCATATACTTCCCAATGCATAAAAGCATCAACATCAAAATTACCTCCAAGTTCCTTATTAATTCTTGTTAAGACATTTTTATTAAAAGCAGCTGTTACACCTGTTTGGTCGTTATAAGCATCTAAAACTTTCTGCGGATGTTTTTTTTGATCAAATCCAATAAAAACTTCGTCATCAGCATTCATTACCGCGTTCAATTTTTTCAAAAACTGAATTGCTCTTGGATGCAAGAGATTACCAATATTAGAACCTAAAACCATAATCACCTTCTTACGTACACTTATGTGTTTCAACCTATCCAATACTTCAAAGTACTCTCCTATTTGACCTTTTACCTGAAGTTCTGGTATTTCTAAAGAAAGATTTTCTACCAATCCATCAACAGCATGCTTACTAATATCAATCGGATGATATGTTACATCATAATTCTCTTTCAATAATTCTTTTAATAACACTTTAGTTTTTTTTCCATCTCCAGCGCCAAGTTCAATTAAATCAAACCCTTTTTTAGAAGGATCAAAACTCTTTAAAATATTCGTTTTATGTAATTTAAAAATATCATACTCGGCATTGGTAAGATAATATTCTGGCAATTCCATAATTTTCTGAAAAAGCTTATCACCAACTTCATCATAAAAATATTTAGATGAAAGATATTTTGGAAAACTAGTTAATCCTTCGTGTACTTCTTTTCCGAAAGTACACATTAAAACGCTTTGATCTTTTGAACTCATGTAAAAGGGGAATTACTTACTTTTTACTAATCGCAATCCGTTAAATTGCCATCTTAGTTGTGGGTGAAAAAAATTACGATATGTTGGTCTTGTATGATTTTTAGGAGTTGCTATGGAACCTCCTCGGAGTACTTTTTGATTAACCATGAACTTTCCGTTATATTCTCCGAGTGCTCCTGGAGCTTTAGCATAATTAGGGTATGGTAAATAGGCGCTTTCTGTCCATTCCCATCGCAATCCCCAATCAAATAATTTATGGGCAACTTCCCATTCGAATTCTGTCGGCAAACGTTCTCCTTTCCATTGTGCATACGCAAAAGCTTCATAATAAGATAAATGTGTCACTGGAGCATTTAAATCCAATTGTTGCAGTCCTTGCAAAGTATATTGATGATATTCTCCATTAATCTTATGCCAATACAAAGGGGTTTTTACTTTTTCGGTGTTAAGCCAGTCCCACGCTTCGGCATGCCACAAAAGGCTATCCTCATATCCTTTATCATTGATAAAATCCAAGTACTCTTTATTAGTAACTAGATTATGTGCTATTTTATATGCTTCTAGAAATACTTTATGAACTCCCAACTCATTATCGTAACAAAAATCTTCTCCTTTATAACCAATTTCATAAATACCTTCGGCAATAAGGTGATATTTATCAGAAGCACTGCTATTCGGATTTTCATCAAAAGTGCTACTGTATTTTGGAAGTAAAGGATTATTACCTAAAATAAATTTAATATCCGTTAGCAATAACTCTTGGTGCTGTTTCTCATGATGTATTCCAATTTCTACAAGAGATCTCAATTCTTCATCCTCCATACTTTCTAGAAGTACCTGCAAGTGATTGGTGACATAATCTCTATATTGATATACCTCATTGACTGTGGGACGAGATAAATTACCTCGATTGGTTCTCACTACTCGTTTTCCGATACTTTCATAATAGCTATTAAATACAAAGGCAAAGTCTTCATGAAACCTTTTATAATCAGCATAATATCTTGTAAGAATAAATTCTTCGAAAAACCAAGTAGTATGACCTAGATGCCATTTCGGTGGAGATACATCAACGATGGGTTGCACAACGTAATCTTCGATCTGAAGCGGGGAACAAATTTCTTCTGTATGAGCTCTTGTCTCTAACAAGGAAGAAAGCAAATTATCAGTAATTACCATAAAAAAAGAGTGTATTCGATTTACGAATACACTCAAATTTAATAATTTTTAAGCTGTATCTACCTAATAAAGGAGTTAATCCATTGTTAAATATGGAATATTAATTACTAGGTTTTATAAAGGTAATTGGCACTTCATATGCTATAGCTATCGGCTTTTTTCCCCACTTTCCGGGTTTCATTTTAGGAATTGCTCTAACGATCCTAACAGCTTCTCTCTGCAAGTGTCTGTGCCCACCTTTTACATCAATCACCTCTGCTTTACCTTTATTATTAATAATAAATTCTACAGTAACTGTACCTTCCAAGCCTTCTTTAGCGGCAATTTCTGGATATCTAAAATTAGAGATGATATGCTTTCGCAGGTTATTATCAAAACACTTAATAGGTGTTTGTCTGGATTTATCGCATTTTGGCCATATTGGCGTAATCCCCTTTTCATTTGCATTTTCTTTGGAAAGAATAATATTATCCTGAGCAAACAAGAAGGTGGAACATAAAATTGTAATAATAAGTAATAGTTTCTTCATAGTAATTCAGTTTAAATTTGGGGGTTAAACTGCAACTGCACCTTTAATATGTGGGTGCGGATTATAGTCTTCCAATGTGAAGTCATCAAAAACGAAGCCAAAAATATCTTTTACCTCTGGATTAATCTTTATGGTAGGTAAATTTCTCGGTGTTCTAGACAACTGTAATTCTAATTGCTCTTTATGATTATTATAAATATGTGCGTCTCCAAATGTATGTATAAACTCGCCAGCTTCATATCCAGTTACCTGTGCCATCATCATTGTAAATAATGCATATGACGCTATATTAAAAGGTACTCCTAAAAATATATCTGCACTTCTTTGATACAACTGACAAGATAATTTCCCATTAGCTACATAAAACTGAAAAAATGCATGACAAGGTGGTAGCGCAGCTTTGCCATTAGCCACATTCTCAGAAAATGATTTAGACGTATCTGGCAAGACACTTGGATTCCATGCAGAAACCAACATTCTCCTACTATCTGGGTTCTTTTTTAAAGCTTCTACAATTTCTTGAATCTGATCAATTTCATCTCCGTTCCAGTTTCTCCATTGATATCCATATACAGGTCCCAGATCTCCATTTTCATCTGCCCATTCATTCCAAATCCGAACACCATTATCCTGCAAATACTTAACGTTGGTATCTCCTTTCAAAAACCATAATAACTCATGTATTATAGATTTTAAATGAAGTTTTTTGGTAGTTACCATTGGAAACCCTTCGCTCAAATCAAATCGCATTTGATACCCAAAAACACTTTTTGTTCCTGTTCCCGTTCTATCTCCTTTTTCATTTCCATTCTCCAGTACGTGACGTACCAGATCCAAATATTGCTTCATATTCCCTTTCTGACTTTCTTTTGAGTTTGTTAAAGTTCTACTAATTCCGTCAAATATACGAAAAATAGGTATTGAGCAATCTTTTAATAGCTAGATTATGAAATACTTGTAAAAGTTATTCTAGCATTGAAGTTTCAGCAAAAAAAATCCCTTTCTATTAACCAATAATCATTCCTGCGATTGTAGCAGACAAAAGTGAAGCTATCGTACCCCCAATTAGTGCCTTCATCCCAAACTCCGACAATGTTTTTCGTTGTCCAGGAGCAAGAGATCCTATACCACCTATTTGTATGCCGATAGAAGCAAAATTAGCAAAACCACATAACATGTAGGTAGCCATAATTACTGACTTATTATATGTAAAATGAAGAGTATTTGCTGTATTCTTTAGCTCTGCAAGCTGTATGTATCCCACAAACTCACTAGCCGCTAATTTTATTCCTAAAAGTTGCCCCATTAACATCATATCTTCTTTAGCCACTCCAATTAACCACATCAATGGTGCAAAAATAGTTCCTAAAATAGATTCTAAAGAAAATGTATCATACGGTGTGTTTTCAGCAAGAAACTGATTAAACCCTGTAAAATGTCCTAGTTTATCAAAACAAAAATTAATCATAGCTATAAAAGCCACAAACACCAATAACATTGCGCCTACATTAGCTGCTAATTTTAATCCTTCAGTTGTTCCATTAGCTATAGCATCGAGTATATTAGACCCAATTTTCTCCGAAGAAACCTCAATATTTGTATTAATTGATTCCTGCTGAGGATAAAGCAATTTCGAAATAACTATCGCTCCTGGTGCCGCCATTACAGATGCTGCTAATAAATGTTTCGCAAACTCTAATCTTAAAACAGGGTCATCCCCTCCTAAAAACCCTATATAAGCTGCCAAGACTCCACCAGCTACTGTAGCCATTCCTCCAACCATAACCAAAAGTATTTCAGAACGAGTCATTCTTTCTAAATACGCTTTGATCATCAACGGTGCTTCTGTTTGACCCAAAAAGATATTCCCAGCTACACTTAAACTTTCTGCTCCAGAAATCCCCATTAACTTTGTAAGAATCCATGCCATACCTTTTACAACAATTTGAATAACTCCTAAATAAAATAAAACAGAAGTTAAAGCCGAAAAGAATATGATAGTTGGTAATACTTGAAAAAGAAAAATAAAACCAAAACTTTCAACATCCATCATACCTCCTAACAAGAATTCACTTCCTGCTCTAGTAAAATCTAAAATCTTAACAAATATTTGCCCTACAAATTCAAATGCTTTTTGAACAAAATCAACTTTAAGCACTCCAAATGCAAGTAAAAGTTGTGCTCCAAGACCGATCCCAACAGTCTTCCAATTTATTGCCTTTCTATTACTGCTAAACAAAAATGCAATAACTAATAATACCAGCATTCCTAGAACTCCTCTCCACAAACTTGAAAAAGAAAAACCTTGATTAGGAATTAGCGCATCACCTTGTTCAGCTACAACTGGGGTTTCAGGATCGCTAGGTTTTACAACAAATGAATAGGAAAGGTTATTTTTTGATAGAATCAAGGTAGTATCCGTAATACTTTTCAATCTATATTTAATAATAGAATCTTCTGATTTTTCAGGGAACAGTAATACCACATTTTTTTGCGCTAGATAATCTCCTGTAAGCTTTTCAGAATTTCCTTCAAATGCATAAGAAAAGATACCATTCTGAAAATCCAGATAATCATTATCTCCAACTTGAAAAATAGTTTCATTATCTCCTTTTACATCTTTTAATATCCACTTTTTCTCTATGGATTGCGCTGAGATAATTGTAAATGCAAAAAAAGATAATAGGAAAGAGAGTACTCCTTTTTTCATATATCAATAAGGTAATATTATAATATTTCGGAACAATTAGAAATCAAAATTATCCTCTTTTCGAGATTTCATCTCGTATTCGAGCCGCCAATTCATAATCTTCATTAGCTACTGCTTGTTCTAGCATACGATTTAATTCTTCTAAAGATAAATCCTGATAACTAGTTTCTTTTCCTACCATTTCTACATCATCAGAAACCAATTCATCTACCAACAAACTTTCTGATTCATCTTCACCATCTTTTTTAGGATTTACTTTTAAGTAAATTCCTGCTTGATCAAGAATATTTTTATACGTAAAAATTGGAGCCTGGAATCGCAAGGCTAGTGCTATGGCATCACTGGTTCTAGCATCTATTATTTCTTCAATCTTATCTCTTTCGCAGATAATACTTGAATAAAAAACGCCATCTACCAATTTATGAATGATTACCTGTTTCACGACTACATCAAATCGATCTGCAAAATTTTTGAACAGGTCATGCGTTAAAGGACGAGGAGGTTTAATTTCTTTTTCTAGAGCAATAGCTATAGACTGTGCTTCAAATGCACCAATCACAATTGGCAATTTCCTTTCTCCATCCACCTCACTTAAAATCAATGCATAAGCACCATTTTGGGTTTGACTGTAAGATATTCCTTTTATGTTCAGACGAACTAAACTCATAGTAATTTTCAATAAAAAAAAGGCTGTTTGAACAAATGGACTTTTACCTAAGTTCAAACAGCCCTTGATTGGGCACAATTTATGAAAATTATGCGTTATTCGCCTTAAATTCCTTTAATTTTTCAATTAACTGCGGTACTACCTCAAAGGCATCACCAACAATACCATAATCTGCAGCCTTAAAGAATGGCGCTTCTGGATCGTTATTGATCACTACTTTTATCTTACTAGAATTTATTCCTGCAAGGTGCTGGATCGCTCCAGAAATTCCTACTGCTATGTATAAGTTAGTAGCTACTGGTTTTCCTGTTTGTCCTACGTGCTCTCCGTGCGGTCTCCATCCCATATCACTCACAGGCTTAGAACACGCTGTTGCAGCTCCAAGTACATCTGCCAACTCTTCGATCATACCCCAGTTCTCTGGTCCTTTAAGACCTCTACCTCCTGAAACTACAACTTCTGCATCTGCGATAGACACTTTATCTGTTGCTTTATCTACAGATGTTACATTCACTGCAAAATCTTCATCAGCTAGTGAAGGATCAAAACCTTCAGCAGCAGCTGCTCCAGAAGCTTCCTTCAATCCAAATGCATTACTAGATAATCCGATAATTTTCACATCAGTTGTGATTTCGGTAATATTAAATGCCTTGTTCGTAAAAGCAGTTCTTTTTACTGTAAAAGGTGAAGCATTTTCTGGTAATGCGACTACGTTAGACGCATATCCTGCATTAAGATTAACCGCTAAAAGTGATGCTAAAAACTTACTATCTGCACTAGAACTAAGCACTACAACTTTAGCTCCTTCTTTTTCTGCAGCCTGTTTTAAAGCATCTGCATACGCTTTTGCATTAAAAGTCGCTAACTTATCGTTTTTAATTTCTAATACTTTATCAACTCCGTATGTACCTAGTTCACTACTACCATCAACGTTAACACTAACAGCGGTAACTGTAGTACCAAGCATATTAGCTACTTCTTTTGCATATGACGCAACTTCGAAAGCAGCCTTTTTAAATTTTCCTCCTTCACTTTCTGTATATACTAATACTGACATATTTATTTTTTTTATGTTGAACCTATATAAATAGGTATTACTTTAAACTTGTATTTTGTTAAATTGCTTTTGCTTCGTTATGCAATAGCTCTACTAATTGTCCTACATTATCAGGAGAAACTAGTGTTACATCACCTTTTGGTGCTGGCTTTTCGAATTTAACCGCTTTGGTTTCCTGAGTTGCTTCAACAGCCTCAACAACCGTAAGTGGTTTTTTACGTGCCATCATAATTCCTCTCATATTCGGAATACGAAGATCACTCTCTTCAACCAATCCTTTTTGTCCTCCAACAACTAATGGTAATTTTGTAGTAGAAGTTTCTTTTCCTCCATCGATTTCGCGAATAGCAGTTACAGAATCCCCATCTATTTCTAATCCGATACAAGTATTGATAAAATTAGCTCCTGTAAGTCCAGCTAACATACCAGGTACCATTCCACCATTATAATCTATTGACTCTCTTCCTGCAATCACAAGATCATATCCTCCATCTTGAACTACTTTAGCTAACTGTTTAGCTACATAAAATCCATCAGTAGCTTCAGTATTTACTCTTATTGCATTATCTGCTCCTATTGCTAAAGCTTTTCTTAAAGTTGGTTCAGTTTCTGGTCCTCCTACATTTACAACATCTACTGAAGCTCCTTGCTTCTCCTTAAACCACATAGCGCGCGTTAATCCAAATTCATCGTTAGGATTAATAACAAACTGTACTCCATTTGTGTCAAACTTCGTATCTCCTTCTGTAAAATTAATTTTAGAAGTTGTGTCTGGCACATGGCTAATACATACTAATATTTTCATTTTATATAGGTATTTTTTGAGAATTTAATAATAAAAGCGAAGGTACAAATAAAATGTCGAATTTACTATGCATGCATAATAAATTTTTTAATTTTCTGTATTTGGTAACGCCTATTAATTGCTACTTTTGCCTTTCGTGTAGCACAAAATTAAATATTTATAAATGAAAACGATACAATTCAGAGAAGCTATTTGTGAAGCAATGAGCGAAGAAATGCGACGAGATGAATCCATTTACCTAATGGGTGAGGAAGTTGCCGAATATAATGGAGCATATAAAGCTAGTAAAGGCATGCTTGATGAGTTCGGACCAGACAGAGTAATCGATACTCCAATCTCCGAACTTGGTTTTTCTGGTATAGGTGTAGGTAGTGCCATGAACGGTAACCGTCCTATTATCGAATTTATGACGTTTAACTTCTCATTGGTTGGAATTGATCAGATCATTAATAATGCTGCAAAGATGAGACAAATGAGTGGTGGTCAATTTAATGTTCCAATCGTATTTAGAGGACCAACTGCTTCTGCAGGACAATTAGGTGCTACTCACTCACAAGCTTTTGAAAACTGGTTTGCTAATACTCCTGGATTAAAAGTTGTTATCCCTTCTAATCCTAAAGATGCAAAAGGATTATTAAAATCGGCAATTCGTGATGATGATCCAGTGATCTTTATGGAAAGCGAACAAATGTATGGTGACAAAGGAGAAGTTCCTGAAGGAGAATACACTATCCCATTAGGTGTTGCTGATATTAAAAGAGAAGGTAACGATGTTACTATCGTTTCTTTCGGGAAAATTATTAAAGAGGCGTATAAAGCTGCTGATGAGCTAGCGAAAGACAATATTTCTTGCGAAATAATTGATCTTAGAACTGTGAGACCTTTAGATTTAGAAGCTATTTTTACTTCTGTAAAGAAAACAAATAGGTTAGTTATTCTAGAAGAAGCTTGGCCTTTAGCAAATATTGCATCTGAGATTACTTATCAGGTTCAATCTAACATTTTTGATTATCTAGACGCACCTGTTATAAAGATAAATACGGCTGACACCCCTACTCCATATTCTCCTGTTTTATTAGAAGAATGGTTGCCAAATAGTACAGATGTTGTTAAAGCTGTCAAAAAAGTAATGTATAAATAAACTGAACCCTTTTAATTTGCGCTTCAAGTTTTTTTTAAGATTTTGATTCGCTTAATAAATGTTGGCTCGAAATTTGATAAAACAAAACGAGTTTACACAAACGATATAAGGGTACTTTGAAATACAAAATTGATTTTTTTACACATTAAAAATGTTTTGCATTAATCATTTTGCAAAGCATTTTTAAATTTGTGCTTAAAAATAGTAGGGTATTTTTATATTGGTGTGTTTTAGAAAAAACAACATTTACATTTATTGATGAATATGTGGTAATTGAATTCAAATTGAAAATTTCAAGATAATAGGGAAATGAAAATACAAACCTTTATTATTTTAAATTGATTGTTATTTAAGAACTACTGTGTCATCATAATTATTTAAGAATATTAGATGAGATATTGGGTTTTAGGGTTTTTATTTTTAGTATGTAGTAACTCCTTCATTCTTGCACAAACCAAAGTAAGCGGATATGTTTACGACAGCAACAAACAAGCAGTTCCATTTGCCAACATAGTTTTTGTTAACTCAACTATCGGTACTATTACTGATGAAAATGGTAAGTTCTACATGGAGTCTGACGAGAATCATAGTAGCATTAAAGTCTCTTTCTTAGGTTTTCAAACCAAAACAGTAAAACTAACGAAACGAACTACCTACAATATGGAAGTAGTTCTCGAGGAAGAAGCAGCATCATTGGATGAAGTTGTCATTTATAAAGGAAAAACCTCCAAAAAAAACAATCCTGCTATTGATATACTTCGGAAAATCTGGGAAAATCGCAGGGAAAATGGTGTCAAAAAGTTCAAACAATATAATTACGACAAGTATGAAAAGTTAGAGTTTGACCTTAATACCATAGATAGCGCCCTGGTAAACAGTCGAATTTTTAATGGTATGGAGTTTATTTTTGAAGATATCGATACTTCAAGAATCACTGGTAAAACCTATTTACCCATATTTCTTAACGAAGCTATTTCTAAAGTTTATGGTGATAATGAGATAAATGAATTTAAAGAAGTACTAAAGGGAAATAAAAATGCAGGATTTAGTGATAATCAAACACTAATTGCTTTTGTAAAAGATCTTTATTCTGATTATAACATCTATGACAACTACCTAAAGTTTTTCGACAAGAGTTTCACCAGTCCTTTGTCAAGAACAGGGATTAACGTATATAACTATGTGCTCACTGATAGTGCCTATATTGGAAATAAATGGTGCTATAATATTGTATATTATCCTAGGCGTAAAAATGAGCTTACCTTCAAAGGAGACTTTTGGGTAAATGATACTACTTGGGCGATTAAAGAGATCAACCTAGAGGTAACTAAAAGTGCCAATATCAACTGGGTAAAAGACTTGTACATAGAACAGGAATTTGATGTACTTAATGACTCCATATTCTTAATTACTAAAGATTATTTTCAATCTGATTTTGCATTTAACAAGAAAGAAAAATCAAGAGGTGTTTATGGAAAACGGACCACATTATATGACAACTATAAATTCGATCAAAAGAAAGATAAAAAATTTTATCAGAGCCAGGTAGATCCATATAATCAAGACATTTATAATCGTGATGACTCCTTTTGGGCAAATGCCAGGATGGAAGAATTAAATAAAGATGAAAAGAAAGTCTATAAACTTCTAGATACGTTACGAACGGTTAAAGCTTTTAAAAGGCTCTACAATGTAGGAACTATTTTAGCAACAGGATATGTAGAATTTAATGGATGGGATTTTGGTCCGCTATTCTCCACAGTAGGATTCAATGCTATCGAAGGATTCCGATTACGAGCTGGAGGTCGCACTTATTTTACGGCGAATGATCGATGGAGGATTGAAGGCTATGGAGCTTATGGTTTAAGAGACAATAAATTTAAGTACGGAGTCTCAGGTAAATACCTGGTGGACAGAAAATCGCGATTAATTGTTTCTGCCGGTAATCGCCGTGATGTAGAACAGCTAGGAGCAAGTCTCACCAACACTAACGATGTAGAAGGAAGGAGTTTAGCATCTTCTTCTATTGTTGCTACAGGAGATAATAATAGACTTACTTCGATCAACCTATCTGCATTTTCTATGCAAATAGAACCTAGAAAAAACTTTACTATCGGCGTCACTGGGTCCTATAGAACCTTGAAACCGGCTGATAGAGATTTATTTAGCTTAGATTTCTTTGATCCCGATACTGGAGAGGTGAAATCAGAAATCACTCAGGCAGAGATAGCTACAACACTCGCTTATTATCCTGGAAGAAAAACTACAGGATATGGAGTTGATAAAATAACGGTTAATGACGGTGATTATGCGCAACTATTTCTTAACTATTCCGTAGGTCTGGATCACATATTAGAAAGTGATTTTGAATATCAAAAAGTTCAATTTTTCTATAGACAACCCTGGAATATTGGAGGTTTCGGAGTGCTTAATAGTTCCATAGAATTAGGAAAAACGTTCGGAGAAGTCCCTCTAGGATTACTTAGTGTCGTGCCTGGTAACCAAACATATTTATCTATTCAAAACACATTTCCACTACTTAATTTTTACGAATTCGTTACCGACACATATGCGGCAGTACATATAGAGCATAATTTCAACGGTAGAATATTTTCTAGAATTCCTTTGCTTCGAAAATTAAACTTACGAGAACTTGTTGGAGTTAGAGGGGTTTGGGGTGAATTATCAGATGAAAACATTACTTTGGATGCATCTGGTTTTCTACAAACCGTTGGAGCACCCGATGAAGAAATTTATTGGGAATATAGCGTTGGGGTTGGAAATATATTTAAAATTTTCAGAATTGATTTCCATTTCCGAGGCAATTATTTCGATAATCCGGATGCTCGTGATTTTGGTGTCACAGGTTCTTTTGGATTCTATTTTTAGGTATATTTTTGGAGTACACTTTATCTTTTATTCATCTTTAGAGTTTTATTTCTTTTCTAAAAATGAAAGAATTGATTTTTACGAAAACCTTTTAGGTTACGATAACATTAAAATTTAGTAAAAAACCGTGTTATTTTTGGGAATAAATTTTAACCAACCCCTTGTAATACTTATATTTGCCGCCCATAAAAATGAGAATTAGAATATGAGCGCAGCAACTCGCGAAAGTTTCGATGTACTTATCGAAATACCAAAAGGAAGTCGTAATAAATACGAATATGACTTCGATATAAAAAAAATCCGTTACGATCGAATGATTTTTTCATCAATGATGTATCCCGCTGATTATGGTTTCATTCCTGAAACTATGGCATTAGACGGTGACCCTTTAGATGTATTAGTTTTGGTAACGGAACCTACTTTTCCAGGATGTGTTATAGAAGTTAAACCTATCGGAGTTTTCCACATGACGGATGAAAAAGGTCCTGACGAAAAAATAATATGTGTACCAGTTGCAGATCCAATAGCAAGCAAATTAGCTGATCTGAAAGAAATGAATCCGCATTTGATTAAAGAGATAGAACACTTTTTCCAAGTATACAAGGATCTTGAAGAAAAGAAAGTAGATGTTGGTGGCTGGGGTAATATAGATGAAGCCAAAGAAATCATCAAAGCTTGTGTTAAACGTTTTGAGGATATACAAGATAAACCTGAAGGATTATTTAGCATACACTAACCAAGAGCTATAAAATACTAAAAAAGCGCAATGTTTTTGATAAAACATTGCGCTTTTTATATTTATATGATTTTATTACATTTAGCGACTAATTAACTAAAAAGACTTTTAATGGAATCAAACATGATTTATATGCCAATTGTTTTGGCAGCACTGGGGCTTATTTATATGCTAGTTAAAAAATCTTGGGTAATGAAACAAGATGCTGGAGATGGTAAAATGAAAGAAATTTCAGATCACATCTATGAAGGTGCCTTAGCATTCCTAAATGCTGAATATAAATTACTTTCGATATTTGTTATAATAGTTAGTGTATTACTTACTATAGTTTCATTTATAGTCCCAACTACTCACTGGTTAATTGTTATCGCTTTTATTTTTGGAGCGGTTTTCTCTGCTTTTGCTGGTAATATAGGTATGAAAATAGCTACCAAAACAAATGTAAGAACTACTCAAGCAGCCCGAACTAGTTTACCTAATGCACTTAAAATATCTTTTGGAGGTGGTACTGTTATGGGACTTGGTGTTGCTGGTTTAGCGGTACTAGGATTGACAGCTTTCTTTATCATATTTTTTCACTTCTTTATGGGTGGAGAATGGACCAACACTATGGATATGACTGTTGTATTGGAGACATTGGCTGGATTTTCTCTTGGAGCTGAATCTATAGCATTGTTCGCTCGTGTTGGTGGTGGAATCTATACTAAAGCTGCTGATGTAGGAGCCGATCTTGTAGGTAAAGTAGAAGCTGGTATTCCAGAAGATGACCCTCGTAACCCTGCCACCATTGCAGATAACGTTGGAGATAATGTTGGAGATGTTGCCGGAATGGGTGCTGATTTATTTGGATCTTACGTAGCAACCGTTTTAGCTGCCATGGTATTAGGAAACTATATCATAAAAGACATGGGCGGAAACATTGTTAATGAAGGATTTAATGGAATTGGACCAGTATTATTGCCAGTTGCTATTGCTGGTGCTGGAATTATTATTTCTGTAATTGGAACAATGCTAGTAAAAATAAAAACCAATGAAGCTAAAGAAGCTCAAGTAATGGGAGCTCTTAATATAGGAAACTGGACTTCAATTGCTTTAGTAGCTGTTTCTTGTTTTGCGTTATGTACTTACATGCTTCCTGAAACTATGAAAATGGAATTTTTTGGAGAAGGACTTGTTGATATTTCATCTATGCGAGTATTTTATGCAACTTTAGTCGGTCTCTTCGTAGGTGGAGTTATTTCTGCCGTTACTGAATACTACACAGGATTAGGTAAAAAACCGATTTTAGAAATTGTACAAAAATCAAGTACTGGAGCTGGAACCAATATTATTGCTGGATTAGCTACAGGTATGATTTCTACTTTCTCTTCTGTACTATTGTTTGCTGGTGCTATTTGGGCATCCTACGCGTTCGCAGGTTTCTATGGAGTTGCAATGGCGGCCTCTGCAATGATGGCTACAACAGCAATGCAATTAGCCATAGATGCTTTTGGACCTATTGCAGATAATGCAGGAGGAATTGCAGAAATGAGCGAACAAGAACCTATCGTAAGAGAACGCACTGATATTTTAGACTCCGTCGGAAATACAACTGCTGCCACTGGTAAAGGTTTTGCTATTGCATCTGCTGCGCTAACATCTCTAGCATTATTTGCTGCTTATGTTACTTTTACCGAAATTGACGGAATCAATATTTTTAAAGCACCGGTATTAGCAATGTTATTTATTGGAGGAATGGTACCTGTTGTATTCTCTGCATTGGCTATGAACGCTGTAGGAAAGGCAGCCATGGAAATGGTATATGAAGTACGTCGTCAATTTAAAGAAATTGCTGGAATCATGGAAGGAACCGGGAAACCAGAATATGATAAATGTGTCGCTATTTCTACAAAAGCATCATTAAAAGAAATGATGTTACCTGGATTACTAACTATAGGATTCCCATTGGCAATTGCATTTATTCCCATGATTTTTGGAATGAATCATCAAGCAATTGCAGAAATGTTAGGTGGATATATGGCTGGTGTTACAGTAAGTGGTGTGCTATGGGCTATTTTTCAGAATAATGCTGGTGGTGCTTGGGATAATGCTAAAAAATCTTTCGAAGCTGGTGTAGAAATCAATGGAGAAATGACTTACAAGGGATCTGATGCTCACAAAGCAGCAGTAACAGGAGATACCGTTGGAGATCCTTTTAAAGATACTTCTGGACCATCTATGAATATATTAATCAAATTAACCTGTCTTATAGGACTTGTTATTGCTCCTATTCTAGGTGGACACACATCAGAAACTGCGGTTGCAGTCGTAAATGAAGAAATTGAAATAGTAAAATCAAAAGACACTTCTTCAAAAGAAATTCAAAAACAAATTGAAGTTACTATGGAAATGGATGGCGATATAGCTAAAGCAGAAGTATCTATAAAAACGACTATGAACGGTAAAACTTCAACCGAAATTAAAAAATTAGAAGGAACAGAAGAAGAAGTAAAAGCTAAAATTGAAGAAATTAAGGCCAGTTTACAATAATTGTAAAAGAAATAGATTAAAAAACCTCGCCCATTAGCGAGGTTTTTTATCTTTATGGATCAACGCCGAATGAATGTTTAAGAAAAAACCCTTACGAATCAACACCTATCTTGGCTATGGAACTAACTCTAGGCTTAGAGCTACCGGGAGAGCTTTAGAAGATGAAAACATTCGTTTTGATGGGAACACGAAAACATTTAGAACTCTTTATAATATTTATAAGCAATTTGAAAGTGACGAGGTTAAAAAGGTCCCTATTGAATTGAAGCTTTCTGAAACTCAAACATTCACAACGATAACAGATCTAGAAGGTTATTATCATTTCGATGAAAATTCCATTAACACGGATAATCTAATTAATGAAGAAGGATGGATACCTTATACCGTTTCTTATAAAATCCAGAACAAAAAAATTATTCAATCAAATATTTTTGAAGGCAGCATGTTAGTACCTTCAGCGAACGCATCCTATGGTGTTATCAGTGATATTGATGATACGATTTTACATACAGGTGTAGCATCATTGTTTAAATGGAGGGTTATTGCTAATACATTTTTCAAAAATTTTGATAGACGCCTCCCTCTAGAAGGAACAGTTGAGTTTTATCAAAAATTAAGAAAAGGTAAAAACTCAAAAACGACTAATCCTATTTTTTATGTGAGCAACAGTCCCTGGAATTTATATGACTATCTAAGTGCTTTTTTAAAAATACACGCTTTTCCTAAAGGTCCCATTTTACTCAGGGATTTTAGAACATTTTTGGATAAAACTCCAAAACTAAAAACACCTCACAAGTACACAGAAATAATCAACCTATTGGAATTATATCCTAATATGAAATTTATTTTAATAGGAGATAGCGGAGAGAAAGATGCAGATATCTATACGAATATTGCAAAAAAATATCCTAATAGAATATTAGCAATTTATCTAAGAAGCGTAAATCATAAGCGCAAAGAGAGAAGAATCAAAAAAATTATTGATTCTTTCGATATTGCACCCATACTGCTTGCCCACTCTTCATTAGAAGCAGAAGAACATGCAAGAGAACAAGGATTTATAGACTAATTTTTTAAACTTCGTACTTCCGATGTAAGAGCCAACATTGCATCTTGCAATTGTTTTATACTTGCTGTATCCGAATTTGCATCGATATTAAAACTTAGTTTACTATTCACCTCCCATAATTCTACTATTTGATGTGCCTTTATAGAGTAAGGAAGATAATCTGTATTTAAAGAAATTAAGGTTAATGCAGAAGAATCATCATTTTTCCTAACCTTTTTTACCACAACACTATCGTGTAAAACTACTACATACAATGCGTTGCTTCTTATTTCAGAAAGATTATTTACAGCTTTTCCTATCACCCATTCTTTAGGCTCAAGTACCGGTAGCATACTATCACCTTCTACTTGAAAACCTCTGTAAGTAGCATTTCTATACTCCGGAAGGGGAATATCAAAAGCAGGTAATTGCTGATACCAATCCACATCCTGTACATTATGAGGATAGCCAGCTGCGGCTTTTACATTAACAAGAACAATGTTTTCGTTATTCTCTGAATCTACGGTTACCATCTTTGGTGAAACATCACCGTTGTGTAACTGAATTTTTTTTTGATCACTTTCACCAAACAACCAAAGAGGATTTACTCCAAACTCCTGAAGTAGTTTAGAAACAACTTTTCCCGAAATTTTGGTTTTCCCTCTTTCTATATCCGCAGTAGAATTTTTAATATCTAAAACTCTGGCAAAATCAGATTGTGTAAAATGATTTTCCTCGCGAATAGATTTGAAGCGTTGAATGGTTTGGTTGGTTATATTATCCATACAACTTCGATTTATTTATTAGCATACATTTCTGTCACTAGGTTTTGGAGCAATTCTTAACAAATATACTATTTTTTGGAATAATTCCAATTTTAACATAATTTCATTTTTATTTTTTTGGAATTATTCCATAAATTTGGAAAAATTACTAGTTAACTATCATCTATGATACCACAAATCTTATTACATCGACCAGAATCTGAAAAAACAATACGATATTCTTTAAACAATTCTATACCTGTAAAAGAAGAATTACATAGAAGATTGACACAAAAGGGATATTACTTTCTTCAAGATCATAGAATTAATAATTACACCTTTGATTTTTATTGTCCTACTTTTAAAATCGCAATAGAGATTGATGGGTATGCGCATGAGTTTTCTGACGTGTACAACTTAGATGCTCCAAAAAAATTACATATTCATTCTTTAGGAATTACGGTACTTCGTTTTACAGATCATCAAATTCTTGTAGATATAGAAGAAGTTTTTAGAGCATTAAAACATCTCATAAATCAGCAAAACACCTCATCTTATGTCGTTTGACAGAATTCGCGAGAAATTATCAATTCTTGCAGATGCTGCAAAATATGATGTATCCTGCGCAAGTAGTGGAGTTAAAAGAGCTAACAAAGAAAAAAGTCTTGGTAACACTACAGCAATGGGCATATGCCATAGTTATACAGAAGATGGACGATGTGTTTCTTTATTAAAAATCTTACTCACCAATCACTGTATTTTTGATTGTGCTTACTGTGTAACGAGAAAAAGTAATGATATTAAAAGAGCTGCTTTTAAAATTCAGGAAGTTGTAGATTTAACTGTTAATTTTTACAGAAGAAACTATATAGAAGGATTATTTCTGAGTTCAGGAATTTTTAAAAGTTCTGACTATACGATGGAACGGTTAGTAGCAGTTGCCAAAAAACTACGATTAGAAGAAAACTTTAACGGTTATATCCATTTAAAATCTATTCCGGGCACTAGTGATGAGTTGATGAGAGAAGCTGGTTTATACGCCGATCGTCTTAGCGTAAACATCGAAATACCTACTGTATCAGGATTAAAACTTCTCGCTCCAGATAAAAAGCATGAAGACTTTATTAAACCAATGAATAAGGTGAAGAATGAGATTATACAGTATAAAGCCGAACGAAAACTACTAAAAAGTACTCCCAAATATGCTCCTGCTGGACAAAGTACACAAATGATCATTGGAGCAACTGGAGAAAGTGATAGAGATATCATGTACTCAGCTACCTACTATTACAAAAAATTCAATATGCGTAGGGTATATTATTCTGGATACATTCCTATTAGTAAAGATGATCGGTTACCGTCAATACATACAGAAGTTCCAATTCTGAGAGAAAACCGACTCTATCAAACAGACTGGTTATTGCGATTTTATGGGTTTTCCATTCAAGAGTTATTAAACGACGATCACAAAAATCTCGACCTAGACATAGATCCAAAACTCAGTTGGGCGTTAAGAAGTCCTGAAATCTTTCCGGTTGACATCAATAAGGCAGACAAAAATTTATTAGCTAGAGTACCTGGAATAGGAATGCAATCAGTGTATAAAATAATACAAGCTAGAAAATTTAGAAAATTAAATTGGAGTCATCTAAAAGCAATAGGCATTTCCCTAAATAGAGCAAAGTACTTTATCACCTGTGATTCTAAAGATAGTTACCACAAGGACATTTCTCCTACTCGACTTAAAAATGTGATACTCCGTAATTCATATAGTAAGCATCAAAAACACTTTAGTAATCAACTAAGTCTTTTTTCATAATTAATCATGGCACCTCATACTATATTACAATACGATGGAAGTTTTGATGGGTTTCTGTCGTGTGTATTTATGGTATATGAACAAAAAATACAACTACCACTAATACAGAAGCAATCTGAAGAAAACAACCAACTATTTACCATTTTCGAAATTGTACATACAGATAAAACAAAGGCAAAAAGAGTATGGGATGGCTTACGTAAAAAAGTTCCGAAACCACAAAAACGAGCAATTTTCAAAGCTTTTTTAAGTGAGATCAAAGGTGTAGAAAACACCCTTTTATCTTATATTCAAAATATTTTTGACACTTCGCAAAACATAGGTTTAGATTATAGTAACAAAGACATTTTAAAAATTAGCCAAGTTGCCAAAATGGTACAAAGAGAAAAACACCGTATGGAAGCCTTTGTACGATTTAAAAAAACAAAAGATGATTACTATGTTGCCACAGTAGAACCAGATTTCAATGTCTTACCATTGTTAATACGCCATTTCAAAGACAGATATGCAGATCAGAAATGGATTATATATGACATTAAAAGAGGATACGGTATATGCTACAATCTCATTAATATAGAATTCATTACAGTAGACTTTTTTTCTAAACTACGAACAACGATTGAAAAAGATGTATACTCCGCACAAGAAATGGATTTTCAAAAACTATGGAAATCTTATTATGATAGTGTAAATATAAAATCCCGAAAGAATTCAAAACTACATATACAACATCTTCCAAAGCGGTACTGGAAATACTTGATAGAAAAAAACGAATATTAAAATAAAATGTTAAATTTGACGTTGAATAACCCAATTAACTATATCTATCAATTATGAAAAGATTATTTTTAGGAGCAATCGCTCTAATGTTTGCAGTATCAGTTACGTCTTGTAAAGACACTAAAAAAGCTGAAGATGCTGCGGAAGAAGCTGTAGAAGAAGTAAAAAATGCTGCAGAGGAAGCTACAGAAGAAGTGAAAAATGCTGCAGAGGAAGCTAAAGAAGCTGCTAGTGAAGCAGTAGAAGAGGCTAAAGAAGCTGCTGGAGAAGTAGTAGATTCTGTTAAAGCTGCTGCTGGTGAAGCTGTTGACGGTGCTGTTGAAACTGCAAAAGAAGCTGCTGGTGATGCAGTTGACGCTGCAAAAGACGCAGTGAAAGACGGAGCTAATAAAGCTGCTGACGCCTTGAAAAAGCAATAATATATAGTAATATATATGTAAAACCATCTGCCATAGGCAGATGGTTTTTTATTTAAAAGGTTTTATTATTCAGAATTAACCCCTTTCCGAAAGGTGTATTATTTTCTTAATTAAGTTTGAAAGACGTTACTGATCCAACCATATTACTTTATCTTCCATTGGACTTCTCTTTGAAGAAATAGAATCATCGTCTTCATAATTTCCCAAATACAAAAATCCTAAACATTTTTCACCTTCTTCAAAATCAAAAAATTCATCCATATACTTTATAAGCCCAGGACTACTCCAATAGCATCCTACATGATGCGCTGCACAGGTTAACCACATATTCTGCACCGCCATTGACGTGGCAGCGATTTCCTCCCACTCTGGCACCCTTTCTTTATCATCACGTTTCATACATATCGCAATGATAGCACTTGCCAACGAACAATTATTTTTAATCTTCTTATGTTTAAAAGGAGAAAAACTATCTTCTGGTGTAATATCGGTGTAGGTATCCGATAAAAAGGTTCCTAAACGATCCTTTGCCGCTCCTCTAACAACTTTAAAACGCCACGGTTCTGTTAATCTATGTGTAGGTGCCCAGTTTGCATTTTCTAATAGTAATTTGATAAATTCCTCAGAAACAGGTTGATCATTATATTGTGCTGGAAAAATAGCTCTTCGTTCTCTTATTATCTGGTTTAAATACTCTTTATTCATTAATTTTACACTTTTCATGTAAAGTTATTATTATTATCGAGACGAATAACAACAAATCCTAAGTTATATATTTTGAATTTCCAAGTTCGTCTTCATACCTCAGAACAATTAGACAACCTATCGCTATCAGGTACTATTTTACACAATACTTTATCCAGTCTACAATTGGTAAATAGTTTATTTGGCAATCATAGGCAATTGTCCAAAACGACTCTCGATTATTGTTCTAAAATATATGATGGGAAAATCTTAAAAATTGTAGATCTAGGTTGTGGTGGTGGAGATACTGCTTATAAAATTTATAATCGCCTAAGTCAAGCAGGAATAAAAGTTTCAGTATTAGGAATTGATGGAAATCCTCAGAGCATAGCTTATGCAAATTCCAAATATGCGTATCACGATGAAATTACATATGAAACAGCAAACATACTAGATGATTCGTTTACTATACCCAAATGTGACATTGTAATTAGTAGTCACTTTATTTATCATTTTCGAGATATGGAGTTGGTTGACTTCATTAAGAAAACAAAACAAAAAGGGATTAAGCATCTTATCTTTAGTGAACTAAAAAGAAGTAAAGTTGCTTACATCTTATTTAAACTATCTAGTTTTATATTACCTCTATCATCCATGGCTAAATCTGATGGATTGACAGCTATTAAAAGAGCTTTTACTGTTGCCGAATTACAATCTATTTTAAAAAAATCAGAAGTAAAAAAGTATCAAGTAGATAAAAAATTCTGGTTTAGAACCTTAACAAAAATTGATCTTCACCAATGAAAGAAATTTTATTAAACCATTTCAACAATATAAAGAATACTCCAAAAACCCTACTATTAACTTACATTCTAGTCTATTTTACCTGGGGACTTGGAATGAATGCGTTCGGAGCGGAAATGGAAATCGCAAGATTTACTTATTGGTGGCAAGTAATTAGCTGTTATATTTTATATATGGTTCCTATTTCTATACTACTAAAAGAATATAATTTTTTTAATCAATACGCATATGGATTAGTAGCCATGGGAATACTGGAGTTTTTAGGATATTGGCTTCAAACTTCATATGTCTATCCTAATAACATCTTGGATAAATTATTTAATCCTCAAAATTTTAGTTTGGGAATGGCTCTATTTTTTGCCTTATACTTTCCAGCTGGAAACTGGTTAGTAAGTAAAATACACGGTGTCATTTTTAAAAAATAGGTACTTCTCTACTTTTTAATAAGAATAAATTGCTGTTTCCCTTGTTTTTTTACTCTGTATTTTTCCTGAATATCACTGGCTCCCTTTAGATCCAGAGAATCTTTTACATAAGTAATCCAGTCCTGACGGTGCACAATAACATTATCCAATATCACATCTGTTAAATTTGCATCTTCCAATTTAGTTCCCCACAAGGTGGCTTCGGTTAAATCTGCTTCTGTAAGATCAGCTCCATACAGCTTAGCATTTGTAAGATCGGCACTTAGCAATTCAGAATATTTTAAATTTGATTCTGTAAAATTTGTCCTTTTTAATATAGCATCTGAAAGATTAATTCGTTCCAAATTTGCTTCTGCTAATTCCCCACGTTCTAAATTGGCCGCTGGAAGGTTTACTTCTGACAAATTTGAATGATTAAGATTAATATATTTTAAGTTCACTCCTCTTCCTAAAAATATATCTTTAAAATAGGTATAACTAAAATCCGAAGCATCTAAAATCTCTCTATATGACTGATCCGCAAGATTACTTCGAATTAAACTAAATAACAATTGTCCTTTCTCTGGGCTTATTTTCTCATCGATCAATTTGCCATCCTCTTCGTACTTATAGGGTTTCATTGCCCTAGTCAAACTAGCAATTCTAGCTTCTAACACTGGACTTATGTTGCGCTCACTCGATCCTTTATATTTTAATTCTTCACTTAAATCAGAAAGTAAATTATCCATTATAAACACTAGAGAAGACCTTCTCTCCGCTTCTATTAACGCATTTTGGTTACCTACTAAAACATTTTGATTAATTACCAACCAAGTTTGAAACATTAAAATAATAGAAGGGATCAATGTAATTAAAACACCAAACAAACCAATTCTTGTAACTCTCCAAATAATATTAGAAGAAACATCAGATACGGTATCCACAGATACAGTATTTGTTTCTTTATACTCATTAATAGCATTATTAATGCTTTTTTTGAGACGAATTCCCAGTAATGGAACACTAGATTTTTTTAACAACCAAAAACCAACATTCTTTTTCTTCTCTCTTCTTTGCTTAATTTGATCTAGCTGACTTTGAAGAATTTTATTTTCCTTTTCTAACTGTTGTATTCGTTCTTGTTCGGACACTATATTGAGGGGTTTAGATTATAACGGTTTCAATATATTAAAGTTAATAGATTCACTCCAAATAAAAAAGAAAGCCTTTTAATCAAAAAAGGCTTTCCAAATCTAACATAATAAAATATAGTCCAAAAACCATACCCTTACTTTATATAGTTAGCGATATCGTCGGAAATATTTTCTATTAAAGAAGTATGTTCTTCTTGGTCTACTTGATTTATTATTTTTGCTAAAAGCATTACATAACTTTTTACGTAATCTATTTTATCAGAATCATTCACATATTCTTTACCATCAACCACAATGAAAGTAATCAGATTACGAATTACCTTTCTTAAATCTGATATACTAAGCTCTTCTTGAATACTTAAATGATTCTGGTCCATTTTCAAAAATTGAAATGAAATTTAGTATTCTAAGCTTTCAAGAATGAATATCTACGTTTAGAAAAATGAGGATTTCCGATAAAAAGCACGTTTCATCGATTTGGGCAGTAGTATCCTTATATTTTAAAATTCAAAATTAAATTTTAAAATATAAAGGGATTAAAAAAAGAGAAAACAATTATTGTCGTTTTATCAAATAAACCAAATTTTATGCCAAATCCTATTGTTTATCAATTATGGCATTCACCTTTCAAATTAATATCAACGCTAATAATCGATTGTTCAGAATCCATCCAAAAGAACCTTTGTCCTCTGATAAGAAATTATCAACCAAGTTTACATAAGTAATTATATTAGTACGCGCAGTGCAATTTTAAAAGAACACAAAATCAATACATTACACAACACCAGGCCTTCATAATCAATACAACTAATTCCTTTACAATATTCTTTATTTATTGATAAGGCTATTTATATTAATTGTTTATTAAAATCCTATTTAATTCTGTTTTCCAACGAGAATATGCTTCTTTATAATTATCTCTATTTTGTAGTGGATGATAAGTGATCACATGATCATTCTTGGTAATCATAGTACCAAAATCTCCAAAAGTTCCATCACTTAGCCCAGCAGCTCTGGCAGCCCCAATAGCTCCTGTAGTATTATAAATCTCAATCTCTTGATTGATCAGCGCTGCTACGGTATTGGAAAATATTTCTGATCGAAATAGATTATCATTTCCTGCGCGAATGACTTTGATATCTACATTGTCTTTTTTAAGAATTTCTAAACCATAAATAAATGAAAATGCAATCCCTTCTAGCGCTGCTCTAAAAATATGTGACCGTGTATGTTTGTTTAAATTTAAATTACAGATATGTGTTCCTAAAGTTTTATTATCAAACATTCTTTCTGCTCCATTTCCGAAAGGTATGAGCTGTAAATCATTAGATCCGACCGATACCTTGGATGCATGAGAATTCATGGTTTGGTATGAGTTGGTTTCTAAATTCAGGTTGTTTTTTAACCAACGATATTGAATCCCGGCTCCATTAATGCATAGTAACTTACCTATACTAGCATGTTCTTCTGTATGATTTACGTGTGCAAAATTGTTGACTTTTACTCCTTCCTTTACCTCTAAACTATCAGTAATAGCATACAAAACTCCAGAAGTACCTCCAGTAGCAGCTACTTCTCCTGGATTAAAAACATTTAGTGATAAAGCATTATTTGGTTGGTCTCCCGCTCTATACAAAATAGGTATTCCAGCTTCTAAACCACTTTCTTTGGCACCATCTTTTGAAAGTACACTTTGCTCCGAAAACGTAGGAACAATATCTGGAACGATGTTAGTATCTATTTCGAAATGTTCTAATAACCAATTTGCCGATTTTTTCTTTTTAAAATCCCATAATGTCCCTTCTGATAAACCAGGAATGGTAGTATTCAAAACCCCTGAAAACTTAAAGGCAACGTAATCTCCCGGTAACAAAAACTTATGAATTTTAGCATAAATCTCGGGTTCATTATCTCGTACCCATTTCAATTTGGATGCTGTAAAATTAGCTGGTGAATTCAGCAAATTATTTAGACATGTATCTTCTCCTAATTTTTCAAAAGCATCTTCTCCAATATTTACTGCTCGGCTATCACACCAAATAATAGAATTTCGAATTAAATCATGATTATGGTCTACAAGTACTAATCCATGCATCTGATATGCAATTCCGACACCCTTAATCCGATTGGGAGTAATTGCATTTTCTTTTAGTAACCTCTTAGAGGCTTTACATACATATTGCCACCATAATTCTGGATCTTGTTCTGCCCAATCTTTCTCGATAGCGATGATATTCATTTCTTCTTCGGGTTCACTTAGAGATGCTACAGACTTTCCTGTTTCAGCATCAACTAGCGCTGCCTTTACTGATGAACTTCCTATGTCAAATCCTATATAATACATGTGTTATTTTATTTCAGATACAAAAGTTTCATTTCTTTAGGCGAAACAAAACTTATTTCTAAAGTATCACCGAAAATTGGGTTTAATAGTTTTCGTAATTTTTACTATACGAAGTCTACCGTTCTCCAGCAACATTTTCATTTCTCGCCGCAATAATTAAGTTATCTTCTTAAAAAAAAGCTTTATCAGTAAACTTTTATTCTTTTAGTAGTCATAAAAAAGAAGTAAATTAACACACCATTCATTTTAAAACTCTTAACTCATTAAATAGATAATACAATGAAGAAAGCTTCAATTGTTTATGTTATACCTATACTTTTGGTAACAGGTATTCTATTAGCTTCTAATTTGAAAGCACCTACAGCATACATTCCAGTTTCTTCAAATGAAGCTGTAAAAAAAGGTGCTTCGGATGAAAATTACAACAAGATGATGGACGTTCTTGTAAGTCCACGTTGTATCAACTGCCATCCTAACGACAATATTCCAAAACAAGGAGAAGATGGACATCCACACTATTTTGGAATGTCTAGAGGTGAAAACAATCTAGGATATCAAGCTACTAAATGTACTACCTGTCATCAATCAGAAAACAACGATTATTCGGGTGTTCCTGGAGCACCAGAATGGAGTCTGGCACCAGCTAGTATGATGTGGGAAGGTTTAAGTAGGAAAGAAATTGCAGAATCTATGCTTGATCCGGAACGTAATGGAGGCAGAAATCACGAAGAATTAATGCATCACTTAACAGAACATGAACTCGTACTTTGGGCATGGGAACCAGGTGTTAGAGCGGATGGCACACCAAGAAAGCTACCTCCAGTACCTTTAGACGAATATATTATTGCGGTAAAACAATGGTTTGAGGATGGTGCTGTAATCCCTGCCGAATAATTACTAATAACTAAAATTAATACTTATGAAAATAGCATTTACTATTAACGGAAGTTCACAAACCGTTGACATAGAAGATGGTAACACTCCTTTATTATGGGTAATAAGAGATATCCTAGATTTAAAAGGTACTAAATTTGGTTGTGGTAAAGCAGCTTGTGGAGCGTGTACAATTATGGTTGAAGGAGAAGAAGTACGTTCGTGTTCGTATGCTGTTAAATTTGCAGAAGGAAAAAAAATCACCACTATAGAAGGTCTGGGCACACCAGAAAATCCACATCCTGTTCAACAAGCATGGATTGAAGAAGTAGTACCACAATGCGGTTATTGCCAACCAGGATTTATGATGGCGACCGCAGCATTATTAGAAAAAGTACCAAATCCAACGGATGATGATATTGATCAAAATATTATAAATGTTTGCCGTTGTGCTACTTATTACAGAATGCGAAAAGCAATCCATCGTGCTGCCGAAATAAAAAACAATTCCAATAGCTAAAATTACGATTATGAGTAACAAAGAAAAAAAATCGAAAGGAATCTCTCGTCGAAAATTTTTAGTCAGAGGAGGTTTAGGAACTCTTGGTGTATTAGCCGTTGGCACCTACGTATTTAGAAATCCATTACGCCGTTCTATGTTAGAAATGGCAGAAACAATGGCTCCAACTTATATGGGAAGTGGAACAGAACCCAATCTTTGGTTTGAACTAACTAAAGAAAACAAAGTCATTTTTCATTCTCCCAAAGTCGAAATGGGGCAAGGTTCTTTTACCAGTTTTGCTCAAATGATAGCCGATGAAATGGATCTAAATATTGACCAGATCACGGTTATTGGTGCTGCTACAAAAACAGGTGTTGTAGACGCTATGAGTACTGGCGGGAGCTTATCGGTTGGTGGATTATGGCAACCTCTCCGTGAGTTATCCGCTACTATGAGAGAAATGCTAAAAATAGAAGCTGCCAAGAAATTAGGTATAGACGTTTCCTCTTTGTCTACTAAAGAAGGTATTATTTCTGGAGGCGGAAAAACAATGACCTATGCAGAAGTTGCTAACGATATTACTGAATGGGATATTCCTGACACACCAGAATTAAAACCAATGAAAGATTATAAATTCATTGGAAAACCGGTAAAGCGTATTGATTTAAATGCTAAAGTTTTTGGTGATCCTATTTTTGGTTTGGATGCTGAAATGCCAGACATGCTTCATGCAGCTATTATTAGACCTAGTGTTGTAGGAGCGAAATTTAAAAGTGCTGATACTACCAAAGCCGAAAAAATGCCTGGTGTTGTCAAGGTTGTTCTCATGGATGATTGGGTAGGAGTTATTGCAAAATCTTATGCCCAAGCATTAGCTGCAAAATACAAAATCAATGTAGATTGGACGATAGAAAAACGCTATACAGAAGAAGATTTGCGTAACATGCTACGAGTAGGTAAAGGAAATGAAAGCATTACCCAAAAAGCTGGAACAGCACTAAATTCAGACGACAATGATGTTATCTCTATGGAATTCACCAGTCCTATCGGTGCTCATGCTCAAATAGAACCCAATGGAGCAGTTGCTGATTATAATAATGGAGATATTACAATTATACTTTCTACACAAGTGCCTGGTGCTACTCAAAAAGTGGTCGCAGAAGCTTTTGATGTGGATACCGAAAAAGTAAATATTATTCCTACCTACTTAGGTGGAGGATTTGGTAGAAGATTAAACACCAATCATGCAGTACAAGCTGTTCAGTTATCTAAGGAAGTTGGGAAACCAGTAAAATATATTTTTACACGAAAAGAAGAGTTTCAACATGATCTATTCCGCCCACCTACACAGCATATAATGAAGGGAAAACTAAATAACGATGGTTATTTAGAAGCTTTAGAACATCACTATGCAAGTGGTGATGTAGCGGTCAATGCCTTAATCATGCCGGGAATTCTAACATCTGTTCTTGGTACTGATTTAGGAGCTATGAGAGGAGGACAAATTATGTATGATAAAGTACCAAATCATCGAGCAGTACAATGGCATACTACCTTGCCTTTCGCTACTAGTTGGTGGAGAAGTTTAGGTCTATTAGCAAATACTTTTGCGATTGAAAGTTTTGTAGATGAAATGGCTATTCGTGCGGATAAAAACCCAGTTGATTTCCGCTTAGCAAGTATCTCCAATGAAGGTAACAAGAAACGATTATACGATGTTGTAAAATTAGCAGCAGAAAAAGGTAAGTATAATGACAAACCGGTTAATGGTCGCGCCATGGGCTTTGCTGCGTCTACTGATGCTAATTCACCAGCCGCACATGTGGTTGAAGTCTCTATAGAAGACAACAGCATAAAAGTTCATAAAGTAACTTGCGCTTTTGATTGTGGCGTAGTTGTAAACCCAGATCAAGTGAAAGCCCAGTGCGAAGGTTCTATCATTATGGGAATGAGTGGTGCTATGTTTGAAAAAATGACCTTAGAAGATGGAGAACTGACTCCTACAATTTATGGTCCTTATGATATGGCTCTAATGAAACATGCTCCTAAGCAAATTGATATACATTTTATTCAGGGTGCTGACATTCCTTTACCCGTAGGTGAGCCTCCAATGGGACCGATTGGCGCCGCAGTAGCCAATGCAGTTCGTAGATTAACAGGAAAACGATTAACTGATTTACCGCTAAAATTATCTTAGATAAAACTTCCATTATTTTTGTAAATCATTATTAGACAACACCATTTCAACAACTTAAATCCTTTTACAAAACCTCTAAAAACAATGAAACCTCTTGAAAAAAATCAAGAGGTTTTCTTAAGCATTTAAAATTGGTTAAACATCGAATTTTTATATGACGACTGTAGTGTTTATATCTTTACAAAATTTATAATCGATAAGGATCTAAAGTTTCGATACTTCCATCTTCTCTATAAGTTATTTCAGCAACTTTCACAGAACGTAGATGTGTTACTCCGTTTGATAAACTCGAATCATGGTAAAACAAATACCATTTACCTTCAACTTCGCAAATAGAATGATGTGATGTCCACCCAACTACTGGATTAAGAATGCGTCCACCATACGTAAAAGGTCCATAAGGATTATCTCCAACAGCATAACAAATAAAGTGCGTATCTCCTGTAGAATATGAAAAGTAGTACTTTTCATCATATTTATGTAACCAAGCAGCTTCAAAAAAACGTCTATCATTATCTCCAGCCAAAAGTAAATTTCCATTTTCATCTAGAATTTCAATAGGCTTTGGTTTTTCATAAAATTCTAATAAATCATCTGTTAATTTTGCTACAAATGGTAAGAGTGCTGGTTCATTATCTTCTGGGAGAAATGCTGTTGGGCTTTCAGGCTGATTTGGATTAAACTTTCCAGTACGCCAACGTTGCAATTGTCCTCCCCAAATTCCACCAAAATACATATAGTAATTACCATCATCGTCTTTAAAAACAGCGGGGTCAATTGAAAAACTTTCCTTAATTGGTTTTGGCTGCGCAATAAATGGGCCTACAGGAGATTTACTTGTAGCTACTCCGATTCTAAAAATATCATCATGATCTTTAGCTGGAAAATATAAATAATACATCCCATCTTTTTCATTAGCATCTGGAGCCCACATTTGGCATTTTGCCCAAGGAACATCATCCACATGCAATGCCACTCCATGATCCTCTGCTGTGCTATCTATCGTATCCATTGAAAGCACATGATAATCTTCCATTGCAAAATGACTCCCTAGATCATCAAATGCTTCTCCAGCATCTATATCATGGGAAGGGTAAATATAAATTTTATTGTTAAACACATGTGCAGAGGGATCTGCAGTATACATATGCGAAACTAGAGGTTGTGAAATTGCTTTTCTATTTAGATCCTTAAAATCTATATGATCTATGCTTTCTTCTGCCATTATTAAAAAAATTAGGATTCGTTTCTACGTTGTTTAAGTTCTGATTCTATTTGCAATTCCATTTTTTTATTAATTTCATAAAAAAATAATAACACTATACCTATTAAAAAAGGAATCGCAGGATAAATACTGACTAACATTTTAGTCCCATGAATTGCTGTCGGGCTTTGTGTCATCAGTTCAGGATTATAGTCATAAGCACCAAGAATTGATGCAACTAATGCACTACCTATACTCAACCCTCCTTTTAATCCAACCATCATAGCAGAAAAAATTATAGCTGTGGCCCGTCTATTCGTTTTCCATTCTGAAAAATCTGCTACATCTGCAATCATGGTCCATAAAATAGGAGTACTAATCCCATAAAAGAATCCATGTAGTATTTGAGTTCCGAATATTAAACCAACGGATTCAGGAGAAAAAAAGTAAAATACAAGTATAAAAAGTGTTGATATAAATAAGGATATTCCAAAAACATTACGCTTACCATATTTATCGGCGAGTCTTTTAGAGAGCATAATACCTACTAAACCAAATAATATACCTCCACCATTAAAAACTCCGAGTCCAAAAGAAGTTTCATTCTCAAAGGTTGGTAAAAAACTTTTGAAAGGTGTTAAAAATGCATCTAGCTTTTCTGCATTTACATAATTTTCAAAATAATACACATAGGATCCTCCTTTCATAGCTAAAGTTATGAAAACCAAAACTGTAAGAGCAAGCATAATAATCCATGGACGATTTTTTACTAGGTCAGATATATCTTCTTTTAATGTTGATTTTTGTTCTGGAGTAGGAACAATTCTCTCTTTGGTAGTAAAAAAAGTAATAAGCAACATAATGGTTCCTATAATTGCCAAATAAGTCATTACGGTTTCCATTCCTTCAGCTTTATTTCCATTACCGGCTTTTAGAATTAGATCGTACATAAATACTTGCACAAAAAACTGGGCTCCCATTACAGCAACGAAACGATATGCAGACATACTATTTCGTTCTTTCATATCTCCTGTAATTACGCCACTCAAAGCTGCATATGGTAAATTATTAGCGGCATAAAGCAACAACAACAAACTATAGGTAATTACGGCATAAATAACTTTTCCTTTATACTCAAAGTCCGGTGTACTAAATGCCAGAAGTGCAGAAACACCTAAAGGGATCGCTGTAAATAAAATCCATGGTCTGAATTTTCCCATTTTACTCTGAGTTCTATCTGCAATAGCCCCGATGATAGGGTTAAAAACAAATGCTGCTATCAACCCAACAGTAAGTGTTACAATTGCAGTATCCTCAGGTGTTAATCCATAAATATCAGTATAGAAATACGCAAGGTATGTAACCAGGGTTTGGAATACCAAATTAGCTGCCAAGTCACCAAGAGAATAGCCAATTTTTTCTTTGATAGATAGTTTATGAGTGTTTAAATTCATGTTATATTAATCTTTAGAAGATTATTGCTTTAATGCAATTACACGTTCGTAAGAAGATTTTGGTTGAAACTCGCGATCAAACAATAAAGGGTAATTGGTACGTCCTTTGATAGGCCAGTTGTTAAGCCAAGACTGTCCATCATTGACTCCCCAAAAAGTTACTCGACTTATTTTTTCTTTGTGCTTTAGAAAGAGTTTGAATATATCTTCATATCGGCTATTTATTTTTTCTTTGGCTCCTGATGTTAATCCATTTGGATAGGGATTAAACTTAGGATCTCCTTCATAACGTTCATAGCTTTGTTCTACAGCTGCTCCATTTAGTTCCCAAGGATTTGGTAGTGCAGTAACATCTAATTCGGTGAACATAACCTCAACACCTAGTGCTGCATATGCAATAATACTGTCTTCTATATCCTTAATAGATGGACCTTCTATACTCCAATGAGCTTGCATGCCTACAGCATCTATTTTTATACCTTTCTTTTGTAAGTTTTGGACAATACGTATTACACCTTTTCTTTTTTCTGGTTTCCATAAATTATAATCGTTATAAATCAGTTTAGCATCTGGATCTGCTTTGGCCGCTAGCCGAAATGCTAGCTCAATATAATTTTCACCTCCCATCACATTGTAAAAAATAGATTCTCTGGGAGTCCCATCTTCATTCAAGGCTTCATTTACAACATCCCAAGAATGAATCTTTCCTCTATATCTACTTACGATGGTATTGATATGTTTTTCTATATAATTTGCCATATCCGTGCTATCTTTTACTTCATGCACCCATGGAGCCAATTGACTATGCCAAACCAAAGTATGACCAACAATATGCATACCTGCTTTTTGACCTAACTCTACGTAAGCATCGGCAACATCAAAGAAATAAGCATCTGGTTCTGGATGAATTTGCTCCCATTTCATATCGTTTTCTGGAGTAATAGCACTAAACTCTCTTTGTATTACTTTTAAGGCTCTTGTATTTATTTCTTTAATCTGACTTGTATTTAATGCAGCTCCTATCAAAAAGTCTTCTTTGAAAGTATCTTTTAAAGATACTTCCTGATTTTTTTCGACACTTATAGTTTCTGATTTTGCTATTCCCGTTTGTCTCTTTTCATTGCATGAGCAAAACCAAACCATGGTAGCTGACAATAGGAATATTTTAGTTTTCCTAGACATATATCTCTCAAATATTTTGTTATTCATGCTTTTTATCATTATTCCTCTAAAAACTGTTAGATTTAACATTGGCAAAATAATGTCATAGGATAAATAAGCAAAGTATCTCGGCTTATCAAGCCTGAAAATCTACTTAAAAGTTTTAGTAAAATTTGATAGAGGTTACCTATTTATGGAAATAAAAGACTAATTTTTTAAAAGAAAAACTCCTAAATGTGATAATTAATGAATATGAAAAGCTTTTCATATTCTCTTTTCGAAGGAAAACGTTGTAAAAGTATTACATAAAAAGAAACGTCTAAAAACAAAGAAACCTCTTGAAATTATCAAGAGGTTTTCTTAAGTACTCGGGACGGGACTTGAACCCGTACGAACTAATGTTCATTGGATTTTAAGTCCAACGTGTCTACCAATTCCACCACCCGAGCGTGATATATGTTTTCTCAGAGCGAAAGACGGGATTTGAACCCGCGACCCTCACCTTGGCAAGGTGATGCTCTACCCCTGAGCTACTTTCGCAGTTTTTATAAGAACTTCGCAATTCCTTATTGCGGATGCAAATTTAAAACATTTCTTATAATACCAAAGCCTTTTTTAAAAAAAGAATAAAATTTTATTTTAACTAACAATACTTCAACACAATAAGATCAAATCTTTCTTCCGATAATCAGTTCCCGTTTTTCAATTGGATTTATTCCACTAGCTGTTTTGAAAAAGTTGTCCCCTCATTTTCCAAAACAAAGTCTCACTAAACCTGAGAAGCTTTCTTCCTGGTTAACATACGTTTAATCTCATTCAATTTCATCAAAGCTTCTACTGGAGTAAGGGTATCTATATCAATATTTACGATTTCCTCTTTAATTTCTTCTAATAATGGATCATCTAAATTGAAAAAACTCAATTGCAATTCATCTTCTTCCTGAATCCCTTTTATTTTATCAGTAAGTTCTTCGCTGCTGTGAGATTTTTCGAGTTTTTTAAGCATTTTATTTGCCCTGTGTAATACCTGCTGTGGCATTCCTGCCATTTTTGCTACATGGATTCCAAAACTATGTTCACTCCCACCTGGAACCAGTTTTCTAAGAAAAAGAACATTATCTTTTAACTCCTTCACCGCAACATTATAATTTTTAATTCGATGGAACGTATCACACATTTCATTCAACTCGTGATAATGTGTTGCAAACAATGTTTTAGGTTTTGCAGGATGCTCATGAAGAAATTCGCTAATGGCCCAAGCAATAGAAATACCATCGTACGTACTAGTCCCACGTCCAATTTCGTCTAACAACACCAAACTTCTATCTGATATATTATTCAGAATATTTGCTGTCTCATTCATTTCTACCATAAACGTAGACTCTCCCATAGAAATATTATCACTAGCTCCCACTCTAGTAAATATCTTATCCACCACTCCAATTTTAGCTTCATCTGCTGGAACAAAACTTCCCATTTGAGCTAACAAAACAATCAATGCAGTCTGTCTTAAAATAGCAGATTTACCACTCATATTAGGGCCTGTAATCATAATCATTTGCTGATCTTCTCTATTTAAAGAAACATCATTAGCGATATACTGTTCTCCTGGTGGTAATTGCTTTTCTATTACAGGATGACGACCATTTTTAATCTCAAGAACATGCGAATCATCAATTATTGGACGAGTGTAAGAATTTTCATTTGCTAATTGTGCATAAGAACACAAACAATCTAATTGCCCTATCAAACTGGCATTTAATTGTACCGGTTTTATGTATTCATTCATCCATACGATTAAGTCACCAAACAACTGTTGCTCTAACAATAGAATTTTTTCTTCAGCACCTAGAATTTTAGCTTCATATTCCTTTAATTCTTCAGTGATATATCGTTCTGCACTAACCAATGTCTGTTTTCGAATCCAATTCTCTGGAACCTTATCTTTATGTGTGTTTCGTACTTCTATATAATACCCAAAAACGTTATTAGATGCAATTTTAAGAGAGGTAATACCTGTAGCCTCGGTTTCTCTTTCTAACATTTTATCTAAATAATCCTTTCCGGAAAAAGCAATGGATCTAAGTTCATCTAATTCATCTAAATAACCATCTGCTATGGTATTCCCTTTTAATATATTTACAGGAGCCTCTTCATTCAGAGTTTCTTTGATCTTGTTTCTTAGCAATTCGCAATCATGCAGCGTATCACCAATAACTTTTAAAGCATCGTTCTTACTATTAGTCGCCTGCGCTTTTATTGGAACAATAGCCTCCAATGAATTTTTTAATTGGATTATTTCTCTTGGATTTACTTTACCCGTAGCAACTTTAGAAATTAAGCGTTCTATATCTCCAATTTGCTTAATCTGATGCTGAATTTTCTGAAGTAAATCTCCATTATCCAAAAAATACTGAACAACTTCATGACGTTTATGAATGTTTGCAATATTCTTAAGTGGCAATGCTAACCATCTTTTTAAGGTTCGTCCACCCATTGGAGAAATAGTCTTATCAATCACATCGATAAGGGTAACCGCATTAACGGCATTAGGGCTGTATAATTCTAAATTACGAATTGTAAAGCGATCCATCCAGATATATTCATCCTCTGCAATTCTCTGAATAGAAGTTATATGTTGTAGTTTATGATGTTGTGTTTCGCCTAGATAATGAAGAATCACACCTGCTGCAATAACTCCTTCTTGTAAATGATCTACACCAAACCCTTTAAGAGATGTCGTTCCAAAATGTGTTTGTAAGGTTTCATTGGCATAATCTGTCTTAAACACCCAATCTTCAAGAAAAAAAGTATGGAAATCGCTTCCAAAATCACCTTGAAAAGATTGTTTTTTGGGTTTCGGAATTAAAACTTCACTTGGGTTAAAATTACGTAGTAATTTATCCATTTGTGCAATATCACCTTGCGCCGTTAAAAATTCTCCAGTGGAGACATCTAAAAAAGCAATTCCCAATTCTTTCTTTCCGTAGTGCAAAGCACACAAAAAGTTATTGGTTTTACTTTGCAACACCTCATCATTTAGAGCCACACCTGGTGTAACAAGTTCTGTAACTCCTCTTTTTACTATAGTTTTGGTTTGTTTTGGATCCTCTAATTGATCACAAATCGCTACCCTTTCTCCTGCTTTTACAAGTTTAGGCAAATATGTATTCAAAGAATGATGAGGAAATCCTGCCAGTGCTGTTTCATGTTCACTGCCATTTCCTCTTTTTGTCAATACAATATTCAATATTGCCGCTGTTTTTATAGCATCGCCTCCAAATGTTTCATAAAAATCACCTACTCTAAATAGTAATAACGCATCAGGATATTTCGCCTTAATTGCATTATACTGCTTCATTAAAGGAGTTACTTTTTTTTCTTTCTTTGCTTTTTTTGCTGCCAAAGGGATATGATTTTGTGTAACGGCTAAAGTAGGTAATCTCCATTTTTTTTTGAAAAGAAGCCTACAGGAGTTATTCATTTTTATTCACAATCATATTTCCCTAAAAGGTACATCTAAGGAAATTCTTAATTAATCCTATTTTTGCTGCAATGGAAAAAAATCGAAAACTAAAAAATAGCGAATTAGACCGTAAAACGGTCACAGAGTTTAAAGAAGCAAAGAAAACACCTCTTATTATTATTTTAGATAATATCAGAAGTCTTAATAACATTGGATCTGTTTTCAGAACTGCGGATGCTTTTCTAATTGAAAAAATATATCTGTGTGGGATCACAGCCACTCCTCCACATAAAGATATTCAAAAAACTGCTTTGGGTGCTACTGATACCGTAGATTGGGAATACAAGGAAAACACCTTGGAACTTGTCCAAGAACTACAACAGCAACAGATACAAATATTATCTATCGAGCAAGCAGAAAATGCAGTAATGCTTAATGAATTTAATCCCGAACCAAATAAAACATATGCAATCATATTTGGTAATGAAGTAAAAGGAGTACAACAAGATATTGTAAGCCTAAGCGATACTGTTATCGAAATACCTCAGCATGGCACTAAGCATTCTTTAAATATATCTGTTAGTGCCGGAATAGTTATATGGGATTTGTTTAATAAGGTAGTCTGAGATTCTATCTTTCAATCTTTGTCAACAGCTTACGCAACCATTTTTCATAGTATTCATCTATTAATTGAAAATAAAAAAGGGGACTATGAAAAAGAAAATTATCACTACAATAAAATTATATGTAGTATTCTCATTAGTATCAGTAATCGGTTATAGTTGCTGCCCTGAACAAAAATATCAAATTCAAAATATTAGAAGTATAGAATTATTTGAGCTTAATACAACATCTACTCCAGATTCTGAAGTTGTATTAACAGGAGAGTTTACCTTAATCGCAAGGTTCGACATAAACAATATCGCGTCGAGTAATATTAATGTTAACCTCATTCCTTCTGCTTATGCTTTTCATACATATTGTGATAATACCTCCTATATAAATGAATTAAATTTAGAAAGTCTTAAAATAAGTCTCGACAAAGATTTCATATATGATGGTAACATAATCCACGCCAATTCTAATTTAATCGAAATAACTGAAATAGCGAATAACATTGATCTTTATTTAACGACTCTTTATGTAGATTTTTTAAACGAGTTTTTAGAAAAATCTCAATTCGAAAATCAGGAATATAACTTCACCTTTTCTATTGAAACCACTGATGGATTACAATTTGACAAAGAAATATCGGCTACTTTAAACTTATAAATAACCTGTCATTAAAAAGATATTCCCGATTTTGTTTTGTAAGTTTAATGCTAACTAACGCTATATAACCATTGCAAAATGAAAAATATCACGATCGCACTTGTTCTATTTCTAGCTATACTGAGTTGCAATGAAAAGGCAACTAAATTAGAATCCAAGAATGAGGAACCTATGACTGCAGACCAAATAATTACCAAAGCAAAGGAGATTCACAAAAATGTAATTACATTGGACACCCACTGTGATATTAATATTAAAAATTTTACTGACTCTATTAATTACACACAGGATCTTAATTCTCAAATAACTTTACCCAAAATGGAAAAGGGAGGTTTAGATGTAGCTTGGTTTATCGTATATACGGGTCAAGATTCACTAAGTGCTAGTGGGTTTAAAAAAGCCCATGAAATTGCTATGTCGAAATTTGACGCTATACATCGTTTAGTAGATACGATTGCTCCGGATCAGATAGCATTAGCCAAAAATTCTTCTGAAGTTCGTAACATTCATAAATCTGGTAAAAAAGTTGCTATGATCGGTATCGAAAACGGGTATCCTATCGGAAATGATATCAGTAATGTAAAAAAATTCTATGATCTTGGTGCTCGGTATATGTCATTATCTCATAATGGTCATAGCCAACTTTGTGATTCTAATACAGGAGAAGCAGATGATATTTGGTTACATAATGGACTTAGCGACTTAGGAAAAGAAGTAATCAAAGAAATGAATAAATGGGGAATGATGATCGATGTGTCTCACCCATCAAAAGAGTCGATGCGCCAAATGATTGAACTTTCTAAAGCCCCAATTATCGCTTCTCACTCTTCAGCAAGAGCTTTGTGTGATCATAGCAGAAATCTAGACGATGAACAATTGCAGTGGCTAAAAGATAATGGTGGTGTGGTACAAACAGTAGCTTTTACTTCTTATTTAAACACAGAAAAGTTTGAAAAGAGAGTTGTAAAAGAAGTTGAGATAGGAAAACAAATAGCAGATTCTATGGGTGTTACCTGGTTGGAACGAGAAGAAGTAATGAAACTAAGTACCGAAGAAAAAGAAACGTACTATGATTTTTTGGGTAAAATGGCAGCAATCCGACGAGCAAAAGTTAAAAAAATGAAAGACTTACCACCTGCGGTGAATGTAGAGGATTTTGTAAACCATATTGATTATATGGTAGAAAAAATAGGAATTGATCATGTGGGTATCAGTTCAGATTTTGATGGTGGCGGTGGAATTGAAGGTTGGAGCGATGCCTCCGAAACCTTTAATGTAACCCTAGAATTAGTGAAAAGAGGGTATACCGAAGAGCAAATAGAAAAATTATGGAGTGGCAATCTTTTGCGCGTATTGGATGAAGTTCAAAAGGTAGCATTTGACCTTCAGAAAAGTTAATGTTGCAAAATTGATTTCAATACCCAAATATAATCTGATCGGTTTTTAATAAAATCTTTTTCAGAAATATCTATGATCCTAACATTTAAATCTGGCTGAGCTTTAATAAACCGCAAATATCCCTGGTTGATCTTATTTAAGTACTCTGCTGGAATTTTTTGTTCATAATCCCTTCCTCTTTTTTTAATGTTTTCTAAAAGACGTTCAGTATTTTGATACAAATAAACATACAGTCCGGGTTTTGGCAAATCTCTGTACATGATATCAAAAACCTTTTTGTACAATGTATACTCATCTTCCTGCAATGTGACCTGAGCAAAAATCAAAGACTTAAACACATCATAGTCACTCACAACAAAATCCTTAAACAAATCTAATTGACCAATATCATCCTGAAGACGTTGATATCTATCAGCTAAAAAAGACATTTCCAAAGGAAAAGCATAACGCTCCATATCCTCATAGAATTTTGGCAAAAATGGATTATCAGCAAAACGTTCTAAAACTAATTTTGCATTAAACTCTTCGGAAATCAAATGAGCTAGGCTTGTTTTTCCAGCGCCAATATTCCCTTCAATAGTGAGATACTGAACATTAGACAGCAAATACTCTTCTTTTGGATTTACAATTTGGCCTTCTACTAATACGACAGCGGATTCATCGGGAGTGTTCTCCAACAACTCACCTACTGTTAGGTTCATAACAGGATGGATTTCTTCTTTTGCAATCTCTTCGAGCGGTTTTAAAACAAACTTACGATCTTGCATAGAAGGATGTGGAACTCGTAATCTTTGCGTATCACTTGTTCCTTCTGAAGAAAAAATAATATCCAAATCAATAATCCTTGCCTCATACCCTTCCGAATTACTTCTATTTCTACCCAATGAGGTCTCTATTTGGAGAAGCTTCTCTAAAACCTGCGTAGTACTATAAAAGGTTTTTAGAAGAACACAAGCATTATAAAAGTCATCACTGCTAAAACCCCATGCTGGTGTTTGATATACGCTGGATATTTTAACTACATCTCCTAGTTCGTGATAAATAGCATTCACTGCTTTCTGAAGGTGATCTAACTTATTACCTATATTACTTCCTAAAGAAATATGTATGCGATGCTGTGTTTTCAAGCTGGGTTTTTTATAATCTAATCGGAACTCCGTATTTTTAAGAGCAAATTAAGGAAAACAAAACCACTTCACCTTATTTTTGTGCGAAGTATTATGAACTATTTTTTATTTTGAATTCAACTTCTTTAAATCCAAAAGACAAAGCAACAGCCTACCGAATTTACCTTATTCTTGGAGCGTTATTTATATCCTCATTAGTTGTTTGTAATCTCATCTTTCAGAAATTTTTTCAATGGGATTTTTTCGGAATCTACACCTTCACTATAAGTGTTGGTCTTATACCATATCCATTAACCTTTCTTATCACGGATATTGTGAGTGAGATCTATGGGAAGAAAAAAGCCAATCTCATGGTTACAGCTGGAATTTTTGCATCCGTTTTTTCTCTTTTGATAATTTATGGCGCTGCCTCTGTAGATGCTTACATTGATCCTGGAACCGACCCAAATATTCAGGTAGATAACGATACTTTTAATTTAGTTTTTGGTAAAAGTTTGATCTCTGTATTTGCATCTATGACCGCATATCTATTTGCTCAATACATAGACATAAGGATTTTTCATTTCTGGAAGCGAATGACCAAAGGAAAACATCTTTGGATAAGAAATAATTTTTCCACTTTTCTTTCTCAACTTATAGATAGTGTTACTATTATCTCTTTGCTGTGCCTTAATGAAATATTTTCTTGGGATAATTTTATCCCTTTTGTTATGAGTGGCTTCTTATTTAAGGTCATCGTAGCTACTATAGACACTCCGTTTTTATACCTAACCGTATTTGGTCTTCGAAAAAGATTTCAGTTGAAACCAGGTGAGGAATTAAACTTGGAATATTAAAATCTAACAAATAGTTAACTCAAGAGCCGCAACATAATACACGGTTAAATCGTTACTTTACATAAAAAGCAAGAATAATGGTAAAAAAGATCCTTAAAATATTCGGCATTATTATACTGGTCCTAGTAATAGCACTCATATCAGTTCCTTTATTATTCGGAGGTACCATTAAAGATAAGATCCGCTATTTAGCCAATGAACATGTTAACGCCAAAGTTGATTTTGCGGATGTTGACATTAGCTTAATCAGAAGTTTCCCTAAAGCTTCTGTAATTATTGAAGAACTTTCTATCATCAACTTCGCCCCTTTCGAAGGAGATACGCTTGCGTATGCTAAAAAAATATCTTTGGATATGTCGATCAAAGAATTATTCAAAGGCGCATCGGATCCAATAAGTGTACAAAAATTTATTATAGACGAAGCTAATATTGCCGTTAAAACAGATTCTTTAGAAAATTCGAACTTCGATATTGTAAAATCTTCAGGAAAAGAAGAATCCGCGCAAGAAGAAGAAAGTAGTTCATTTACATTTGAACTAGATCATTATGAGATTAACAACAGTAAGCTTTTATATCAAAATGATGTAAGTAAAATTGCCTTACGCATGACGAATGTTAATCATAGCGGTGATGGATCTCTGTCAGGAGACAAGATTATCTTAGACACTAAATCAAGTTCTAAAGTATCTTTTAGCTTAGATGACACGAATTATTTAAACAAAAACGCCTTACAATTAGAAGCAGCACTGGAACTGGATCTGGAAAACCAGCGATATGCATTTAAAGAGAATAAGGCTTTGGTAAATCAGCTACCTCTTGAGTTCAAAGGGTTTGTGCAACTTTTTGAAAAGTATACAGATGTTGATATTAGTTTCAGCACTCCTACATCAGATTTTAAAAACTTTCTTGCTGTTATTCCTGAAGCATATGCAAAGAACTTAGATGGCGTACAAACGACAGGAGAGTTTTCAATCAATGGAATGATCAAAGGAAAATCCGATGATACTTACATCCCTAAAATGGATATTAAAATTGCTTCCAACAATGCATCTTTCAAATATCCAGATCTACCAAAAAGTGTTCAAAATATCACTATTGATACTCAAATAAAAAATGACACTGGTTTAGCTGATGACACGTATGTTAATATAAACAATCTTACTTTGAGAATTGACCAAGATACTTTTGCTGCTAATGGTAGTCTAAAAAAAATAACTTCCAATATGATTGTGGATATGGCTGTAAAGGGAACGCTAAACCTTGCTAACCTAGACAAGGCGTATCCAATGGAGCTAGAACAACAACTAAACGGAATATTGAAGGCAAATGTAAATACCAATTTTGATATGGAGTCTTTAGAAAAAGAGCAATATCAAAATGTTAAAAGTTCTGGAACTATAAGTTTAGATAAATTCACCTATGCTTCAGCTGAATTACCTAGTAAAATAAAAATAGAAAACGCTAATGTCAACTTTCAACCAGGAAAAATTACATTAGAAAAAATGAATGTTACTACTGGCAAATCTGATCTAGCTGCAGCAGGTACGATACAAAATTTAATGGGGTTTTTATTTTCAAAGCAAGACCTGAAGGGAAATTTCGATGTTAGTTCGGAGATATTCGCAGTAAATGATTTTATGGTTGCGGAATCAGAAACAACAGAACAAGAGACCACTGAAAATTCCACTAATGACGCCCTGAAAATACCTTCATTCATAGATGCAACTTTAAATTTTGACGCGAAGAAGGTACTATATGACAATCTTGAATTAAAAAACACCAAAGGAAGTGTAAAAATAAATGACGAGACAGCCTATTTACAGAATGTAACATCCAATCTCTTTGATGGAGGCCTTGCGTTTAATGGACAAGTTTCTACTAAAACAGACACTCCTAATTTTGGAATGAACCTGGATTTAAGTAAAATCAATATCGCTAAATCTTTTGCTAGCCTTGAGCTATTGCAGGGATTAGCACCTATTGCCAAAGCTCTCACCGGAGCATTAACCACCCAAATAAAACTTAATGGAAATCTTAATGACGATCTTACACCAGTATTGAATTCTTTAAAAGGAAATGCGTTAGCAGAAATTCTAAATGCGAAAGTAAATACTTCGCAAACACCGTTATTATCTAATTTAGATAACCAATTAAACTTTTTAGACCTCAACAAACTAAATCTAAAGGATATCAAGACATCTTTAAACTTTGACGACGGTAAAATAAACGTAAAACCTTTCGATTTTGATATCGAAGGCATTAAAATTACAGCTGGAGGAAGTCATAGTTTTGACATGAATATGGATTACAATGTATCTTTAGATGTACCTGCAAAATACCTTGGTAATGAAGTTGGTGGACTGATCTCACAATTAAGCGCTCAAGAAACTAATGAAATGAAGGTAGCACTTCCGGTTGGAATATCAGGAAACTTTTCTAATCCAAAAATCAGTCTTAATACAGGTCAAGCAGTAAAACAACTTACCCAACAGATTATAGACAAACAAAAAGACAAAGCCAAAGACAAAATTATAGGAGAAGGCTCTAAAGTACTTACAGATTTGCTCGGTGGTTCTAAGAAAAAAGATTCTACCACCTCTACTACATCAGATAAACCTGAAGACAAATTAAAAGATGCTGCGAAAGATATTTTAGGAGGTTTTTTAGGCAAAAAAAAGAAAAAAGACACAACAGGCACTAAAAACTAGATCTATAATAATTAATAGTTGTTAAGGTTTTTTATTATTTTCTTAATCAAGACATTACTGTATTTCGTTTTGTTTAAAAATTAATTGCAGATGGTAGCTTATACAATAATTAATTTTTTTTACGTTTATTTCTTAGTACTTTAGTACTGGGATATACAAAAAAAAGTAAAGGTTATAGTTGGGATAACTCATTTATAAACCTTTTAAAAAAACGTCTTATTAGAACTTCACAAATAACACCCGTCACTGTTACAATTTATTTTTTTAGTCAATTCATTGTAAACTAAACAATAATTTTTTAACACTTAGATTAACTATTTAGTAAAGTTACATTTTGACTAACTTATGCTTATAGTTATAATTTTACATTAAAAATAATCCCCAAGTATAAATTATGAAACTAGCAATTTTCCCCATTGTATTTCTTTTATTTATTTCATCATTATCATATTCTCAAAACGCGATGAATGATAGTTCGATGAGCTGGATGAAAGGATGGACAAATTTTGACCCTAATCACGAAGCATATCCTGAAGCCGATCGTGATGTTCCTAATATTATTGATGAAGACACTTATCTGTCTAATAAATTCACCTATCTTCTTTCTGGAAATGTTTATGTAATCAATGGCGCCACATTAACCATAGAGGAAGGAACCATTTTACGATGTGATACAGAAACTCCAACAAGTTTGGTAATCACTAGTGGATCCAGGTTAATCGCTAGAGGTTTAAAAGGACAGCCAATCGTTTTCACTTCCGACAAATCGCCTAAAGCTAGAAAAAGTGGTGATTGGGGCGGAATTGTAATCTCTGGTTCAGCTACTATAAACTCTCCAGCGCCATCAGGAGTAATAGAAGGAAACTTTTTACCGCAATACTCATTATATGGTGGTAATGATGATGATGAAATGACTGCGATCATGACCTATATTAGAATTGAATACGCAGGAAAAAAAATCAACCAATCTAAAGAGCTAAATGGTCTTTCGTTATACGCTGTAGGAAAAAAATCAATTTTAAATAACATTATGATCAGTCATTCTGCTGACGATTCATTTGAATTCTTTGGAGGAACACTAGATATAAATAATTTAGTTTCTTATAAAGCTAAAGATGATGATTATGATTTTACTTTGGGATACAGAGGTGAATTGTATAACATTGTTGCCATAAGACATCCATATATTTCGGATATAAGCGGTTCTTACGCAATTGAAATTGACGGATATGACAAAAAATCTGGGCTAACTGCTAAACAGTTATCTTCCGTAAGAATAAAAGAAGCAACACTTATTAATCTATCAGACAATAGTAATTACCAGCATACATCGGCCGCTATTTCTTCTAAAAATTTAGCACAACTAAATTTTTCAGACTCGAGAATATCGGGTTTTGCTAATGTTGTAAAATTTGATAATTCTTATACATCTTATAGCAACCTGCAACAATCTTTCTCTTTAGAAAATAGCATCTTTAATGTTCATGATCAGAATGTTGTTTCACGTCTAGCAGGAACAACAGATGTTCAAAAACTATTAAAATATAATATGTTCACGACTCAGTTTAAAAGTGCAGCGGACCTTTTCGAAAATCCTTTGGACAAAAAAAATCCTAAATTTACTTTAAAACAATCCCGTGATAGTTATACAGTTATGCAGTAAATTTTTAAATTTACCATAATTAAACTAATACTCTTATAATGAAATCGATTACCATCCTATTTTTCACCTTATTTATAACTGCCGTAAGTTTTGCTCAAACCAAAAGCAATATTTTATTTGACCAAAGAACACTCATAAAAAAGTTTCATACTATTGATCAGTTAGAAGGACTGAAAAAGGGAGAACTCGTAAAGCTTTATATAGAAAGAGTTAACGAAGTTATAACTGTATTGCCTTATATCGCATTATCCAACGAAGCAAACGTAAGTTTATCTGATATTGGAATCAAAGAAAACTCTGATAATCTTAAGCTTTTAAAAAAGCATCATGAAACTACAACAGAAGCTTTTGAAAGTACCAGTAATCTTATTACAGAATTTATTCCGTACGCTGATACTGAAAAAATAATATGGTCTATACTTTATTACGAAGAAATGATTAAAAAAATTCGAATTGGAGTCAATGGGAATTTTTAAAAAAACAAGGATTATTTATAAAAGCAGCCTAAAAAGGCTGTTTTTTTTTGATTTATACTATATATTTTCCAACAAACACTAGCCTTACTTCTAAAAGCTAAAACTTAAAATATTTCATACCAGTTCTAAATTCTCACAATCTTATCACCTCCCTTTAAACAAGGTATTCCAAAACCATAACCTTCTGAAAAACAACAACAAAAATTGATTTTCTTACGTTAGAAAATATCCTAAAAAGTGTTAATAAATCATTTTTCTTGTAATCTTTCTCTTATAAATCCGAACTAAACGATATCACTTATTTATAAAGTACGATTTATAAAAAACAAATCATCACTAACAGTTTAATGAAAGTAGAACTTAAAAGATAGCGTTATGAAAACAAGAGATTTACTAAGTTTATTTTTATTTATTGCAATTTCGGTTTCCGGATTTACTCAAAATAATTTCAATACAAATAATGTAAAATGGATGAAAGATTGGACTAATTTTTCTCCTAATAAAACTAATTATGCTGATTACGAAGAACAACTACCTAATATTATAGATAGAGACACTTATTTAAGAAGTGATATTATTTATTTTATTTCCGGAAATGTTTATGTAACCAATGATGCCACTTTAACAATTCAGGAAGGAACTTTAATTAAAGCAGATACAGATCAAACTACTAACCTTATTATTACTAGAGGATCTAAACTAATAGCAGATGGAACAAAATCAGCTCCTATAGTATTTACTTCTAATAAATCGAGCAACTCCAGAAAAAGTGGAGATTGGGGTGGAATTACAATCATCGGCTCTGGAAAAGCAAATACAATTGAAGGAGAAGGAATCATAAAAGGGAAATTCAATCCCTTATACACTATTTTTGGAGGAAATAATATTGATGAAGAAACAACAGTTTTACGTTACATAAGAATAGAATATGCTGGCAAATCCACCAATGGGCTATCATTATATGCCTTAGGCAACTCATCTGTAGTTGAAAACATAATGGTTAGTTATTCTTCAGATGACTCTTTCGAATGGCATGGTGGATCTTCAACTTCCAAAAACCTAATCTCTTACAAAGCGAATGATGACGATTTTGACTTTACCCAAGGATATCGAGGAGAACTTATTAATATAGTCGCTGTTAAACATCCGTACATAACTAGTAATAATGGTTCTTATGCAATAGAGGTAGATGGATACAATAAAAAAATAGGTTTTGATAATACTAAAATATTGTCTAGCATAGACATAACAGGAGCAACTCTAATTAGCCTTGTAGATGAAAGCAATTACACACACACCAGAGCAGCAATATCTATAAACAATCTTGGCGAATTATACATAAACAACTCAAGTATCTCAGGTTTTTCAGACGTTGTACAATTAGATAAAACATTTTCTACGCTTGGCATGATAGAAACTGCTTTCAAATTAGATAACAGTTTTTTTAACGTACACAAAGAGGGCGTAATCACACATAATGATATTAAAAATAGCACTTTTAACTTATTGAAATACAACAGATTTACCAAATCATTTAAGCAGCCAGAGGAGATTTTTAGTGCTCCCTTAGACAAAACAAACCCTGATTTTTCGCTAAAAAACTCATTAAACAATTATATGGTAGTTCAATAACACTAAAGACATTTAAAACTAACAAAAATGAAAAAAGCAATCCTAACAATAACAGTATTTCTAGTATTAATAAGCTCTCTAAACGCCCAAGTAAAAAGAAAAGGAGTTTTATTCGACAACAGCAAGCTAATTACTAGATTCCATACAATCGATGAGTTACAAGACCTAAATAAAGGAGAATTAATAGAATTATATTTAGAACGTACCAGAGAAATATTTGTAGTACTACCCTACTTATCATTATCAAACAGACCAGGAACAAGTTTAAGCGACATAGGAATAAAAGAAGATTCTGATAATTTAAAAGTCGTAGAGAAAAATAACGAAATAGCTGATAGAGCATTTGAATATACTACTAACACCATCAAAGAATTAGTTCCTTATTCAGATACAGACAAAATCATTTGGTCTATTTTATACTTCGAAGAAATGATCAAAAAAATGCGATTAGGAAAAGACGGAAATATTTAACCGTAAAAAACATCGACAAAAACCACAAAATAATCGACAAATAATATTTGTGTAAGATTTTTTATTGTCCTACAAACCATAAATCATTTCAAAATTCCCCAAAAAAATCAATTTTTATACAAATTTCATAAACACTGTTAAATTAATGATAATCAATTGTTTATTTGAAAAAATAAAAATTAATACAAAAAATAATTTTTCAAAAAACTTGTTTCTTCAAATTTTTATCCCAAAAAAACAAACAAATCATAAAAACCTGATTATCAACTATTTTTATTCAAAAAAGTAAGAAAATTACTCCTAATATTTTCATAAAATACATAAAAATAACGATGAACGTACAAATATTACGGTAAACACGTAACCAACTTTTCAAAAAGTGTTTTAATTTAGTATCGCTAATAAAGAAGAAAGAATTTTCTTCTAAATCGATAACCCCAAAATAAAACTTTTATGAAACTAAGATGCGCTTTAATTACATCTATTTTATGTTCTTTCTTATTTTTTAATACCACAGCTCAAGATTTTAATACCAATGATGGTAAATGGATTAAAGGTTGGGCTAACTTTACACCAAATTCTACAGAATACCCAGAAGCAGACGAAATAATACCTAATATCATTACAGTAGACACACACTTAAGTAATAGTTCTGTATACCTTTTATCTGGTGATGTCTATGTTACTGCGAACGCTATTTTGAGTATACAAGAAGGAACAGTCATAAGAGGAGATCACGAAAATCCTGGTAAACTTATTATTACGAAGGGATCAAAACTTATAGCAGTAGGCTCTGAGGCTTACCCGATTGTGTTTACATCCAATAAAGCTTCCAAGTCTAGAGCTAGTGGAGACTGGGGTGGTATTATTATTGCTGGATCTGGTAAAGTTAATTCTGTTTCTGGAAATTCAGTAATCCAAGGTAAAATCAACCCACAATATGCTGTGTATGGTGGAAATAAACATGAAGAGCAAACTACAGTTTTAAAATATGTTAGAATAGAGTTCCCAGGAAACAAATCAACGGGATCAGAAAATAATAATGGCTTATCCCTTTATGGTTTAGGGCAAGCATCTATAGTTGATCACATTATGGTAAGCTACTCTGGTCAGGATTCTTTCAGTTTTGCTGGAGGGCAAAATAATATCACCAATGTACTTTCTTACAAAGCAGAAGATGACGACTTCCAAATTTCTGAAGGTTTTAAGGGAGATTTAGATCATCTAATGGCAATTAGACATCCATATATAAATAGTCCTAAAGGATCTTATGCAATAGAGATTGATGGTTATAACAAAGACCAAGGCTTTCTTAAGCCAAATGCGGTATCTGATGTAGCTATTACCAATTCGACATTTGTGAATCTTTCTGATAATTCGAACTATATCCATACAGCTTCTGCGATATCAGCAACAAATTCAGCATTAGTATATTTACACAACTCTAAAATATCAGGATTTTCAAACGTAGTAAAGTTTGATGAATCATATACTTCCTTAGCTGTATTAGAAAGAGCTTTCAAAATGGACAATAGCTTCTTTAATATCCACGGAGAAGGTGTAGAAGTAAGCTATAAACCAAACACTGGTGTATTAAATATTTTGAAATACAATAGATTTACTAAAGACTTCGTAAGCGTTGACAAGTTATTTGAAGATCCAAATAGTAAAACCGCACCAAAATTCCAATTAAAAAAAGCTATGAACAATTATATGGTAATGCAATAAATCACATACCATTTATACCTTTTTTGTACCCTAATCAGCGCCCCAAATCTGATACTTGAATAAATACGATCATTTACATTATGCTTAAATCAAATATTTTAATAGGTTTCATCTTTTTTCTATTCATCCAAAACACACATGGCCAGAAAAAAGATGAAGCCATTTTTTTTCAGAAAAAACATCAAATCACAAAATTTCACACCATAAGCGATCTTGAAAATCTAAAAAAAGGAGAGCTTATTAAGCTGTATCAAGATAGAATAAAAGAAATCGTAACCGTTCTTCCTTTTTTATCTTTAACGAACGAACCGGATGTTAGATTAGCGGATTTAGGGATCAAAGAAGATTCTGGTCATATAAAATCACTTAAAAAAAGTACAGAAACCGCAGAAGAAGCTGTCAACGTTTTTCAAACATCTATAGAAGAACTGGTTCCCTATGCAGATACCGAAAAGATCATTTTAACTATTCTTTACTTTGAAGACATTATTAAAAAGATGAGAATAGGAGTTACTAGAAGCTTTTAGATTTTCTCCATCTCTTTTACTAAGAATTGACACTCTTTTTCTCACACAAATTAACAGACAACGCTGTAAGGGAATTTTAAAAATCTCTACTAATGGGATATGATCACATTTTATCTCATTCTCGGAATTTTAATTTCTACCATTGGAGCACTACCACTTGGAGCAGTCAATATCGCTGTTATCAACACTACCATCAAGGAAGATACTCAAAAAGCTTTTCGAATAGCTTTAGCCGCAGGAATAGGTGAAGTTTTATTGGCATTTTTTGCATTGCATTGTAGCATGGAACTTACAGGTTTTTTCGAAAACAATCAGTGGATACAGATAATAACCATTATAGCATTTTCAATTGTAGGCGTTTACTTTTTATTGTATAAGAAAAGTTCAAATCATCAAAGAAAATCAAAAAGAATACAATTTGGCACATCTAAGTTTCTTACTGGATTTTCATTAGCTTTCTTAAACCCTCCCGTTGTACTCTATTGGATTGTCGCTATTTCTTTAATCAACAAACATTTCTTTGAACTTTCTCTTCAAACATCTTTGGCAGCTTTATTTTTATTCTTTATTGGAATATACATGGGAAAAATTAGCACTCTTTATTTATATAGTAAATGGGGAAATCGAATGGCGAATAAACCGGGAGATTCAAAAACTAAAATATTCCGTATTATCGGTATTGCATTAATCTGCATTTCGCTTGTTCAAGGAATAAAACTGCTCATCATCTAATATCCTATAGTAATTACTCTTTTTCTACCGAATTTTACTAATACAAATCATTAAAAACCCTATACATTTGCATCAGATTTCTATAAAAGACACTTATGAACGAACAGGATCTGAACGCAAAGTTACAGTTATCTAAAGAAGACATGAAAAAGTATGGTTATGCTATTATAGACCATATTGTTTCACATTTTGAAACTCAAGATTCCAAAAAACCAGTTGCCATTGCTTCCAGAGAAGAAATGGATGAACTACTTACAGAAGACATTCCTAGCAGCCCAACCAATGCACATGATGTATTGAATTTTGTAATGGATCAAGTAATTCCTCAAAGCACCATTGTAACACATCCTAAATCCTTCTCATTTGTCCCAGGGCCTAGCAATTATATCAGTGCTATGGCAGATACGATAGCTACAGGTTTTAATATTTTTTCTGGAGGATGGGCCGCTTCTCCAGGTGCAGCAGAATTAGAAATATTAACAATGAACTGGTTATTAGAAATTTTTGGTTTTGGAAAGAAAAGAGGTGGAGGCATCTTTACCAGCGGAGGATCCATGGCTAATTTAACTGCATTAGTTACTGCAAGAAGAATTAAATGCGGAGATGATTTCTCTAAGGCAGTTATTTATTTATCTGACCAAGCCCACTCTTCTAACATTAAAGCAATTAAAGTAATTGGTTTTAAGAAAAGTCAAATTAGAATTATTCCCACTGACTTAGAATTTAAAATATCACTTAACAAATTAAAAAATGCCATTGCAAAAGATCGTCTTCAGGGACTAGATCCTTTTTGTATTATAGCCTCGGCAGGAACCACCAATACAGGTACTGTAGATCCATTAAACGAAATTGCAAAAATCTGTAAAGAGGAGAAACTGTGGTTTCATATTGATGGCGCTTATGGTGGCGCTGCAATTCTTGCAAATAATGGTAAAAAATTACTCAAAGGCATTGAAAAAGCAGACTCGTTGACGGTTGACCCTCACAAATGGTTTTTCCAGCCGTATGAAATGGGTTGTTTACTTGTTAAAAATCATAATTGGTTAAGCGGAACTTTTAGAGAACAACCAGAATATCTAAGAGATGTAGAAGGAAATCAATCAGAAATTAACTTCTATGATCATGGAATTCAGCTAACTCGACGCTTTAGAGCCTTAAAATTTTATATGTCTCTAAAAACTTTTGGTCTTAACGCTTTTAAAAAAGCAATCCAATATAACATAGAGCTTGCTGAACAAACAGAAGCTATATTGCGAAAAAGTTCTACCTGGGAAGTTGTTTCTCCCGCAACGCTAGCCATTATAAATTTTAGATTCAATCCCATTAACAGAGACTTATCAGAAAAAGAAATTGATCTAATCAATCAAAAAATTTCTGAAAAAATAATGCATTCCAGAGAAGCATTATTAGTGACCACGGTTTTAGTTGGTCAAGTAGTATTAAGAATGTGTCTTATAAACCCTAGAACTACTTTAGATCATATAAAAGAAACAATTACACAATGTGAAGTATATGGAGAAGAATTATTAGCAAAAGAATTTACTAATTAAGCATTGTTAATTGAACCACATAACCTTCATTATTTCTAACATTAAAAACCGTACTATCTTCAAAGATTAAATACTGACCTTTGATACCTTTAAGAACACCAGTGTATTCTGGTGTTTTTTCTAAATTTAAGCTCTTTAATTTCGTTGGATATTCCAATACAGGAAAGCTTAGTTCAGTTTCCGTATTATTTTCAATAAAATAATCTTTTACCTCATCAGGAATATATGCTTTTAATTGATCTCTATAGGTTACCAAATTCTCATCTTCAATCTCATTTTTAAGCATTTTTCTCCAATTGGTTTTATCAGCTACATGCTCTTTTAGCGCAACCTCTGTAATTCCTGCTAGATACCTATTTGGCACTTCTACAATTTCTATAGCTTCATGTGCTCCTTGATCAATCCATCTGGTTGGTACTTGCGATTTTCTGGTCACTCCTACTTTTACATTACTAGAATTAGCCAAATACACAATATGCGGCTGCAACTGAACTTTCTTTTCAAATTCGAGATCTCTATCCTCTACTCCCAGGTGCGCTTTGCTCAATTCTGGACGCATTACCCAATCACCTACCTGTGGCTGATTGTAAAAATCATCATAACAATATCCTTGTCTGTATATTTTTTTGTTTTTACCACATGCTAAACACTGATATCCAACAAAACTTATTTTTAATGTTTTACCTAACAACTGATTCACATGAATAAAATCAGAATCAAACACTAAATAATACTGTATTGGATCGCCAATCTCGGTTTGCATCTTTGTCAAAACTCCTTGATATTGCATGAAAAGTTTAGTTATAAAGTTAAATCAGTAAAAAAAATGTAATTATTTTTATTATTTTAGTTTCCTACGAATAATAATTACACAATCATTTTTATAATAATTAAAGCTCAAAGATACGTCAAAAAATGCCAATCCCTATAGTCAATTCTATCGCTAGCTGGTTTCTTAAAAAGCGTTTTCACCAGATGGAGCTTTTTCTGAAATACCCAAACGAGGTACAACTAGAACTACTTCATGTTTTATTGGAAACCGCTAGAAATACTGAGTTTGGTAAACAGTACGATTTTTCCTCAATACATAATTACGAAACTTTCAAAGAGCGAATTCCTATAAGATCTTATGAAGATTATGAAGAAATGATCGAGCGAAGCCGATTGGGGCAACACAATATATTCTGGCCTACTCCCATAAAGTGGTTTGCAAAATCCAGCGGAACTACAAATGCAAAAAGCAAGTTTATCCCTGTAAGCCAAGAATCTTTAGAAGATTGTCATTATGCAGCTGGAAAGGATCTACTTTGCATGTATCTTAACAATAACGAAAACTCAAAATTATTTACAGGAAAAAGTCTTCGCTTAGGTGGAAGCAAAGAGTTATATAAAGAAAATGGTACTTCATTCGGTGATTTATCAGCCATTATAATTGACAATATGCCATTTTGGGCCGAATATAGCTCTACACCAAGTAATGAAGTTTCCTTAATGAGTGATTGGGAAACCAAAATGATTGCTATTGTTAACGAAACTATACAAGAAAATGTAACAAGTCTCGCCGGTGTGCCTTCTTGGATGCTAGTACTATTAAATCAGGTTTTAGAAACTACAGGAAATGATCATATCTATCAGATTTGGAATAATATAGAAGTATATTTTCATGGTGGTGTTAGCTTCGAACCCTATAAAGATCAATATCAAAAAATATTTCCTGGTGACTCCTTTAGATATTATGAGATTTACAATGCTTCTGAAGGTTTTTTCGCCATTCAAGATCGAAACGAATCTTCTGAGTTATTATTGATGCTAGACTACGGGATTTTTTATGAATTCATTCCTATGAACACTTATGGAACAAATGATGAAAAAGTTATTCCATTAAGCGAAGTAGAAATAGGAGTAAATTATGCTGTTATTATCACTACCAATGCTGGTCTGTGGAGATACAAAATTGGTGATACGGTTAGATTTACATCTACCAACCCCTACAGAATAAAGGTTTCTGGAAGAACCAAACACCATATCAATGTGTTTGGGGAAGAACTTATTATCGAAAATGCAGAAGAAGCATTAAGAAAAACTACAAAAGAAACTAATAGCGAAATAGTGGACTACACGGTTGCTCCTATATTTATGGAAGGAAGGGAAAAGGGAGCTCATGAATGGATGATAGAATTCAACAAATTACCTGACGATCTAGAACTATTCGCAAACTTATTAGACCAAAATCTCCAGAACATTAATAGTGATTATGAAGCTAAGCGATATAACGACACTACATTAAATATTTTAAAAATCAATAAAGCAAGACCTCATCTATTCTATGACTGGCTAAAAAAGAATGACAAATTAGGAGGACAACACAAAATACCTCGTCTTTCTAACTCCAGAAAGTATATGGATGAGTTACTGGTCTTAAATAAAATTAACTCGTTTACCCTATAATTGTTTTAGGTATTATTTAGATTTTTTCTACCAATTTTATTAAAAAATGATTTTAAAAAATACGGTTTTAACGTAAAATACTTACGTAATAATATTTGTTTTTTCGTCGAAAATGAGTACTTCATCGATTAAAAAAAACGATTTATCTAAAACTTTAGAATTCTCTTTTTCTGAGGAAATTTTCATATTAAATTTGTTACCAGATAGTTACAACTTCTAAATGTCCCAAAATATGAAAAAGTTTATACTAAGCATTGTTTTTATCTGTTGTTTTATTTCAATTTCCGCACAGGAAAAGAGCAAAACTCTTAACACTACCACCAAAAACAATTCAACATTAGAAGTTGCTACAACTAAACTTAAAACATTAGATATTTCTGCAAATGATATCCTTACCGACAACAAGAAAGTTTGTTATGGTGAAACTTCTAAAACTGCTTTTTATGAAGTTTTAATATCTAAAAATGGATTTAATATAGATCTTAAAAATAGTTCAGATTTGGTAATCAAAAACACAGAAGAAATAATTTCTAAGAAAAGAGATGAAGTTTTATATTCTGAAAAGGAAGAGTAAAACTATTTTTACAAATCACTACTTTTTTAGCATTAGCTCTAAAAATAAAAAGCTCATTAGTATATTACTAATGAGCTTTTTACATTATTTATATTTCGTTCCTTTTAAGAAACTGCTTTTAGTTTATTTATTGTAGACTTATTCAATTTCTTCTCGGCATAGTCCTTAGTAACTCTTAATTCTTTTTCTTCACTTTCTGGCAATTCGTACATAGCATCTGTTAAAATTGCTTCACATAAAGATCTCAATCCTCTAGCTCCTAGTTTATACTCTACCGCTCTTTCTACTATATAGTCTAATGCTCCTGGTGTTATCGTAAACTCGATATTATCCATTTCAAACAACTTTTTATATTGTTTGATAATAGCATTTTTAGGCTCTGTTAAAATAGCTCTTAAGGTATGATTATCCAGTGGATTCATATGCGATAATACAGGAAGACGACCTATTATTTCCGGAATTAAACCAAAATCCTTTAGATCTTTTGGTATAATATACTGCAACAAATTATCTTTTTCAATAGTATCCTCTGTTTTAGAAGCACTAAAGCCCATTGCCTGCATATTCAATCTTTTCTGTATTGAACTTTCGATACCATCAAAAGCCCCTCCAGCGATAAAAAGAATATTCTCAGTATTTACCTCGATGAATTTTTGATCTGGGTGCTTACGCCCACCTTTTGGTGGAACATTTACTATAGTTCCTTCCAATAACTTAAGTAAAGCTTGCTGCACTCCCTCTCCAGAAACATCACGTGTAATACTTGGGTTATCACTCTTTCTAGCGATCTTATCGATTTCATCAATAAACACAATACCTCGTTGCGCCTTTTCTAAATTGTAATCTGCCGCCTGTAACAAACGTGTTAAAATACTCTCTACATCTTCCCCTACATATCCCGCTTCAGTAAGAACTGTTGCATCCACAATAGCCAAAGGCACATTAAGCATCTTAGCAATCGTTTTAGCTATTAGTGTTTTTCCAGTTCCGGTTTGACCAACCATAATGATATTACTCTTCTGTATTTCAATATCATCATCGGTACTAGGTTGCAGTAGTCTTTTGTAATGATTATATACAGCGACAGACATTACTTTTTTAGTAAACTCCTGACCTATTACATACTCATCAAGAAACTTCTTAATCGCCATAGGCTTACGAAGCATCAATTCGGAGCTTAACTCTCCTGTCTCTTCATCTCTTGCTTCTTCAACCACAATTCCATGAGCCTGAACTATACAACGATCACAAATATGAGCATCCAGACCTGCTATAAGCAAATTAGTCTCCGGCTTCTTTCTTCCACAAAACGAGCATTCTAATTCTTCTTTCGGCATAATTATCTATTTCAAAAATTTGTCCGTTACAATCTAACAACAGACAATACTAGGGGTGCAAATTTACAATTTGCTTATTATTATTAAATTATAATCTATTCTCTTGTCAAAATTTCATCAATCATTCCATACTCAAGAGCCTTATCTGCTTTCATCCAATAATCTCTATCACTATCTTCATATACCTTATCATATGATTGCCCAGAGTGTTTCGCAATAATCTTATACAACTCCTCTTTTAATATAAGAATTTCTCTAGCTGTAATTTCAATATCACTAGCTTGTCCTTGGGCTCCTCCAAGAGGCTGATGAATCATCACTCTACTATGTGGTAATCCAGAACGCTTACCTTTTTCTCCAGCACATAATAAAACCGCTCCCATAGACGCAGCCATTCCTGTACATATAGTAGCCACATCTGGCTTAATAAACTGCATAGTATCATAGATACCTAAACCAGCATATACACTCCCACCTGGTGAATTAATATAAATCTGAATATCTTTTGAAGAATCAACACTCTCCAAAAACAAAAGTTGTGCTTGTATAATATTAGCTACTTGATCATTAATACCTGTTCCCAAAAAGATGATGCGATCCATCATTAGACGAGAGAATACATCAAAAATTGCAACATTCATCTGACGTTCTTCAATGATATTCGGTGTCATCCCTACAGGATACATACTACTAATGATTTTATCATAGTAATTACTACTGATACCATGATGCTGAGTAGCGTATTTTTCGAATTCTTTTCCGTAATTCATATGTTCTTCTTCTGAAATTTTATTTTTATAAAAAAAGGCGTTAACCAAAACTTGGTTTAACGCCCTAAATATAAGTATAAATTCCTTATTAGTTTGTCTTGATTATTTGTAAACTTCTTTTACAAAATCGTCAAAACTTACTTCTTTTTCTTTCAATTTAACATTCTCCTTGTAGTATCCAAGTAATTTCTGACTCATTAACTGTTCAGAAATTCTTTTCACTTCATCTTGGTTGGATAAAATTCTTGCTGCAATGTCCTCTAACTCTTTATCTTCTGGAGATGTTTGTCCAAATTGTGCCATTTGTCCTTTGATCAAATCTTTAGCAAATTCTTTTAACTCTTCAAAAGTCACCTGAAGGTTATTATCATTAATAATTTTACCTTCGATCAATTGAAAACGCAATCCTTTTTCACTTTTCTCATACTCATCTTTTGCCTCATCTTCGGTCAATGGTTGCTCTCCAGTAGCCTGAATCCATTTTTGTAAAAACTCAGCTGGTAAGTCGAACTTAGTGTTTTCTAAAACACTCTCGGTAACGTCATTAAGCAATTGCTGATCAGATTGCTGCACAAATTGACGGTCAGCATCTTGCTTTATTCTTTCCTTAAGCTCGGTAACTGTTTTTACAGCATCTTTTCCGTATAACTTATCAAACAACTCCTGATCTAAATCAGCTAATTCTTGAGTATTTATTTCGGAAATCGTAAAAGTCACCTCTATTTCCAAACCATTAGCTTCTTCCTCGCTAATTTTTAAAGCACTTTGTAAATCACGATCTTCAGAAAACAATCCTTTAGTTTTTAAAGTAAGTACATCTCCTACTTTAGCACCTATAAATTTATCTAAATTTCTTTTACCTTTTATCTTATCTAAAGAGATTGTAGTTTGATTATCTATCTCTTTTTCCTCATTCACAAAAGTTCCATTGATCAAATCATCTTTTTCAGCAGTTTCTTTAGCAACTAACTTACCATACTGCTTCTGAATAGTTTTGATTTGGTTGTCAATCATTTCATCACTTGCTACAATCTTGTAATGAGTAATTGCCTTTTTACCATTAAGTTTTACATCAAACTTTGGAGCAAGACCTAATTCAAATTCAAAAGAATAATTATCTGCATCCCAATCAAAATTATCTTGCTCCTTTGGAAGTGGATTTCCAAGAACATCTAACTTTTCTTCAATCAAATATTTATTCAGAGCCTCTTGCAATAATTTATTTACTTCATCTACCAAAACGGCTTTACCATATTGCTTTTTTACCAATCCCATTGGCACGTGACCTTTTCTAAATCCAGGTATATTGGCGTTTTTACGATAATCTTTAAGAATACTATCTACTTTATCGCTATAATCTTCTTTTGCAATATCTACTGTTACTACAGCATTTAAATCATCTAATTGCTCTTTTGAAATATTCATTATCTCTACTTTTTTGTACTAAAAATCGGGATGCAAAAGTAATACTTTTTTACAACCCAACAAAGTTTTAACTCCTTGAAAAACAGTTAACTTTTATCTTTCTTCAAAATAGAATATAATATAGATTGAAATATAGAGAGTAAAACACTAAAAATTAACGCCCACAACCAACCATTTACTCCAAAACCAGACACAAAATGGTCTGCGATTAATATGATTGCTGCATTAATAACTAATAAAAACAACCCCAAAGTAACTATGGTAACGGGCAATGTAAGTATTACCAATATCGGTTTTAGCACAGCATTTAAAATTGCTAAAAGCACTGCAACAATGAGTGCACTTACATAACTATCTACCTTTACACCTGGTAATATCTCAGCAAGTACCAATACAGCAATGGCGCTAAGTATCATTTTAATTAAAAACTTCATTATAATTAGATTAGATTGACCTCAAGTTACCAAAAACAAAACAATAAAAAAACCTGCTATTATTTAAAATAGCAGGTTTCTAATAAATATATTGGAAAAACCTTAGTTCACATCATTACTAAGTGTAACCGTTCCGAAATCTCCAGGATTTACGGAAGGTAAGCTTGCTCCATACGTATCTTCTATTGCTTCCATTACTGCATTTGCCACAATGGCATGCGCTCTTGGAGATGGGTGCACTCCATCTAAAGAAAATCCTCCACCTGTTACAAATGTAGATGTTACTACACCTGAATCAAATGGTATACCACTCCCAGCTGCTTGTTGTAAAAGAGACTTCACATCTACAAATGCAAGACCATTGGCAGTCGCTAAGGCTCTTATCGCTGCATTATACGCATCCTGAGCATTCGCTACTGCTGCTTGCTCCGCAACAGTCAACACATCAGCATCTCCTAATGGCACAGAAACACCACTAATTAACGTTCCATCACCTGCAAGATCTACTCCTATGTTACCAGCAGAAGTTAACGGAATTAAATCTGACGATGTTGCTTGTCTTAATTGCCCTAACAACCCAGCAGTCTGTGGATCTAAATTAAAAGGAGGTCCTTGTATTATTGCTGAGATATCTGTTAATGATTCGTCTACGATAGTTACAAAATTCTGACCAGCTACAAAATTAATTTGTCTACTTCCAGCCTCTTCAGCAGAAATTAAACCAAGTCCTGCTAATCCTGGAAGTATTTGTGTATTGTAAGCAGCAAATTGCGAATTTAAAAATGCTGCAGTTTGCGCATCTAAAGGTACTGCATTTGTAGGTACCGTCGTAAAGAATGGCAACGAAGTAACACTTGGTAAATTAAGTACTACACCCTTAGCGCCACCAGCTGTAAGTGCTGCTAATAAATCATTGTACACTGAAGCAAAAACATTACTATTCGTAATATCTGTACTACCATAAGTAGCGGGATCTATATTACCTGTTACGTTATGGTCTTCTCCTACTCCACCAGAAGTAGCAAAACTAAGAATATCATTATTTCCTATCCATAAACTGAAAAAAGTTGGACTCTGAGCAACAGCATCTCCAATCACGGTAGCATCTGCTGCAGAAGCAAATCTAGCAAAATAAGGATTCGCTAAACCTGCAGCTACACCTGCAACATTTCCATATCCTGGAGCCGCTAAATGATAACTTTTTGCACCAGGAACTCCCATATTATTAAAAGAGCTTCCTAAATTATTAGATATTTCTGTAGTAGGCATTCCTCCTGTGTAAGTCACAGGACCAGGATTTCCTTCAGCATCCACAGCTAAGACTAATCTATTTCCTAAAATTTGAGTACCACCCAACAATGCACCTCCAGTATTATCTGCCATAAGAGGTTGTGTAAATTCTCCTCCTCCTGCTAGTTCAAACTGTCCAGCTAAGATATTAGGATATGAATTCTCTTGCCCTGTTATGTATAATGCATTATCCGCAAATCCTGCAGTTAATGAATTACCTAATGCAACATAATTAGAAAAATCTGCTTCACCACTAGTAAACACTCCTGGTTCATCAATCGGATTATCAAACTCTGGCTCACAAGCAACTAATCCTAATGCCAGAACTGCTAAATATTTTATATTGTTTTTCATCTGTATTTATTATTTTTTTAATTGTCAGATGGAATCGCCAAAAATCAATCAGGTTGGTTTCAACCTACTGAAATGACTTATTTCATCTTTGAATTATAATTTATAAGTTAAACCAAGTCCTGGCGCGAAAGCGCTTGATTTATATGTTCCACTAAATGGAACGTTCTGACCATTTTCTTGATAGAAATCATATGACGCATCTACTTCTTCGAATCTTAAGTAAAAGAAAGAAGCATCTATAGCTAACTTAGGGGTGATTGCAAAACTAACACCTCCAGAAAACCCTTGAGAATCATTACGTGGTGTTTCTGGTGCAAAAAATCCTGATTGTACTGGAGATTCATCGATATAATAACCAGCTCTAAGCGAGATCTTAGAAGTTGCATCATATTGCAGACCAAAACGATATACTGAAGAATTCTGGTAATTACGTGGATTTAAAGAAGTTGATCCGTTACCGAACTGAATATCTAAAGATTCGTACACATCCCAGAATTGTCTATTGTAATCAAATGCAAATAACCACTTCTCGTGGAACTGATACGAAAGACCAATTGTTAATTCTGCAGGCAACGGTAACTCAGCATCAAAAGTTGTTGTTTCATTAGATGGAGTTAACGGAGAGTTTGGGAAGTTTGCAAAAGTTGCTTCTCCTCCTTCTGCTTCCAAAATGATTTCGCTTCGGTAACTAAATCCTAATCTAAAATTATCAGTAGGATTAAACATTGCACTTACACTCCATCCCCAGTTACTCACTCCAGAATCATCTACGGTTATATTAGATCTATTACCTTCAATATCCGATAATGTCCTGTTAGCATTTCTATTAAAATTAACGAAACCTGTTACAAAAATAGGTCCTCCACCAATACTGAATTTATCAGACAATTTAATAGACACTACAGGCTGGATGTATATTGCTGCTAACTCTATATTATTTACCAAATGTGATCCTGCCCAGTCCGTTGGCCAAGTCACCTCACTACCATAAGGTGTGTATACACCAAGACCCATTGCTAACCAATCATTTACTTTATAAGAACCATATAGGTTAAGTGGTGTTCCTACAGAACTATCGGTTTCAGAAGAAATTCCAAGATCAACGTTTTGATAAATTACATCTGTAAAAATACCACTAGCACCGGCACTTACATTCAATTTATTTTCCAAATACACCAGACCTGCTGGGTTAAAGAATACTAGCTCCGCACTATTTACTACAGCAACACCTGTGTGCCCCATAGCTATAGCTCTCTGCCCTTGCACACTAACTCTATATCCACCTGCGTAGGTGACAAATGTCACTAGGGCGAATAGAACTAATAATAGTAGTTTTTTCATAATAAATTAAAATTGTTTTTGTTTTTATTAGAATTTTGTAAAAAGAAAGCATCAAATTTAGCAGAAAATAACAATTATCCAACTAAATCATTAAAATATTATGCATACATAACATTTTTTATTCAATTTTTAATAAATTCTAATAAATTAGAATAAAATTCCATAGGGTTTTCTGCATGCAACCAATGACCAGAGTTGGAAATTTCCCGAATTTGAGCAAGAGGAAACTGCGCCTTAATCCGATGTTCATCTTCCTCTAAAATGTAATTAGATTTATCTCCTTTCATAAAAAGAGTATCTCCAAGGTATTGAAAATTATCCGTAAGTTCAATACCAATTTCAGAAGAATTTTGCACCAAACTTTCTAAATTCATTCGCAACCCTAGTTTTCCCTTTTCTTTCCAGAATAAATTTTTCATTAAAAACATTCTCACTCCAGGATCTTTTACATATTCACCTAAAGCCAAATCAACTTCTGACCTACTTTTCAAAATATCAAAATCTAAAGAACTCAACCCATCTAAAATATCTTGATGGTGTAGCGGATAATATTTAGGACCTATGTCTGCGATTACCAGTTTACGAATCACTTCTGGATGATTTACTGCAAATAACATCGCTGTCTTACCACCCATGGAGTGACCAAGAAGAATAACATCCTTAAGATGATGATCATTACAATATTCTAATAGATCAGAAGCCATCAATTCATAGCTAAAATCATCACTATGAGGGCTACGCCCATGATTTCTTTGATCTATCAAATGCATTTGATACCCTTGCTCTGAAATTTTCTTTGCTAAGGTTTTCCAATTATCGCCCATCCCCAAAAAACCATGTAATACAATAAAAGGTATACCTTCTCCAAAAATATTTGAATGTAATTTCATATTCGCAATCACTTTAGTTTATGTAAATACATATTTACTACATTTTCCAATCCAAGGTATATAGATTCACTAATTAATGCATGTCCAATGGACACCTCTAATAATCCAGGAATATTCTCTTTAAAAAACTTAATATTATCCAGCGAAAGATCATGACCTGCATTCACCCCAATACTTAACTCGTTTGCCAATTGGGCACATTGTGCATATGGCTTCACTGCTTCTAGATTACCTTTTGCATACTCTGAGGCAAAAGCTTCTGTATATAACTCAATTCGATCCGCCCCCGTTTCTTTTGCTCCTTCGATCATTTTTTCTAATGGATCTACAAAAATCGAAGTCCTAATATCATTTCTATTAAATTCCGATATCACCTCTTGCAAAAACTCTTTATTTTTCAAAGTATCCCAACCAGAATTACTGGTTATAGCATCTACTGAATCCGGAACTAAGGTAACCTGTGTAGGCTTTATATTAAGTACTAATTCTATAAATTTAGGAATTGGGTTACCTTCTATATTGTATTCGGTATGCACCACAGATTTCAAATCATATGCATCTTGGTATCTAATATGGCGTTCATCGGGTCTTGGATGAATTGTAATTCCTTCGCCACCGAAATCCTGAACATCTGAAGCCACCTTCAATAAATTTGGAGTGTTTCCGCCTCGAGAATTACGCAAAGTTGCAATTTTGTTGATATTTACACTTAACTTTGTCATAGTTTTTGATATAACTTTTAATAAATAACAAAAATACAAACTTGAGAGCCCCTCGGTTACATATTTTTGATTAATTTGCACAAAAAGCCCCGGGAATTATGAAGACAAGTTTATACATAATAAATGAAATACAGCCCCTTGCTACCTCAGCAAAGGTTGGAGATGCACAATTGTTATTTAACGAATTAACATACACCCATTTCCCTGTTTTTAATGGCAAGACTTATGTAGGTTGCATTGCAGAAGCAGATGCAAGATGTTTTGATACCGAAAAATCACTTGAGTCCTATTTATACGCTTTAGAAGGATTTTTTGTACGAGCAGATGCCAACTGGTTAGATATATTAGAATCTTTTGCCCAAAATCATTCTAATATTATGCCTGTACTTGATGATCAAAATAATTATCAGGGATATTTTGAACTAAGAGATATCATGAACCTCTTTAATGAAACTCCTTTTCTTAGTGAACCTGGGAACATATTAATAGTAGAGAAAGGAGTTTTGGATTACTCATTTAGCGAAGTGTCTCAGATTGTAGAATCTAATAATGCAAAACTACTAGGTCTTTTCATTTCCAATATGGAAAATGATGTCACTCAAATTACTTTAAAAATTAATGATAGTGATATCAATAATATCGTACAAACTTTTAGAAGATATAGTTACAACATAGTTTCTAAACATCACGAAGATTCTTTCTTAAATAACCTTAAGGAACGATCTCAATATTTAGAAAAGTACCTCAATATTTAGCTTACTATACAGAAATAATTTAAAGAAATGACATCATAATGAAGATAGGTATTTACGGCCAGTTCTATCATGAAAATTCTGGAACATACATTCAGCAGTTGTTAGAAGCACTGGACAAGAATAATATCGAAGTTGTAATTGAAAAGAATTTTCTTGAGCTAATAGAACTTCATGAAGATATTGACAAGAGTTACTCTCACTTTAGCACTTTCGAAGAATTAGATGACTCTTACGATCTTTTTTTCAGTATTGGAGGAGATGGCACAATATTAAGAACAATAACTTATGTCCGAGATTTAGGAATTCCTATTGCTGGAATCAATACGGGTAGATTAGGCTTCTTAGCGACAATCCAAAAGGAAGAAATCAAGGATACAATTGATTTGATCTTAGACCAAAAATATTACATTTCACCAAGAACTATAGTGACGATAGATACAGTTCCTCCTTCCAAAGAATTTGGAGTATTAAATTTTGCCATGAACGAGATTGCGGTTAGTCGTAGAAATTCTACTTCTATGATTACTGTACATACAAGTTTAAATGATGAGTTTCTTACTTCATATTGGGCTGACGGATTAATTGTTTCATCACCGACTGGTTCTACCGGATATTCTTTAAGTTGTGGAGGTCCTGTAATGATGCCTGATGCAGAAAGCATGGTACTAACACCAATTGCTCCACATAACCTTAATGCCAGACCCTTAGTAATTCCAGACAATAAAGAAATTACTTTACAAGTATCTGGAAGAGAAGATTCTTATTTAGTGTCTCTTGACTCAAGAGTACACACCTTACCCAACGAAACTACCGTTGTTATTAAAAAAGCACCTTTCAAAATTAATATGGTAGTTTTGGAAGGAGACAGCTTCTTAAAAACATTGAGAAAAAAGATGCTTTGGGGTGAAGATAAACGTAATTAAACAATAAAAACTGCTAAAAAGTGTTTTTTAATTCATACTATTTCACTCAAATTCTTGTGTAGTAAAGTTAATTGTTATATTTGCAAACTTTTGAAAATCTATGAGATACTTAGCACCCTTTGTAGTAATTTTGTTTTTTGGGCAATTTATGAACTCCCAGACCTATGAGGTTGGACTAATGCTCGGTGGTTCTAATTATATTGGTGATGTGGGATCTACCTACTACATCGCTCCTAACGCATTAGCAGTAGGTGCCATTGGGAAATGGAATAGAAGTAAACGACATGCCTTTAGGGCTTCGTTCTTGTACGCTAATCTTAAATCTAATGATTTAAATGGCGATGACCGAAGAGTTCAGAGAGGTTTTAGCTTCAACAATTCTGTAAAGGAATTATCATTGGGATTAGAATTTAATTTCTGGGAGTGGTATTTATATGATGGGCAACCGCAATTTACACCATACCTTTATACTGGTTTAACTGGATTTAACTACAGTGCCAAGGCAGTAGATCCAAATAATGGTAATCAAATTAGCTCGTATAGTGAGCGATGGAGGGTAGCTATACCAATGGTAGTTGGTATAAAGAAGACTATAGGAAGACATTGGGTATTAGGTGCAGAAATAGGTGCTCGATACACATTTACAGATAATCTGGACGGAAGTGATCCGGACAGTGCATTTGGAACAGGATTTGGTAATTTAAATAATAATGACTGGTATGTATTTACTGGTATAACATTATCTTACACATGGGGGCGCATTCCATGTTATTGTGCATTTTAAAAAAATGATTGATAAAGAACAACTAAACTCTAACATTCCGGAACATGTAGCCATCATAATGGATGGAAATGGAAGATGGGCCAAAAAGAAAGGGCTCTTTAGAGCTGTTGGTCACGAAAACGGAACAAAAGCAGTACGAGAAGCAGTAGAAGCTTCTGCCGAAATTGGAATAAAATATCTTACATTATACGCTTTTTCTACGGAAAATTGGAACAGACCTAAGCTAGAAGTTGAAACTTTAATGAAGCTTTTGGTAAATTCTCTGAAAAAAGAAATTAGCACTCTTCAAAAAAATAACATTCGATTAAATGCTATAGGAAATCTACAAGCATTACCGAAAAAAGCAAGAAAAGAATTACTCGAAGTCATTGAAAAGACTAAGGATAACACGCATATGACACTTTCCTTAGCGCTAAGCTATGGTAGTCGAGAAGAGCTTATAAAAACTATTCAAGAAATCAGTAATAAAGTTAAAAATGATGTACTTTCGCCACATCTTATAAATGAAGCAGTCATTAATGAGCATTTGTATACTAAAAATCTGCCTGATGTAGATTTATTAATACGAACCAGTGGTGAACAACGTATTAGTAATTTTTTGTTATGGCAGATTGCGTATGCTGAATTATATTTTACTGAAATATTATGGCCAGATTTTAAAAAAGGAGATTTATTTGAGGCCATTTTAAATTATCAACAAAGAGAGAGAAGATTTGGAAAAACTAGTGAGCAGCTTAGTTAAAGAGATGACAAAAAAATTACCTATTACATATTTTGCGTTCCTTGCATTTTTGTTAAATACAGCATTACTTTCAGCACAAAATTTACCTGGTACTTCTGGAAAAGAATATATTATTGGGGATATTAAAGTTACAGGGATATCTACCTATAATGAAAACACCATTATTACTTTTACAGGATTAAAAAATGGAGAGCGAATTGCACTACCAGGAGATCGTATTAGTCAGATCATAAAAAAATTATGGGATCTTGAATTATTTAGTGATATTAATTTTTACATCACTAAGGTAGAGGGAGAAAAAGCGTTTTTAGAAATAAACATTCAGGAAGTACCAGAATTAAATCAAGCTAGAGTTGAAGGTGTACGTAAACGTAAAGCAGAAGATCTCATCAAAGATAACAGTCTTAATCCAGGAACAAAGGTTACAGAAAACCTTATAACCACTACACGAAATTTTATTACCAACAAATACCGTAAAGATGGTTTCTTAAATACTAAGGTAATTATCAATACTACTCCTGTAAAAGACACTGTTCCTACCAATAAGGTAAATATGTTAGTGCGTATTGACAAGGGAGATCGTGTAAAAGTTGATAAAATTAGAATCAATGGTAATGAGCAGTTTACCGACAGCAAGGTAAGAGCCGCTATGAAGAATACGAAACAGAAGAAATTCTGGAGATTCTGGAAACGCTCTAAGTATATTAAAAGTGATTATCAAGATGATAAAGAAAGTATCATCAGCAAATACAAAGAAAAAGGTTATAGAGACGCTAGAATCACCTCTGATTCCTTAATAGTAGAAGATGACAACAGTGTTTCGCTCAACCTCTCTATTGAAGAAGGAAACAAATACTATTTTGGGGATATCAACTTCTTAGGAAACAGTGTGTATTCTGACAGCCAATTAGCACAACAATTAGTTATAAAGAAAGGAGATGTTTACAATGGTGTTCTTTTAGAAAAACAAATTGCAGACAACACCAAACCTGATGCAAACGACTTGACTAACCTATATCAGAATAATGGATACTTATTTTCTAATATAGATGCTGTAGAAACTGATGTTAAAAATGATACTATAGATTTTGAGATAAGAATCCGAGAAGGAAAGTTAGTGCGTTTTGATCATATTACAGTTACTGGAAATGACAAAACAAATGATCATGTAGTTTATAGAATACTAAGAACTAAACCTGGTCAGATTTATAGTAAAGATCTTGTGGTAAGAACGGTAAGAGAAATAGGACAATTAGGTTTCTTTGATCCAGAACAACTAGAGCCTCAGTTTAAAAACGCTGATCCACAAGCTGGAACTATTGATATTAATTATCCTGTAGTAGAGAAAGGAGCGAGCCAAATAGAACTCCAAGGTGGTTTTGGAGGAGGTGGTTTTGTTGGAACCCTTGGTTTAGCGTTTAGTAACTTCTCTATTAGAAACATTTTTAAGAAAGAAGCGTATAGCCCACTTCCGATGGGAGATGGACAAACATTAAGAATTCGTGCGCAGGCAAGTCAGTTCTTTCAGACATACAGTCTTTCTTTTGTAGAACCATGGCTTGGAGGAAAAAGACCTTTCCAACTTTCAACTTCTTTTTCGCATACTATTCAATTTTTATTTAATCAAAGAACACGTGATGTAGACAGAGATAGTAAGTTCTTAATTACTGGTGGTTCTATTGGAATTGCAAAAAGATTAAACTGGCCAGATAACTACTTTACCTTATCACAAGCAGTAAGCATACAGCATTATAACCTTAAAAACTATAACACAAGACTGTTTACCTTTGGTGATGGGTCATCTAACAACTTAGCATATACAATAGGTATTAACAGAAATAACACCGCAGTAAACCCGATTTTCCCAACATCCGGTTCTGAATTCAATCTTGTTGCAAAATTATCATTGCCGTATTCTTTATGGGACGGAACCGATTATGGTGCTTTAGCAGATGAAAGAGCTAGTTTACTAGAAGAGCAAGAAGATCTAGTAAATACAGACCCGACTAATGACAGGATTGGAGAGATAAATACAGAAATTGGAGAAATTGATCAGGAACGTTTCGATTGGTTAGAATATTACAAAATAAAATTTGATGCTACCTGGTACACAACACTAACTAAAATAGGAAAACAACCTTTGGTATTACGAACCAGAGGAGAGTATGGTTTTCTTGGTGCCTATAATAACAACAGAGGAAATATTCCATTCGAAAGATTTTTCGTAGGAGGAGATGGATTGGGAGCAACTGCTCTGGATGGAAGAGAGGTTGTTGCTCTTCGTGGATACCCTAATCAATCTATAATTCCTTTAAGTAGAGCAAATGATCCAGATTTTGTTGAGGATGGGGCAACAATTTATAATAAATATTCGTTAGAACTTCGTTATCCAATTACTCTAAAACCATCTGCATCTATATATATGCTGGCGTTTTTAGAAGGAGGAGCTTCTTATGATAGCTTCAGAGGATTCAATCCTTTTCAATTAAATCGTTCTGCTGGAGCAGGTTTACGTATCTTTATGCCAGCCTTTGGATTGCTGGGTATTGATTTTGGGTATGGTTTTGACCCAATTCCAGGTACGACAGGAAATAATGGATGGGAGACTCACTTTATCATTGGACAACAATTTTAATTTTGGCACGATTATTTCTATAAACAACACAGGATCATGAAAACAAAAGTTCTTTTAGTATTAGCAGCTATTCTTTGGACATCTTTTTCCACTACAGCTGAAGCTCAAAAAGGTATTAGAATTGGATACATTGATATGGATTATATCCTAGAAAATGTACCAGAATACAATGAAGCTTCTGCTGATTTAGAAAAAAAAGTACAAAAATGGAAAGTAGAAATCGAGGCTGAATTAAAAGAAGTTGAAGAGATGAGAAAAGACCTCAACAACGAACGTGTTCTGCTAACTAAAGAATTGATTGAAGAAAGAGAAGAAGATATATTCTTTAAAGAAAAAGAGATACTTGAGTATCAACAAAAAAGATTTGGACCTAATGGTGACTTGTTTATTCAAAAAAAGCGATTAGTTCAGCCAGTACAAGATCAAGTTTTTGTTGCTGTTCAAGAAGTTGCTAAGAATAAAAAATATGATTTTATATTTGACAAGTCTGCAGATTTAGTAATGTTGTTTTCGGCAGACAGACATGATATTAGTGATCAAATATTATTAAGGATCAATAGAGCTTCTAAAAGAAAACAGGTAAATAGCAAAAGAGAAAAGAAAGCACTAGAAAGAGCTGAAAAAAGAAATGTCGAACAAGAAAAAGAAGTAACTGATAGAGAAAAAGCAGCAGCTAAAAAACAATCGGAAAGAGAACGGTTATTAGCCGAAAGAAAAGCAGAAAGGGATTCTATTAGAGCAGCTAAGAAAAAAGAATTTGAAGAACGAAGAGCAAAACTTTTAGCGGCGCAAAAAAGAAAAAAAGACTCTATAAAAGCCTTAAAAGAACAATTAAAGAATGACACTCAGTCTGATGACAATAAAGAAGGAGAGACTGAAGAAAACGATAATAACTAGAGAAATTAATTTTTAAATTTATAACACATTAATATTATTAGAATGAAAAAGTTTAGAACCCTATTAGTAGCTTGTGCATTAGTTTTAGGAGCGTCAAGTTTCGTAAATGCGCAATCCAAAGTTGCTCATATCGCGTCCCAAGAGCTAGTAGAAGCAATGCCTGCTTTTAAAGCTGCAAAAAGCGAAATTGAGAAGCTAAACAAGACCTATGAAGCTGAAATTAGAAATATGGTATTAGAATTACAAAATACCATGAAAAAATATCAAGCAGAAGCACCTTCTAAAACTGAAGAGGAAAATGCTAAAAGAGCACAAGAAGTGCAGGCTACTGAAAAAAGTATCGCTGATTACAGACAAAATGCTTTACAAGATCTTCAGAAAAAAGAAGTTGAATTGCTAAAGCCTATTTATGAAAGTGCTCGTGTATCTATTCAAAAGGTAGCAAAAGCGCAAGGATTCCAGTACGTATTAGACTCTACTACAGGATTAGGAGTAATCTTAGCTGAAGGTAAAGATTTAATGGCTGATGTTAAAAAAGATTTAGGTATCTAAAAAATTACCTTTTAAAATAAAAAAAGCAGTGAGCAACTTGAGTTTCTCACTGTTTTTTTATTTTTGAACCATTCTATTTTAGTTTTAATGAGTAACAAAGCTATAGGTATTTTTGATTCTGGTATTGGAGGAACTTCTATTTGGAAAGAAATTACCACTATGCTTCCCAATGAGAATACGATTTATTTAGCGGATAGTAAATATGCCCCTTACGGAAAACGTAGTAAGAACGAAATCTTATCCTTAAGCATAAAAAACACTAAAAAACTTCTAGAACTACAGTGTAAAATTATTGTTGTCGCATGTAATACAGCTACAACCAACGCAATAAAGGAATTGAGGCAACAATTTGATATTCCTTTTATTGGGATTGAACCTGCTATAAAACCCGCAGCTCTACAAACAAAAACCAAAAGAGTTGGAGTATTAGCAACCAAAGGAACTTTAACCAGCAAGCTTTTTGCAAAAACTTCAGACCTTTATGCTCACAATATAGAAGTTATTGAGGTTGTAGGTACTGGATTAGTCGAACTTATAGAAGAAGGTAAAATTCACACTCCGGAGATGCACGCACTACTTACCTCCTATCTTCAACCTATGATAGAAAAAGATATTGATTATCTGGTTCTAGGCTGCACGCACTATCCCTATCTTATTCCAATATTAAGAAAAATACTCCCAAACCATATTGTTATTATAGATTCTGGTGAAGCAGTTGCCAGACAGACAAAGTCTATTTTATTAAAGAACAGTTTACTTTCTAAAAGTACCCAAAAAGGTGAACACCATTTCTTTACTAATGGTACACTATCCGTTCTGGAAGACATCCTTTTTAACCACAAAATTTCTACAACAGCTTCTTATTTAGATTTTTAAACTTGTAGGAAAAAGATTCTATAATATTAAAGTTTGTTAATATGAGATACGCTTCAGCGACTTTTAACATTCTTTTATCTTCACTACAATTAATTTTTACTTTAATTTGGTAACGGATTGATTTTAAAACAATTAGAATCACCCACACTAATAACCTTATGTACCCCTAAAATTATGACGATAAACAAAAGCTTTATGTTGCTTTTTGGAATATTCTCCATGGGATTTGGTTTTGCCCAGAATAACGTTAAAATCGACGGTAGATTAAAGCCTCATCTCGATACATTTTTTGAATATTGTAAGCAATACAATATCGAATATCATGACAAACTTTTTGAACTTAAAAATATTGATATTGTAGACACATTAACTATTTCTCAAAAAGGATCAACTCTGGGTATGCTTACACGAGATAATAATAACAAAGTAGAAAACATTATCATTAATTGGATTACATTACTGGATGATGAAATTTTAAAAGTAGTTGCCTTTCATGAATTTGCACATTACTTTCTAGATTATAAAAAACATATTTGTCATGATTGCGAACAGATCATGGCTGCTGTAAATAGTAGTTATTTTACAATTATCAAAGACTGGGATGAACAAGTAAAAACCTTATTTATTGACTCTCCAGCATACAAGCGTCGCAAAGGAATTTCTTATAGCAGTTATAATTGGAATTCACCCAATTTCACTTGGTAATCATATTATTTAAAATAGTCTAACAAGGTACCTTTTTTGGATGAAGAAACCATCAATTCTTTTCCTGATGATAGTTGTACACTACCCCCTTTTCCTTTTTTATATCTTACTATCATATTTACATTTACCAAATAACTCTTATGTATTCTAACAAAGCCTTGATCTTTTAATGTATCTTCAAAATACTTTAAAGTCTTACTTACCAATTTCTGGCCATTGTTCAGAAAGATCTTGGTATAATTATCATCTGCTTGGCAATATAAAATCTCTGATATTTTTAACACTTCAAAGCCATCTTGCTGAGGTATTGTAATTTTCCCGTCTACTGTCGCCGAAATTTTAGGAGTAAGTACTTTGTCCTGGAGTTCTTTTTCCCGCTCTTTAATATGAGTAACATGATCTACTGCTTTAATCAGATTATCAATAGCAATCGGCTTTAAAAGATAATATGTAGCTTGTGCGTTTAACGCATCTACAGCATAATGATCATAAGCAGTAACAAAAACGGTTTCAAAAGTTCTATCAGGAACTTGTTCCAACAAATCAAAAGCATTCCCATAAGGCATTTCTACATCCAAAAACAGCAGATCAGGATTCTCCGTCTCCAAGATCTTTAAAGTTTCCTGAACACTCGCAGCTTCTCCCAATACTTGCACTGTTGGACAATATTTTTGTAAATAATTTTTTAGAATTGCTCGGCTATTTGCCTCATCATCTACTACAATTGCAGTTAATTTCACAGTCTTTGATTTATTAAATTATATTTTGTTTACTACAGTACTTACTTATCTTTTTTAAGAATCAACTTTACCTGAGTTCCTGTCCCTTCTTCGTCATTAGTTAAATCCGAAATAAAAACATCTACTTTATCCTTATACATAGTATTAAGTATCTGTATTCTTTTCTTAATATTACTCATTCCTTGGGACTTCTGTTTTTTCTGGTTTAATGTTTTTAGGGATTTTGATTTTTCTCTTCCAATACCATTATCCGCAATTACTATCTCGATAGTGCCATCTATTGTTTTTTGAAAATTAATGGAAAGAAAACCTTTATCCGATTTATAACGTAGTCCATGCCAAACCGCATTCTCTACATACGGCTGAAGCAGCATTGGAGGAATCATATATTGCTTTATATCTATTTCAGGATCTACGTTTATTTTATACTCAAATTTATCTTGAAACCTAAAATGTTCCAACTGCACATAAAGTTCCAAAAGTTCTATTTCCTTCTCTAAAGGAATAAAATCTTCTTCGCTATTTTCTAAAACTGCTCTCATGAGCAACGAAAAATCCGTAAGATATCGATTCGCAGCCCTTTCATCACTTGTAGCTATAAAAGTATTTACCGAATTCAGAGCATTAAAAATAAAGTGAGGATTCATCTGAGAACGAAGAGATTTTAACGCTAGTAAATTATTAGCAAACTTTTGTTGCTTTATATTTCTAAACATTAGATAAGCTGCCAAAAGCAATAATATGGACAAACCGATTAAAGAATAAATAATAATCTTCTGTTGACCTGCTAATTCCTGAGAAGCAAAGGCTAATTTATATCTACTCTCATTCAGTTCTCGATCTTTTTCGAGTGAAGCTATCCGATTAGCTCTTTGTGCTAATTCTCTATTAAATCTCGTTGCCTGAGAAATTTCTTGCTCTTTTTGAATATAGAGTTTATCAATGATCACTTCGTATTCTTCAAAAGCTTCAGAAGCTTTTTCTAATTCTCCTTTTTCTCGATATACTTCTCCTAATTTTCGAGTAGCATCTTTCTGGACTACTAAATCATTCTCTGATGCTGCTTTTTTAATACTTTCCTCTAAATATGGAATTGCTTCATCATACTCTGATTGTGCCGCGAAAGCATTAGCGATTTTATAATTTTGTACTTGAGAAGTAATAGCTCTGTCCTCTAAACTGATACTATTTAGAGCACTTATACTATCCAATACTATTGGACTTGGACTCTCCGCTTCTGTCTCCTCCATCTCCTGGATATCTTCTAGTGCTTCTTTTCTTAATTGTATCTCTTTTGCAAAACTATTATTCTTATTGTAGAAGTCCGCAGCCTTAGCCCGTTGTCTTGCCGAAGACTTTTTACTTCTTCTACTTGCTAACTGTACTGAATTATCGAGATACTCTTCGGCATCATTAATATTCCCTTGAATTTGAAACACTTCTGCCAGTTTAGAATTCAACTCGATTACGATATCCTCCGAATTGTTTTTCTCAGCAAATGACAATGCTATATTATAATTCTTACTTGCATTTTCATAATCATTCTGACCCTTATAACTATCACCTAAACCTTCATATACTTTTATTCTTTGAACAGAATTTAGCTTAGCTTTTTTAAGTTGATCAAAAGTTACCAATGAAGATTGATAATCGCTATTCTGTAATTGTGCATTTCCAAGCTTAATTTTTACGTCTATACTATACTTGTTACTTATACTAGTTTTATAATTACTTTCTGCTAGATCTGGTTGCTTCCAATACGCATAGATATCTCCGAGAGTTTCAAAAAGCTCTGCCTTTTTTTCATCTCCAAAAACGTCATCATCTTCAATAGTTTCCAGCGCTTTGGTCACATAATCAATACTTATTGCAGCATCTTTTGTCATCGTGTTTCTCGCAGCTTTAAGATTAGAACCATAAGCTGCAGAAAGTTTTTTTCGCTTTATTTCCTTTTTTGAAACAAATCCATCTGGATCTTCCTGAACCTTAACATCTATCCGTTCACTACTTGTTATTGTATGATATACAGTATTGAAGTTATCATGGCTAATAATAATTTCATCTCCTATTCTAGCTTTTATCTTAAAATCACCCTGATTATCTGTATGATACGTTTGCCCTCCAACAACTCTAATTTCTACGTTCTTTAGAGGTTCAAGAGTATTGTCTTCTTTTACGGTTCCCCTAATTTCCAGGAACTGACTACGCTTGTCAGCTTTATTATTTTCAAAAGTCTTTGCATTATGCTGCCCAAACATGGTATTAGACAACAACCACATTACTACTAAAACAAAATAATATTTACTCATTATATACTTCATAAGTCTAGGTAAACTTAATCCATTTATATGGGATTATAAAATCGGAATATTCGGTTACACCAAGTTTTAAAGCTTTTCCGTAGCACCAAATGCAATTTCACTAAATAACTAGACACGTTTACTCATTCATATGTGTATGTTCCTCATTCTAAGTTTTTATCAAAAAAAGTTCAGCATAATTTTATACAGAATTTAAAAATTGTTAAACCTATGAAAACACTATATACATGGATGCTTGCAGGATGTTTGCTTACTATTCCTATATCATGCCAAGCAAAAAATGAAAAAAATACCGAGTTAGCCATCCAAACCGAGCAAGCTTTAGAAATTTACACTTCCAAAACAGATCCAGACACCAAAAATATTCAGGTAGCTTTATTACTGGATACGAGTAATAGTATGGATGGACTCATCGACCAGGCAAAAGCTCAGTTGTGGGAAATAGTAAATGAATTATCGTATGCCAAGTGTGGTCATTATGAAATAAAATTGCAAATCGCCTTATATGAATATGGTAATGATCGACTACCATCTCAGGAAGGATACATCAGACAGGTTCTTCCATTTTCGGATGATTTAGATGAAATTTCAAAAGAGCTATTTGCGCTTGCCACTAATGGTGGAAATGAATACTGTGGTAAAGTAATTAATACCTCTATCAATCAATTGGATTGGAAAAAAAATAATGATCATCTAAAACTAATTTTTATCGCAGGTAATGAACCTTTTACACAAGGACCGTTAGACTATAAAGATGCCGCTATCGATGCTAAGGAGAAAGACATAACAGTAAATACTATTTTCTGTGGTAATTATGCTCAAGGTATCAACACCAAATGGAAAGACGGAGCAGATTTAACCAATGGAGAATATAGCGCAATTGATCATAATAGAGAAACAATTCATATAGCTACACCTTATGATGATATCATATTACAACTAAATAGAAAACTAAATAACACCTATATCTATTATGGTAACGAAGGTTCTAAAAAAATTAGTTTACAAGCTGAACAAGATCGTAATGCGAGATCCTACAGCGAAGCCAATGCTGTAAGCAGAGCAATCAGTAAAAGTTCTGGTTTTTACAAAAACAAAAGTTGGGATCTTGTGGACGCCGTAGAAGAGGAAAGTTTTGAAATAGAAGAAGTAGTAAAAGAAGAATTACCTATAGAATTAAAAGAAAAATCTAGTAAAGAGTTGAAACAATATATAGCTGAAAAGAGTAAGGAAAGAAAGGAAATTCAGGATGAAATTCAAAATTTAAATAAAAAGCGTTTAGCGTATATCAAAAAAAACAGTAAAAAGGATGAAGCTAATCTAGAAGCAGCGTTGATCAAAGCCATAAAGACTCAAGGACAAAAAAAGTCTTTTAGCTGGGAAAAGTAATATCTAATTCGTGATTTAATTTATAATTATCATACAATGAAAACATATTTAATTCTAATATTATTGCCGCTAGCAATGACTGCACAATCAAACAAAGAATTACCAAAATCTAAAATCGACTATAATGCATTTGCAGAGATCACTGAAGAAGTCTTGGTATACAGACAGCCAAGACTTATTCCTTTAGAAACGTTTTTAGAATTTGCAGAGGATCCTAATACTATACTGTTAGATACCAGATCAAAATCAGCATATGACAAGAAACACCTAAAAGGCGCAGTACATCTGAATTTTTCTGATTTTACTGAAAAGAAATTAGCCAAATTAATCCCAAACAAAAAAACTAAAATTTTAATTTATTGTAATAACAATATTGATGGAGACGCTATCAACTTCCCGACCAAGAGTCTTCCTTTGGCATTAAATATTCCAACTTTTATAAATTTATATGGATACGGATACAAAAATGTATACGAACTAGCATCTCTTGTAAGGATAAAAGATAAACGTATTACATTTTCGGGAACAACAGTAAAGTAATCAAAAATGGCAAGCTTTTTAGAGCTTGCCATTACTTATATGAAAATATATTTTTAGTTATTAACGGCTGGGCAGTGACAATTCCAACGCTCTTTTCGTTTTCCAAAATCATACCCCACTGTTAACTGATGAAATCCGCCATTACTCAACACTACGGAGTTGGACTGGTAACTGTAAGTGTAGCCAACCATCCATTTTTTATAATTGATTCCTAGAAAAGGAGTTATATATTGTAGTTTCTGACTTTCTATTTCTATCCCTGTCTGAGAAAACTCAGCACCATCAAAACTTCTTCTGTATGATAAGCCTCCCCATAAAGTGGCTAATTCTCCAAAACGTCTATACACTTTTAGATTAGCATCAATAGTACTTTCTTTTGTCTGATCTGTAGCTTGATATAAAACAGAAGGTTCAAGACTCCAAGCACTATTTCCCAATCCGAATACATATCCCACTGAGAAGATATATCTTCTTTGGTTATTAGAATCTCTAATAGTAGCACCAATATCAGTATTATCAAAAATATCTCTTGCGGTCGGCAATACATTCTTAACCGTAAAATGCGCATACCAATCGAGATAATGATAAGACATTCCTATATCCACATTAAAATAAGCATCCTTTTGGAGATTACCTCTTAACACAGGATCAGGATCTGCTGGATCATCCAAACCCCGTTCATCTACATTGGATTGGATAAAAGCTCCACTCATACCAAAAGAAAGCATATTAAGATCAGTTCGATCACGTGAAAACAATAAATGATACGCAAAAGTCAAAAAAGCACCAGTTTGTGTAAAACGTCCATTCTCATCTCTATACACTATAGCGCCCAAACCAACTTTATCATTAGTTCTAAAATTGATGTTAGCAGATTGTGTACTTGGTGCATTATCCACATCAAACCATTGTTTCCGAGCTGTAAGCCTGATTTTATTAGCATTGGATGCTCCTGCCATAGACGGATGTACCAAGTAAAGATTATCAGAAAGATAATCTGCATAAACCGGAATTCCTTCCTGAGAAAAAATAAATTGTGAGGTTAAAATAGCAAGCAACAAATAATATTTCTTCAAATTCATTAGAGGCTTTATGTTAAAAAAAGGAAAAACTAGGTTAATTATTTCAATATAAACTATTTAATCAAGCTTATATTGTAGGGGCTTTCATATTTCTTTCCCAAACTAAAATATTACTTCGTGCCAGCTTCAAATATATAAATTTTTATAAAAACATAGGTTTTATCTTACGTATTAAAACATTCTTAATCTTAAAGCGTAAAGGGCAAGTTGGATTTAGTTTTTAGTAAATTTGTATAAAATTTGATTATGGAAAAGAAATTTGAGATAAAAATAGAAGCTACTTCTAATCCCAGTATACTAAAATTTGAAGCAAACTTTTTTTTGACAAAGCATACAAGTTATGAATTTGAGAATATTGACCATGCTAAAAACTCTCCTTTGGCCCAACAATTATTCTATCTTCCTTTTGTAAAAAGAGTATTTATAGCCCAAAACTTTATTGCCATTGATAAGTTCGAAATTGTGGAATGGAATGATGTGCAAGATGAAGTTGCAGAACAGATAGAAAATTACCTGAATAGTGGTCAACCTGTAATTAATGAAACAACTGCACCAAAAAAGACAGCTATCACCGTTTATGCAGAGAGTACACCGAATCCCTCTGTATTAAAATTTGTTGCCAATAAAAAGCTAGTGACAGCTGGTCATGAATTTAAAAGTATCGATGATACCAAAGAAGCACCTATAGCAGAAAAGTTGTTCAATTTCCCATTTGTAAAAGAGATCTACATCGATGAAAACTATATTTCTATCCATAAGTATGACATTGCGGACTGGCAGGATATTACATTAGAATTAAGAGAATTTCTTCGAGAATATTTAGAACAAGGTAAAGAGGTTTTATCGGCTAATGCCACTGTCTCCAAAAGTCAGGTAGAAAAACAAGCAGATACCGATTTCGAAAAATTAGATGACACATCAAAAGATATTGTCAACATTATTGAAGAATATATCAAACCTGCCGTGGCAAGTGATGGAGGAAATATTATGTTTGATTCCTATGACCCTGAAAGCAAAGGAGTAAAAGTAATTTTGCAAGGTGCTTGTAGTGGATGCCCTTCTTCTACATTTACCCTCAAAAATGGAATCGAGAATATGCTTAAAGAAATGCTTAAAGATAAAGTTGCCTACGTAGAGGCGATAAACGGGTAGTTCATCGAATATTCGTTAATCATATCGAAAAACCATGAAAATAATAGCGGTTACTACTAAAATTTAACCTAAGTATCTCGTATCTTAGAGAATATAATAAAATATTAACCAAAAAATTATTGAAATGGCAATAGTAAAAGTTATAGAAGTAATAGCAGCTTCTGAGAAGGGATGGGAAGATGCAGCTAAAAATGGAGTAAAAGAAGCAGCTAAAACATTAAAGAACATTAAGTCAGCATGGATTTCTGATCAAAAGTTGATCATTGATGATGGTGAGATCAAAGAATATAGAGTTATTCTTAAAATTTCTTTCGAGATTAGTTAGAACCGTATCACTTTATAAAGAAACATCTCATTATTAATTGAGATGTTTCTTTGTTGACAATGGTTTTTACTTAACAAACTGATTTCTAGAAGAAAAAACAAAAAAATATCAAAAAATATAAGTTTTTTCTTACAAATTACAACGTTTTCGAAATCAATATTATGGTTTTACCGTAATTAAACAGTGTCAATCTTTCAATAAAATTGATTTTTTGTAATTAAAAAATTGAAAAAAAACACCAAACATTGAGGTATTGATAAAAATTTGATATTAAAAAGCTATTTTTTGCATTAAATTTTACGTTTTATTAATTTTATTTCACCTAAATCTAACAATCGTGAAAAAACTATTACTATTTCCATTATTATTAATTTCACCTTTTTTATTTGCTCAGCTTCCGCAGTCTTTAATCCAACCTGCCAAAGAAGTAACTATGTTTGATGACTATGACGGCTCTATGTATAAAAGTATTAAATATAAGGATGCTAGTGTGATAGATGAAAAGTCAGGAACATTTGATGCAAAACTTCGTTATAATGCGTATACAGATGCATTAGAGTTTAAAAAAGGATCAGAATTATATGAATTAATAAAGAAGCCTACCTCACATGCAAGAATAGATGGAGACTATTTTTATTATTGCAATTTTAAAACACAACGAGGTCACAAAAAATCAGGATATTATGTGTTGGTAGAGTTAAATGAGAAATATAAAATCTATAAAAAGTTTGATTTAAAAATTAAGAAACCTAATGAAGGTGGTGCTGCCAATGGTAATAATGTTGCGGGAAAATTAAAAATGCAAACCACTTATTTTCTCGAAGAACGTGGTATCATTATGGAGCTTCCTATGAACAAAAAGGAGCTATTAACTGCGCTTAGTGATAAGGAAGAAGAACTAAAAAAATACATCAAAAAGGAGCGTATTAAAGTAAGAAAAGAAGAAGATTTAATCCGTCTTGTATCCAGGTATAATGCATTAAAAAGTACAGATGGAAGTAGGTCAAGGAGTTTACTCACTAGAAGAAATTAATTTATGTACTAGTTTCTTTTAAGGTCATTTATAAATAAAAAAACATCTCTGAATTTGATTCCTAGATGTTTTTTTATGCTTATCAACTAACTTTTGACTCTATAAAGTATCTATAACAGAAAAGAGATTCAGGCACGCCATAAAAACAAGTTTAAAAGTTTAAAAATTCCCTTTCAAAATAGATAATTCCTAGGAAGCGTTTTACGATCGGAAAATCAAACTTTTAGCAAACAAAATGAAGTAATTTCCTACAAACTAAAACGTTTTCGAGACAAACTTTACAGTATTCCCGTAAAAAATAGATGTTATATTTTCAACAAAATATGTTATTTCTCATTAATAAATTGCCAATAATTTAAAAGTATTGAATAATCAATAAAAATAAAGTATTAAAACTGTAATTTTTGTATTTAAACCTACGTTTTATTAAATTTAATACACCTAAATCAATAGATCGTGAGAAAAATACTACACTTATTATTTTTATTAATATCGCCTTTATTGTTTGCGCAACTTCCGCAATCTTTACTAAAACCAACCAAAAGAGTAACTACTTTTGATGAGTATGATGGTTCTATACACAAAACCTTAAAATATAAGGATGCAAGTGTCATTGATGAAAAGTCAGGAACCTTTGATACCAAACTAAGATATAATGCTTACACAGATGCATTAGAATTCAAAAAAGGCGGTGATTTATTCGAACTTTTAAAGAGTCCTACATCACATGCACGAATAGACGGAGATTACTATTACTATTGTAATTTTAAAACTCAGCGTGGGTTAAAAAAACCGGGGTATTATGTCTTGGTAGAGCTAAATGAAAAGTATAGAATCTATAAAAAGTATTCTGTGAAGATAACTAAACCTGATCCAAAAGGTTCGGTAAGTGGTACTGCAACACCAGGAAAGGTGCGTATCAAAACCAAATATTTCTTAGAAGAACGTGGGATTATAATGGAACTTCCAATGAATAAGAAAGAGATTTTAGCTGCTTTAAGTGATAAAGAAGAAGAGTTAAAGAAATACATGAAAAAGAATCGTATTAAGGTAAGAAAGGAAGAAGATCTTATTCGATTAGTATCAAGATATAATGCTTTAAAAAGTACGGACGGCAATAGATCTAGAAGTTTACTTAGCGATAGAAGTAGAAGAGATTAAATTATATTTAAAATCAAAACAAAAGAGGTCATCTTATTCTGAGATGACCTCTTTTGTTGTATAAAATAACTTCTGTGAATTGATATTGTATTACTTCCTTAAGCCTAACCCGCTACAAAATCTTTTAAATAATAAGGTTCAAAATAACTAACATCTTCAAAATCCTTATTTACATATTTCTGATAACTCAAGATTGCCATTTCTTTAGAAGACGGTAATTTTTCTGGAAAAAACTTGGCGTTTTTATGCTCACAAATTTCCGAAAACTTGGATACACCATTACCGATAAAACATACTTCATTATTCTGCAAATAAGATTGATACGAATCTTCTACCAAAATTTCAGCTTCTATGGATCTTTCTTTCTTATAATCTTTTGAAAATATAGCTGAATATACTTCCATTCTACGAGCATCAATCATTGGCACAATATATCCCTTATCGCATTGTATTTGCATCGCTAATGAATGTAAGGTACTTATAGATATTAATGGTATTTGTAGACCATAACAAAGTCCTTTTGCAGAGGACACTCCAATTCTTAGACCTGTGTAGGAACCAGGCCCTTTACTTACTGCTATTGCATTAAGCTCTTTAAACTCTATTGATGCCTCCTCCAGTACAATCTTTATGAATTGATGCAAGCGTTCTGCATGAGAATATTTGGTGTCGTAATCCTCTTTAAAGCCAATTACTTTACCATCTTTACATAGTGATACAGAACAATTAGTTGTAGAAGTCTCTAAACAAAGAATATAGGCCATCTTAAAAAATTTATGCAAAGATACCTTTAATAATCTTATTCTTCTTTGGCTTTGCTTTGCTTTTTAGAAGTTACTTTATCTCCTGTTTTTAATGTCTTTGTAACAACATTATAAGGCCCCACAATAACATTTTCTCCAACATTTAAGCCTTCTGTAATTTCTATATTGCTATCATCCTGAATTCCTGTTTTGATAACTCTTAGTTTAGCAGATCCTCCATCATTAACAAAAACACATTCAAATTTCTCGTCAGACTCTTTTATTTTTTCCTTCGTATATTTCCTTTTAGCACTACTAGAAGTATCCGTTTTTATTACTATTGCACTAATTGGAACTCCAATTACACTCTCTCTTTTATTGGTAATAACATCTACTGTTGCTGTCATTCCAGGTCTGAATGGTGAGTAACTTTCTGGTTTACCCTCTGTCAAATCCTTATAAGACTCTTCTAGAATACGAACTTTTACCTTAAAGTTAGTTACTTGATCAGCACTTAATGTGCTTTCTGCAGAATTAGCAATTTCGGTAACTAACCCTTTAAATTGTTTTTTTAAATACGCATCTACTTCAACAATAGTAGAATCACCAAGAGAAACTTTTACAATATCATTTTCATTAACATCAACTTCTACTTCCATATTACTCAAGTTAGCAACTCTAACTATTTCTGTACCTGCCATTTGTTGTGTACCTACTACTCTTTCTCCGAGTTCTACCGATAATTTAGAGATCGTACCACTCATTGGCGCGTAGATCGTTGTTCTACTTAAATTATCCTTTGCTTCATTCACAGTTGCCTGAGCACTTTTTACGTTATAAAAAGCAGATTGTTTAGCTGCTTGTGCCACTTCATAAGCCGACACTGAAGTATCCCACTCTGCCTTGGAAATTACGCCTTTGTCGAACAATTCTTTATTACGTTCGTAACTTAACTTAGCTTCTTTTAAACTAGCTTCAGCTTGTTGTAATCCTGCTCTAACATTTTCCAATGCCGCCTGAGATCTATTCAATCCTGATTGGATAATATCAGGATTAATTCTAACTAAGAGATCTCCTTTTTGTACTTGCTGACCTTCTTTTATAGGTAAGTCAATGATCTCTCCAGAAACCTCAGAAGAAAGCTTCACTTCTACCTCTGGTTGAATTTTTCCTGTAGCAGAAACGGTTTCCACAATATCTAGCTTTTGGATTTCTGAAATCTCTACTTCTTTTAGGTTTCCATCTTTACCAAACCATCCTGCTTTTTTGCCCAAGACAAGTCCAATAACTAAAACAATAACAAAAATTAAAATGATTAGTAAAGTTTTTCTACTCATGACTTAGTTTAAATTAATTCTATAAAATGAAATTACAATCTTTAGTTAAGTAGCCCAAATTTAATGGACTATTTAAATTATAATTTTATGTCTGCTATTTTGATTCCAAAATAAAGTTCTAGAACTTTAATCTTGAATATGTAATCGAATTTTGCTTGCACCTCATTACTCTGTGCATTTTCTAATCTGAATTTTGACTGACTAAAATCAAATGCGTTGGTTCTTCCAACATCATATCTATCCTTCGCGTACTCATAAGCTCTTTCTTGCGCCTTTACAGCAACTAAAGAAGCCTCATAAGCTTCAGCAGATCCTTTAGCATCCAAATAGGCCTGATATACATTACTATCTAAATCTAGCTCCGCTTGTTCTAGCTGAAACTGTGTACGCTTAACATTAATCTTACTTCTTTTTACATTATTCCTAGTTGCGAAACCATTAAAAATTGGCACAGAAAGGGATAATCCATAAGAAAGTGCATCATTATTATACAATTGTTCTATAAATGGTGTAGGTCCCGCTTCTTGTATTAAGAAGTTTGGCTGAGTTTGAAATACTTCCTCTCCAGTATTTCCAACAAATCCAATTGGTAAATCTACTGTTGGATTGTCTGGATCAATTGATCTACTGAATGTATCATTTCCAACTTCACTAGTATTATATCCAAACGAACCACTTAATGTAGGATAATAAGCACCTCTTGCTATTTCTAAGTCTTTTTCTGCAATTAGCTTATTTTGTTCTGCAATTTGCACTTCATATCTAGCTTCTCTAGCACTAGACCTAATCTCATCAACGGACTTATTCAAAATCGAAGAAGACGGAACTAGGTAATCTTGCTCTGCAATATCAAACTTTTCATAGTCCTTTATTAATAGTGTTTGTGCAAGTCCAACTCTAGCGATTAACACAGCATTTTCCGCTTGTACAATTCGGGTAAGCTCATCTGCAGAGGTCGCTTCTATTTCCAAAAGATCTCCTTGCGGCAAAACACCTGCATCTACCAAATCCTTTGTTCTTTTTAACTGTTCTAAGGTAATTTCATGTTGCTTTTCTATTACCTTTAAAGATTCCTTGTTCAATAGAACTTGTAAGTAACTATTAGCTACAAACAACGCAATATCGTCTTTAGATTTTCCAAGATTGTACTGACTTAAAAGTTTATTCAATTTTGCTCTTTGAAACTGTTTCACGTTTCTTAACCCATCAAATAAAGTAATCCCAACATTAATACCATATGATGAACTTCTAAAAGTTGCCGTACTGTTCGTATTTGTAATCGGATCTGTTGCTAAACCTGATCTCCAAAAGTTAGATGCCTGTGCATTTAGAGATGGTAAAAAATTACCCAAAGCATCTTTTTTATCTATTGCTGCATTTTCTACATTAAGTGCTGATTGTTTAATAGTAATATTATTTTCCAAAGCATATTCCACGCACTCTCTTAATGTCCATTTTTTATCTTGTGCTTGTACAGTAAGCATCCCAAAAAGGACACAGCAAATAATTGAAATTTTAACTTTCATCGGTTTCTCTTTATTTAAAAGGTCGCTCAGAAACATCTTCTTATACTTAAATTTACGTTTCTGATACCTATTTGTATACTATTGATTATTGTTGTTACACTTTTTTTGAAAAAAATTAATTTCCAAACTCTGGTTTCTTAATTTGATTCCAAACTTTGATTTTATCTTCTTTCGTGATTCCGCTTTTAATTTCTACATGAATTCCATCACTTACTCCTAACTCAACATCTCTATTTTCAAACTGTTGATCGCCTGTAGCCACTTCTACGAAAGGCTTTTGTGTTTTCGAATCATACTGGATAAGAGATTCTTTCAATGCCATTACACTATCTACTTTTGCTAAAATAATAGATGCATTTGCGCTTAGTCCCGCTCTAATAAATGTGGTATCCTTTTTATTCAATGTACCTTTAATTTCAAACTGAATGGCTCCATTTTCTTCTTTTCCTTTCGGTGCAATATAATCCAAAACGGCATCAAATTTTTTATTTTCTATCGCTCCTACCGTTATTTCTAATGGTAAATCTTCTTTAATTTTTCCTACTTCACTTTCATCTACGTTTCCTTCAAAAATCATTTGTCCTACATCTGCTACAGCAGCGATAGTGGTACCATCATTAAAATTATTTGATTCAATCACCTGATTCCCCTCTTTTACCGGAACTTCTAAAACCATCCCAGAAACTGTGGAGCGGATTAATGTATTCGCAGCGCTTCCTAATCCTCGTGTAGTTCCTGTTTTAACAATTTGATAATTTTGCTGTGCTGCTTCATAGTTTTGTTTTGATTGTTTGTAAGTTACATCCGAACCATCAAATTCATTTGCAGAAATAACTCCTTTATCAAACAACTCTTTTTGTCTTTTGAAAACTTTTTCCTGATTATCCAAATCTATTTTTGCCGTTTGCACCGCATTTTTAGCACTTTGCAATGAAGACACATTGGGTATCACTCTAATTTTAGCAATTAGATCACCGGACTTAATCTGATCTCCAGCTTCGATATATATTTCTTCAATGATTCCAGAAATGTTTGGTTTTATTAACACTTCTTCTTTCGGCACAATACTTCCTGTTGCTACGGTTTTTTTAATAATCGTTTCTACAGTACTTTGTTCTGTTTTATAAGTTACAGGATCTTCCTGATTTTTTTGATACAAATAATATAATGCGCCTCCGAATACAACTACTATAAGAAGTAAGATAATAACTGTTATTGTTTTTTTCATTTTCCGTGTTTATTGATTTGTTTACTGTTGCAACAGTAAAACTTTGATTGATTTATTTTTATTCTGCTCTTAAAGCATCTATTGGTTTTGTTTTGATAGCAACTTGTGCTGGTATTAAACCCGCTAAAAGTCCGCTTGTTATTAATATGAGTAAAGCCACAAAAACGACTGTGAGATCTACACTAGGATTTGCAAACATCGTTTCATTAGTAGCGGGTATCCCATCTAAGATTTTATTTACTAAAAATATAACTCCTGTAGATACTGCAATGCCTGTCATACCAGAAATAATAGTTAGAAAAATAGACTCTAATAAAATTTGCCCTCTTATAGACCAAGGGGAAGCGCCAAGGGCACGTCTAATTCCAATTTCTTTAGTTCGTTCCTTCACAACTATCAGCATAATATTACTAATACCAATAATACCCGATAATAATACCAGAACTCCCACAAAATAAGCTACTCCTCTAAGGGCAATAAAAAGTCCATTAATCTTACTAAACTCTTGATACAGATCAAAATTTCCAATTGCCCTGTTATCTTCAGGATGTATGGTATGATTAGTTTTCATTACATCGATTATATTCTTCTTCAACTTGGTAATTGAGTGATCATCTTGTGCTGTAATCGCCATCCATCCAACGTTATCTGCCCTATTAAAAGCTTGCGAAAAAGAAGTAAAAGGAACAAAAATTTCATTTTGGCCTTGTTCTCGATCTCCATTATTAGATTTCTTCATATAAGTTCCAATCACCATAAAACTAACCCCCTTAATTTTTATATATTCACCAATGGGATCTTCACCTATTTTAAACAACTCTTTTTTTACTCCTTCACCAATTACAGCTACTTTTCTATTATTATCGATATCCCCATAATTGACAAATCTTCCGGAAGTTATAGTAATTGGATCTTGATTAATGATCTCAGGATAATCACCATAAACATTAAAAGCTCCGGTATTTAAACCTCTTACAACATTATTAGTCCCTCCAAAGCCTCCAAGTTGATTACGAGGAGAAATATATAGTAATCCAGGTACTTTTTCTCTAATTGAAGCTACATCTCCTATTTTAAAATTAAATCTTCTTCCTTTGGGTAGACCTTTATAAGGTTTGGTTGCAATCTGTGTCCACATAAACATGGTATTCGTAGCAATATCTCCAAAGCCTCGTTTTACACCATTTTCCAACCCTTTTCCCGCTGCCAGCAGTATTACTAAAATGAATATCCCCCAACAAACTCCAAATGCAGTTAACAAGGTTCTAAACCAATTAGCCGTTAGGGCTTCTATTATTTCATTCCATTTATCTCTATTAAACATATTACTCGTCTCTAAGTGCTACAATGGGTTTGATCTTTGCTGCTCTCCATGCTGGAAAAAATCCTGCGAGTGCTCCTGCAATAATTAATATGAATACGGTGGTAATGGCAATATTGAAATTTACAGAAGGATTGGATATGAAATCTGTTTTGACCATAGGTCCTACTATTTCTAATAGAATCAATCCAAAAATTAATCCAGTAAAACCTGCTATAGCAGTCACAAATATAGCTTCGTGCAAAATCATTCCAATAATGGAAGAAGGTAATGCCCCTATTGCTTTCCGAATACCTATTTCTTTTGTTCGTTCCTTAACAATGATAAGCATAATGTTACTTACCCCCACTACACCTGCTATAATCGTACACACTCCTACCCACCAGAAAAAGGCTTTGATCATAAAAATCAAGCTATAAAATCTTTTAGCCTGCTCTAAAGAATTCCCGATTCCAATAGCTCGATCGTCTGTTGGAGCGATAACGTGTTTGTTTTTTAAATATCTGGTAATTGAAGCCACAAATTCTTCAGATTTTGCTACTGCAGTTTCAAAATCTTTTTCTGGCTTAAGAGTATAAGATAGATTATTAATATTTTGACCACGATTAAAAACCTGTTGTGCTGTAGTGGAAGGAATAGAAACCTGCTCCTCTTCCCGTTCTCCACCTTTATCCGTGTATACTCCAACAACTTTGAAAGGAATATCATTAAGTTTAACATATTTTCCTATTGGATCTTCCCCATTTTTAAACAAGGCTTCCTTCACTTTTCTTCCCAGTGTTACAATCTTACCCTTTTCGTCGATATCATTCTGATTGATAAACCTACCCGATACCATGGACTGATTTTCAATAAATTGAAAACCTGGAAAAACACCTTCAATTCTATAACTTCCAGATTCCTTTTTATATGATATTGTAGCATTCCAAATTCTCACTCTAGATGATTCGTATTCTATTACATCTTCATTGGTCTTATGAATAAAATCAAAATCTTCGTTGGTCATGCTAAAGAACCTTCCTGGGTTCATTCCTTTATATTCTACAGATGTTGGTCTTGTCCAAACCCATATACTATTAGAGGCATCGCCTTCAAATTCTTCTGCAATTCCATTTTGCATTCCTTGTCCCACACCAAGAAGTATTACCAAAATAAATATTCCTGAAGCAACAGACAGTCCGGTTAGAAAGGTTCTTAATTTGTTTTTACGAATTGTCTCAAATATTTCCTGCCAGCGTTCGATATTAAACATATGAATTTGCTCTTACTTGTTCTACAATACCGTCATCTATAATAAGACCATCTTTAAGGTTAACAATACGTTTGGTCATATGCGCTATATCCTCTTCGTGAGTAACAATAAGGATTGTTTTACCTTCATCGTTTATTCCCTGAATCAGATCCATTACTTCATAAGAGGTTTTAGTATCCAATGCTCCTGTTGGCTCATCTGCAAGCAGTACTTTAGGCTCAGATGCTAATGCCCTCGCAATCGCTACCCGCTGTTTTTGTCCTCCAGATAATTCGTTCGGTAAGTGTGTTGCCCAATCTGCTAATCCAACCTTTTCCAGATAATGAAGTGCTTTGTCCGTTCTTTCCTTCCTTTTAATCCCTTGATAGTATAATGGCATAGCGACATTATCCAAGGCATTTTTATAATTAATTAAATTAAAAGACTGGAATATAAACCCTAGAAATTTATTCCGATATCTAGCGGCGATTTTTTCGTTAAGGTTTTTAATAGGAATATTATCCAAAAAGTAACTTCCAGAATCAGCTTCATCGAGCATTCCTAAAATATTTAGCAACGTAGATTTTCCAGAGCCCGATGACCCCATGATAGAAACAAGTTCCCCTTCATTAACATTAAAATTGATTCCTTTTAAAACGTGCAGAGAATTACTCCCCATCTGGTAAGATTTATGCAAGTCTTTAATTTCAATCATAATACTTAGATTAAGATTATGAGGCACAATATGATACCTTCACTAATATAAACTAAGACTTACACCTTGGTACTAAAAATAGTATGTTTTATATGCTGTTTCTGGTTTCCCCTCCAGAAATACAAAAGATTGGTTAGTGTAGTCTTATTAGATAAGACTAATCCTACATCAATTTCGTTACAGTAGCATGTGTTATTAAAATGTTAAACATTTATATTGAGTAAAAAGCTATTAAATCTCCTAGGAAGCTTTTTTCTTATTTCTGTAAATAAAATATCCTACAGTGCCAATCAAAATATATGGGATAATCATAAGGTATACGATCCCATTATTAATTCCTTTAGCAGTTTGCTGACCTTCTTCACTTTCTAACACAGCACGACACATAGCGCATTGTGCATCCATTGGAAGTGTAAAAAACAACATCAACACTAAAATCAATATATATTTTAATCTCATCATCTAAGGATCCCTATTTAGAAGTTATAAATTAATAGTAAGGAGATATCATCAGATAAACAATAACACCCGTAATTGCAACATACAACCATATTGGAAATGTAATTCTAGCAATTTTTTTATGCCTTTCGAAACTCTTAGCTAATGCCCTCACATAAGTAATCAAAACAAAAGGAATAACAACTATTGATAACAGTATGTGAGTAAGAAGAATAAACAAATACACATAACGGATTATTCCCTCTCCACCAAACTTAGTAGATTCACTAGTCATGTGGTATGCGACGTACATTACTAAAAAAAGAACAGAACACACAATAGCAGTCTTCATGAGATTCTCATGCAATTTTACTTTCTTATTTTTTATTGCCCAAAATGCAATCACAAGAATTACTGCTGTTAATCCATTTATCGTAGCGTAAATTGGTGGTAAAAAAGTTAACGGTTCTACATCGAAACCTAATTTTTTAAGATTTATAAAAAACAATCCAGCGACTGCTACTGGAATAGCAATAGATAACACAACGATCCATTTATTATACTTGCTTTCGGTTTCTGAAATACTTTTACTCATCCTCTTCTAATAATTTCTTTATATCTTCTAACAAGATTGTAATTTGCTCTTCCTCTCCACTTTCATCCTTTTTTTCTTCTACACCAATAGTACCTCTATAATAAATAATAGGATTACCAGAAGCATCATAACGAGATCGGATATACCCATCTTTATCTATTAATGCAAAGTGACCATTATGTTCAAAACCTCCAGGCACCTCAGGGTTTTCAGCGGCATATATATTAAATCCAGCTTTCGCTAAATCAAATATATCTTCTCGTTCTCCGGTGAGTAAATGCCAATCAGGGTTTGATATACCATAGTTTTCTGCGTACTTTTTTAGGATACTTGGAGTATCGCGTCTTGGATTAATGGTAAATGAAGCTACACCAAAATCCTTATAATCTTTTAATTTATCCTGTAAATACACCAAATTCTTAGACATTTTTGGACAAATCGTAGGGCAACTGGTAAAAAAGAAATCTACGACAAAAACCTTTCCTCTAAAGTCATGATTAGTTATAAGCATACTATCTTGATTCAGAAACGCAAACTCAGGAACTTTTCTTGGCTTTCCGTTAATTTTAATATAAGAAAGCTTTTGATTGACTATTGGATTGCTCGCACTCATCCTATCATTTTCCACAATAGAAGACTTCTTTACTCTATTTACTATTCTAGGAATAAAAATGATTCCAAAAACTAGGATAATAAAAGATATACCAACATATGAATATTTTTTCATAGCTACTTTTCTTTACGATCTGCTTTATATTTTTTTAATGCCAAACGATACTCCGCTAATATCACCTTCACATCATCTACCATAACGTTATTAAGATCAGCTACAGAGCTAGTATCATATCCATATACATCTATCTCATTCTTTTCTCTGTTCTCCTCTCGCCCTCTTAGATTCATTTTTTTGTCTATGATAAAGACAAAATCTGTTGCACTCTTCTCATCTAAAGAATACGGTGTTTTTAACCCTTTAAAAAAACTTTCTATGCGCTCAGGAGTACCAAAAACAAAATTCCAACCAGATACATCAGTTAACTTACTTAATTCTTTAATAAGCTCCTTGGATTGATTTTCGCTACCATAAGGGCAAACCATTACGAATTGAAAATCTCTGAATTCATAATTCTTTTTATATATTTTCTGATTAAGATTGAAAGCGTTACCTCGTTTACTAAGGATGTCATCTCCTAAAAAACCTAAAATTGTAATTTTATCCTGTAATGTTATGTCTTTTTTTTCAAGGCTTTCGAAGTTATTAAGATCGCCAACGGACTCTACTAAAACCGGGAGTTTGGAGAAATTATCTACAGCTGAAGCAAAAAATAAATATGCTACTATTGGCAGAATAAATAATATACCTAGAACTAAAAATTTTTTCATTAAATCAACAACTTAACTTATCTGCAAAAATAAAAAAGACGGCTGAAACCAACCGTCTTTTACTATCTTTTATTACGTTTTTAACGTCTGTATATCTTAATTAAAAGTCCCAGCTTTTATGACCAGCTTTGAAAACTTCATAAATATAATCTCCTTCGGTTAACAAGATAAAAATCAAATAACTGATTAGAAATACTGCTGTCCAAACAACTGATCTACGAAGTCCCTTTGTCTCTCCTTCCATATGCATAAAAGCCCATGTAATGTAATATGCCTTGTAAATCGTTAAGATAATAAAGATCCAGTTTAGCAATTTCATACTAATAACTGTAGTCTCTATTAAAAATGCAGGTTTGATAATACCTAAAATCACTTCTACTATCGTCACTACTGATAATAAAACGAACACATACCATATTCTTTTGGTATTTGATTCGTGGTGTGCTGTATCGTGTCCCATATCTATTTTAAAATCTTTTTAATAATTAAACCAGGTAGAAGAATGTAAATACAAATACCCAAACTAAATCTACGAAGTGCCAATAAAGTCCTACTTTCTCCACCATTTCGTAATTCTTTCTTCTCTCGTATGTCCCTAATATCACATTAAAAAATATGATAATATTGATCACAACTCCAGATAATACGTGAAATCCGTGGAATCCTGTGATAAAGAAAAAGAAATTAGCAAACAACGGTGTTCCATATTCATTATGAATCAAATTCGCTCCTTCTACAATACCAATAGCATCCGTATTTAATCTTTTTAAGGACTCTTCTCTAGATAAGATTGTCTTTTCACCTTTCTCCGTTAAAATCTGAGTTCTTACCAATAAGTCACTTTTTTTAGCAAAACCGTCTCTTATCTCCTGAATTGTATACGTAGGCAGCTCTTTTTCTGACTCGTACCAAATTCCGTTTTTGCTTTGGTGTTGCTCTCTATACTTATTAGCATTTACAATAGCTATATCGTGTAATGCGACTCTGTGACCTTCTTTATCTACAAACTGCAGGATCTGACCTCCTTTAGTTTCTACCGCTCCGTACTCTCCTTTGATGAAATTTTTCCATTCCCAAGCCTGAGAACCAACGAAAACTGCTCCACCAATAATCGTTAAGAACATATAAAGAATTACTTTCTTCTGTTTCATTTGGTGCCCTGCATCTACCGCAAGTACCATTGTTACTGAAGAAAATATTAATATAAACGTCATTAATGCCACATAATACATCGGAGCATCTACTCCATGAAGGAATGGAAAGTGATTAAACACTTCATCCGCGATTGGCCATGAATCTATGAATTTGAATCTTGAAAAACCGTAAGCAGCAAGAAACCCAGAGAATGTAAGTGCATCAGACAGGATAAAAAACCACATCATCATCTTACCATAACTCACTTTCAGTGGTTTGTTACCTCCACCCCAAGTTTTACCTTCTGTACCTGTATTAGTAACAGTTGTTTCCATATAAAGAATTTGGTATTGTTAAATTTTCCACAAAAGTAATCAATTTTATTATCTAACGAAATATAAAAATAAAAAGAGATAAACCCATAAAACATCTACGAAATGCCAATACATAGCACCCAGTTCTAAACCAAGGGTTTGCCCTGTTTTATACTTTTGTTTAAAATGATTATAAATTACGACTAAAAGTACGATTAGCCCAACAATTACGTGGACTATATGTAATACGACTATGATATACAAAAACGTTGGGACAATATTTGCCGATGGACCTGTAAAATAATACCCTTGATCCATAATATCCGCAAAACCTTGAAATTGCATAAAAACAAAAAACGTTCCCAATACTAAAGTTAACAATAATAACAAAGTTGCTAAACTTCTATTCTCTTTTTCAATTGCTTTTTTTACCATGTAAAAAGAAATACTACTCCCAATAATGATAAATAAGCTAATTAAAAAAGCATTCGGAAAAACCAAATCAGTCAACCAGTCTTCCCTAGTTTTACTTACTACATAAGCACTTGTTAAACCAGCAAATGTCATGGTCATACTTATCATAGCAAACCACATCATAGTTTTTTTGGCTCTTTTCTGTTTTTCGATTGTCGTTCCTTGTGTTAAATCCATACACGAATAAATTTATCAGCCACATAAATGATTTGCAATAAAGTAATGTAAGAAACACTTGCAAGCATTAATTGTTTCGCAGTTTTAGCATCTTTAACCTTGTACAAACGTATTGCATATCTTAATAGAAAAACACCTAGTATAAGAATTAAGATTCCTGATACTGGTGTAATATACAGTCGTCCAGTAACACCAAAAACAGGTACTAATGATGTAACAACTGTCCATACTGTATAAATCACTACCTGGGTTGCAGTACCTTTATCTCTTTTTCCCGTAGGAAGCATAAAAAAGCCTCCTTTTTTATAATCATCGAATAAAAACCATCCAATAGCCCAAAAATGAGGAAATTGCCAAAAAAACTGAATCATAAACAGTGTTCCCGGTTCTATACCGAAGTTATCTGTCGCTGCTACCCAACCTAACATAAAAGGAATTGCTCCTGGAATTGCCCCCACAAAAACTGACAGAGGTGTCTTCGTTTTAAGTGGTGTATAAAGACTTACATAAATAAAAATTGAAATCGCACCGAACATAGCTGTTTGTGGATTGATCACAAACAATACTGAAATTCCTAATATTGTAAATATACTTGCTATTATAAAAGCAGTACTTACAGACATTCTTCCTGAGGGAATAGGTCTGTTCTTTGTACGATCCATTAGCACATCCAGATCTCTCTCTATGATCTGATTAAAAGCATTAGATGCACCCACCATAAAATATCCACCTATAGATAGAAGACCCAATGTGGTCCAAGATATACTTTCTACTCCCAAAAGGTAACCTGCAACAGAAGAAAAGACTACACTCAACGCAAGACGCATTTTAGTAATCTCTTTAAAATCCTGAATAACAGAAACTTTGGCAGTATCTACTTGGGTTATACTCAAATTTTGCACGTTATCTAAATTGCTTTTAAAAAAAGTTGTGCAAAGATATGCCTTAAAAGCATTATAGACAACTTATAACTATTTATAATTCACCTTTTAACAACTGTTCCACAAATTAAGCGTCATTTAACTCAATCAAAGGCACTTCTAAACACTTACAAATCATACCGAAAAAATATTAAAAAAGTCTATCCACTTATGAGGATAGACTTTTATCACTATTCTTAGCAACTATTCTTCTATTTTAAATTTAATTGGCAAGTAATATTTCACATTTACAGCATCTTTACCAATCTTTCCTGGTGTCATCCTAGAAAATTTTCTTACCACTCGTCTGGTTTCTTTTTCTAAAGCTGGATGTGGTGCTCTTACCCTAATATTATTTACAGATCCATCTTTACTTACCTGAAACTGAACATGGATTCTTTGCATTCCTTTAAGACCATACTCAGCACCTAAATCAGTATTGAATTTATAAGAAACTATTTTCTTAATCTTACTGGATAAACAAGCAATTCTTTCATCATTACTGGACAACCCTTCACATCCTGGATAAATTGGAGCCACAGTAACTTTATTGATATCGTAAGTAATATTTTTGGTTTCAACAATGTCTAAAATTGAATCGACGGGAACAGCTTTAGTTTTCCCTTTTTCGCTTATTATACCAAGTTGTTTTGTAAGTTTATCGACAACCGACTTTTCTTCGGCTTTATTTAGCTCCACCAACTCCTGTTTCTTTACTTTTTTCACCTCAACCAATTGTTTTTCAATTTTTGGTTTCTCTACCCTAAAAACATCCATCGTGAAGCTAACATCCTCTATGTTATCAACTTCATCGTCTGGTGGTGCGATTACCGAAACAGAACTATATGTTTCGAACATCGTAAAAACGAATAAAAGGCTTGCTATAAGCCCAATCTGAAAGTTCACCAACGTACTTTTTCGTACATTAGCATCATGCTTGTTACTCATATTATTTAGTTTTAACGTTACAATTAAAATTGAAATCAACAAGCATACCAAAAAGGAATCCCGTTTACGATATTCGTAACGGGATTCTCATATTTTAAAAAATAGCTGTTCTTAATCCTGAACTTTGAAAACGATCGGAAGCTGATACTTTACCGTTACAGGAGTTTTGCGTTGCTTCCCAGGTGTCATAGTAGGAAACAAACGAATAACTCTTTCTGCTTCCTTTTTCAACTTTGGATGAGGAGCTCGCACCTGTATATTCTGGATAGTTCCATCAGCAGCTACATCGAATAAGGTATAAATCCTTTGCACACCGCTTAAACCATAATCTTCTCCAATACTAGTATCGAATTTTCTGGAAATAATTTTACCAATCTTTTCAGAAAAGCAAGCTGCCCTTTCTTTATTGGTTTTCAATTTTTCGCAACCTGGAAAAATAGGAACATCTTCCACTACCGAAAAAGGAACATTTTCTGGAATCTCTTCCTCTTCTTCACTAGAAATAGCATTTGGATTAAAAGGAACACTTACCTCTGTTGGTTCCTTGCTTTCGTACTCATCAGTAGGATCATCTAAAGCGACATCATTATCTACCACTTCGAAATCAGTAGGGTCAGGAATAGGTACAGGTTGTTTTTGTGCCACTACTTTTTGCTCTGGCTCTTGATAAACCTCAAAAACACCATCCCAAACCAAGTGTTCATCGTCAATGACCACAGGTTTATCCGCAATCTTTTTAATTGGTTCTGAAGTATACACTTCGAACATCACATAGGTGAATAGTAGACTTGCAATAAGTCCAATCTGAAAGTTTACTAATGATCCTTTTCGAACATTAGCTTCATGCTTGTTACTCATATTACTTAGTTTTAACGTTACGTCTAACTACGCACAACAAGCATACCAAAAAAAATCCCGCTGAACAATACAGCGGGATTTCTAGTATATTTTTAAAAAAATGTAATTAATCCTGAACTTGGAACACGATAGGTAAAGAATATAGTACACCCACAGCCTTTCCTCTTTGCTTTCCTGGCGTCATTTTAGGTAACATCTTTACTACTCTTTGAGCTTCTTTTTCTAGTCTTGGGTGTGGACCTCTTGCCTGAACACCTACAATATTTCCGCTTCTATCAATTTTAAAACGAACATAGATTCTATTTACACCAGAAAGACCAAGCTCACTACCTAATTCTGTATTAAATTTACGGTTAACAAATTTCTTAACCTTATCACTCATACACTTCTTTTTCGCAGCATTACCTGATTCTTTTTCACAACCTGGAAAAACAGGTACGTTTTCAATAACTGCAAATGGTACGTCCGCTATCTCTTCTTCTTCCTCTACGTCCTCTACTTCTTCAACCTCAACAATCTCTTCTTCCTGATTCGTTTCAGTAGACTCGATAATTGTTTCTTCAACTTCTTCTTCATCCTCAACAACATCAATAATTTCTGGTGCTGGAGGTGGAGGTGGTGGAGGTGGTGGAGTATTTAAATTTTGAGTAATTGGAACTTCTTCCTCTTCTAACTCATCAAGATTTACCTGACCAATATCGATATTACTTCGATCATAAGTTTTATACTCAATCGCTTGCCATGTAATTAAAAGCACTAAAATTAACCCCAATTGCAAAAACAACGAACTTTTTTTGGTTAAATCGGCTTTCGGATTTTTCTTTGGTTCCATACTACAATGTTATTATATGAATGCTAAAATAGCTAATTTCTTTTGTATTTTCCAAGTAAACATGGAAATGTAAAACAAAAAATACAATTTTTAACTTTTACAATGACCTCTTAAATATGTCGCTAAAACACAAAAGCCATTCTACTTTATTCAATTTTATAAATTAGTTTTATAGGTAACTATCTTATTCTTAAGTATTATAAGCAAAAATACTGCCAAAACAATACCGCTGGTATTTGCTATTACGTCCTTCCAATCTGGACTTCGATAGCTAGTTAGTGTCGCTTGCAATATTTCCATAAGTATTCCATACGCAAATCCAAACAAAGCTGCCCAAATAAAACTTGTTGTAAATTTTCTAGACTGTCTTTTTGAAAAAAAGAAAAACAAAAACCAAACAATTGCAAAAACAAAATATGCTAACAAATGTCCAATCTTATCGCTTCCCTCAACTCGTACATTAATCGGAATAAATACTTTGGCTAATGAAAGCCAAGTAATGATACCTGTATAGAGTATCGCTAGCGAAAAAAGGAATTTATGCCCCAATAAGTGCTTTATAATCATCTGCAGATAAAAGTCCTTCTATTTGAGAATCATCTGTAATCTTGATTTTCACCATCCATCCTTCTCCATAAGGATCACTATTTACAAGTTCAGGATCTCCTTCTAATGTTTCATTAAATTCTGTAATCTCTCCAGTTAGTGGTAAGAATAAATCCGAAACCGTCTTTACAGCTTCAACTGTCCCAAAAACCTCTTCTTGTTCTAGTTCTTCACCAACTGTTTCAACTTCTACATAAACGATATCACCCAATTCGCTTTGCGCAAAATCCGTAATCCCTACTGTAGCTATATCGCCATCTATTTTAATCCACTCGTGATCTTTTGTATATTTTAATTCTGAAGGAATATTCATTCGAAAGAGTATTTATAAGTTCTTATTATTTTGAAGACGAAAATAAATTTATTTTATCAAACTTTAGAAAAAGAGCGGTAAAATTTATCAAAAATTAATTCTGCTCCTGTTGATATCAAAAAACTTTGATATATCCATTAATAATTCAAATTAGTTTCCAAAATTATAACGTAACGTAAACCCTCCTCGAATAGTTGTTTGCGGGAAAGCGGTAGAAATAGAATACTGCGAGAACGTATGATCATAAAACAACAAGGCTGTTAAATTCTTACTTAAAGCATAATCCGTTGTAAATTTAATACCATATATATCTTGCCCAGCAGTAACCTGTGTATTATCAATATCTAAATATCTTATAATTGTTTCATTTTGGCGTAAAGAAAGATCTGCTCTAAAATTTAGATCACTCTTAAGAGTTGTTTTCTTACCCGCAATACGTGTAACAAATGTTAAATCCTGTATTCTATAGCCTAATCCAATAATATATTCGTTTCCTTGAATTTCTGTGAGTAGATTATTATCGAAACTTAAAGACAACGCACGGTCTTTTTTCCATTCTGCCAAAATTTTAATGGAATTCTTCATCTCCATATCTAATCTAATCAAAGGACTGAACTGCTCTGTAAGATTTACATTTGCATACAATTCTGGATTCTTAAAATTATCTCCCTCATCCAATTCGTCCGGATTATTAGGATTAAACTCTAAGTTTGTTTGGAATTGATTAATGGTATAATTAGCACGATAACCATGTGCCATTGAGAACCTTTTAAAACGTTTTTTAAACCATTTCAAATTCATTAAACCTGTATACTTAATATCCCAATTTGGCAAAGGAACATCTCTAAACGCACCTTTTTGCACATTTTGAGGATCAGCTCCAGTGTATGCAGCTAGAAAAGCAGGTAAAAGTACAGCTTGATTTGTAGGACCTAGACCCACTGGAAAATTATCACCTGTACCAGGATCAATCCCACGTTCTAATGCAAGACGTCTTGCTATGACAAGCCTATTTTCTCGGAATTTATCAAAAGTCTCAGATGCAAACTCATCACTTTTCTTAAAAGCAGTTTTAATCAACAAAGTAGAGATTGTATAATTACCAAACGTATTTGGTGATAAAGAATAATACGGTTGATCTATATTAATACCAAACTCGTTAAGATCTGCATCAGCACCTTCTCTATTTACTCTAAAGTTTTCTGTATACGTTTCAGAATAGTTTCGGTTAGCACTAATATCTATTTTGAGATCTTTTAATAATCCTACAGAAGCCTGCACATTTAATTGTCTTCCTTCTACTTCTCTATACTGCTGATTAAAATCCTGATATAATGTCAACCAACCATTCCTAGCGGCAATATCTCTAATCTCTGCCTGACTACCAAAAGTAAAACCTACCGTTGGTTTTAGTGTACCAACAAATCCAGGCTCTCTAACATATCCAGGTAAAAATATACCATTATCTTGCTGATAATTAATATTCACTTTTTTTACAGCAGTCACTAAACCTATTGCGGTATTTAAAATCTTATCTCCAACAGTTAGCTTACTGGATCTCTTTTTAGTTTTCTCCTTAGCATTGGCCACTTCAGATTTATCACCTTCTTTCCCTTCTCCAGCTTTAGCATTTTTCTTTTTAGAAGCTTTTCTTCTTCCAGGTTTCTTCTTTGTTAATCCAATATATTTATATAAAGTGCTCATATCCAAAGAACCATTTACTGTATGTACATTGGCATTTTGAACGGTGTTTCCTAAGTCTGGAATACCATCTAAATTCTTTAATGCCTCACTACCTTTTGTCCATTGGAAATCTGCCGAATAAGAATAGGTCGCTCTCATAAATTTAAATAATGGAACCTTATTAAAAGGAATCTCATAATTTACCTGTAGTTGTTGACTATGAAAGTTAGGATCTCCAACATCAAAAAGCCCACTCCAAACACCTATAGATTCATCCACAACACCTTCATCATCAATAAAGTTCTTTACAATTCGATTATTAGCAGTATTAAAACTAAAATTAAGGGATTTAGTTAGATTATAGTTGATACCAAACTGCCAATCAAATAGAAAATTACGTTGCGTAAGTGCTGGCAATCTAAGATCATTTGGTCCTAATGTGATATCTCTAAAAACTTGCTCATTGAACTGTCTTGTAATGTTAGAATTCACCGATATACTAGTAGGAAGCAAGTTGAAATTAAAATCCTTCAATAAGTCAAAGTATTTACTCTTTCCTAAGAATTTAATTTTCTTAAAAGGCTCAATTTCCTTAGGCTGAAAACTAAAGTCATAGGTTCCTCCTAAACGAACATTCTGCTCTAAAGACTTTTCTATTTCAAAATCTCGATGATCTGTTTGATTGTATGTTCCCGAAAAAGCGAAGTTCTCTACATCATATGGCATTGGCTTAGCATCGCCCGTTCTGTCTTTTCGCAATCCGATAACATTAAAACTTTGTCTTTTGGTATAATCCGTAGATTGCTTTTCTATCCTTTCTTTTTCTTCCGCATTTGTCTCTCGATCTAATCGATCTTGCAACTCAATATCCTGAAACTCCGGATCATATTGCGGAGTGATCAACTCTTCTCCTCTACTGTAATTAAACGGCACCTGAATACCCCATTTTTTAGGCAGTAGTTGTCCTAAGTTTACATTTGTTGTTAAATCATATTGTTTAACATCTTCAATACTTCTTTCATTCGGACCTTGCTCAATTCCTCCAAAACCAATAGTACTAACTCTACCAGAAGCACTAATGGTCGCAAAATCTGCAATATTAGCATCCATACTACCTACAGCAGCCCAACCACCTTGGTTTTTAAGATCACTTAATCTCATTTCATTAAACCAAACGGTACCTGATTCATTTGATCCGCTTGCATTCTTCACTCCAACCATCATAATTTTTACATCTCCAAAATTAGGATTCCCTTTAATCCCTACTCTAAGATTATTAGGACCATCAAAGAAATTAAGATCTGTACTATTCAATCCAGAATTTCCAATAACGTTTGCTTTTATCTCCTGAAGAAAAGACAATGGCAGGTTCAATCTATTTGCATCTGGCCAAACCGCATCAGCATTTGAATTATTGTTCGGTGAAACGGCTAACGGTAATTCAATCTGATAAAAATTATTCGTAAAGTCATTCCCCATTCTTACAAACGCAACAAGCTCACCATCTGACAATGTGGACTGTCCGGGAAGATTTTCTGCATGCAAAAACATCTCCAGATTTTCATATTGCCGCATGTCTACATTAAGGTTCTTATACACCCCTCTACCATCATCGGGTTGAAGATCATTCACTGTTAATGCTAGTGACCTTTCATCTTCTCTAATAGCCGTATTGTTATTAATCAACTCTTCTCTTACAACTCCTGGTGGTGTTACGTAATTTGGTGTCTCTTCTTCACTTACAGATGTTACGATTACTTCATTTCCGTTTATATTTAATCCACTTGTAGGATCATTAGTAGTATTACCTTCTTGTACGTATCTTCTGTAATCTCCTCTTACCAAATCCAATGTAGCAAATCGTAATACTACGGGTTGATCAAAACCAGTAACGATCATTCTCATAAAACGAATAGACCTAAAATCATTTTCCCCAATATTCTGCCTTCCTGTTGGTTCATAAATAGGTATCTTGAATCGAAGCCAACGAGTACTTCTAGTCACCCCATTTAATATAATTGCATCCTGTGGTCCTGGAGAATCCGATATATATCCTGTACCACCATCATTTCCAAAGCCCATACCCGGAAAAATAGGTATTTCGTATTCATAATAACTATCTATTGTATTCATGGTGTTATCACGATTCACATCCTCTGCCGTAGGAAACGTAGTATTACCTCTATCATCATCTGCTACACTTGTCGGTGAATTTCCCTGAGTACCATTATAATCACGGTAGCGTTCTACAATACTACCTTCACCTTGTAAAAAGTAACGGTAATTATCATTTGCAGGATCTTCGGTACCAAAATCTGCAGAAAATGCGGCAACTTCTTGTTCATCATTTAAACCATCATATCCAGCATCCTGATTGATCCTGGCTTGCCCTTCAGAATCAAAGGCATAAATTAACGATTGATTTACCGGAACTCTTGCATCTCCATAAGTTGTAGTAACAGTACCTTCATCAGTACCATCTGCAGGAAGTCCATTTTCATACTGTTTTCTTCCATCCTTAAGGACATCCTCACTAATATTCCCTAAATGAAAAATAATGGTTCCGCTAGTCGCATTCGTTAAAGGCTCTTGCCCATCTCCTGGATCAAAAAACGGATCCATTAACCAGAATTCTATAAACTCTACATTAGCTTGTTCAAAATTAGTGGACGTTAATTGCCTTGTAATACCAGCGAAGTTATCTTCTGGTTGGGAAGGAGTTGCGCCTCCAGCATATTCTGGGTTAAAATTATAAGGACCACGTTCATTTGGTCTGTAATGTAAATCCAGTGGAAACAATGATAAAGTCTGACCTGGTGGTATATCTGTCTCTGGGAAAATTTCATCAAGAAATACTCTTCTTGATTCATTAAAATTAATATCTTCATCTGTTACACCACTTGGTCTACCATTGCTATAGAATATTGGATCTACGGTATACCATGATAAATCCGCTCTTCTATACCCTGATTCTATTCCTGCCTGTACGGATGTCTCATCATCATTTGTGGATCCAAAACCAATAGGCACACTGGATAATTCCCAAGATAATGGTGAACTTACATCAATTTGCGTTTGCGCTCCTTCAAAATCATCAATATATGTGGTTACTTCTCCACCAAAATCCGCACCTCTTGGCGCTCCAGCAATTAAATAAGCACCTTCAGCTCTTACAGAAACATTTGATGGTACATCAGTATCTATATTAGGTAACTTGTTTACCATTCTAGTAAGAAATGGAACTTCTGTTGAATAGTTTAAATTAAACCCTAAAAGTGTATTATTTATAGGCTCAAAATCATAACTCGATTTTTGAGTTATTGGCCTTTCATTTAGATTTAAATAGGTTCCTCCAATAATAAAATCGTCACTAAACTTATGCTCTATATTCAACCCTGTGAAACGCTTAGTTTGCTGTCCAAAAACAGCATTATTTTCAGTAGAAACCTGAATTGGTGTATTAGACGCTAACAAAGCTTCATCTAAAATATTCACTCTACCTAATGAATAATTCACTGTATAATCAACTCCTTCTTGCAATGTACGCCCACCAGCAGTCACAGTTACTGATCCTTGTGGAACATTAAACGCCCCTAACGGAATACCATCTTGCCCAGAAGATTTATAACGACCTCTTAATTGAAAAAATTGATTTTCTGCTGCTTGTTGTTCTGCAATAACCTTTGTTTGTGTATAGAGTTCCCTAAAAACATAACGACTTTGATTACCGTTATAATTTAGAGGATTTGTATAATCGTTTGGATTTGTTATGGCATCATTATCTAATTTATTAAATAAATGTTGTCCAAAAGGCTCTACTGTTGTAAAAATAATCCTTCCATTTTCTGGATCAATAGTAAGCCCAGGAACATAATCGAAAAAACCATCTCCTGCACCATCTGCTCCTTGTACTGGATCGTTATTTGGATTTAATCGATCCATATTAAATACGGTAAGAAGTCTTGTTTGCTCTACATCATCTGGCAGTGGTGTAGTACTACCTTCTGCTTGTGTAATATAATTCACTGGAGAAGGATTCGTATAGACAATATTTAATCTAAAATCTTCTGAGTTTAGTCTAAAAGCACCTGTATTATAGATGTTTTTCATCATCAGATCCCAAATAGGAAGCTCCACATTAATAATTGGACTTTTTAGCATTTTCACTACTAAACTATTACTAGATCCAACCTCTACACCAGTACCTGTATTATCACCAACAGTAGCATTTACACCATCATTAGCAAATTCACCAACCTGAAACACCTCTCCTCCTACAGTATACTGATATGCAACTGCAAGCACCTCATCATTATTTAATTTTTGATTTAAAGAAATGTATCCTAATTGTGTATTTAACGTATACTCATTAGGATTTAATTGTCTTGCATTCTCGAGAATCGCGTAATCAAAACCTTCATTAAAACCTGATATTGCTCCAGTAAATCCTTGCTGTACAGTAGCAATTTGTCTCACTGCATCTGTAATAGGACCAGCAGGACCAATAGCACTTGGATCTAAATCATTATTCCTATTGTCAGGAAAAGATCCTGCAGGTTGATTAAAAAGTGATGTTGGAATTGTAAAATTACCTGCTACTGGAGATTCCCCTAGATCTTGTAAAGCTACAATATTTCTAGCATCTGTTAAAGTTTGCGCACTTGTAGCTCTATTTGTTAACCAAACCTCGATTCTTGTGATTTGAATATTATTATTTATGAACGGATAATTGGTCAAAGCTTCATCATATGTATCTCTAAAGTAGTGTGATAAGAAGTAGTGCCTATTGTCATCATAATTTACTGCATCAATCTCAAAGTCTTCAACGGTTCCTCCTCCTTGTACATTTACTGATCTTGTTTCAGACCTTTGTTCGGAATATACAGCAGTAACACTGGTACGACCAAATTGCAATCCTAGCTTCGCTCCAAAAAGACTTTGTGAACCTTGTATCAAAGAGTTATTAATAGGCATCGTTACATTACCAATCTCAATACTTCGTATAATATCATCCTCTGTAGGTGTATATTCTAATTTGATTTGATTTTGAAAATCGAAAGTAGACTCTGTATCGTAGTTAGCTGTAATTTGTAACCTTTTCCCAACTTTTCCTAATAAACTTAGGCTGATCCTCTGGTCAAAATCAAAGGTGAAATTACTTCTGTTTCGAGGAGAAAATGCTGGATTATCCTGTTTAGTATACAAAATACCTAAATCCATTTCCACAGACCCTTGAGGAATTATTTCAATCTCGTTACCTCCAAAAATAGTTTCAAAAAAACTAGAATTCACATAGAAGATTGGCAACAAGTTTTTTCTTTTTTCTTCACTACCATCAGTTTTACCACTAAAAGCACTAATTTTTTCTTTAAAATAATCTCTTCTCTGCTCTTCCTCCACTAACGCTTCAAATTCTTCAGGAGTCAGAAACAGTGGATACCTAACATTAAAAGATCCCAACATTTCTCGATAGATATATCGATTTGTAACTGGATCATATTCGTATTTGGCAACAATACTGTTTGGATCTGGCAAGGAAATTTCCCCTAAAGTAAAAGTAGTACTGGTAGAATCTCGTACGGTCTCATTTTGCTGACCATATAGCACACCACTACAAAGTACAATTAAACAAACTAGTCTTTTTAAAAATTTAAAATATAAGGAATGTAATGAACTCAATGTTTTTATAAATTTTTTAGTGCTTGCTTGATAATATTTTCTACAGTTTCTGTCGGATTCGCTTTTACGATTTTATCCACAACCTTTTCTGCTTGTTTTCTATTAAATCCAAGGGTTTCTAAAGCAGATAACGCTTCATCCTTATTAGTATTGTTTTGGGATACAGAAAGTTCATCAATATTATAAACTTTAAGAATTTTATCTTTTAGATCTATGATAACACGCTGAGCCGTTTTTGCTCCAATTCCTTTTATAGATTGTATCGTTGCCACATCATTAGAAGCGATTGCTTCTTTAATCTGGTCTGGATGTAAAGAAGACAGCATTGTTCTAGCAGTACTAGCACCAATTCCTGATACAGAAATTAGAAGTCTAAAAATCTCACGTTCGGATTTTTCTGCAAAACCAAATAAGGTATGTGAATCTTCTTTTATCTGAAGATGTGTGTACAACTGTAAAACCTCTTGATCTGGTATGAGAGAAAATGTATGTAAAGAAACATGTAATTGATACCCTACTCCATTACAATCTATTACTACATCCGTTGGATTTTTTTCTATGAGACGCCCTTTGATTTGTGTAATCATTCTATAGATGAGTGTTAAGCATCCAAAAGTAAGAAAATTATCCTACAAAATCTGCTAAAAAAATAAGCTTCAAAAAGATAACTTTTTGAAGCTTATTATACTAGTAAAATATTATCAATATTTCGAATTATGCCTCACTAGTAACTAGTGAAAACATCTCTTTTTCTCTTTTTTCTTTCTCCTGAGCATCAATAACCGCCACAGCAGCAACATTAATTATCTCTTCTACGCTAGCCCCTAATTGCAAAATATGAACTGGTTTTTTCATTCCCATCATAATAGGACCTATGGATTCAAAATTATTTAATTCCTTAAGCATTTTATAGGTACTATTTGCAGAATCCAAACTTGGAAAAACCAATGTATTCACCTTACGACCGTTGAGTTTAGAAAATGGGAATTTATCCTTACGCATATCTCGATTCAAAGCAAAGTCCATCTGCAATTCTCCATCAACAATTAAGTTTGGATAATATCTATGTAAATAAGAAACAGCATCTTTCACCTTAGACGCATTTGGATGCTTTGAAGACCCAAAATTCGCATAAGAGATCATTGCAATCACTGGATCTACTCCAAACATTTCTACAGTTCTAGCTGTCATTTGAGCAATCTTTGCCAATTCTTTTGATGTTGGATCTATATTAATAGAAGTATCGCTGATAAACAAAGGTCCTTTATTAGTCATCATAACATTCATGGTAGCAACTCTCGTAGCTCCTTTAGCTAAACCAATAAGCTCTAACATTGGTTTTAATACTGTTGGATAACTTCGGGAATATCCAGATAAGAGTGCATCAGCATCTCCTTCATTTACCATCATAGCAGCAAAATAATTACGCTCTCGCATTAATCTCTGTGCTCCGTATAAGGTAATTCCTTTTCTACTATTCTCTTGCCAGTACTTTTGTGCGTATCTATTTTTGCGATCAATTTCTTCGTCTGCTTTTGGATCGATAATTGTTACTCCTGCGGCATCAAAATCAATCTCTTTCATAAGTTCGATGATGATATCCTTTCTTCCTAGTAAAATTGGAAAAGCAATTCCTTCTTCTTTCACTGTTTGAGCAGCTTTAAGAACATCTAAATGATCTCCTTCGGCAAAAACAACTCGTTTAGGGCTTAATTTAGCGCGATCCATCAATAATCTCACTAATTTATTATCATTCCCCATTCGCTCTAAAAGTTCGCTTTCATATTTATCCCAATCCTCAATTGGTGCTGTCGCGATACCGCTATCTATTGCTGCTTTGGCGACTGCTGGTGGTACTTTAGCGATTAGACGAGGATCAAAAGGCTTAGGGATGATATAATCTCTACCAAAATTAAGTCTTGTTTCTCCGTATGCTATATTCACTTGCTCAGGAACTGGTTCTTTAGCTAATTCGGCAAGTGCTTTTACAGCAGCCATTTTCATTTCTTCATTAATCCCAGTTGCTCTTACATCTAATGCTCCTCTAAATATAAATGGAAACCCTAGAACATTATTTACCTGATTAGGATGGTCACTTCTTCCGGTTGCCATGATGATATCTTTACGAGTATCAATTGCTAAATCATACTGTATTTCAGGATCCGGATTAGCCATAGCAAAAACAATAGGATTTTCTGCCATAGACAACAACATTTCAGGATCAACTAAATTAGCCATTGAAAGTCCTATAAAAACATCAGCATCCTCCATCGCATCTGCCAATGTATTTAGATCTCGATTGGTTGCAAATTCAGCTTTTTCTTTAGTCAGATTATCCCGATCACTTCTTATAACTCCTTTACTATCGGTCATTACGATATTCTCAGCTTTGGCTCCAAAAGCTTTGTATAATCTTGTACAAGACACTGCGGCAGCTCCTGCTCCACTAACTACTATTTTTACTTTATCAATATCTTTCTCTGCAATTTCCAGAGCATTTAAGAGAGCAGCAGCAGAAATAATAGCAGTTCCATGCTGATCGTCATGCATTACTGGGATATCCAATTCCTCTTTAAGACGTCTTTCAATTTCAAAAGCTTCAGGGGCTTTAATATCTTCTAAATTAATTCCTCCAAAGGTAGGTGCAATATTTTTTACGGTTTCGATAAATGCGTCTACATCTTTCGTATCCACCTCGATATCAAACACATCAATATCTGCAAAGATTTTGAATAACAGTCCCTTTCCTTCCATCACTGGTTTTGATGCTTCTGGTCCGATATCACCAAGACCTAAAACAGCGGTTCCGTTAGAGATGACGGCCACCAAGTTTCCTTTAGCAGTATATTTATATACGTTTGCTGTATCTTTTTCGATTTCTAAACAAGGTTCTGCTACTCCAGGAGAATATGCTAAAGATAAATCTCTTTGTGTAGCATATTTTTTGGTAGGTACAACCTTGATTTTACCAGGAGAAGGTTTTGCGTGATAAATTAATGCTTCTCTTCGTTTACTTTCGATACTCATACTAAATCAATAAAAATTGTGTGCTATACAAAGGTACAAGTCTGAACGAGATGCAAAAGGCAAATCCAAGTTATCTTTAAAAAAATAAACACTTAAGAGAAGTTGATGTTTTTTTATGAAATAAATTACGAAATTATCAATTACAACTACCTTTTATTAAAAATTTCATTAGGATCTACCAAATCATCTAACTGCGACTTTAATTTTTCATTTAAAATGCTTAATCCTAATTGATATGAGGCATTCATCCATCCAAATCCACTTGGAGTGATATAATCGAATTCAGTACCTACATTGCCATACTCTGCATATACCTTGTGTGTGCATTGGACAACATCATACTTTTCTGGGATGGTTCCGTTATAATTAACCGCATTTTTAGTAATCATCCATAACCAACGATATACCAATTCCTGAGCTTCTTTTTCATAACCGTAATTCATTAATCCTCTCCATATCATCATCTGATGTGGAGCCCAACCATTAGGATAGTCCCATTGGCGTTGTGGAGCATTTGGATCCTCTTTGTTTGCAATATCTGTAGTTGCAGCTACTCCGCCTTTCTGCACTAGCTCTTGAAATAAATTCTTAACTAAAGATTCTGCTTGCTCCTTAGAAGATAATCCAGCCCATAGCGGATAATAATTTGTGGCAGATTCAATTTTTTGTTTGGTTTTAGTAATAAAATTGTAGTCGTAATATGCTTCTTTCTCAGCATCCCAAAGCAAATCATTCATCAACTTTTTTCTTTCTTCAGCTTTAGACAACCAATATGAGGATGTATAGTCCTTATCATTTACTATAAACTTATCATCATAGACTTCTTTGATTAAATAGGCAATATCTTGCTCATACTTATACAATAAACTATTAATACCCACAGTATTTAAATGAATACAAACATCATCCAATCGGTTAGATGTATCATGACCACTCTCTCTCATAGAGCGATCATGTGTAAAATACAGGTCTAATTCCTTGTCTACAATCTCTCCGGAATCATACTTAGCTGTAAATTCTTCTAATGTTAAACTATGCTTCTTAGCAAATTTATTTAATATGAAATCAAAATGACCTTCCTCGGTTTCTGGAGGGATTCCAATTCCTTCTCCATAAAAACGACTCAAACCCGTATCGGTTAGACGTATTCCTTTCGCCATCCATATAGTCTCATATTCTTTGATAATCATTTTTAGATTATCTGACAACCATTCTCTAGACACTGAAGGGTTTTGCTGATAAATTTCTTTTACTAAAGAACTGAAAAATGGTGGTTGTGTTCGTGTTAGATAATAACTTCTATTTGCATTTAAAATCTTACCATAATGTTCTATCTGGTATCCAAAATTATCTGCCATCGACATTGCCAAATCAGAACGACCATCAATCAGCAGACCAATAGATTCGAAATAACTATCCCATCCATACATCTCATTAAATCTTCCACCAGGAACTACAAAAGGTTTTGCATTATAATTCCCTTTTTCATCAGTATAATGATCTAGATTAAGAATACCTGACGCATTATTTAAGGTTTTTACATACGCTGGTGTTATTTTTTCTGGTAAGGTGATTACTTTTAACTTAGGAATTTCTGTTTTTATAGACTCAAAATACGCGATAGCCTCCTTATCATTAAATGGAACATATAATCGGAACGTATCGGTTTCAGACTTTGTATCTTCTAATACTACTGCCAGTCCTTTTTTATCAACCGATCTGGTTAGATTATCCCAATATCGTGTTTTGATTAATCTTGAAATTCGATCACTTGGGGATTCTGTAACTTTATCCAAGGATATCGTATCATTCTTTTCTGCAATTGCCAGTTCCTGAAGCAAATTAGACAAATGATAAGTTCCTTCTACGACATTAGTCTCTCCATTAGCATTTATAAATTCAAACTTTTTAGGCCCCTTATCATCTACTGTAATCTTTTTATCTCCATCCGTATCCTCCTGAAAAATAAGTTGATCCAATAATATATCATGACCTAGATATTCGACCTTCTCTTTATCCTTGCAGTTAACCAACACTAATGAAACCACTACGATTATCAAATGTTTTAATCTAAACTTTAGCATACCAATTATTTATGTTACCAGAAAAAACCAACTACTACGGCAGTAATTACCAGAAGAATTACAGACAATATTCTATAATTTTTGTACCAAGGTAATCCAACAAGTTCTTTAGATTCCTCAATAAACATTTCACGTTTATATGTATATTCTTCTATTTGAGCCTCCGATTGCGGTTTAGTAATTAAACTTACTACTACATGTAAAAATATGCATATAATAAATAACCAAGTAGCTTTTGCTAAAAAGTGTAATTCATTTACTTCGGGAACCCAATCAAAAGTTTGAGATAAAATCATTAATACTGCTAATAAGAAACCAGTAAGTAAGCTTACTATAGAACCATTTCCATTGGCTCGTTTCCAAAAGAGACCTAATACAAAAGTTGATACTGCTGGTGGACATGTATACGCAATAACCAATTGCAAATAAGTCCATAAAGAATCACTAACACTTTCTATAAATGGCACCCAGGAAATCGCCAAAACCACAAGAATGATTGTTGTGATTTGTCCTACTCGTACTAATTGTTGACTCGTAAGATCTGGTTTTATTTGTTTTACAAAATCCATTGTCACTAACGTAGAAGCAGAATTAAATGTTGCTGATACCGAAGACATCATTGCTGCCATCAAACCTGCCACGACCAACCCTAACACCCCAACAGGTAATAACTGAAATAACAGAACAGGATACGTAAGATTCGGACAATCAGCAAGATTATCACAGATGGAGCCATCTGTCAAAGCGTAATTCAAACTGGTAATATCCAACGTACTAAATAATAGCAACGCTAATACTCCTGGAACTACCATGATAAAAATCACAGGTAATTTTAGTAATCCTGCAAACAGAGCTCCCCAACGTCCATGATTTAGATCTTTCGCCCCTAAAACTCGTTGTACCATAAACTGGTTATTTGCCCAAAAATAGAATCCTAGTAGTGGCACACCGGTGAGTAATCCCCACCAAGGCATGAACTCGTCGTTATCTGGTCGTACTAAACTAAAAACTTCACCAGAATTTGAAGGTATATATTTACCTTCTGCCAACCGATTTCCAAAATCTACCTCTCCTGCAGACAACATACTATCTAATTTAGCCATCATTCCGGACCAACCGCCTCCCAATTGATCAAAAGCAAAATAGGTAAGCAAACAAGAACCGATGATCAAGAGGACTGCTTGTATAACCTCAGTCTGTATTACCGAGTTTAATCCTCCTGGAATTGTATAGGCAGCAGCAGCAACTGCTAATATGACAAGAATTAACGTAGAATCCATTGATGGAAACAACAAGGTTAATACTATCTTACCTACATACAATCCAGCTGCGGTATCCACCAAAATATTACCTACAACCGTAATAAATGAAAAATAATATCTGGATCTTTTATCATACCGCCGTTCCAAAAACTCTGGCATAGTATATACTCCCGATCGGAGATAAAATGGTAAAAAGAAAATTGCAAAAAAGATCAACACTACTACCGCGTACCATTCGTAATTGTACACGTTAATATTTGTTTGATATGCATCTGATGCTAAACCTACTAATGTAGAACTGGAAATATTTGCAGAGAACAATGCAATTCCAACAATAGGCCAAGTCATTGTTCTACCTCCTAAAAAATAGTCCTCGGAACTTCCTCGTTTTGATTTTGAAATTCCATAAATAATAATTCCGATAAGATATACTACAATTACTGTAATATCAATATAAGATAATTCATTCATGTGTGAAATGTTTAATGCCTTTCCTAACTTCTAGTCTAAAGAGCTTCCAATTTTCAAACACTTAGAATATGGAAATCTCATGATTTTTAGACAAACCCTGATGAAGATACAAGTTTCTGTTAAAAATATTGATTTTTTAGCACTAAAAACAGTTAATATGATATATACAACCGTTTGTATTATGAATTTTTCAGCAAAAAACGAACTAGTCCTTCAAAAATTGAATATTCCTATTAAGACCGGAAAATTTAGTTCTTTTTACAGCAGACTTCTGAAAAACTTTTGAAAACACCTCTTGCGTGATCTCTTCCCAATCTTTTTTGGTCATTTCCAGTAATTCTGGTTTAGGATTAAAAAGAGGTTCATTATGAGGTTTAGAAAAGCGATTCCATGGACATACATCCTGACATACATCACAACCAAACATCCAATTATCGAATTGCCCTTTGTACTCTGTAGGGATCTCTTCTTTTAGCTCAATTGTAAAATAAGAAATACACTTGCTACCATCTACCACATATGGGTCAACAATAGCTTGCGTGGGACATGCGTCGATACAAGCTGTACACGTGCCACAATGATCAGTAACAGGAGTATCGTAATCTAATTCGAGATCAATGATTAGCTCTGCGATAAAATAAAATGAACCTACTTTTTGAGTTAAAAGATTACTATTCTTACCAATCCAACCTAAACCGCTTTTTGCTGCCCAAGCCTTATCGAGAACGGGAGCTGAATCCACAAATGCTCTTCCATGAACTTCTCCAATTTCTTCGGAAATATACTCTTGAAGTTCCTTTAATTTCTTTTTAATCACATGATGGTAATCCTGCCCATATGCATACTTGGAGATTTTAGGTGCATTCTCATCTTTTTGATAATCTGACGGAAAATAATTAAGTAGTAGTGATATTACACTTTTAGAATCTGGAACTAGCAATGTAGGATCTAATCGTTTATCAAAATGATTTTCCATATAGGACATTTGTCCGTGCATATTTTGATTGAGCCATTTTTCTAATCGAGGAGCTTCTTCTTCTAAAAATTCAGCTTTACTAATACCACATGATAAAAACCCAAGACGTTTGGCCTCATCCTTAATCAAACGGGTATGTTGGGCTCTACTTTTCAAGAAATTTATCTTTCTTCAAATTTTAAAATCGCATTTACCGGCTTCAATGTAATCAGTGGTTTAATTTCTATTTCAGAGATAGTGGTCGTTATTTTATATTTCCTCACTAATTCACTAACTGCATATATCATTTCATACATTGCAAAATTGCTTCCTACACACATCCTTGGTCCTGCTCCAAACGGAAAGTACCAATCTGAATATTTCTTTTTATTATCTGAATGAAATCGATCTGGATTAAAAGCGAGAGGATCTTCCCAAAAATCTTTATGCCTATGTATTTCGAAAAATGAAATTAATACGGTAGTTCCCTTAGGAAGATTGATATTTTCATACTGATCATCTTCAATACTCACACGATCTGAAAAATATGCTGGAGGATATAATCGCATAGATTCTTCAATACACTGAGCTGTGTATTTACTCTTTTCGAATTGTTCCATTAACGATAACTCTTCCCCTTCTGAAACACTAATTTCGTTGTGTACGTTTTTCTGAATTTGTGGATGCAGCGCCAACAAACTTAGACAAAAAGATAAGGCATTGGAGGTAGTTTCATGTCCCGCTACAAATAATATTAATATCTCATCTATCAACCTTTCATTATCCATATAGCTACCATCTTCATATGTAGAGTTTAGTAGCATATCCAATAAATCATCATAGGCTTCTTTAGATTTTCGCCTATCTTCGATAATCTTATGAAGTATATCTCTTGCTTCTTGCGTTAAGCTCAGCGTACTTCTAATTTGACCACTTAAATGAAACCACCATCGTTTATAAGGCTGTCTTATTTCTCTTATTAAAGATTGCTGAGCAGCTTCAGTAATATGTTGCAATCTAGCCATAGTGTTACCCGTATCTGTATAACTAAATAACGACTTTGCAACTACTTTAAATGCCAAATCATTCATTAAAGGGTATACATCCATTGCTTTATCTGGAACAATTCTGGCAAGCTCTTCATCAATGGTTTGCCTAATTGTCTTAGCAATGATATCAATCTTTTTCTTGTAAAAAGCAGGCTGTATGAGTCTTCTCTGTTTTAACCAATGTTCTCCATTAGAAGTTAAGAGACCAATACCTATATACTTTCCTAAATCTTTTGTCTGAAGCGGCGATTTATAATATTTGCGATGTTGATTTTGTAACATATGCTTAGCAAAACCAGCATCTCTAGTAAATATAACGGAGTTTCCAAATCCTAAACTTACCTGAAAAACATTTCCGAATTTTTTAAAGTTCCTACGATGAAATGGTAACGGATTACTTAAAATCTGTTTTGCATTTCTAAGTACCTTAAAAAAAGAAACTTTAGGAATTGATGTAGTTATGCTCTTCATGGAAGGATTAATTTATTCAAAATGCTTTACGCCTATAACGTTGTATAACTTCTTAGGGTAATACAATTTTCCATCTTTAATAGTAAGCTCCACTTTTCTAATATCACTGATATTTTCTACAGGATTTCCATCAACAAGAATTAAATCTGCTAAGTAACCTTCTTTTACTGCACCCAACTTCTCATCAAAACCACATACTTTAGCTGAGATAGCTGTTGTTATTTTCAAAACTTCAGAAGATGGTATACCTGCTTTTACATAGTTCTCCATTTCGGTATGTAGTCCAAATCCAGCTAATGCATCTGTTCCTGCCACTATAGACACCTCGTTATCATATAATTGTTTAACTAGTGCTAATAACTTATCATAAGAAGCTTTATATTCTTCCTCCCTTCCTTCTGGAATTGGTAGTCCTCCAGAATAATAACCCCTCTGTATATTTAGCGGCAATCTGTTTAATATTTTCTTGAAAGAAGGGTTTGGATCTCCTGCTTTGGAAACAAACATTCCTTCAAAAATAGAGACGGTAGGGTCAATAACTATATTTTTGTCTTTCAACAATTGAATAAAGTTTTTGAATTCTTGAGAGTCAAAATCTAACTTATAATTATGTTCAGCAACCATTGAAAATCTAAGAGGGGTTCTGGTATCGATAGTATCAGAAAGAAAATTAAGAGCTAACATATTAGCATGTTGAATCTCGTTATAACCATCTTGTACCGCTTGTTCTGCAATCATGAACGAAGGTATATGACCACTAACTCTCATCCCTAATTCATGAGATTTATCTGCAAGTGGCTTCACCCATTCTGGCTCTATAGAGCTGTACAGTTTAATTTGTTTGTATCCTTTACTATGATAATCTTCGATAGCCTTAAAACCTTCTTCAAGATTATTAATAATACTCCCTGTTGGCCCTGCATATGGTCCTGCTTTGTCTATAAACCCACTCATCACCAAAATTCTTGGACCAATAAGCTTATTCGTATCAAAATTTTCCTTTAGCTTAGGAAGATCGAAAGAGTTCCCTAAATCCCTCACTGAAGTAACACCCGCAGCAAGATGTAAAATTCCATCGGTCTCATCAATATGAGTATGCATATCGAATAAGCCTGGAAGTAATGTTTTATCCGTCCCATCAATCACCTCATACGCTTTAGTGTCAGAAGGTGAAGTTTTGCTAACGGTTTCAATTACATTGTCATTTAAAACAACAAACATATTAGGAATTAAATTCCCATTTTCCGAATCAAATAAAGTCACATTATTGAGCAATATTTTCTTGCTGGAGTTACGAGTTAATGTAGAACTAATTTTCTTTAAATATTGTTCTTCTTTCTGTTTTTGTATTGGAAGTAACTGCTTAACTATACTATCATATCCTTTTTGAATACAAGTGATCCATGAAGAGGTATACCCAAAAAATCGATCTTGTTCATCGATCCAAGAATAAGAAGGAGTAAAAGATTGACCTGTTAACTCGACCAATCTTAGTTGAATAGAGTCATTTATAGTATGATGGTCAATAGCAGTAATTTTAATATTTCCTCCTGGTAATAAATCTACTTCATTATCTTCTGCCGAGAGTAATTTCTTGATCAAAATATCTGTAGTTCCAAAAGAACTGTTTATTGCCGAAAAGAATGAATTATTATCAAATTTGATCTCGCCTTGTTCTGAGCTGCTTTTCCAACTTGCTAGACCATTTTCAACCTTAAAAACCTCACTAACTGTATCCTTCAAATAATTATGCCCATTTATTTCATGATATACAATTGTATGGTTTTCATTTACCAAAACTTTTTCTTCGGTATGTGGACCTCTACCTCTATCATTGAATTCATAAATATATCTGTAAGCACCATCACTGTCTCTTGAGCTTTTCTGATAGCCTGCAAGTTTTCCTCCCATGTAGATATTATAATCTCTACTCTCATACACAGGAATTTTTCCTTTCTCCTTTTTAGCGCAGGAAGCAAAAGTAAATATAACAGCGACTGTTACCAGTTTTAAACTTATTTTCATGAATACTATTTATGTCATTGAATCAAAATAAACCACCTTGAACACCTCCTTTTATCCTACCTAAATGTTTATAGGCTGCTGCGGTAACTTCTCTACCTCTTGGAGTTCTCATAATAAAACCTTGCTGAATCAAAAAAGGTTCGTATACTTCTTCTATGGTTTCTGCACTTTCACTTACTGCCGTAGCCAAGGTTGTAATTCCAACAGGACCTCCTTTAAACTTATCTATAAGTGTGGTAAGAATTTTATTGTCCATTTCATCCAAACCGTGAGCGTCTACATTAAGCGCTTTTAAGGCAAATTTTGAAATTTCTATATCTATTTTACCATTCCCTTTAATTTGTGCAAAATCACGCACCCTACGAAGCAGTGCATTGGCAATTCTTGGTGTTCCTCTACTCCGTCCAGCTATTTCTATCGCGGCTTCCAAGGAAATAGGAACATTAAGTATATGAGCACTTCTTTCTACTATAGTAGCTAATAACTCTGTAGTATAATATTGCAATCTCGACTGGATTCCAAAACGTGCACGCATGGGAGCCGTTAGTAGACCCGATCTTGTCGTGGCGCCAACTAAAGTAAATGGGTTCAGGTTAATTTGCACTGTACGAGCATTAGGACCACTTTCGATCATAATATCAATCTTATAATCTTCCATCGCCGAGTATAGATATTCCTCGACAATAGGACTTAAACGATGAATTTCATCTATAAATAAGACATCACGATCATCTAAATTAGTTAATAAACCTGCTAAATCTCCTGGTTTATCCAATACTGGACCTGACGTAACCTTAATACCTACTCCGAGCTCATTTGCCAAAATATGCGCCAAGGTAGTTTTACCCAAACCTGGAGGACCATGAAATAAGGTATGATCCAAAGCTTCATTCCTAAGATTGGCTGCCTGAACGAAAATTTTAAGATTCTCTAAAACCTGATCCTGACCAGAAAAGTCTTCAAAGGCCAATGGACGTAACGCTCTTTCTATATCTAAATCTTCATTAGAATAATTTTCGTTTGATGGATTAAGGTTTTCATTCATTCGTACGATACATTTTAGCTACATTCTAAATCATTATTTGATTTCCATACAACTTCAACAAATATAATAGAAAAAGAAAGAGCCTTTTCATAAAACTGAAAAGGCTCTATATATTATTGAAGTTATATATCCATTAATGATGTAACTCCTCTTCATCATCTTGCATTGGCGTAATCTGCGATACCCAATCTTGTCCTGGTATTACATACTCCCCATCTTCTCTCGTCTTACTGTAATCATAAGGCCATCTATATACGTGAGGAATAGCTCCAGGCCAGTTACCGTGTATGTGCTCTACTGGCGTAGTCCATTCCATCGTATTTGATTTCCATGGATTCTGAGTTGCTTTCTTTCCATAGAAAATAGAATGTATAAAATTATATAAGAATACTAACTGTGCCGCTGCTGTAATTAAAGCAAAAACAGTAATTAGAACATTTGTATCTGCTAAATCATCAAAATATGGGAATGCACTATTTGTATAATAACGACGTGGTAAACCTGCCATACCGATAAAGTGCATTGGGAAGAATACTCCATATGCTCCAATTGCTGTTACCCAGAAATGTACATATCCAAGATTCTTATTCATCATTTTACCATACATTTTAGGGAACCAATGATATACCCCAGCAAATAACCCATATAAAGCAGAGATACCCATTACTAAGTGGAAGTGTGCCACTACGAAATATGTATCATGTACGTTGATATCCAAAGTACTATCTCCTAAAATAATTCCAGTTAGACCTCCAGTAATAAACGTAGATACTAATCCTATCGAGAACAACATAGCCGGATTAAACTGCAAATTACCTTTCCACAGCGTGGTAATATAGTTAAAAGCTTTTACCGCAGATGGAATTGCAATTAATAAGGTTGTGAATGTAAATACGGATCCCAAAAATGGATTCATTCCCGAAATAAACATATGGTGACCCCAAACAATTGTTGATAAAAATGCAATTGCCAATATAGAAGCAACCATCGCTCTGTAACCAAATATAGGCTTACGAGCATTAGTCGCAATAATCTCGGAAGTAATACCTAAAGCAGGTAATAATACGATGTATACTTCAGGATGCCCTAAGAACCAAAATAAATGTTCAAATAAAACCGGAGAACCACCTTGATTGTGCAATACCTCTCCTGCTATATAAATATCACTTAAATAGAATGAAGTTCCGAAACCTCTATCCATAATTAGTAATAAAGCAGCTGATAATAACACTGGGAATGACACAATACCAATAATTGCAGTTACAAAGAATGCCCAAATGGTAAGAGGCATACGTGTCATTGACATTCCTTTAGTACGTAAGTTTATAACTGTTACAACATAATTCAATGATCCCAACAATGAAGAAGCGATGAATATAGCCATCGATACTAACCATAACGTCATACCTGTACCAGAACCACCAATCGCTTGCGGAAGTGCACTTAAAGGCGGATAGATTGTCCAACCTGCAGAAGCAGGACCTGCCTCAGCAAAAAGAGACAATACCATAATAACACTACTAAGGAAGAACAACCAATAAGACACCATATTTAAGAATCCCGATGCCATATCTCTTGCACCGATCTGCAATGGAATTAAAAGGTTACTAAACGTACCACTTAAACCCGCAGTAAGGACAAAGAATACCATGATCGTACCGTGGATTGTTACCAAAGCCAAATACATACTTGGATCCATTACTCCATCTTCTCCAAACTTACCAAGTAAAACTTCAAAAACAGTAAACTTGTGATCAGGCCAAGCCAATTGCATTCTAAACAATAAAGACATTGCGATCCCTATGATACCCATTATCAACCCAGTAATCAAATACTGCTTTGAGATCATCTTGTGATCTTGACTAAAAATATATTTAGTTATAAAGGTCTCTTTATGGTGATGTCCGTGATCGTGATCTTCTGCATGACCATCTACGTGTGCTATTGCTGACATACGATTATACTTTTAATAAAAATTTATAATTTCTCTTTTTCTTTCTTCTTAATTACTTGCCTGAGCGGATATCTGTTCTTTAAACGTCTTCTGCTCTTTTAGCCAAGTATTGTAATCCTCTTCGGACTCAACAACAATTTTCATTTGCATATTGTAATGAGAAGCTCCACAGATCTTATTACATAACAAGTAATAATCAAATTCATAATTCTCCAAAGCCTCATCACCTGCTGCAACTAATTTCTTGCTTTTCTCTCTTCTGATTTTGTTAATTGTTGCAACTTTTTCAACCATAAACTCACTATTACGCATCTCTTCAGACGTCATTATTGGAGTATACGAAAACTCAGTAATCATTCCTGGAACAACATTCATCTGAGCTCTAAAGAAAGGCATATAAGCAGAATGTAAAACATCCTGAGAACGCATTTTAAATATTACCTTTCTATTCACCGGAAGGTGTAACTCATTTACAATTTTATCATCCATCCCGTAAGAATCCGAAGCATCTAACCCTAACGTATTTACTCCTTCGATAAAACGAACATTAGCCTTACCAAGTACATTATCTTCACCCGAATATCTTGCTCTCCAATCAAACTGGTAAGCATATAACTCAATAATTAATGGATCACCTTCTTCTTCATCAATATTCATAATATCAGTCCAAGTAAACAATCCGTATATAATTAAACCTGCTAATACAATTACTGGAATAATTGTCCAGATAAACTCTAATTTATCATTGTCTGCAAAAAATAATGCTTTGTTATTTTTGTTTCCTCTATACTTGTATGAGAAAAAATGTAAAAGTCCTTGTGTGATAATCTGAACAAACATTATCAACACCATTGAAATCAACATCAATCTATCATACTCTATACCGTGCTCTGATGCTGACTCTGGCAAGAAAAAACTGTTATATTGTACAAAACAAAAGATTGTTAGGACGTATATAAATATAACAAAAGCAAGCATTAATTTACCCTGAAGGTTATTATCCTTATCATTTGCTACTTGAGAATTATCAGCACCTTTTACTTGCGATAACTTTAATATTTTAGACATCTGCCATAAGGAGATTCCAATTAGTGCTATAACTACTATGGTTAAGAATACAGTCATTTTTATCTATCTTCTTTTTTACAATCTAATTTTTAATAATGAAAGTGTTTACTTTCTTCAATATAAGGGTTACCCTTAGCTAATAATGGTGCTTTAGTAAGTGCTTTAAATACTACGAATAGGAACAAACCTAAAAACAATAACACAGCACTGATCTCTGAGATCCCAATAAACCAAGACTCTCCTACTGATGCTGGCATCACCATATTAAATACGTCTATATAATGTCCGCATAAAATTATAATTCCAGCCATAACTACAAACCAATTAATACGTTTGTAATCACTATTCATTAAGACTAATAATGGGAATATAAAATTCATTACCAACATACCAAAGAAAGGTAATTTATAATCCTCTATACGTGTAATGAAATAAGTAACCTCTTCTGGAATATTTGAATACCATATTAACATGAACTGAGAGAACCATAGGTAAGTCCAAAATATACTAACTCCAAACATGAACTTAGCCAAATCATGAATATGACTATTATTTACAAACTCTAAATAACCTTTTGATTTCAAATAAATAGTGATCAAAGCGATTGTAGTAATTCCTGAAACGAATAGTCCAGCAAAAACATACCATCCAAATAATGTACTAAACCAGTGTGGATCAAAACTCATTATCCAATCCCATGAAGCCATTGATTCTGTGTAAATAAAGAACACAAGGAAACCTGCTGATATTTTAAAACTTTTCTTGTACCATTTGTTACCAGTACTATCTTCGTCTTGCTTTCTAGAATACTTCACAGCAAAATGGCGATATAAAAACCATCCTCCTAAGAAAATTGCTGCTCTAATTAAGAAGAAAGGAACATTCAACCATCCTTTTTTACCGTCAATTAAAGCGTCATACTTTTCATTTGAAGGATCTAATAAATCAGCATCCATCCAGTGGAAAATATGATTCATATGAAATCCTGATAATGCCAAGATCACAAATAATATAATACCACCTGGAACAAGATAGGCGGTAATAGCTTCCATTACTCTAAATAGAACTGGTGACCATCCCGCTTGCGCTGCAAACTGAATAGCGTAAAAAGCTAAAACACCTAAAGCTATCATGAAAAAGAAGAACGCTGCCACATATAATGCCGCCCATGGCTTATTTTGTAATTGATGTAATGTATGCTCATAGTGAGCATCTCCACCATGTGCATCTTCATTTCCATGCCCATTAGAAGAGTGAGCATCAGCTGTTGCGTGCGTATCACCATGACCACCACCGTGTGCATCGTGTCCTGCCATCATTTCTTTAACGTCTTCGATAGTTTTTGGTGTGCTTAAAAACCCAGTTGTTAATCCCACTAATCCAACAACCATCAAAATGATAGAAAATAATCTTAATTTACTTGATAGCGTATACATATTTATATAATATCGTTATTCTTAACTTTTAAAAATTGCACCAAATTAATGTGCGTTATCTTGCTGTTCTTCTGTTGACTGTTCTGCAGTTTCTACAATCTTTGGAGCTACCACATCAGTATCTATGCGAACTGGTTTACCTTCTAAATCTGCTTTTAACTTCTGCACATACTGAACAATTTGCCAACGCTCGTGCTCACTTGTTTGAGAAGCATACGATCCCATAGAATTAATACCATAATACATTACATGATAAATACTTCCTTCAGTAATTGCTCTTCCAGCATCATCATAACTAGGTACACCTAAAATCTTTTCTCTTTTTACCAAAGTTCCTTTTCCATCACCTTTAGCTCCATGACATATTGCACAATAAATATCATACAAAGACTTTCCTTCCTCTTCATTCTCTTTAGTGTATCGTATAGGATTCTTTAATGAATCTTTAGCCATCTGATAACCTTCAGGAGCATTTTTAAAATCATAAGGCATCCAACCTCTAGGAATAGATCCTTCTACTGGTAACATAGCCTCTTGACCTCCTGGAAAAACCTCATACTGACCATAGGTTTCATAACCTATAGGCGCATACATATTAGGCATATACTGATAATTAGGCTTTGAATCCTTTTTACAAGAAACAATACTAATCATCATTATTGCGACTACTATTATATTTAAACTATTCTTCATTATAACTAATGGTTATCTTCTTGCTTATCTATTACTTTAATTTCTACAGCACCTGTGTTGCTTAAAAAGTTAGTCATCTTATCTACATCGTGATGACTAGCATCTATTTCCATTAAGAAATGATCGTCTGTAGTTCTTACATCAGGATTTTCAGCTTCCTTAAAAGGCCACAATTTACTTCTCATATAAAAAGTAATTACCATTAAGTGTGCCGCAAAAAACACAGTAAGCTCAAACATAATTGGAACGAAAGCTGGCATGTTTTCGATGTAACTAAAACTTGGTTTCCCACCAATGTTTTGAGGCCAATCTTCGATCATGATATAGTTCATCATTGTGATTGCAACTGTAAGACCAACACATCCATACATAAACGATGTAATTGCTAATCTTGTCGGAGCTAATCCCATAGCTTTATCTAAGCCGTGAACTGGAAAAGGAGTATAAACCTCTTCTATATGATAATGCTCGGAACGAACCTGCTTTACAGCGTCCATTAGGACATCATCATCTGTATATAATGCATGTATAACTTTAGATGCCATACTTCTAATTGTTTTTTAATTTTTCAGCTTGTCCAGCCCAATCATCGCGTTGCGCTCTTCCTGGGAAAGAACCTGTAATACTATCTAATAAATTGTATTCTTTTTCGGTCATTTTACTTACTTGATCAAAAGTAAATATCCCTATTTCATTCAGTTTCTTTTCCATTACTGGACCGATACCATTCACCTTCTTTAGGTCATCAGCAGTTTGAGTACTAGCGTCAAAAGTTCCCAGATTACCAAGCAAACTATCTATATCTTCCTGACTAGCTTCTTTTACTTGCTCTACTTTCTCTTCAACTTCTTCTGCAGTGATTTTAGCTTCTACCTTAGGAAGTTCATCTCTATGATCAATCCCAGCCTCTCTAAGTTTTTTGTACTTCTCTCCAGAAGATTTTAATATTGTTTTCACCTCTGCTTGCGCAATTACAGGGAATGTACGAGCATATAACAAGAACAACACAAAGAAGAATCCAATCGTACCGATAAATATTCCTATATCTACAAATGTAGGAGAGAACATTGTCCAAGATGATGGTAAGTAGTCCCTATGAAGAGAAGTAACAATAATTACGAAACGCTCAAACCACATTCCTATATTTACCACTATAGAAATTATGAAAGAGAACATAATACTTCTTCTTAGTTTAGGGAACCACATAAACTGTGGTGAGAACACGTTACATGTCATCATCGCCCAATATGCCCACCAGTAAGGTCCTGTTGCTCTGTTTAAGAATGCATATTGTTCATACTCCACTCCAGAATACCATGCAACAAATAACTCTGTAATATAAGCCACCCCAACTATAGAACCAGTAATCATGATTACGATGTTCATTAATTCTATATGTTGAATGGTGATATAGTTTTCTAGATTAGACACTTTTCTCATAATGATCAAAAGTGTGTTCACCATTGCAAATCCTGAAAAAATTGCTCCCGCAACGAAATAAGGAGGGAAGATTGTAGTATGCCATCCAGGTATTACTGATGTTGCAAAGTCAAAAGATACAATTGTATGTACAGAAAGTACTAATGGTGTTGCTAGACCTGCAAGTACCAAAGACACTTCCTCAAAACGTTGCCAATCTTTTGCTCTACCACTCCATCCGAAGGATAGGATACCGTATATTTTCTTGTTAAAAGGAGTAATCGCTCTATCTCGGATCATCGCAAAATCAGGTAATAATCCAGTCCACCAGAAAACTAATGAAACTGAAAGATATGTTGATATCGCAAATACATCCCAAAGTAGTGGTGAGTTAAAGTTTACCCATAAGGATCCAAACTGATTTGGAATTGGCAATACCCAATATGCTAACCACGGACGCCCCATGTGAATAATTGGGAATAAACCTGCCTGAATAACCGAGAAAATGGTCATCGCTTCAGCAGATCGGTTAATCGCCATTCTCCATTTCTGACGGAATAATAATAGTACAGCTGAAATCAGTGTTCCTGCGTGACCGATACCTACCCACCAAACGAAGTTAGTGATATCCCAGGCCCATCCAACTGTTTTATTTAATCCCCAGGTCCCGATACCTGTGGAAATTGTATAAATTATACAACCTATTCCCCAAAGGAAAGCAACAAGGGCAATTGAAAACACAATCCACCAAGATTTGTTTGCTTTACCTTCAACTGGCGCAGCAACATCCACTGTTACATCGTGGTAGGTTTTATCACCAGTTACTAAAGGTTTTCTTATAGGTGCTTCGTAATGAGACATAATCCTTTATAATTGAATTGATTCTTTATTTAGTTAATTAGGCTTCTGTTGTATTTCTTACTTTCGTCTGATACATCACGTTTGGTTTTGTACCTACATGCTCAAGTAAGTGATACATTCTATTATCCTCTTTTAATTTGGCTACTTTACTATCCTTATCGTTGATATCACCAAAAGTCATTGCTCCCGAAGAACAAGCAGCCGAACAAGCCGTCTGGAATTCTCCATCTTTAATAACTCTACCATCTCTCTTTGCATCTAGAATAGTTTTTTGTGTCATTTGGATACACATAGAACATTTTTCCATAACACCTCTTGATCGAACAGTAACGTCTGGATTTATTACCATACGTCCCAGATCATTGTTCATATGATAATCAAACTCATCGTTTTCATTATATAAGAACCAGTTAAATCTTCTTACCTTGTAAGGACAGTTGTTTGCACAGTATCTGGTACCTACACAACGGTTATAAGCCATATGGTTTTGTCCTTGTCTACCATGAGAAGTCGCCGCAACTGGACAAACTGTTTCACAAGGAGCATGATTACAATGCTGACACATTACTGGTTGGAATGCTACTTCAGGATTATCCGAAGGAACTTCCATTTCACCAAATTCTGATAACGAACTTCCTAGTCCAGAGATTGCATCTTTTTTAGCATTATCACCTTCAAAAGTTTCTTGAGAAGAATAATAACGATCTATACGTAACCAATGCATATCACGTGATCTACGCATTTCTGATTTTCCAACAACAGGAACATTGTTTTCTGCATGACAAGCAATCACACAAGCACCACATCCTGTACAAGCATTTAAATCTATAGAAAGATTAAAATGATGTCCTACAGAACGATCAAATTCATCCCAAAGATCTACTTCTGGAGAAGTAACCTCGTATTCGATATGATTTTTACTTACTTCAGGAACAGCATTCCAAACATGCTTATCTTTCGTATTAAAGATCTCTAAAGTAGTTTCTTTGATAATATCGCCACGTCCCATTAGCGTGTTGTGTAACTGCACACAAGCAAACTCATGAGTACCCTCAGCTTTCGCCAAAGTCACTGGCTGTACCGCATTCTGATTCTGATACAAAGCAAAAGCATTAACTCCTACTTGCATTTCTTCCTTAAGCCCAGCAGTCTTTCCATATCCTAATGCCAAACCAACAGAACCTTTGGCTTGACCTGGTTGGATTATTACTGGCGCGGTAACCTTTGATCCATTAACTTCTACCGTAACGTAACTACCGTTTAAAGCGCCATTTGCAACATTTTCATTAAAAATACCTAAATCAGACATTTCCTCCGCATCTGCTCTCGATATCGTTAGGTAGTTATCCCAAGAAGCTCTGGTAATTGGATCAGGCATTTCTTGTAACCAAGGGTTATTTGCCTGTTGACCATCACCTAAAGCTGTTTTTGTATATAAAGTAAGCTCTAATCCATTCGATTTGGCTGTCGCTAATCTTCTGGCTGCAGCCCCTACATTTGGACCTGCTGGCTTTTCTTCTGTAACTTCTCCTTCTGGAGTATTTATAGCTTCTTCTAGAGATTCCTTTGGCAATATTGGTTTTACCAGCACTCCATCATGCAATGCTTGACTCCATGAAGTTCCACCTAGAACTCCTGTCCACGCATTTTTAATATAATCATTATAAGAAGCAGAATTTCCAGTCCACTTTAATAAAGTTTCCTGAAATTGTCTTGTATCAAACAAAGGACGAATAGTTGGTTGCATCAAACTATAACTTCCTTTCTTTAACTCCACATCACCCCATGACTCTAAATAATGCGGTGTTGTAGCTATATAACTACACGCTGAAGCAGTTTCATCATTATGCATACTGAAAGCCACAGAAAGATCCACTTTCTTAAGACCTTCTTTAAATTCCTGTGCATTCGGTAATGAATATGCTGGATTAACTCCTGCGATTAGTAACGCTCCAACACGTCCTGCGTTCATATCTTTTACCAACTGCGCTACTGCTTTCGAATTACCTTGACGGATTTTTCGAGGTGTATTTTCGTTAAAAGCCTTACTATTAATATGCTTGTTTATCGCTAATACTAATAATTGAGCATCCACATCCTGGATTCCAGAAACAACAACAGCATTACTGCCCGCTTTCTGAATATGTTTAGCAGCTTTCACTACTTCTGCATCCAATGTAGCATCCAACGCTCCTTTAGAACCAGCTCCAGTTACATATTTGTATAATGCCGCAAGCACATGCTTTTGCTGTGTAGGCGTTGCTTGTATTCTATTATCTGCATTTGCTCCAGAAAGAGACATATTTGCCTCAAACTGAATATGCTTTGACATCTTACCATTTTTCGGAACACGACCTTGCGCATACCCTCCATCATATCCCCCACCTTGCCAATCACCAAGAAAATCAGCTGCAATACTAACTACAGTATTTACTTTTGAGAAATCATAATCTGCTAATGCTCTTTCTCCATACATCATTTCATAAGCATCCAATGCTTCGCTGTAAGAAACCGAATCGTAAACGACCTGAGAAACGTTAGCATATTTCGCTTTAAATTCTGCAATTAGCTTAGAAGTAGAAGGACTTGCAAAAGTTTGCGTTAACAAAACAATCTTCTTACCTCCAAGACCATTTAATTTAGCTCCAACTTCTTTATCAAGTTCACTCCAGCTAATATCCTCTGCACCTTTCTTTGGACCTTGCAATCTAGAGCTGTCATATAATGACAATACAGAAGCATGCACTCTAGCATTTGCTTCTCCATTAGAAGTAGCAAGATTATTATTTTCAACTTTAATTGGACGACCTTCTCTAGTCTTAATCAAAACACTAGCGAAATCAAAACCATCAGCAATAGTAGTTGCATAGTAGTTGGCAACACCAGGAACAATTCTATCTGGTTGCACTACATATGGTATTGACTTAATCACTGGGCCTTCACACGCTGCTAATGATGCAGCTGCTGTACTAAAACCTACATATTTAAGAAAATCACGACGGGTAGTCGAAGAATTCTCCAGAGATGATTTATCTCCTAAAAACTCATCCGTAGGAATCTCCTGAACGAATTCATTTTGTTGTAGCGTCTCAACAATAGAGCTATTTTCATTTAGCTCTTCAACACTTTTCCAGTATTTCTTGTTTGATGACATATAATTGATATTAGCTTCTTACTTATTTTTTCGTTTAAACGAATAAATCATTTATTAATAGTGGCACTTTCCACATTCCAAACCACCCATCTGAGCAGCAGTTAATTTATCCACTCCGTACTTCTTAGACAACTCTGCATGTATCTTCTCATAGTACTCATTTCCTTCCACCTTCACATTGGTCTCTCTATGACAGTTGATACACCATCCCATTGTTAGCGGAGCATGCTGATACATAATTTCCATTTCTTCTACAGGACCATGACATGTCTGACATTCAACACCTGCAACACTTACGTGCTGAGAATGATTAAAGTATGCAAAATCAGGTAGATTATGAATACGAACCCATTTCACTGGCTCAGTCTTTCCTGTATACGCTTGTTCAGCTTCATCCCAACCAACAGCTTTATAAAGCTTTTTAATCTCACCGTCATAAAACTCTTTAGAATATTCATCGGTAGCAGTGCTTTCTGCAACTTCAGCTATAGATTTATGGCAGTTCATACAAACATTCAGAGAAGGAATTCCCGAATGTTTAGAAACTCTAGCAGAAGAGTGACAGTACTTACACTCAATCTTGTTGTCACCAGCATGAATCTTATGAGAATAGTGTATTGGCTGAATTGGCATATATCCTTGATCAACACCTACCTGCATTAGATAACCATATACAAAGTAACCACTTGCAAGCAACACAAATATCGCTGACACTAATACTAAGAATTGATTCTGCACAAAAGCTTTCCAAATTGGAGTTCTTACTTCTTCTTCAGCAAACTCAACACCATTAGCTTCTGCGAAACTTCTTAATGTTTTATTCACTAAGAACAGTACAACCACCAACATTAAGAACACTAATACCAACGCTCCTAATATAAGAGTAGTAGAAGCTCCGTCTCCAGAACCTGTTTGCCCACCACCTCCATCTGGAACAGCAGCGGTTTTAGGCTCAGCTTTAGGAACCATTACATAAGCCAAGATATTATCTATGTCGGTATTGGTCAATTGTGGAAATGCATTCATCGGAGTTCTTTTGTACTCCTCGTAAATAGCAACCGCTCTTGCATCTCCAGATGCGATCATCGCTGCACTATTTTTTACCCAAGAATAAATCCATTCTCTCTCATACTTATCAGCAACTCCAAAAAGTGCTGGACCTGTCATCTTCTTATATCTTTTGTGACAAGCAGCACAAAGCGATTTAAACAACGCTTCTCCTTTTGCTACATCTCCACCAGTGGCAGATTCAGCAGTAGCCGCTTCAGTTGTTGCTGCTTCTTCCTGAGCAAAAACTGGATTCATTAAAGAGAATAAAAAAACAGTTCCTAGAAGTAGGAGTTTTGAGGCTGAATTTCGGTATTTCACCTGTTTCATATTATAAAGTAGAATTATCGTCTAAATTTTGGTATGGTTTTTTCGTTATTCTTAAAAAAACGATGCAAAAACCACGTCCATTTAATTCGACAGCAAAAGTACTACAATAAGTCGATTTTAGAAATGTTAGCGAACTGTTAAGTGCTAATTTATAATAATTCTAAATAATATTTTTAAAGGATTTTGAGTTATTAAACTTTACCTTTGTGTCAAATCTATTTGTAATGAGAATTTTAAACAAAAAAAACAGCATTTTCGTATTAGGATTTTGTTTTGTTGGGATGAACTTTTTGAATGCGCAGGATTCTACAAATTCTGACAATCCTACTGTTTTTACCACAGTAGAAATAGCTCCTCCTGCAGAACCTACTGTAACCATAAATCAAGACCCAAGAATACAACAACTTCTGAATATCAAAACAAAAATGGACAAAGAAGGTGTTTTAAGCGAAAATTACCGAGTGCAATTATTCACAGGCGATCTCAATGAAGCAAATGAGGTTCAAAATAAAGCAGAAACTGCTTTTCCTCAATGGAGTTCAGAGATAGTTTACGAAACCCCTAACCACAAAGTATGGATAGGTAATTACAGAAGTAAATTAGAAATGGATAGAGCCCTAAAAGAAATTAAAAAAGAATTCCCAACAGCTTTCCCTTTCAAATTAGGAAGAGATTAATCACAATAAGGATTTAACAAACAAAAAGCCCGATCAAATGATCGGGCTTTTTACTTTTATAATTATTACGTTCTATAACTTTTTCTTTACTGCAACTTCTTGGAATGATTCGATGATATCTCCAATTTTAATATCATTATAATTCTTGATTTGCAATCCACAATCATAACCTTTAGAAACCTCTTTAACATCATCTTTAAATCGTTTCAATGAAGCTAATTCACCAGTATATACAACTACTCCTTCACGTATTAATCGTATTCCAGCATTTCGAATAATTTTTCCAGTCTGCACCATACAACCTGCAATAGTACCAACTTTAGAAATCTTAAATGTTTCTCTTATTTCTGCAGTACCCGTAATCTCTTCTTTCATTACTGGAGAAAGCATTCCCTCCATCGCATCCTTAAGATCATTGATAGCATCATATATAATAGAATATGTTCTGATATCAATTTCTTCCTTATCTGCAACTTGACGAGCATTTCCTGCTGGTCGCACATTAAATCCAATAATAATTGCATCAGATGCAGAAGCTAATAACACATCACTTTCTGTAATTGCACCAACCGCTTTATGAATAATATTTACATGAATTTCTTCAGTAGACAATTTCTGGAAAGAGTCTGTCAGTGCTTCTACAGAACCATCCACATCCCCTTTAAGGATAATATTTAATTCTTTGAAATCACCTAAAGCAATACGACGTCCAATTTCGTCTAATGTAATATGTCGCTGTGTACGAACAGACTGTTCTCTGTGCAACTGAGCTCTTTTAGCTGCAATATCTTTAGCTTCTCTTTCGTCTTCAAGAACACTAAATTTATCACCCGCCTGAGGTGCACCATCTAATCCTAATATAGAAACAGGTGTAGAAGGTCCGGCTTCTTTCACATTCTTACCTCGTTCATCCTGCATCGCTTTTACCTTACCACTGTTCTTTCCTGCTAACACATAATCTCCCACACGTAGTGTTCCAGTTTGAACAAGAATTGTAGAAACATACCCTCTACCTTTATCCAAGAATGCTTCAACAACAGTTCCTGATGCCAATCTATCTGGATTAGCTTTCAGTTCTAATATTTCCGCTTCTAATAAAACTTTCTCTAAAAGTTCTTTAACTCCTTGACCAGTTTTAGCAGAAATATCATGGGATTGTATTTTTCCACCCCAGTCTTCTACTAATAAATTCATGGAAGCTAATCGCTCTTTAATCTTGTCAGGATTCGCCTCTGGTCTATCCACTTTATTGATTGCAAATACAATTGGTACACCAGCAGCCTGAGCATGACTGATCGCCTCTTTTGTTTGTGGCATCACATCATCGTCAGCAGCAATTACTATAATTGCCAAATCCGTAACCTGAGCACCACGAGCACGCATCGCTGTAAAGGCTTCGTGACCAGGAGTATCTAAGAAAGCAATTTTCTGCCCATTTTCTAACTGAACTCCATAAGCACCAATGTGCTGTGTAATCCCTCCACTTTCACCTGCGATTACATTTTCTTCACGAATATAATCCAGTAATGATGTTTTACCATGATCTACATGACCCATAACTGTTACTATAGGAGCTCTTAAAACAAGATCCTCTGGAGCGTCTATGATTTCTTCGATTGCGTCTTCTACGTCAGAAGTAACAAAATCTACTTCATATCCAAATTCATCTGCTACTATAGAAAGAGTTTCCGCATCCAGACGCTGATTCATAGTCACCATAATACCCAGCGACATACATGCAGATATTACTTGCGTCGTAGGAACATCCATCATTGTAGCAACCTCAGAAACCGTTACAAATTCAGTAACTTTAAGAACTTTACTTTCCTGTTCTTGTTGCGCCACATCATCCTCCGCTTTCTGACGGTGTTGATCCCTCTTATCTCTACGATATTTTGCCGCTTTAGATTTTTTAGATTTCCCTTGAAGTTTTTCAAGAGTCTCTCTTACCTGCTTTTGTACTTCTTCTTCGCTTGGCTCTTCTTTTACTATAGCAGGACGCTTTCCTTTATTATTTCTATTACCTGGACCGCGATTACCTTGTCTATTACCTGGTCCTCGGTTTCCTCCTTGTCTATTTCCAGGACCTCCAGATTTCGCACCGCCATCTTTACTAATTCTTCTACGACGCTTTTTCGCATCTCCGTCTGAAGATTTATCAGATTTATCTTCTTTCTTTTTTACTGGTTTTTGAAACTTAGTTAAATCAATCTTCTGCCCTGTAAAATTAGGACCATCTAATTTCTTATACTGTGTTTCTACCTTAACTGGTTCTGCTGGAACCTCAGCATCCTTTGCCGCAGGTGTTTCTTTCTTCTGATTTTGTTGCTTTACAGGTTTAGATGCTTTCTTTTGCTCTAAATCTATAGAAGCCACCTTGGCAATCTTTATACCTTTTTTCTCAGGTCGATTTGACACAACCTCAGGCTGTTTAGGTTTTTCTACTACCTTCTCTTCTTTTGGAGGCTCAACTACTGCTTTTTCTTCGGGCTGTTCAGCAGTTTTCTCCTTCTTATCCAATTCAATCTTACCTACTTGCTTAGGTCCACTTAATTGGGCTTTAGCTTTCACAACTTCGCGAGCCTCAGCACGCTTACGTCGCTCTTCTTGCTCTGTTTCGATCTGTACTCGAAGTGCCTCCTTCTCTTTCCTTTTTTCCTCACCAACCTCTTTTGAAGCTACCTTTTTACTTTTGTCTGTTTGAAACTCATCAAACAAAAGCTGATAGATCTCCGAAGAAATCTTAGTGGTAGGACGCGAGTCTATCTCATGACCTTTTGAACTCAAAAAGTCAACAGCCCGATCAAGCGAGATATTGAATTCGCGTAATACCTTATTTAATCTCATTGTTTTTGCTTCAGCCATAAATGCCCTTTATTTTATGCTCAAATATAAATTAATTGAAGTTATTAATCTTCAAATTCTGATTTTAATATTCTAATAACTTCACCAACAGTCTCTTCTTCGAGGTCTGTTCGCTTTACTAAATCTTTAATATCTTGTTCTAAAATACTCTTAGCTGTATCTAATCCTATTTTAGCAAACTCTTCTATAATCCAAGAATCAATTTCATCCGAGAATTCAGATAGCTCCACATCTTCCTCTACACCTTCTCTAAACACATCTATCTCAAAACCAGTTAATTGACCAGCAAGCCTAATATTATGACCACCACGTCCAATTGCTTTAGAAACCTCTTCTGGCTTTAACATAACCTCAGCTCTAGAACCTTCTTCATCCAATTTAATGGAAGTTACTCTTGCTGGACTTAATGCTCTTGTAATAAAGAGCTGTAAATTATTTGTGTAGTTTATTACATCAATGTTTTCATTACCCAATTCTCTAACAATTCCATGGATACGAGAACCTTTCATACCTACACAAGCTCCAACCGGATCAATTCTATCATCATAAGAATCCACTGCTACTTTTGCTTTTTCACCAGGAATCCTAACAACTTTCTTCACCGTTATAAGACCATCAAACACCTCTGGTATTTCTGACTCAAACAACTTCTCAAGAAATAAAGGAGAAGTTCTAGACATTATAATTGCAGGCTTGTTACCTTTTAATTCTACAGATTCAATTACTCCCCTTACATTCTCTCCTTTTCTAAAAAAGTCAGAAGGTATTTGTCTGTCTTTAGGTAAAATTATTTCATTTCCTTCATCATCTAACAAAATAATAGCTCTGTGTCGGATATGATGAACTTCTGCTGTATATATCTCTCCTTCTAATTCTTTAAACTGCTTGTAGATATTAGTATTATCGTGTTCATGAATCTTCGAAATCAGATTTTGACGTAATGCCAAAATAGACCTTCTTCCTAAGTCAATTAACTTAACTTCCTGAGATACATCTTCACCGATTTCAAAATCTGGCTCAATCTTTTGTGCTTCCGAAAGTGAAATCTCCTGATTTCCATCTTCTACCTCTCCATCTGCAACTACCACACGATTCCTCCAAATCTCTAAATCCCCTTTATCGGGATTTATAATGATATCGAAATTATCATCACTACCAAATTTCTTTTTTAGTGCATTTCTAAACACATCTTCCAAGATCGCCATTAGCGTAACACGATCGATTAACTTATCATCCTTAAATTCTGAAAATGATTCTATTAATGCGATATTTTCCATATCAATTTATAATTAAAATGTTATCATAACTTTAGCTTCCTTTATCTCTGAATACGCAAAAGAAACCTCTTTGGTTACCGTTATTTTTCCTTTTCCCACTGGTTTTGGCTCTCTAGTTTTCCAAACCAGTGTTATATGATCTTCTGTTACCGAAGTTAACTCTCCTTCTACAGTAGTATCTTCCGTTTTTACTTTCAGTTTTCTTCCAATATTCTTTTTGTATTGGCGTTGATTTACCAAACCTTCAGAAACCCCAGCAGACATTACTTGCAATGAAAAATCCTCTTCTTCTCTATCCAAATTATGTTCTATAGCTCTGCTTATTGCGATACAATCTTCCACCTTCACTCCATCATCACCATCTATAATAATTTCGATACTATTATCTGGATGTATTTTTTGATTTATTAAAAAAAGAGAAGGTCTTTCACTAAGCGCTTCTTCTAATAAGTTTTGAACTTTATCTTTTAATGACATAAGTAGATAAAAAGAGGGGACTTTTCGTCCCCTCATCCTGGTTTTTTAATTTCAACGGTGCAAAGATAATAATAATATCTTAGATTCAAAACCCACACAACAATGAATTTATTCGTAAATTTAATTGACTGTTAAGCTTTTACCGAAATCGTTATCCAAATGATATAATTACAAAAGCATAAACCACAGTTAAATGTTTTCATTACGGAAAGAGCTAAAACATAACACATTTAACAATATCTACTTACATTAACACCTAACTAACAATGATAAAAAACATTCTCGTACCCACTGATTTTTCTTCACAAGCAGAAAGTGCACTGAAGGTAGCAGCGCAATTAGCAAAAAAAAACAATGCAAAAATATACCTATTACATATTCTCGAAATGCCAGTGCATCTTGTAGACCTAATGTCTTCTGGAAGCTCAGCTCCTGCACCAGAAGCTGTCTTTTTCATGAAGCAAACTCATAAAAAATTCGAAGAAGTCCTAGAAAGCAGTTATTTAGAAGGCTTAGATGTTATTGAAACCGTAAGCTTCGAAGATGTATTAAACGGCATCATGGATTCTTGCAACAAGAATGATGTTGACATGATCGTAATGGGGTCTCACGGCTCTTCAGGCTTCGAAGAGTTATTCATTGGATCCAATGCTGAAAAAGTAGTTAGAACATCCGAAAAACCAGTGTTAGTTATCAAAGAAGATTGTAACATTTTTGAAGTTAAAGACTTTGTATACGCTACAAATTTTGACGATGAAGACAAACCTTCTTTGGTTGCTGCGGATCAATTTGCTAAACAATTAGAAGCTAAACTTCATTTAGTTTGGATTAATACCGCAAACAGTTTTAAAACCACTAGTGAAACGGAAGAAAAAATGAACCTGATGATCTCTGATCTTCCTATAGACAACTACAGTCTAAATATTTATAACGATATCAACGTGGAAAAAGGAATCTTAAATTTTGTAAAATCAGTTAATGCCGGATTAATTGGAATTAGCACCCATGGAAGAAAAGGACTATCTCATTTTATCAATGGAAGTCTCGGAGAAGATGTTGTGAATCATGCCAAAAGACCTGTATTAACTTTTAAAATTTGAAATTCACATAAATTTAACGCTCTCATCCCTGAAAACCGTGAAATAAAACCTTCCTGAAAATAATAGTTTTGGATCTAACAAAAACAATATTTATTATGCAAAATTCAATTTTATCAATCGAAGGTGTACTAGTTCTTTCTAAGAAAGGACAAAAAGCGATTAAAGGAGCCGCTTCAGAAGATCCATCTCTTTGCGGATGTTCTTGTAGCGGATCTGTAACAGGTCCTGCATACTGCAGAAAATATGTTTATTGCCCTCAGATATACACTTGCGAAGAAACTTTTTAAACCTTCATTTATCTGAGTTCTAAATCTAAAAAAAATCCGAATTCTGAAGAATACCTGTCAGAATTCGGATTTTATTATTCTATAAGCTCTCTTTATCTTCTTATCATTAGATCTTAAAACAAAATATTCACCAAACTACATTTATTATGTTCTATAAAACAAAAAAGGAACCGATAAAAATCAGTTCCTTTTTAAGTTGGTCTACTAGGGCTCGAACCTAGACTCTTCTGGACCAAAACCAGACGTGTTGCCAGTTACACCATAGACCAATGCGTCATTGCGGGTGCAAATTTAAAACATTCTTTCGGCTCTACAAACATTTTTTTAAAAAAATTGCACTTACCACAATTTTTAACGGAAAATAAATTGAATTTACCTTGAGTATCATCAAAATATAAACTTCTGTTAAGCGTTTGCTAAAAAAACTAATAGAGAAGTATTTTTATTACTAAATTCGCCACACGTTATATAACAGTTATCTTATGAATGCATTCAACTTTCAAAAGTGGAATAAAATTTTAGGATGGGTAGTTTTTGCCATATCCCTACTTGTTTATTATTTAACCGTAGAACCAACAGCTAGTTTTTGGGATGCAGGTGAATATATTGCCACTTCATCTAAATTACAAGTTGGACACCCACCAGGAGCTCCTTTATTTCAGATGATTGGAGCTTTTGCTTCTATATTCGCATCAGACCCTACACAAATAGCATTTGTAGTAAACATGACCTCTGCATTTGCAAGTGCATTTGCGATTCTATTTATGTTTTGGTCCATAACTATTTTAGTAAAAAAACTAATTATTACCGATGAGAATTTCACTGATGCAAAAGCATTTGCTACATTAGGAAGTGGACTAGTTGGATCTTTAGCATTTACCTTTACCGATAGCTTTTGGTTTAATGCAGTGGAAGCAGAAGTTTATGCTATGGCCACATGCATCTTATCCGTTATGTTTTATCTAGGATTACTATGGGAAAGAGACATGCACAAACCTAGAGGAAACCGATGGTTAATTCTCATTGCATTTATCACTGGATTATCATTCGGTGTGCACTTTATGGGATTACTTTCCATACCGGCGATTGGATTGCTTTATTATTTCAAAAACTACAAGGTTACCATAAAGAACTTTGTGATTGCAAATGTTTTTGTTGTAGCCATATTACTTTTCATTTTTAAACTACTTCTACCATCAACGTTAAAATTATTTGGATGGTTCGAGGTAACTTTTGTGAACAGTTTTGGAATGCCTTTCAATTCGGGAACTATATTTTTAGGTCTCATTATTGCTACTGCATTTTACTTTATCCTAAAATATACAAACAAAAAGAAATTCCCTTTGGTTAACACATCTGTTCTATGTGTTTTGTTCATTTTCATAGGTTTCTCTTGTTGGATTATGTTACCTATTAGAGCAAATGCAGGAACTGTTATCAACGAAAACAACCCAAATAATGCGAGAGAGTTATTAGCGTATTATAATCTTGAACAATATCCAGAAACTCATTTATTCTATGGACCTCAGTTTACAGAGATCTATGCTGGACTAGACGAGGATAACCCTTATGAGGATGATAAACCTAAATATGAAAAGAATTTAAAAACGGGTAAATATGACATCGTTAATGACTGGAAGAATGCCAGACAAAATATTGATGATGATCATAAGGCGTTTTTACCAAGAATGTGGAGTACCGAACACATCGCAAACTACATGGATTTTACAGGACCAATTAGTTTTACTATAAAACCTGAGTACCAGGATGAATCAGAATTACTCGAAGCCGTTACTCAATTCAGAAGAGAATATGCAGTTGGTAAACTTGATAATGATGATTACAACAAATTTTTACGTTCTTTTGGAGACTATCTAAATGTTGAAAAACCTTCTTTTGCTTCTAACATTATGTATATGCTAGAATACCAGGTTGGATATATGTATTGGAGATATTTTATGTGGAATTTTGTTGGAAGACAAGATGATAATCAAGGTAAATATGGCAATCTTGAAGGTAATTGGTTAAGTGGCATCAATTTTATTGACGAATTACATTTAGGTTCGCAAGACAATTTACCGACCGATGCCCTTAAAAACAAAGCCAGAAACACCTACTACTTCTTACCATTATTGTTAGGATTAATAGGCTTTATCTTTCAAGCGCAAAAGGACAAGAAAAATTTCTGGATCTTACTTGTATTTTTCCTTTTTACTGGTTTAGCCCTAAAGGTATATCTTAACGAAAGACCTTTTGAGCCAAGAGAACGAGACTATGCCTTAGTAGGTTCTTTTTATGTCTTTGCCATTTGGATAGGTTTTGGAGTTTACGCTTTGTTCGATATTCTGAAAAATGCGCTAAAACCAAAATTACTAGCTCCAATTGTGACAACTGTATGTTTACTAGCCGTACCTGTATTACTTGCTGCGCAGAATTGGGATGACCATGATCGATCTAATAGATATACTGCACAAGCAATGGCCAAAATGTACTTACAATCTTGCCAAAAAGATGCCATTCTCTTTACTATAGGTGATAACGATACTTTTGCTCTATGGTATGCACAAGACATAGAAGAATATCGAACAGATGTAAGAACTGTAAACACAAGTTTATTTGCTACAGATTGGTACATAGATCAGATGAAAAGAGCTGCCTATGATGGCAAACCAATTCCTTCACAGTTGACTCACGATTTTTATCGTTTCGGTAATAATGATGCTATTTATTACAAACCAGTTACGAATGACACCATGCTTATTAAAAACTGGATGCGCTGGATAGAAACCGACGACCCAAGAACCAAAGGAGATTTGCAAAATGGAAAACAAGTAAACACCTTCCCTACAAAGCACATTAGAATACCAGTGGATAAAGAAGCCGTTCTTAGAAACGGAATTGTATCACAAAAGGATGCTGATTTGATAGTTCCTTATATAGACATTCATCTTAAAGGAGATTTATTATTTAAGAATCGCCTATTGATGCTAGATATTATCGCTAATAACAATTGGGAAAGACCTATTTATTTTACTGGTGGTAGTTTTGGAGACGATGATTATTTATGGATGAAAGATTACTTACAATTAGATGGTGTAACCTATAAATTAGTTCCTATCAGAACTCCTGTAGATAAGAGAAATCCTTACGATTTAGGCAGAATAGATACCGATGTTATGTATAAAAACGTAACCAGTTGGGATTGGGGTAACAGTGAGAATCCAGATATTTATCATGATCCTGAAACCAGAAAGAATGCAATTACCTATAGAAGTAACTTAGCTCGTTTGGTTGAAGCTTTAATTAACGAAGGAAAAAATGATAAGGCAAAAGAAATTCTTGATTTAGGAATGGAAAAAATGCCTATTGAGTTTTACGAGTACTATACATTATTAGAGCCGTATGTAAGTGGCTATTATGAAGTAGGAGAAAAAGAAAAAGCTCGTGAACTATGGAACAAAATTGCCAAAAAGTACCAAGAGCAACTAACTTATTTTGGAAGTCTTACATTAGAAAACCAATACCAATATGCAAGCGAAATCGTAAGTAATGTAGAACGATATCGTAGTGTAGTTGATCTTTTACTGATTAATCAGGATAGAGAAATGATTGAAGAAAAAGCTGAGGAATTCAACAGATATTTACGCCTATTCACCAAACTTTACTCGGAAGATGAGGAATATGACAATCAAGATCTGTTAGAAACGGAAGAAAGAGAAATGCAGAAGGAACTTCAGGATAGTCAAAAAGTATTAGATACTCTAGAGGAAACACCTAATTCATAACAATATAGAGCCTTTTTTAAAGGCTCTTTTTTTTAGACAAATTTTGGATATTATACCTAGCAAAACACCTAATAGTATCAAACTACTATTTCCTAATTACGTTTGGGATTTTTATGCCAAAAATGAAAAAAAAATATACCTTACTTTTGACGACGGTCCTATTCCTGAAATAACGGAATTTGTGCTAGAGCAATTAAATATATTTAAAGCAAAAGCTACATTTTTTTGCATTGGTGATAATATCAGAAAACATCCTGAAATCTTTAACAAAATAATTCAAGATGATCACAGCATTGGAAATCATACTATGCATCATGTAAAAGCAAGAAAAACCAGTTTCTCTGATTATATTGATGACACATTACGTTGCGAGAGTGAGATTTCTAAATACATCTCTCTAAAAAATAAGTTATTTAGACCACCCTACGGACAATTAAGTAAGTCAAAACTATCAGAATTAAAAAGATTGGGTTATGAAATTATACTATGGGATGTTTTAGCAAAAGACTGGATGCATAGCATAACTCCTGAAGAATGTACAAAAACCGTAATTAAAAACACTAGAAATGGAAGCATTATAATTTTTCATGACAGTGTAAAAGCTTCGAAAAACCTTATTGCAACTTTACCAAAAATATTGCAATATTTTACCGAACAAGGATTTGTATTTGATAAAATATAAAAAGAGAGAAAGATACTCTTTTACACATATTCCTTGATCAATCCAATGAGTGTATTCGCATCCTGCTCTCCACTCTGCCTCCAAACCATCTCACCCGCTTTATAAATCATTAACGTAGGAAGACCTTTTATTCTAAGTGCTGTTGCTAATTCTTCGTTTTTGTCAACATCTATTTTGATTACTTTAGCTTTATCACCAAGAGCAGCAGCTACGTCTTTTAAAACAGGGTGCATGGAAACCGATGGTTCATTCCATTCTGTATAAAAGTCCAATAAAACCGGAACCTCAATACCTATTAAATCACCAAACTTTGACATGCTTTATAAATTTTATGATCTCACTTTTTACTATTAACGCATAAAGTAGATATCTAATTGTAAATATAACATTTTCTATGAATTAAGAGGATTTTGCTCCTTTTCTCAATTCTATCACCGTAATTTCTGGCCAAATTCCTACTCTACCAGGAAAAGCATGAAAACCAAAACCTCTATTTACATTAAGATATCGTCCCATTTCATTATACATACCAGCCCATTGCTTATACACATATTGTACTGGACTCCATCTTAAAAAACCAGGAATTTCGATACCAAATTGAAATCCATGAGTATGTCCACTTAACGTAAGATGATAATGATCCTCATGTTTTTTAACCTCATATTCCCAATGAGAAGGATCATGACTTAATAATATTTTGAAGTCCTCTTTTGCCACTCCATCTGATGCTTTAGTTAGATCACCAGCTTTCTTAAAATTATGACCCCAGTTTTCTACACCGACAATAGCGATACGCTCTCCATCCTTTTCCACAAAAGCATTATCATTTAACAATAGATTAAAATCGATCTTAGAATGTATTCGTTTAATAGCCTCAAAATTTGCCTTTTTATCTTCTTCAGAATCCCAAGTAACGTATTCTCCATAATCATGATTTCCTAAAACCGAATACTTACCATACTCAGGAGTTTTCAACTTCTTGAAAGTATCAATCCAATCATCCATTTCACTCGCCATTGTATTTACAATATCCCCAGTAAAAACCAATAAATCGGTTTGTTGTTCATTTATTAAATCTACAGCATATTCTATTTTCTCAACCTCATCAAAACTTCCAGAATGTATATCAGAAATTTGGGTTAAACGAAAGCCATCAAAGGCTGTTGGCAAATCTTCAAAATGAAGTACATGACTTATAACTTTAAAGTTATATTTACCTCTAAAAATTCCATGCACTAAACCAGCAAAAGGAATAGCAGCCACTCCAAGCGCAATTTGACTCACAAATTTTCTTCTACTTGGCAAGTATTGGGTAGCATTACCATCGAAAAATGTATTGGTGAGATAGGTATAACCCGCTATACACAATCTAATAATATCCTCTCCAAACATAAACAATACCAAAATCAGCTTTGGTACTAACGTTACCAACAATAATCCACTTGCTCTAAGAGAATATTTATTAGGCCCAACGCTTCTATCATAATTTGCAAAGACATAAATAACATACCCAATAACCAATAATGACAACAACAGGTATACAATTTGAATCCATTGGCTTTTAGAAAGTGTGCGAATCACCTGATAAGCGTATAATTCTATTAAACCAAAAAAAATAAGGGGTATTATCCAACGCATATACACAAAATAAATTACAAAAAACAAAACTATCTTACCTTTTAACAAACTCAGTTATATTTAAGTAAAAATTAACTGTTTAGAACCAAATCATAATAGAATAATGGGTTTACCAATGATGCCTAATTCTTAACGTTAGAAATCTTACATTTTTCTTTCATATGTATAATTTTTATTCGTACCTTCGTTTCACAGGAAGAACATGGGGATGTACAAAAAAAATCTACTTTATTTATAGAAAATTACTATCGTATTTATAGCAATTGATAACATTGTTATCAATTTTATTTTGGGGCGAAATGCCGTCATTTATTGGCGGCATTTCTTATTTAGTATGATTTAAACCCATTTTCATTAATCTTATTTTTATCTTGCATTTTTAAAAATAGAATTCAAAACATGTCACAAAAACGTCTTTTTCTACTGGATGCCTATGCACTAATTTTTCGTGGATATTACGCCTTAATCAAAAACCCAAGAATTAATTCTAAAGGGCAAGATACCTCTGCGATTATGGGTTTTGTAAACTCCCTTTTTGATGTTATTAAAAGAGAAAAACCAGATCACCTGGCAGTTGCGTTTGATAAAGCAGGGAGTAAAGACCGATTGGAAATATTTCCTGAATATAAAGCCAATAGAGATGAAACTCCAGAAGCCATAAAAATTGCAGTCCCAATTATCCAGGAAATTTTAAAAGCAATGCATATTCCTATTATAGAAAAAGCAGGAGTAGAGGCAGATGATCTTATAGGAACTATAGCAAAACAAGCTGAAAAAGAAGGATACAAAACCTATATGGTTACGCCTGACAAAGATTATGCACAACTTGTTTCCGAAAATATATTTATGTATCGCCCTGCTCGCATGGGAAATGGTATCGAAATATGGGGAATTCCTGAAGTTCAGAAAAAATTTGAAGTAGAACGACCAGAACAAGTTATTGATTATCTAGGTATGATGGGTGATGCCGTAGATAACATACCTGGCTTACCAGGTGTTGGAGACAAAACTGCAAAAAAGTTTATTGCAGCCTATGGATCGATGGAAGGATTGTTTGAAAACATCGATCAGTTAAAAGGGAAAATGAAAGAAAAGGTAGAAGCTAATAAAGAATTAGGGCTTCTGTCCAAAAAATTGGCCACCATAATTTTAGATTGTGATGTTACGTTTGATGCAAAAGATTATGAGATTTCTACGCCTGATGAGAAAAAGGTAAAAGAAATATTTGGAGAGTTAGAATTTAGAAGATTAACAGATCAATTCACCAAAATCTTTTTTCCATCAGAAGAGAACACTACCGCAACAGCGACTAAGAAATCTACTGGTACTGCAGGAGCTGGTCAGTTTTCATTATTTGGAGGCAATGAAGAATCGTCTTCTACAGATTCTTTATCATCGAGAAAAAACATATCTAATACCGAGCATTTTTACCAGAGTGTTGCACCTGGCATGGCGATGAAATTATTTCTACAAAATTTATTGAAACAAAATAATGTTTGTTTTGATACAGAAACTACCGGTTTAGACCCTCTAACTGCTGAATTAGTTGGTATTGCTTTTTCTTGGGAAGCTGGAAAAGGGTTTTATATTCCGTTTCCTGAAGACAAAAATGAAGCACAAGAATTAATCGAGCTTCTTAGACCTTTCTTCGAAGCTGAAGATATTGTAAAAATTGGTCAAAACTTAAAATACGACATCAAAGTTTTAGCTAAATACAACTTAGAAGTAAAAGGTAAACTCTTTGACACTATGTTAGCTCATTATCTAATCAATCCAGATATGAGACATAATATGGATGTTCTTTCCGAAACATACTTAAACTATACTCCAGTGTCGATCACAGAGTTAATTGGAAAAAAAGGAAAGAATCAATTATCCTTTAGACAAGTTCCACAGGAGAAACAAACAGAGTACGCTGTTGAAGATGCAGACATTACATATCAACTAAAAGAGCATTTCACTCCCGAACTTAACGCAGCAAACATATTATCACTTTTCGAAGATATCGAAGTACCTTTATTACGAGTACTTGCAGATATGGAAATTGAAGGTATTAATTTAGACAAAGAGTTTTTACAATCGTTATCTGAAGAGCTAGACAAAGATATTAAAACCTTAGAATCAAACATCTATACCGAAGCTGGTGAAGAATTTAATATTGCTTCTCCCAAACAACTGGGAATTGTTCTGTTTGAAAAAATGAAGCTAGTAGACAAACCGAAAAAAACGAAGACGGGTCAATATTCTACTGCAGAAGATGTACTTTCTTATTTAGCAAAAGATCATAAAATTATCCAAAACATATTAGATTACAGAGGCTTATCTAAACTAAAAAGCACTTATGTAGATGCACTACCGAATCAGGTAAATGAAAATACTGGTAGAGTTCATACAGACTATATGCAGACCGTCGCTGCTACTGGGCGTTTAAGCTCCAACAATCCTAATCTTCAGAATATTCCGATAAGAACCGAACGCGGAAGACAGGTACGAAAAGCATTTGTTCCACGTAGTGAAGATTACACCTTGTTAGCTGCGGATTATTCGCAAATAGAATTACGAATTATAGCTGCTTTGAGTGAAGAAGAGACTATGATCAGTGCGTTTAAAAATGGAGAAGATATTCATGCTTCTACTGCCGCTAAGGTTTTTAATGTTCCAATTTCTGAGGTTACTAGAGAACAACGTAGTAATGCAAAAACAGTAAACTTTGGTATTATTTATGGAGTTTCAGCTTTTGGTCTAAGCAACCAAACCAACCTTTCCAGAAGCGAAGCAAAAGAACTCATAGACACCTATTATAAGACATATCCGAAACTGCGCAATTACATGAGTGAACAAGTAGATTTTGCTAGAGAAAACGGATATGTACAAACGGTATTAGGAAGACGTCGTTACCTAAAAGATATTAACTCGGCTAATGCAGTAGTGAGAGGAGCAGCAGAACGAAATGCAGTTAATGCACCTATACAGGGAAGTGCTGCTGATATTATTAAAATAGCAATGATTAATATTCATAAAAAGCTAAAAGAAAGTAATTATAAAACCAAAATGCTACTTCAGGTACATGATGAATTGGTTTTTGATGTATTTAAATCCGAATTAGAAGAAATCAAATCTCTGATTCAATCTGAAATGGAGAATGCTTATAAACTAGCCGTTCCATTAGATGTAGATTTAGGTTTAGGGACTAATTGGCTCGAAGCGCATTAATATTGTAACTACTTTTAATAATTTTATACCAATAGATTAAAACAACAAACCAATCAAAACATTTTCATGGAACAACTTTTTACCGTAGAAAGCCTTGTAACCCTTTTAATGCTAGTATTACTACAAGCAGTCTTAGGATTTGATAACCTATTATACATTTCTTTAGAATCCAAAAAAGCACCACCAGAAAAACAAAGTTTTGTTAGAAAAATGGGAGTTGGCCTAGCCATTATCTTAAGAATAGTTTTACTTTTTGTTTTGATGTCGCTTATTCAATATTTTCAGGAACCTTTTTTAAGTCTCCATGATAATGGTATTCTTGAATTCAATCTTAACGTTCATAGCCTTATTGTACTTGCGGGAGGTGTATTCATTATATATACCGCAATAAAGGAGATTTGGCATATGATGTTATTAAAAGAACATGAAGAAACCGATAAGGAAGACAAAAAAGGCTCTATTAATAAAGTCATTTTATGGATTGTTATCATGAATTTGGTTTTTTCATTTGATTCTATACTTAGCGCAATGGCCTTAACCAGCGATATGGATTATGTTCCTCAACTAGTTTTAATGTCAATTGCTATCATATTAGGTGGCGTTCTAATGATTGTCTTGGCTGATAAAGTATCTAATTTCCTTCAAAAAAATAGAATGTATGAGGTACTTGGGTTGTTTATATTATTCATAGTAGGAATTATGCTGCTATCTGAAGGAGGTCACCTTGCGCATTTATACATTTTTAACAATGAGGTTACCCAAATGAGTAAAGCTACCTTTTATTTTGTAATTGTAGTATTGGTTATTGTAGACATCGTACAAGGACGTTATCAGAAAAAACTATTAGCAGAAAAGGAACACCAAGAAGCTCTTGCGGAAAAAGAATCTAAAGACCTACTAGCTGACCAACAAGAAAAGTAACTTAAGAATACAAATAAAATAAAAAGAGCTTCCTTATCGAGAAGCTCTTTTTATTTTATGTACACGCAACGTATTACTGTCTAGTAAAGATTAAGTCGATTTCTCCTAAATCATCTAAAGTATCTGTAAAAGAAAGTGTTGTTTGTGTTAACGTAATTGTTACCGTTGTGGGATCCATTCCGGTAGGAGTAAAAGTTAATTGATCCCCATCCAAACTCCACGAACCAGTTTCCATAAGCGTATTCCCTGTACAACTTGCTGTCACCACTGGTGGTATACCTGGCTCTACATCAACAGTAATTTCTGTAACCTCCTGATTATAGGTGTCATCTTCATTAACCGTAATTACATCTTCGAAACAAGAAAGTTCTTCTAAAAGGTTTGTGGATGCATTTCCATCCATATCTAAATCAACCGGTAATCCACCAGTCGCGGAAGTAAGCTCCCAAGTACCTACTAAAGAAACCATATCCGAAACTTCTCCATCATCATCATTACTACAAGAAGTAAAGATTAGTGCGCTGCAAATTGCAAAAAGAAAAAAATTGGTTTTCATTGTTTTTGAGTTTTAATTATTAATAAAGATTCATTGCTCATTCTTATAACAAAAGAACCACATATTTATTTTAAACATCACTCAATAAACCCTAATTACCCATTGTTGCAGTAAAAAAATCATAGTAATTCAAAAATGTAGGTATCACAGGCCCATTAAACGGATTTGGACCATTAAATAGAACACAAACACCAATTCCATTTTCTGGATCAATCATTAACTGCGTTTTGTATTGGTTTACATTTCCACCATGGTATACGATTCTCCTATTTCGATAATCCAAAATTCGCCAACCTTTAGCATAATATGAATCAGTAACTCCATCCCATAAATTCACATAGGTTTCATTATCACTCGTACAAATCATAGGATTAAAAATTTCGGACAAGCTCTCTTTAGAGATAATATCCGGGCGATACCCCAACAATACTTTTAGATACGCTCCCATATCCGATATGGATGCATTAATACCACCTGCAGCAGCTACATTGTAATAGTTTTTATGAAGATTTGTTAGAGAATATTTCTTAGAATAATGATTCCATTTATGAGGCAAAGCTACATTACCATTATTTTTAATCCCCAAGTAACTACTAGAAGCATTAGTCATCCCAGCGGGTCCAAACAATCGTTCTTCCAGTAATGTATCAAATGACTTTTGAGTATTACTTTCCATTATCTTTTCGATTACAGAAAAAACCGCATTTTGATAATCGTACGTCGTTCCTTCCTTAGCCACAACACCATTATATCTAAAATTAGATATAATACTCTGCAAAGACATCCCTTTATGAATCAATTTGGAATTAGTGTATTTGTACAACCCTGTAGTATGAGAAAGTAAATGATTAACGGTAAGCCTTTCTGCCTGAGCTTTATCTTTTAAACTAAAATTTTTAACAGTTTGCTTTACGTTTTGATTCCACTGAAGTTCGTTCCGATCTGCTAAATTACCCGCTAAAACAGATGTTACTCCTTTAGATAAACTTGCAATTCTAAAAACCGTATTAACATCAACAGAGTCAGTAGTATGAATTTCTTTGACTCCAAAACCCTTTTGATATACAACTGTTGAATCCTTTACGATTACAACCGCTGCACCAGGGCATTCGGAAATATTAAAATTTGTCGCAAAAAACTTTTCGTAATGTTCTAGAAAAAAGGACAAAGAATCCGTCTTTTCAACTACTGGCTTTGACTCAATCTGAAACTCTTCTTTTTGTTCTTTTTGGGCCGTACAACCAATAGCAAAAAGAGCAATCGCAATTTTAAAAAAACATTTCATAAAGCAACAATCTTAATTATTGCAATAATACAGGTAAAAAACTTCGATATAAAAACTTTCTTGAAACCTTTTTTAAATTTTTATAAAACAAACCGGTAAGTAGCTTTGATCAAAAAAGTATTCTCTGGTTGCTGTCCAAAAATTTGATTATCTAAACTTCTAAATAAATGATCTCCCGGATTCCCTGAACCTGTAATCCCTTGTGACCAAACCAGAAAAATTTCAGATCCTGGAATATACTCCCAACGCAGTACCAAATTAGATCTGAACTGAACAAAGGCAAAATCAGGATCTCCAAATGAATAATCTACCCCTCCTCCGTCTTCATCAACCGAATAAGTTCCATCTGCTAACGAAATTTGATTATTATCATACAGCGTTACTCGTTCGTTCAAATCAGAAGCAATCGGATTATTTACATAGTTAAAATCTGTATAAGTCCCTCTGGAAATAAAAGGCTGTCCGTAATACTGAATTGTGAGGTTCGGATTTATATTATAATTAAGACGTATACTAGCACTTAATGTTTGCTGATCAATTCTAGCTGTAATATATCTTGGAGTTCCATTAAAGTCAACCTCAGTTACATACTGCGTCTTATTAGGGTTCCTTTCAAATTCTGGATTCAGAGAAACGCTTAAAGCATTAAAAGGCTGATATCGCATTCTTAAAACATATCGATGAAAAGTAAAGTTATTTTGTCTCGCTCCAGAGTTAACGTACCCCATGGTAAAATTAAATTTCTTTCTACTATCCGAACCAAAGAACAAAAACGCAAAATTCTCTTCAGAAAAACGCCATCTCGGACCTCCTCTTAATATAGTATTGGTAAAAATTCTTGGCTTATGAGCTGCCCCTACTTCTGTCCACCAATTATTCTTATAATTAATAAATCCATTAAATTCATACTGAATCCTATTAAAATTTCCTTCAAAATCAAAAGCTGAAGTTTGTTCAAAACTCACATTAGCTCTTCTATAAAATTTTGTAGGTTTTAGAAATAAATAGCGCACATTGGCAAATTGTCTAATATCGTCGGCCTGTCTTAAAAATCCAATATCATTTAATTCTAACTCAGGAGATCTCCAGAAAACTCCGGCAGTGTATCGCCAATTACCACCGCCGGATTTTCCTCCAATCAATTTCCCTCCTGTTCCTGTTAAAGATGTTCTATTTGGATCTACCTCCACATGATCCGCATCCACACGCTGAAAAAGATGTGTGAGTTCGTTTTGTGTTGCTTCAATAGCCTCTTTAGATCCTTCTACATGACTCGTTACAAAATTTCCTTCTATAAAATACTTTCTATCTTTCCAATTATGTCTAAAATCTAAACCTCCAGAGTACGCAGCCTTTCTTAAAAAGTTCAGGTTATTTTCTCGCAATCCAGTTAATTCAGAAGTTTCATCTGTATCCGGATTATCATAATCAATATTTAAAATATCACCAAGATTACGATTTGTAGCGGTAAAAATTCCGCCGATATAGGTATTCCGATCATTAAAATCTTTCTGAGCTCGACCCACAAAATAATTAGTAAGTGGCTCTACAATTGTTTCTCTCCTATTACCATCAGCATCCTCTATTTTAGCAATTTCACGTTGTGTTACACTTTCTAATATACCTATCGACCATCCGTCTTTCGTTTTTCCACTAAATTTTGCTGCTCCTAAAATTGTAGTATTATTAGGTCTATCTACGAATTCTGTGTTTACAGGACTAGACCCAATAGAACCTTGAGGGCTTCTACCTATCCTCCTAGAGTAAAAGACATTATCAAAACCATTTGCAAATTGATAATCGAAAATATTCTTATTCTCTACAAAAAATGGCCGTTGTTCTCTAAAAAATATCTGGAACCCATCTAAGGCTATCGCAGCAGGATCGGCTTCAACTTGACCAAAATCAGGATTTACTGTTAAATCCATAGTTAGGTCGTTGGTAATACCAATTTTAGCATCCAAACCACCATTTAATTTAAAATCATCTCCATCTCTAAACGGATTTCCATCTTCAGCTGGAAAGGTATCATACTGAGTCACTGCAAAAGGTTGTATCTCTAACTGCTTTTGCGGTTCTATATCTATTAGACCATGCAACTCTCCGAATTCACTTACCCATCCAGGTGCATCTTGTGGTATTCTTTGCCAAACAGATCTTTCTTCTTTTCTAAAAAACCTGCGATTTACCTGAAGCCCCCATATTTGTTCTTTGCTTTTTCCGAACTTTAATTGACTTAATGGAATTTTTACTTCAGCGGTCCATCCTTCCTCGTCAATATTCGTAGCGGTATACCAAATCGGATTCCAACTACCATCCCAATTATTCCCATTATCAGAGATAAATTCATCTCCCTTTACTCCTGCTGCAGTAATAGTAAATGAAAAACCAGTTCTTTTATCGTGATAACTATCTAAATTAATCTCTACCCAATCTCCCGCAAAACCGTCTCTTCTAGACAGCCTTTTTTCTATTTTATCTGGCTCTGTATCATAACACCTATATGCTATATAAAGGTATTTTTGGTCATATAATATTTTAAACTTTGTTTGCTGACTAGGAGGAGTGTTTTCATCAGGTTCATTTTCAATAAAATCTCCTGACCATTCTACTAGATCCCAACTTGACTCATCGATTAATCCATTTATGGTTGGTGCCTCAGAACCCTGAAGAGGTTTAGTAGTATATATTCTTTTTTTTACTTTCGTAGAATCTTGAGCATTCGCTGATAAAGCAAAAAGAAGTAATACTAACACTTGGATAGTGCACTTCATGTTGATTGGTTTTGTTGATTGATGTTTACACAAGGACTTAAATAATTATTTTTTGTCACAGTTTATTTTATTATTTAATAAAATATTAACATCGATTTCTTTCTTACAGAGAAATAAAACTTTGAAAAAACAATAGAATAATTGATCTATCTGAAAACCAAGCAATCATCCTTTCAAAATAATATCAACTACCTGTTTGCTATCTAAATATATAATCGTACATTTGCACCCCTATTTTATATAGGAAAGGAATGTTTAATTAGTAAAATTAGTTAGTGTGGACACATTAAGTTACAAAACAGCATCTGCCAACAAGGCAACCGTTTCAAAGGAATGGATACATATCGATGCTGAAGGACAGACTTTAGGACGCCTATCTTCAGTAGTTGCAATACTATTAAGAGGAAAGCACAAACCTAGCTTTACCCCACATGTTGATTGCGGTGATAATGTTATCATTACAAACGCTGAAAAAATCAACTTAACAGGAAAAAAGTGGACTGATAAATCTTATATCCGTCACACAGGATATCCTGGAGGGCAAAGAAGTCTTACTGCTCAGGAATTATTTGACAAAAACCCAGAGCGTTTAATCGAAAAAGCGGTAAAAGGAATGTTACCTAAAAACAAATTAGGAGCAGCTTTATTCCGTAATTTAAAGGTATATGCTGGAGCAGAACACAATCAGGAAGCTCAGCAACCTAAAACTATTAACTTAAAAGAATTTAAGTAATGGAAGTTATTCACAAAATTGGTCGTAGAAAAACGGCTGTAGCTCGAATTTACCTAAAAGAAGGTTCAGGAAAAGTTACGATCAACAAAAAAGATCTTAACGTTTATTTTCCTACTGCTACATTACAATACAAAGTGAACCAACCTTTTGCCTTAACTGGTAATGAGGACAAGTACGATGTAAATGTAAATGTATACGGTGGTGGTATTACTGGACAAGCTGAAGCTGTTAGACTTGCTATATCAAGAGCAGTATGTGAGCTAGATCAGGAAAACAGAGCTATTCTTAAACCAGAAGGTTTATTAACTAGAGACCCAAGAATGGTAGAGCGTAAGAAATTCGGTCAGAAGAAAGCTCGTAAGAAATTCCAGTTCTCTAAACGTTAATTTATTAAAAATGTATTTGTTGTTATCCCACAAATGGGAGTTAGTTTAGCATCTAAATGTTCAAGGCCTTATCAGAAAAACGATAGCCACTTGAATATTGCTAATTCAACAGAACGTAAACTATTACAAAAATGGCAAACAATATCGAAGTAAAAGACTTACTTGATGCAGGTGTACATTTCGGTCACCTGACAAGAAGATGGGATCCAAACATGGCACCATATATTTATATGGAGCGCAACGGAATCCACATCATCAACCTATACAAAACTGCTGCTAAGATTGACGAAGCTAGTGAAGCTTTAAAGAAAATCGCAGCTTCTGGTAGAAAAATTCTTTTTGTAGCTACCAAAAAACAAGCAAAAGAAATCGTTGCTGAAAAAGCATCTAAAGCTAATCAACCTTACATCACTGAAAGATGGCCTGGTGGAATGCTAACTAACTTTGTTACTATTCGTAAAGCAGTTAAGAAGATGGCTGCTATCGATAGAATGAAGAAAGATGGTACTTTTAACACTTTATCTAAAAAAGAGCGTTTACAAGTAGATCGTTTAAGAGCTAAATTAGAAAAGAATTTAGGTTCTATTTCTGATATGACTCGTCTACCTGGAGCATTGTTCGTAGTAGACATCACTCGTGAGCACATCGCAGTAAAAGAAGCACAAAAATTAAACATTCCTATTTTTGCAATGGTAGATACAAATTCTGATCCTCGTCAGGTTCAGTATGTAATCCCTGCAAATGATGATGCTTCTAAATCAATTGATAAGGTTATGACTTATGTAAGTGATGCGATTATCGAAGGATTAAACGAAAGAAAAGCTTCTAAAGAAGAACCAAAAGCAGCTGCTCCAGCTGAAAAAGCGCCAGCTCCGGCAGCAGAAGCTGCACCAAAAGCTGAGGAAGCACCTGTGGTTGCTGAAGCTGCTAAGCAAGAAGAAGAATAAACATTCATTGATTGCTTTTAATCATTAAAAATTATAAACATTAAAGTTAATCTTGCAAAACTTAACTTTAATATAAAATTAATGAGTCGTTTAGTTCTTTACTTTCGTAGTAATTACAACTAAACGACTTGTTTTTTACACAAACACATTAAATACTAAAACGTTATGGCAAAAATAACAGCCGCAGAAGTAAGTAAATTACGTAAAGCTACAGGTGCCGGAATGATGGATTGCAAGAAAGCACTTGTTGAAGCTGATGGAGATTTTGACAAAGCAATAAAAATCCTTAGAGAAAAAGGACAAAAAATAGCAGATAAAAGAGCTGACAGAGAATCTTCTGAAGGAGCAGTTATCGCAAAAGTTAATGATGCTAAAAATAAAGGTGTAATCGTTTCTCTTAACTGCGAAACTGATTTCGTAGGAAAAAATGAATCTTTCGTTTCTTTAGCAAAAGAATTAGCTGAGTTAGCATTAAACAGCTCAACTAAAGATGAATTATTAGCTGCAGATTTTAACGGAATGACTGTTCAGGAGAAGCTTATTGAGCAAACTGGAGTTATCGGTGAGAAAATAGAAATTGGAGATTTCAAAGTATTAGAAGCTCCTTTCGTTGGATCATACATCCATGGTAATAAAATCGGTGCTCTTACAGGTTTATCTACAAGTATAGATGAAGCTGAAGCACTAGCAAAAGACATTTCTATGCAAGTTGCCTCTATGGGAGCAACAACTTTATCTTATAAAGATTTTGACCCAGAATATGTAGCTTCTGAGACGCAAGCTAGAATTGCAGCCATTGAAAAAGAAAACGAAGAACTTGTAAGATTAGGAAAAACCTTAAAAAATGTTCCTCAGTTTATCTCAAGATCTCAGTTAACTGATGCTGTAATTGCTGAAGCTGAAGAAAGATTAAAAGCTGAATTAAAAGCTGAAGGTAAACCAGAACAAATCTGGGACAGAATTCTTCCAGGTAAATTAGAGAGATTCATCTCTGATAACACAACCTTAGATCAAGAGCAATGTCTTCTTGACCAGAATTTCATCAAAGATGAAAAGAAAACTGTTGGAGAATACGTTGGATCATTGGGTGATGTTTCTGTAGTAGGATTCGAGAGAATTTCTTTATAAAAATCAGCAAAGTAACGGAAATGTTACTTTAGTTTATAAAATCAAAAACCGCTTCATTTTGAAGCGGTTTTTTTCGTCATTTTTCGAAGCATTTTCTAATAACTTCTAAAACATCTCCTTTAAACATTTTGGACCCCTCCAAAATGCTACCCCATAAAAGACTAACTCCCCAATTAGTCTAGATTACAAATCACACCGAAGTGAATTTGTAAACTCTAAAAATGTTTTATCATTATTTCAAAAACGCCTCTCATCTCCCCCTATTTTGTTTTCCCTTTGGCAAACCTAAAACATTATCAAACACCAATCAATAGAGGTGTTAGGGGAAAAGAACCCTTTTTTAAATCAAACCATTATTTTTAACATTTTTTCTGGTTTTATTAGGAATTACCTTTAGCTATCAAAGTATTTTCTTAATTAAGAATATCATTATATTTGCAGCACACTATAAACAAATCATGAAATACAAAAGAATATTACTAAAACTATCCGGTGAAGCTCTTATGGGAGAACGCCAATACGGTATTGACCCAAAAAGATTAGCAGAATATGCTCATGAGATCAAACAAATAACAGAAAAAGGTGTTGAAGTTGCTATAGTAATAGGTGGTGGTAATATTTTTAGAGGTGTTGCTGGAGCCAGCAAAGGTATGGATAGAGTACAAGCTGATCACATGGGGATGCTTGCTACAGTAATCAACGGTTTAGCCCTTCAGAGCGCATTGGAAGACGCTGATATTCCAACGAGATTACAATCTGCAATAAAAGTCAATGAAGTTGCTGAACCTTTTATAAAAAGGCGAGCTCTTAGACATCTTGAAAAAGGAAGAGTTGTAATTTTTGGCGGCGGAACTGGAAATCCATATTTCACTACAGATTCTGCAGCGGTATTAAGAGCTATTGAAATCAACGCTGATGTTATTCTAAAAGGAACAAGAGTAGATGGAATCTACACAGATGATCCAGAAAAAAATGCAGATGCCACTAAATTTGATTTTATTACATTTGATGATGTTTTAAGCAAAGGTCTTAAAGTTATGGATACAACAGCCTTTACTTTAAGCCAAGAAAACGAATTACCTATTATAGTTTTCGATATGAACAAAGCTGGAAATTTACTTAAAGTAGTTTCTGGAGAATCTATTGGAACCAAAGTAAATCTTTAGTAATCATAAAATGGCTCATTTTTTGATTCATACATTAATACAGAAAAGAATTATACACAAATGAACGAAGAAGTAGATTTTATTCTTGATTCAACCAAAGAATCTATGCAGGGCGCTATCGCTCATTTAGAAAAACAATTAACTGTAATACGAGCAGGAAAAGCATCTCCAGCTATGCTGAGTGGTGTTATGGTAGAATATTACGGTAGTCCTACACCTTTAAATCAAGTAGGAAACGTAAATACACCCGACGCAAGAACTATTACCATACAACCATTTGAAAAATCCCTTATTCAAGAAATTGAAAAAGCGATTATGGTAGCCAACCTTGGGTTCAATCCCATGAATAATGGAGAAAGTGTAATTATAAGCGTTCCTCCGTTAACAGAAGAGCGCCGTAGAGATCTTGTAAAACAAGCCAAAGCTGAAGCAGAAGATTCTAAAGTTGGTGTTCGAAATGATAGAAAAAATGCCAATAACGAAATCAAAAAACTAGAAAAAGATGGACTATCTGAAGATATGGCAAAAAATGCCGAAACAGATATCCAACAGTTAACGGATAATTTCATTAAGAAAATTGATGAAATGCTAGCTGTCAAAGAAAAAGAAATTATGACGGTATAATTTCTTTACAATTCTACACAAAAGTGTTTTTTTTGATCAAAAAAACACTTTTGTACATTTTTAACTCAATTATTATGATTCGCGGATAATGCAAAACAAACTTTTCTGTTTATTATTTTTTACCCATTTTGTTGTTCTATCACAAATTAGCATTACCGGAAAAGTAATTGATCAAAGCACCAACAAACCCTTACCCTTTGCCACTGTTAAAACAGATCACAATGCGTACGCATTAACATCTTCTACAGGAGAGTTTGTAATACGATGTGATAGCTACCCAGTAAATCTTACCATAAGCTATGTAGGATATCATACCAAAAAGTTCTCCATTAAATCCGAAGATGTTGTAAAAGTAGAAATACAACTGTCTCCAAAACTGGAAGATCTCGAAACTGTAACATTAGATATTCCAGGAAGCATTGCTTCAAATATCATTAAACAAGCAATTTCCAACAAGGACAAGAATAACCCTAACAAAGCTTTATCCAACTATAGCTACAAAACTTACAACAAGTTTAAGATCACAGAAGATAACCAAGCTAGATTTGAGACTCCAGATACTACTGGTGCTGATATGGAAAGAATTTTTAATGACGCCCACTCCTTCCTATCAGAAAAAATTAGCCTTCATCAATTCAATAAAGGACGAGATGAAAAAGAAACCGTTCTAGCGTCACGAATGACCGGTTTCAATAAACCTGTTTATAATGTATTAGGAATTAAAATACAATCTAACTCTTTATACAAAGAAAATTATATTATTTTCAATAATCGATATGCTGGCCCTCTATCTAATAGAGCACTAAAAAACTATTATTATAAGGTTTTAGACACTACCCAAGGAAAAAGACCTGCGTATGTGATTTTATTCCAACCCAGAAGATCAAAGAGAATAGCAAGTCTGGAAGGCGTTTTATATTTGGATATGGAAACCTTAGCAATTCAAAAAGCAGTTGCGGAATTGCGAGGAGAACTGAACGTATTAGTAAATCATAATTTCGAATATAATTCAGAAGAGAAATTATGGTTGCCCCTAGACCAAGAAGTAACAATTCGACCAGGAATTGGAAAACAGAAGGTCACTTTATTCGGAGGGCAAATATCAGTAGGAAGACTAGGAAATGATAAGAAAAGTTTTACTGGAAATAATGATTTTTTAATATCCAAAACAGACTTTTTTGATTATAACACAAAACCAGATACCAAGATAAAAATACAGCAATCGGCTATTGAAATTGATCCGGATGCAACTAATAGAAGTGAAGAATACTGGAACGAATACCGTACCAGCGCTATAACCGAAAAAGATCTAAAATCCTTTACAGTCGTAGACAGTATTGTACAAGCACAAAATATTGAACGAAGAATCGATGTTATTCAGAGTTTTAATATAGGATACTATCCTGTGGGTTTTTTCGATTTTGATCTTACCTACCCTATTAAATACAACAATTTCGAAGGATTGCGTTTGGGATTAGGAGGTTTAACGAATGAGAAGTTTTCAAAACGTTTTCGTGCAGAAGGATACTTAGTTTATGGTTTTAGAGATGCCAAATTTAAATTTGGTATTGGAGGAGGAGTTTTATTAAACAAAGATTCAGGATCCTGGCTGAATGTAAATTACACAGACGATTTAAGAGAAGTAGGAAGCTTTTTCTATTTAACCGACAGAAGAGTGTACTCTCTTTTCGAACCACGTTTAGTAAATATAGACTTCTATTATAAACACCGAACTTGGAGTTCTAGCTTACAACATAGAATTTTACCTAAATTATTATCTGAAGCACAGTTTTCGGTGAGTAATATTGATCAAACTGGGGGCTATACATTCATAAACAACGGCGAAACTTTTTCTCAATATAAAACTGCAGAATCTACAATTGCACTGAGATGGAGTCCTTTTAGCAAGTTTCTAAAAACCCCCAATGGTTTTAAAGAAATACAAGATGGATATCCTAAAATAACTGCACAGTATACTCAAGGTTATAAAGGAATATTTGATAGCAACTTCAATTACAGTAAGATTGGGATTAAAGCCGAATATATTATTAACCGCCTTAATCAATCAAGCACTAGCTTATTACTAGAAGCTGACATAGCAAGTGGTGATGTTCCATTAACACATCTATATCATGCGTATCCCAACGCGCCTACCAAAGAAACTGTTTTTCAAAGGTTCTCAGTAGCGGGCAGAAGAAGTTTTGAAACTATGTTTTTTAGTGAATTTTTTAGTGATCGTTTAGCTACATTACAAATAAGACATCGATTAAGACCATTTAAGTTAGCCAGTTGGTTTAAGCCCGAAATGGTTCTTATAACAAGATATGCTATTGGAGATGTAAGTAATAGAGACAATCATCAAGGAGTTGATTTTAATTCATTGCAGAGAGGTTATCAAGAATCTGGTTTCGAAATCAACAAACTTTTTGCTGGTTTTGGGCTTAGTTTTGCGTATAGATATGGTGCATATCACCTACCTAAATTTGAGGACAACATAGCTTTTAAATTCACTTTTTACCTTAAGCTGTAAGTCCCTATTATTTATTCGTTTTTCTTTTCAGAATTTTAAAGATTAAGTTCTCAAATCCTTACATTTGCACAAGGAAAATTGAGAATGGCAAAGTTACTAACTTTCGGGTTTTGGAATACATTAGCTGGGATTATACTCCGCAATAGAGCAGCAATATTTATCGTGATTATTGGTATCACAGTTTTTCTTGGTTTCCAATGGAAAAATATGCGTTTTTCCTTTACAGAAGCAAATCTACTTCCGGATGATCATGAAGTTAACTTAAAATATCAGGAATTTCTTGATAAATTTGGTGACGAGGGTAACCTTATTGTAATGGCTATAAATGATAGCACATTATTTACTCCAACCAAACTAAAAGCTTGGAATGATTTTAATGATTCATTTAAAAAATACAGCGAAATCGATCTTGTAATCTCTGTAAGTGATTTAAAAACGCTTAAAAAAGAGAATAACCCTCCTCGATTCGAACTCATACCTTTCATAAAAGATAGTATCTACACAGAAAAACAAGTTTCTGAATATGAGCATGAACTATTTAACAAACTACCTTTTTACGAAGGGCTCATCTACAGTAACAAGTCCAAGACAATTCAAAGTGCAATCTATCTAAACAAAGAAATTGTAAATACAATTGTTCGAAAAAAATTCATTGAAGATATCCTAAATCCTAGAATAGAAGCTTTTGAAGAAAAATACGGAATGGATGTAAAAGTATCCGGAATGCCGTATATAAGAACTATGAATTCTCAAAACATTATGGATGAGATTCAGATTTTTATTTTAGCAGCTTTATTAGTTACATCCTTGATTTTCTTCTTCTTTTTTAGGTCTTTCAGAGCCACATTTATATCAATGACAGCCGTGATTATTGGAGTAATGTGGGCTTTTGGATTACTTGGATTACTAGAATACGAAATTACAGTACTAACCGCAATTATACCTCCTTTGGTGATTGTTATTGGAATACCAAATTGTATTTTCTTAATAAACAAATACCAACAGGAAATTAAAAAACACGGTAATAAAGCTAAATCACTACAAAGGGTTATTACCAAAGTAGGTAACGCCACATTAATGACCAATGTGACGACAGCGGCAGGTTTTGCTACTTTCGCTTTAACAGAGAGTAAGTTATTGAAAGAATTTGGTATTGTAGCTGCGATTAATATTGTAGCACTCTTTATCCTATGCTTACTGGTAATTACTATTATTTATAGCTATATGCCTCAGCCAAAAGAAAGACACCTAAAACACCTTGGAAAGAGATGGGTTGAGCGATTAGTAAACTGGATGGAGCATGCAGTAAAAAACAGACGAATCACCATATACACTACTTCATTAATTATTCTTATTGCCAGTATCATTGGGATTTATACCATTAAAGTTTCGGGAAGTTTGTTAGAGGACATGCCCAAATCTGCTGGTTTTTTCCAAGATATTCAGTTCTTCGAGGACGAGTTTGATGGCATCATGCCTTTAGAAATCTTAATCGACACCAAACGTAAGCAAGGAGTTCTTAAACTACCTACACTACGCAGAATGGAACAGTTGGAAGAATTATTGGAAGAAACTCCAGAATTATCAAAACCCATTTCTATTGTAAACTTAGTAAAGTATGCTAAACAGACCTACTACAATGGAAATCCTAAGTACTATCAACTACCTACAAGTCAGGAGCGTAATTTTATTTTGCCCTATGCCAAAAGTTTTGAGTCTGAAGCGGGAGCAATGAACAGCTATGTAGACTCTACTGGACAGTACGCCAGAATCACAACATTTATGAAAGATGTTGGAACTGAAGAAATGGAAAGAATAGAAGCTAATCTTGCTCCAAAATTAGAGAAACTGTTTCCAAAAGATCGTTATGAAATTTCATTTACTGGTAAGGCTCTGATCTTTCAAAAAGGAACCACGTATCTAGTCTGGAATCTTATATTTTCTTTAGGGTTAGCTATTATATTGATAGCACTTTTTATGGCATGGATGTTTAGATCTTTTAAAATGATCATTATTTCATTAATTCCCAATCTATTGCCGCTTTTAATGACAGCAGGACTTATGGGATTTTTAGGAGTACCTATAAAACCTTCTACTATTTTAGTATTTAGTATTGCCTTTGGTATTTCTGTAGATGACACCATCCACTTTTTAGCAAAATATAGACAAGAACTTAAATCAAACCACTGGAGAATTAGAAAATCAGTATTTGCTGCTTTAAGAGAAACGGGAGTTAGTATGTTTTATACATCTACCGTCTTATTTTTTGGTTTTTCTGTATTCATGATTTCTAGTTTTGGAGGAACCAAAGCTTTAGGAGGTCTTGTATCTGCAACCTTGTTGTTTGCGATGCTAGCCAATCTATTATTATTACCATCGCTATTACTTTCTTTAGAACGTAGCATTGCTAATAAAAAGACTTTAAAAGAACCTTCTTTAAAGATCATTGCTAGCGATGAGGAACTTCCAGAAGAAGAAAAAGAATCGATAAATTAAGCATTAATTTTATCAAAATAATTCTACTAAAAAAAGAAGCCTCACTAGCAAACTAGTGAGACTCCGTGTAAGATAGATTACCCCAAAACCTATCGAACTAAACTTAACGTAAACACAATCGTCATAATTGCATATGCAAGATACGCTCCCTTTTTGTATTTTGAAACACATTTTAGGGGGGAATTTCCCCCTTTCGATAAAAAAAATATATATTTAACTTTTTTTTTGTAGTCCTTAAAAGATTTGGTAAAAATCAAAATTCACATTATCAATTATTTACAAAAAATAATCATGTAAGAATTTTTATATACAATTATAAAAAAAACTTCAAAAAAAGCGATTTTTTCCCCAAAAACCTCTATTTTTACGGTTTTTACATCAAATTCTTCTAGAAAAAACCGCTAAATCCTGTTCTACAAGAAAAAAGCATCAATTTGCCCTTCAAAAAAGAATTAAAACATCTAAGAACATAATTCATTTATTTTTTGAGTAAGATTCTAATGCCCTAATTAGATTAAAAAATTATCTTTGCTAACTTAAAATTTATACTATTTATTTGGTATAACGTACAAACAGAAATAGGTGCCATATTGATTGAAGAATAGAAATTCAGAAATCGATGAACCTGTTATCATACAAATGAACTAAATAGATATAAATAACCTTATGTATGACATCATTTTGAATAAACTTAAAATGTATTATGGTTATTTATAACTAACAATTAAAAAGAATAAAAACAAAGATGAAACATACGAAAGTAATAGAAGTACTAGCAAGTGACAAACTATTGCAACCTGTATCTGTAAAAGGATGGGTTCGTTCTTTTAGAAATGATCGATTTATTGCGATTAACGATGGGTCAACTATTAAGAACATTCAGTGTGTAATTGAAGATAATACGATCGATAGTGAAATTACTTCCAAAATTAATGTTGGTGCAGCACTTTCTATAGAAGGAACACTTACTGAAAGTGAAGGTAAAGGACAACGCGTAGAAATAAAAGTTTCGAATATTGTTATTGAAGGTGAAGCAGATCCAGAAGAATTGAAACTTACCATTTTGTCTCCAAAGCGTCATACTTTGGAAAAGTTAAGAGAACAAGCTCACTTACGCGTTCGAACTAATACGTTTGGAGCAATTATGCGTATGAGATCTAAATTATCTTTTGCCATTCATGAATACTTTCAAAAAAATGACTTTTACTACGTACACACGCCAGTAATAACTAAAAGTGATGCTGAAGGAGCCGGAGAAGCATTCAAGGTAACTAATTTAGACTTCAACAATATTCCAAAAGACGAAAATGGAAATGTAGATTACAAACAAGATTTTTTTGGAGGAGAAACTAATCTAACAGTTTCCGGACAATTAGAAGCTGAAACCTATGCTATGGGATTAGGTCAGGTATATACCTTTGGACCTACTTTTAGAGCAGAAAACTCTAATACTTCTCGTCACCTTGCCGAGTTTTGGATGGTAGAACCAGAAGTTGCTTTTTGTGACCTCGATGGAAATATGGATTTGGCTGAAGATTTTATCAAATATGTAATTCAATATGTGTTAGATAATTGCCAGGATGATCTAGAATTTTTAGAAAACAGATTAGTGCAGGAGGACAAACAAAAACCTCAAGCCGAAAGAGCGGAGATGCTACTTAGAGATAAGCTGAAGTTTGTCTTAGAGAACAACTTTAAAAGAGTAAGTTATACGGAAGCAATTGAGATTCTTAAAAATTCTAAACCTAATAAAAAGAAAAAATTTAAATTTCCTATCGATGATTGGGGAGCGGATTTACAAAGTGAACATGAGCGTTTCTTAGTAGAAAAACATTTTAAATGTCCTGTTATCTTATTTGACTATCCAGCAGACATTAAATCTTTTTACATGAGACTTAATGAGGATGGAAAAACGGTAAGAGCGATGGATATTTTATTCCCTGGAATTGGTGAAATCGTAGGAGGTTCTCAGAGAGAAGAGCGCTTAGATGTATTAAAAGAAAAAATGGCTGCTCTAAATATCCCTGAAGAAGAATTATGGTGGTATTTAGATACTCGTCGTTTTGGAACTTGTACGCACAGTGGTTTTGGATTAGGTTTTGAACGACTAGTATTATTTGTAACAGGAATGGGTAATATTAGAGATGTAATACCTTACCCTAGAACTCCTTTAAACGCAGAATTCTAACACATAGATATTTAGTTTTTTCTATGTTTCTTAAGTAAAATCTCAGAAATTAGATCGTAAATTATTTTTTGATTTCCATCTAACTTCTGGGATTTATTTTTTGCTCTTTGAATTTTATCATAGTGTGGCACTTTACCTGTCTCAGTCAAAAACGCCATTGCATCTTCAAAAAAACTATTCAAAGCAGGCATGATGTATTTACTTTGGGAATTATTATTTCTTAGATGAATAAATTTCTTTGCATACGCCAAGAATAGTTGCGGATATTGTGCAAAAGTAATTATAGTCTCTGTGAAATTTTTCCGAACTTCTTCAGAACTAAGAGAGTTCTTAAATCTTAATTTCGAAGCATCTACAAACTTAATAGTATGCAATAATGCAGTCTCTTTTATAAAATGACTATGATCATTCTTATCGTAGTAATAGATTTCCATACCTACATTGGTATTAATAATCAATATTTCAGTTCCAATATGATCTTGAAGATATTTCGTGAGAGTGCCTACAGTAGTGGAGGACATTAATAACCGTCTTTTAATATTTGTGGACCGTATATTAACCGATTTTATATCTGTTATATGAGAATCTAAACTCACTCCGTTTCATTCAATAATTCAGCAAAATCAATTCCATGACTTTGAGCATGCATTTCAGCTGTTCGACCGGTATTATCTTTGATGGCAACATCTGCTCCTTTAGAAATCAATAATCTAATTATTTCTTTTTGACCAAAAGTAGCTGCAAAAATTAATGCCGTGGCATCATTATAACTTTTAATATCCACATCTGCACCATTAGAAATTAATAGTTCTGCAATTTCATAATGCCCTTTAAAACAAACTCCCATCAAAGCGGTATTTCCAGAAGCATCCTGTTGATTAATATCCGCTCCTCGACTTATAATCAATTTGGCTATATCCAAAAAACCATAATAAGTAGAAAGTAAGAGAGGTGTAGATCCTCTTTGATCTTTTGTATGTACTAAACTTGGATCCTGTTTTAGAAAGCTATCTACCGCTTCTAAATTCTGAGAACGGATCGCATCAAAAATTGTATTCATCAAAATGGAGTTGCAATATTTATATTGGAATTTACGCTAATGTCTTTATTAACCAATGGAAGATATCAAAAAAATATTGAGCAACGCGCTAATTAGGAGAATTTTATAATTTACAATGAAAAACAGATGAATACGCATCTTTTAATGATATACTTACTATAAAAAAAGAGGAGCCGTTGCACCTCTTTTTAAAATTACGCTGCTTTTGATGATAAGTTTTATCTCAATTTTTCTTTCATTCTTAATAGCTCTTGTTCTATCATTTGTAATTTATCTTCCATTCCATCCGCAAACTCAGGAATACGTTTACAAAACACATAACGTACCCGCCACATTTCCTTAATTTCAGAAATTGGATATTCTTCGTCTTCTATATTTTTATGATCCGCTCTCAAAACAACATTGTTGTTTGTTATATACAATCTTCTAAAGATTAATTTAGCATCTGTTAACGCTACTACCAAGGTCCCATTATTCAATTTCTTAATGACATTAGAAGGCACTTCTTCTCCTATAACGATATCCTTTGGATAAAAACCTTGATCATGATTTGTCATTTCTAAATTCAGTACCGTATAGCCTCTAAACTTTTTAGCAGGATTTACTGGTAATTGAATTGTAGGTAACTCTTTTATAAAGTTGTCTTTAGTATATAAGGAGATATATTCTCCAGCTGTACTTTCTGTTATACAAGGTATCACAGCAAATTGTTCTCTCTTTATATCCTCTGCATAGGTAGTGAGATCTCCTTTAAACTTTAAAAGTTCATTTACCGTCAGTTCATCAGTTAGCAACTTATCAATAGCTATGCTAAAATAATTAGCTATTTTTATTATCGTATCTATTTTAGGCTCACTCCTACCTTCCTCATACGCCCCCAAAGTCCCTCTTTTTAAGTCAAATAGCTCCGCAAAAGCTTGTTGACTCAAACTCTTTACACTTCTAATTTTTTTAATATTTTTTCCAAAAAATGACATTTTTGCTAATTTTATTTGCAATTATAAAAAATTATTGTACTTTTACACTAACAATATTAGCTAATATATTTAATAAATGCTAATTTTAGTAGAAATACTTTTTAAAAGTATAATGATTTTGGGCAAAATCATAGGACATACTAAAAATTTTAGCATCATAACTAAATTCATTAATCATAAAACAACAACATACCCATGATATCCGTAGTACAATACATTGTCAATTTAGCCGTCGATATAGTAGAAAAGTTATCTTACTTTTTGTAATATTGATACTAAGTCATAAACAGCGAATAAATTACTAATTGTCAATCAAAACAACCATCATATGCAAGATCACTTCCAACTGGTGAAAGAATATTTACTAACCCTTAATTTCAACATCATTCATGAAAATATCGGTGATGGAATTATAATGATTAGTAAAGAAAACGAAGGGATTAAAAACTTGATTCTAGGTGTTGCACCACCTATTTTGATCATTGAACAGCACATTTTTAATATAAAAAATAAGAATGAACTAGTGTATCGTAGTTTGCTTCAAAAGAACAGAGATATTGTTCATGGAGCATTTGTCCTAGATGAAACTGGTGAAAAGGTAATCTTCAGAGATACATTACAAATAGAAAACTTAGATCTTAATGAATTAGAAGGGACATTAAACTCACTAGGATTATTATTAAGTGAATACTCAGAACAAATTATAAATTTTTCAAAATATTAAATTATGAACTTTTTCAAAAGACTATTTAAAATAGGTGAAGCTGAAGCGCATTCTGCGATCGATAAAATGGAAGATCCTATTAAGATGACAGAGCAGGGAATTAGAGATATGAAAGTTGATCTAGAAAAAAGCCTGGAAGCTTTAGCACAGGTAAAAGCTTTAGCAATTCGATCTAAAAATGATACAGAAGAATTTGCTGCTAAAGCAGAAGATTACCAACAAAAAGCCATGCTAATTCTAAAAAAAGCACAAAGCGGAGATCTAGATACTGCAGAGGCTGATAGATTAGCTAAAGAAGCTTTAATTAAAAAGGAAGAATCACTACAGCATGTTACTCGTGGTAAGGGTGAAACAGAAAAGTTTGATAAATCCGTATCTCAGTTAGAAAAAAATGTTGACGAAATCAAACAAAACATTAGCAAGTGGGAAAACGAGCTAAAAACTTTAAAAGCAAGAGTAAAAGTTTCTGCTGCTACCAAAAATGTGAATAAGCAAATGGCAGAAATAGATAGTTCTAGTACTGTTTCTATGTTGGAAAGAATGAAGGACAAAGTAAATCAGGAAGAAGCTTTAGCAGAAGCTTATGGTGATATTGCAAACGCTTCTAAATCTATAGACGAAGAATTAGACAAAGCTGTTGATGTAACGCGAACGAATGCAGAAGACGATTTAGCTAAGCTAAAAGAACAGCTTGGAATGAAAGACTCGTAATTCAAAAAACCCCAGAAAAGGGGTAACATTTTAAAGCTTTAAGGCACTAACTTGCAACCTTAACTGGTAACTTAAAAATAAAGTATTGACTATTCTTTTTGAAGGTCAAAGACAGGTTAATGACATTTTCTATGTTTCCTACAAAAAACAAAGAAACAATAGACTATTATAAGATCTTATCGAATCCAATCAAGTAATTGATTATCAGATGCTTTTGGTCTACTCAAAAAATAATAACAAAAAAACTAATAAATCATGGTAACATCTACGACAGAAAAGATACCTAATAAGGAAGTTATTGAAATTTTAGGAATTGCAAGAGGAAGTACAGTGAGAGCCAGAAATATTGGTAGAGATGTTTTTGCAGGGCTAAAAAATATTGTAGGAGGAGAAATAGAAGAATACACCAAACTACAGGCACAATCCAGAGAACAAGCTTTACAAAGAATGCATCAGGATGCGCAACGATTAGGAGCAGATGCGGTTATTAATGTAAGATTGACTACTTCTATGGTTATGCAAGGAGCTTCAGAAATCCTTGCGTATGGAACCGCAGTAAAACTTAAATAATAAGAAGATGGGAGCATTATTTATAGGTATTTTTTGGACAAGTATCTTCGTTGCTCTGATTTATCTAGCAATATGAAGAATAAAAATCTATCAAACCGAAGATTTTGAAAAGAGGGATAATTAATGAGATAACAATTAACTTACTAAACAACTGAAACATTGAAAGAATTAGTAGAGATAGCATTTTCACCGGTAAACGCATTTTTCTCCATTATGTGTTTAGCTCTTTTGTTGTACTGGATTTTAACCATACTTACAGGATTGGATTTGGACTTCTTTGATGTTGAGTTTGATGCTTCGACAGACATAGATCTTAATGTAGATATGGACGCCGATCTGGATAATTACAATCCCGATGTGGACTTACCACCAAAAAATATCAATTCTGAAGTTCAGACCGAAAGTGCAGGCATACAATTTTTAAGGTATTTCAACTTTGATGAGTTGCCCTTAATGTTTATGCTTACAATTCTCTTTTTTTCAATTTGGTTCATATCTATAAATATCACCTATTCATTTGGATGGCAATCTAATTGGATTGGTTTTCTGATGCTAGTTCCCAATCTAATAGTGAGCTTGTTTATTACAAAATTGTTAACCAAGCCTATTGCTAAACTTTATCGAATGATAGATCATAAAGGAGAAGAAGAAATTGACTTTTTAGGAAGAAGATGTATTGTAAAATCCCCAGTATCCGGAGATAAGCTAGGACAAATAGAAGTCGTGGTAAAAGGTGATCCTATAAGAGTTCAAGCTAAAGGTTTTAAAGGAGCATCTATTTCATCTGGAGAAGAAGCTTTAATTGTCAACGAATCAAAAGACAAGAAATATTATTTAATAGAAAAATTTCAATCATAAATAACCGACAAATTCAAATTAATATGTTAGAGAAATCATCAATAATAGTCTTAATAGCTATCGTAATTGTAGCTTTTGGATTAATTGTATGGATTATATCCATGTACAAAAAAATAATCCAAGGTAAAGTCCTAGTGCGAACAGGAGCTGGCGGAACCAAAGTTTATTTTAATGCAGGATTAGTAGTTCCAGTACTTCATAAAATGGAGATTATGGATATCGCTGTAAAGAAGCTAGAAATTGAAAGAACAGGAACCAATGGATTAATCTGTAAAGATAACATTCGAGCAGACATTAAAGTAGCGTTTTTTGTACGTGTAAATAAATCAAAAGCAGATATTATCAATGTAGCACAAACTATCGGATGTGCCAGAGCCTCAGAAATCGATGTTCTTCGTAATTTATTCGATGCTAAGTTCTCTGAAGCCTTAAAAACCGTAGGAAAAAAGTTTGAATTTGTAGAGTTATATGAAGCGCGTAGAGAATTCAGAGATGAAATTGTAAATATCATTGGTACAGATCTAAATGGATACGTGTTAGATGATTGCGCAATCGATGACTTAGAACAAACTTCACTAAGCGTTATGAAACCAGATAATATTCTGGATGCTGAAGGTATTAAGAAAATCACTGAGTTAACTGCTGCACAGAATGTAAAATCCAATCTGATCAAGCGGGATGAGGAAAAAGTTATTCGCAAGCAAGATGTAGAGGCACGAGAAGCTATCCTAGAACTTGATAAGCAATTGGCAGAAAAAGAAGAACAGCAAAGAAGAGAAATTGCTAATATCAAAGCGCGTGAAGAAGCTGAAATATTAAAAGTAGGAGAAGAAGAAAGACTTAAATCTGAAACAGCACGTATTGCTACCGAAGAGAAAGTAAAAGTTGCCGAAGAAAATATGCAACGTCAAATTATTGTTGCTGAGAAAAACAAGCAACGTACTAATGCTGTTGAAACAGAAAGAGTAGAAAAAGATAGAATGCTAGAAGCAACAGAGCGTGAGCGAATTGTAACCTTAGCACAAATAGAAAAAGAAAAAGTAGTTGAAGTAGAGAAAAAGAACATTCAGGATGTGATTCGTGATCGCGTGATGCTAGAAAAAGGCGTGGTCGAAGAGCAAGAAAACATGAAAGATATCGAAGCATTCAAAACTGCAAATCGTGAGAAGCAAGTAAAAATTACCATTGCTGAAGCAAATGCAGAAGAAGCGTTGATCTCTACAATCAAAGCTGCGGAAGCGCAAAAAGAAGCTGCTAAGCAAAAAGCTGAAGAAATCAATATCGAAGCACAAGCGCAAAAAGAAGCTAGTGAAAAAGAAGCGGAAGCTCGTAAAACATTGGCAGAAGCACAAGCTAAAGAAGAAGCTACTATTGGAATGTCTGAAGCACAAGTAATGCATGCCAAAGCAGATGCTAACGAGCGTCAGGGATTAGTGGAAGCGAATATCATCGAGAAAAAAGCAAAAGCAGAAGCTGCAGGTATTCTTGCAAAAGCAGAAGCTGTTAAAGAAGAAGGAATCGCAGAAGCTGAAGTGATTAAAGAAAAAGCACTTGCACAGGCTATAGGTGATAAAGAAATTGCATTAGCAGAAGCTGCGGGAATCGAAGAGAAAGCGGAAGCAATGAAGAAGCTGGATGGTGTTGGTAAAGAACACGAAGAATTCAAGTTGAAATTAGATAAGGAATTACAAGTGGATCTTGCACAGATCAATATTCAGAAAGAGATTGCCTTTGCACAAGCAGATGTTATCGGAGCTGCATTAAAAGCTGCTAATATTGATATTGTAGGTGGTGAAACTATGTTCTTCGAGCAAATTATTGGTCAAATTACCAAAGCCAAAGGATACGATAGATTGGTACAACATTCTAGTACGGTACAAGAAGTAAAAGATGCTATTCTAGGAAGTGATGATGTAAAAGGAAACCTTTTGGAAAAAGTAAGAGATTTTGCTACCAAATACGGAATCTCTTCTGAAGACATCAAAAATCTAACGATTGCCAATATCCTAATGGATTTAAAACAGAAATCTACTAACGAAGAAGAAAACACCTTGTTTAGTAACCTGTTTAATCTAGCTAAAGGATTAGGAATTTCAGACAAGAAATTGAAATAATATAAACTTCTCTCTGTGCAGAGAAAACAAAAAGAAAAGGGTATCACCTACCCTTTTCTTTTCATGAAATATATGCATACTAACACATATACATTTTTAGACCCATAAAAGTCAATCCCTGAAAGTCTTGAACTCTCTTTGGGGTAGCGAGTGATTGACTAGATGGGATTTGTTTAACTTTTAATACTGGTTTAATTATGAGTATAGCTGCAATGATTGCTTCGATTAAGTTTAATGATCGAAGAAATAAAAGAGATGCTTTTAGCCATATAAATGGAAATACGGATACCCAAAGTAGAGGTATCAAAGTAGAACCCATTTCGGAAGAAACTTTACAAAAGATACGAGATAAGCTAAAAAGGCAAAGGCAAGTACTTTATAGAAAACAAGTTGTTGTCTTTGGGATGATAATAGTTCTGATAACATCTATTCTGATATACATAGCGTAGTGATGGGAGGATATGGTCATAATTTAAGTAATCTTCTTAAAAATAGTAGAAGAAAAGAACGAAAAGCCTATGATGGATGGACAGAAACTGACAGTGAAAGTAAAGGCATTGAAACCGTACCCGTTTCTGAAGAGCTATTGCAAGAGATTAGGGATAAACTAAAAAAACAACGAAAACAAACTCGTAGAAAACACATACTAACAATTATACTAAGTGTCGCTGTTTTTATTTTGCTTTTCTGGTTTGTTCTTTATCAATAGTATTACGATCCAGGTGTAAGTTTTGGATCGTTTAGATAATAAAAAAACGAAATCATGAGTAGAAAATTTTTAGGACTAATCGCAGTATTATTTATATGCATTGGCGTATTAGCATTTAATACCTATTACAAAAAAGAAGGTTTAGCAAAAAATGGAGTCCAAACATCCGCGGTGATAACTAAAATCACTACCAACAAATTAGATAGTGATATTGGTTTGGACATTGACAACTTTCATGTAACATATGAATACGAGGTAAATGGAAAGAGTTATCAAAAGATCCAAGAAATAGTACGACAAGAGCATGATTTGTATTTTGAAAAACCAGGAAAAGTTGGAGATTCTTTGAAAATTGTCTATGATTCAGAAAAACCAACGAATTCAAGGATTGAGAAGATTAAAGAATAGATTGTTCAACTTCGCAAACTAAACGTATAATTTAATAAAGCGAGAAGTACTTATTTAAATGATAAATACAAATAGGATTTACAACTAGAGCAAAAAACATTAACAAGTGTCCATATTCAAAGTCGGTATTTATTTAATTATTTCACTAATAATTCTTTTGGTAATTGATGGTGTATTTTCAAAAAAAGAACATCATGGCGGGATTATCGTGGAAAAAAAATACCAAAATAATACTGGTCGTGCAGGAGGGAGTTCAACTGGAGAAACCCCTTTTGCACCAATACCTGCACAAAAAACAGACCCTAAGGGCTTCTCTTTCTCTATAAAAGGAGAATCAAATAAAACTATTAATGTAATCCCAAATCAGGAAATGTATTACAGCACCTCTATAGGTGATTCTATTATTTATATTAAACATAAAGGTCTGTTTACAAATATTTTATGGAATACTGTACCACATAACATTATTAAATTACCTTTCAAAAAAGATTACTCTAAAGTTCAGAAAAAAACACCTCTGTATAAGCAATTAGACAAAAGAAATGCTCAATTACATTTAAGAATACAAGAAATTTATAAAAGATCAGACAAAAACGTTGTCGATGCTCTTAAATATGCAGATTCCTTAATCAAAAATGACAAGTTCTTGCATAAAGAAAATAAGACAATAGAAATACAAACTATCATAGGAGAAATTCTTTATGATAACAATAAAATAGACTTAGCTTTAGATCAATTTCTTTTAATAAAAAAACAGTCAACAAAAAACTTAAAGAATGATGCAAATATTGCTGGATGTTATATCAAAAAACAGCAGTACAAACAAGCTTTAGAGTTACTTAAGGAAGCATCAATGATCAATAAAGATTTCAAGTGGTTAATCGGTAATTACTACGAAATAATTAAAAGCAAAGCAAATGCAGTTATAACTTATCAAGAACTCTATGAATCTGATAAACAAAACTATTATTACTGTTATGAAAGAATAAAAGAACTAAATAAACCAGATACAGATTTATTGACGGAATTAAAATATCTAAAGAGAAGAGAACGAACTATTTTATATATAACTGATTCAGGAGGATTCGATGTTATAAAAATTAAATATTAAATCTGAAATAATATTTTTTTAAACAAATTGATAAACTTGAATCAAAGCTAAAAAAACCTAGGGTAACAACTATGGAAGAAACCAATAAAAATACTATACAATTAGACGGTGGAACCTATGAGATCATCCAAAATCGTTTGCAAAAACAAAAAGGTGAACTCCAGAATCGTCTTACCCAACTAAATGATGCAAGAAAAGAAGTTTTTGGTAGTGTAGAAACTAAACTAATTGCCAATAATCGCATCAATACCGAAAATAATTGTATCGCCAGAGACATCGTAACCATTGGTAAATATTGTCTCTTTGGTTACAATGTACATTTTGGTTTAAGAACAGAGATCAAGCTGGAAGATGTTTTTAGTATTTATACTTACACCGATGATCACTTTGTAAATAAAAAATTAGACCTTATTCAGGATACTGTTTTTATAAATGATTTCACGAATTTATACAAGTACTACAGAAACACCATTTTTTCGAAGTTTGCTATTGTAGGCAACTATCTTCATATGGTTTTTCAGTTAAGCGAAAGCGTATCCGATATTAAAACCTTTAAATGGTTAATCAATGAAGGAACACTTACCTATGTTGATAACCGAAGTGAGCACGAATTTAAATTTCCGAATCAGTATGATTTCGAGTGGACAGAAGTAACTCGAGATATGCATAGATACGGAACCCATCCGCATATCTCTATTTTAGATAAAGTATTTGTAGAAACCGTTGGTGGAGATCTCACCATTAAAATCGAAGACAACACAGATGATGGAAAAGGAATCTACAATGAAGCGGTAGCGCAAGTAGATCAAACCTTAGATGATGGTCAATATCGTTATGCAGATTTAGGCAACCTCATCGCCTTAGAAATAAAACCATTTCAGGAAACTCCTAGATACTTTGTATACAATCATAAAGTACAAGAAGTAAAAAAAATCGAGTGTATAAAAGACGCTTGTGTGCTTTTGCCTGATGATCAAGGAATCATCTATCCTAATGGTTATTATCTACAATCTGGAGAAGTAAAACTGTTCACCAATGAAGTTTCTGATGTTCAATTTCAAGAAAAAATAAGCTCTCCTAATGGTGAAGATTTTCTATATGTTTTCTATGAAAGCGAAAAAGGACTTTATACTTTGATTTCATATAATGTAATAGAGCAAGAGGTAAAAACTCCTATCGTTTGTAATGGGTTTACCATTTTAGAAGATGGAGAGTTGTGCTATTTCAAAACTGAAGATGAGCAAACGAAACATCATGTTATTCAAATTTGGCAAACTCCTTTCTTAACTGGAAACGAAATTCCTTCTCAGCATACAGACACTTTAATTTACAAAATAGGAAATAAAGATATCGTAAAAGCAATGGCAGAATGCCATGCACTCATTACACTTCTGAATAAAGAAGATAGTTATGATGGTTTGTATGATGATCTGGCTAAATCTTCGGGAGAAATTGTAGACAGCTATTATTGGATTAGAGAAGATGATACCTTCCGTTTAGATATTCCGTTAGGAGAAATAAGTAATGCAGCAAATGCAGCTATCGATGAATTTGAAAAAGTTGTCCAACTGAGAAGAACTGCTGCCAATGTAACCAAAGAAACCAAAGCAAAAGCAGAAGAAATCTTTGGGAAGATAAAAAGTAGCTCCTTCCGATCTATAGATGATTTTGTGCAAGTTTTATCACAACTAAGAACCCTGCGCGGTGAAGTAATTGGTTTACAAGACATTCGTTATGTAGATAAAACCTTTATCACTGAGCTTGAAACAGAAATTGCAGAGCAAACGGATAAAATTTCTCAGCGCTGTGTGCAATTCTTACTAGATGACAAGGCACTACTACCCTATCACGAGAGAGTAGAAGAAAAAAAGCAATCGCTGGATAACATCAAAAAAGTAATCGATGCTAAAAAGTTAGAAGACGAAGTAAATCAGATTGCAACGGACTTGGAAATGCTTATTGATATTGTTTCCAACCTTCAGATTGAAGACACATCTCATTCTACTAAGATTATCGATAATATTTCTTTGATTTTTGCTACTATTAATCAATTAAAGGCTGGAATAAAGAACACGATAAAATCGCTTGGCAGCAAAGAAGCCAATGCAGAGTTTGCAGCCCAATTAAAACTAGTAGATCAGAGTATTATCAATTATCTGGATATCGCAAACACTCCAGAAAAAACAGATGAGTTGTTAAACAAAGTATCTGTTCAACTAGAAGATTTAGAAGGTCGATTTGCAGATTTTGAAGAATTCATCACTCAGATTATAGAAAAGCGAGAAGAAGTATACAATGCTTTTGAAGCTAGAAAAAATAGTCTGATCGAGGCAAGAAACAAAAAGGCAGTTGCCTTAGAAAATGCTGCAAACAGAATACTCAAAGGAGTTACTAAAAAGGCATTAAGTTTTGATACTGTTGCAGATATTAATGGATATTTTGCTTCGGATTTGATGATCAATAAACTGCGTGATATCATCTCCAATTTAATGGAATTAAATGATGCTGGTAAAGCGGAAACCATTGAAACGGCATTAAAAGTTGCCAAGGAAGATGCTACTCGTAAACTAAAAGACAAACAAGACCTATATGAAGATGGTGAAAATATCATCAAATTAGGAAAACACAAGTTTGGTGTCAACAAGCAACCACTAGACCTTACCATTGTCTACAAAGATAAGACCTTACAATATCATCTTACAGGGACCGATTTTTATCAGGAGATTGAAAATGAGACCTTATTAGTTTCTAAAAAATACTGGGATCAAGAACTTATTTCCGAAAATCAAGATATGTATCGTGCTGCTTATCTAGCTTACAAGATTTTCAAAAACTCAAAAGAAGACCTTTCTAGTATATCTGAAAAAGATCTACTAGAAATTATAAAATCAGAAAGTAGCAAGAACTATGCAGAAGGTTATGTAAAAGGCGTACATGATGTAGACGCTGCAAAAATTCTAAAAGTTTTAGTTCAGAAAGATCATGATCTCGGCTTATTAAGATACGATTCCAAATCAAGGTCGTATTCACAATATTTTTGGAATAGTTTGGATGATGACAAAAAAGAGTATTGGAACAATACTATTAAAGCTTCAGGTGAAGTATTAGCTATATTCTCGGATAGTACTGAGTACAAAACCGTACTTACTGATTTAGCAAAAGAAGTGATTTCATTCTCAGAAGAACATCAACTTTTTGCATCAGATTATGCAGAAGTCATTAGTAACTATCTTTTTGAGGAATTACAAAGTGATAATGTTTTTTGTATTAGTCAAACGGCAAATGAGCTACACGAGTCCTTTTTAACCGAATTAAAAAAGAAAAAGGTACTTGATAGATTCAAAAAATCATTGGAAGCAACGGGAGATAAATATCAAAAAGATCTCATCCGTTTAGCATTGCAATGGGTAACCGCCTATTTAAAAACACATCATCCAAAACAAATTGATTATGCACATGAGATTGTTTGTTGTCTGTTGTACAAAAAAGAATCCATAGCAGAAATTATTCATGTAAGTCCATCACAAATTATTGATGGTTTACAAGGAAGTCATTCAACAATACAAGAAGGAAATTTTGAATTTAATTATCATAAGTTTATTGCCGATGTAACCAACTTTGTACAGATTGATGTTCCTGCCTATGAAGCATATAGAGATGCAAAGCATCAGGTAACAGAAATGCTAAAAGAAGACTTGAAACTTTCTGAGTTTAAACCAAGAGTTTTATCCTCTTTCGTTAGAAACAAACTAATTGATCAAGTATATCTTCCTTTATTTGGAGACAACTTAGCCAAGCAATTAGGAAGTGTTGGAGATAACAAACGTACGGATAGAATGGGAATGTTATTACTCATTTCTCCACCAGGATACGGTAAAACTACCCTGATGGAATATATGGCAAATCGTTTGGGATTGGTATTCATGAAAATAAATGGGCCTGCAATTGGTCACGAAGTAACTTCTGTGGATCCTATGGCAGCCAATAATGCCGCCGCTCGTGAAGAATTGAAAAAACTAAACCTTGCATTCGAAATGGGTAATAATGTGATGCTATATCTAGATGATATTCAACACTGTAATCCAGAGTTTTTACAGAAATTTATTTCTCTGGCTGATGGTACTCGTAAAATTGAAGGAGTGTACAAAGGAAATCCTAAAACCTATGATTTACGCAGTAAGAAGTTCTGTGTGATCATGGCTGGAAATCCATATACAGAAAGTGGTGAAAAGTTTCAGATACCAGATATGTTAGCAAACAGAGCTGACATTTACAATCTGGGAGATATTATTGGTGATACAGCTGATTTATTCAAATTGAGTTTGATTGAAAACGCACTTACTTCTAATCCTATATTGCATCAACTAAGCAGTAAATATTTCGAAGATATCTATGGATTAATCGAAATGGTAGTATCAGGAACCCAAGAAGGTATTGAGCTTAAAGGAAATCATACAAAACAAGAAGTACAAGATTACTTATCTATATTAGAAAAAGTAGTTACGATTCGTGATACGGTCATGCAAGTAAATGCGACGTATATACAGTCTGCTGCAATGGAAGATTCGTACCGCACAGAACCGTCATTTAAACTACAAGGTTCGTATCGTGATATGAGTAAATTAGTGGCAAAAGTAGTTCCTATTATGAATGAAAAGGAATTGCAGACACTTTTGTTATCACATTATGAAAATGAATCTCAAACTTTAACAAGTGCTGCAGAAGCCAATCTTCTGAAGTACAAAGAGCTAACAAACAACATTTCAAAGGAGGAAAAAAACCGCTGGGAAGTTATCAAAGAAACCTTTGTAAAAAACAATAAATTAAAAGGGTTTGGCGATAAAAACGAAATGGCACAAGTGCTTGCACAGATGATGCAATTTAGCGATCACCTATCTGGAATTCAGGAAGTATTAAAAAAAGGGTTAGAAAGGTAAAATCTAATATAGAAAATAGCAAAAGGATTGGATATGATTATCCAATCCTTTTTACAAATAGTTAGATAGTTAGTTACACTATTGTTTAATAAACTTTAAAGTATTTTGATTTTTTCCATCTCTGATCACCATGAAATAAACTCCCGAAGGAATACTAGAAATATCTATCGAAGAATTGTTATCAGATTCCGAAATTTCTATAGCAGAAATCACTTTTCTACCAGTCATATCATATACAGATACTTTGCCTTTAGTTAATCCTGCTACATTTACTAGATTATTTGCAGGATTTGGATATACCTTAAATTGGGCCTTATCAAATTCACCAACAGACAATTGACAATCTGACAATACTACATCAGGCCCAGTACCCGTAGGTTTTGTATATGCTTTAGAAAGAACAAACTTATCGATTTCTGTTCCATCTTCTCTCATAGACAATGAAATTGTATGTACTCCTGCACTAGGAACATCAATATAAATAAGTTGCTCTTCACCACAATGATTCGCATTTGTTCGTTGTTTACTTTCCCACGTCCATTGATTTTTACCAGCACACCATTGCATACGTTGTCCAGAAGCTGGCCAAGTACCATTGATCCCTACATGTAGCCCATTATCTTCAGAACCTGTAGAATATAAACGTACCCAAACAAAATATTTTCCTGGAGAATTGAACTTTACATTATAGTCTAAAACCCCCACTACTCCAGGTGTATTAGAAAAGCTTTCTCCATTAACCAATGGATCATCATGAGTTACTCTGGTATCAGGTAAAATTTCTAAGTATCCACCACCACTGGCAGAAGCATGATGACTAGGATCTGGATCTGGAGTTGGTGTAGAAACCGTTCCATCTTGGAAATACCATTGTCTTTTTTCTGTCTTTGTTTGGTTTACGAAGTCTTCTGCTTCTATTGCTACCACACCATTCTCTTCTGTAGGCACACATGAAGAACCATCTCCGTCTCCTCCACCATCTCCATCACCACCATCATTACAATCCGTTAAGGATACAATGATTTTTGGAGCCACAGCTCCTTCTTTAGAATGAAACGAAACATCATTAGAACCTGTATGTTTTAGTATTAATGAAATTGTTTCTCCTTGTGAAACACCAGACAAAGTCCATTCATATGATTGCCCAGCAGAAAATGCACCATTAATAGAGCCTATTTTATCTCCTTCTGATGGCTTATTAGCATCGGATAAGTTTCCTTCTGTCCAATTGTTAGCATTTCCTTTATAAACATCTATGGTTCCCTGACCAGGATCATCGTTTACTGTTAATCTCAGTTTAATAGCACTCACTGCATCTTCTGTTGATGGTACATCAAACTGCAAATAAGAAACTCTATTTCCTTGCTCTACTCTAAGTTCATCCGTGTTAAACCTAGTAGTTCCTTGTAAATAGGCATCTTGTGTTGCTATACTTTCTAAATCATCACATGTTGGCTCTCCGTCTGATTCACCTTTTATCAAAGCTACCCAATCATTAGTATCTGGGGCAGATAAAGAATTGGTAACTCCTTGTGGAGAAGACAATGCGCCTCCTGACCTTGGATTAAACCATTGTACCTGCCAAGTTCCTGAAGGTAAACTGATATTGGTTGATCCACCATCTGGAAGATACACCACATATACCTCATTTGGTTTTGCTAGTACATAATCGTCAGCGGAGGTAAGACCATCAGAAGAAACCATATCCACTAAATAAGAATCCAAATACGTTTCAAAAAAGTGCAATGCATAACTAGCGTGTGTATATTTTACATCTCTGGACCTATGATCCTGAGCTGTTAAATCGGTTTCTCCTGTTTGGTAACCATAGTAATACTCTACTCCAGTACCACCAGCCATAAATGTTCCCCAAAGTACTTGATCACGAACCAATTTATCTTCAGTACCATCCTGATCTACTCCTATATTTGCGCTTCCTTGTTCATCATTAGCAACTACCCATTTCTTTCCAGCATTTCTAGATTTCTCAAGCCACCTTCTTACATCATTATGCACATTGTTTTTTCCCGTTTGAATAGATGCTCCAGTAAGTTCAGAATTAGCACCCAATAAAGGATCATATCTTTGGTCCTGCTGATTTGGATATGTATGCAGTACAATATGATGGTCATAAGGATCTACATCTTTAATATAAGATGCAATACTTTTCACCACATTATCTGGAATTGTTGTTTCTTCTGTAATATTCCAGTTTAATGCTAAATGATGTCCGAATCTCGCTATCAGTTCTCTGTAATACAATTTTCTTTCTCTACCATTGGTATTATTATCCATCATATTATCATTCTCCGTCTCCATGGTTTTAAAATGCATAAACACCCCTTTTTTATCAGCATATTCAAAGATCTTTTCCCATTGAGCCATTTTAGAAACATCAAAACGATCTTTATGTACACCCTGATTCCATTGCTGGCTATCATTATACCCATTATATACACTTTCGGTGACCTTCAGTAAATGAGGGAATACATTTTCATCATCTCCATGAAGACTAAGCGTTAAAAAAGAAAACGCATTCAATCCTTTGGTAGAAAGATAATTAACCACTCCTAATAGTTCAGAACCTTTTCCTCCATCCCAAGTATATGCTGAAGCATCAGATGCGACATAATCTTGTTGGTGGGGATTCCAATTTTTTCGTCGGTTTCCTCGGTTTGGTGTATTATCAAAATCTTCGTAAGCCAAGGTATTCTCTGGAGCATCCGCACCTGCCTTAACAAACCAGTTACCGTTAGGGTTTTCTGGATCTGTACCAGAATGTCTTAAGTAGTGTTCTCCTACGTATTGCAATCTCCCTTTATCCATGGCTCTATGATCACGTCCTGTTTTATCAGATTCTGTGATATTAAAAGAACCAGTATCTCCATCCATAAATCCAGCTGAAGCTCCTCCAGTTGTAATTGCAATATCATCTCCAGTTTTAAAAGAAGCTGTCCAGTTCCATGTACCTGTTTTTCCAGGTGCAAAATGAACTTTCCAGATCGCTCCAGAATCACAACTAGATTCTGCTGGATCTTCACATCCGGCATAATAGCCAGGAACTGTGTAAGAAGAAGAACCATTCGTAAATGTAACATCCAGACGATAATCTGAGAATGGATTTGGATTTGCCGTCTCAGAGGTGTTTGGGCCTGTAAATGAAAGAGTAACTTTATGCCATCTTTTTAATTCGCCTTGAGGATTTTGGGCACTCATTGCAAAAGAAAAGAATACAAATAGTGCAAATAGTTTTAGTCGAGTTGAAATAATCATTGTGTGGTTAATTTTGTTGATTGTTATATCCGGGTTTATTATTGAAAATCAAAGATTAAAAACAGAAATATCCCTGAAAACCATAATCTATTAATAACGAAACTATTAAACGAAAATTACCGAAAATCTATGACGAATAGTATTAGTAGTAATTAGAGTAGTATTCGTTATCATCTAGAAAGAATTCGAAAATGAAATTCCTATAAAAATCTACTAAAAAGGAAACCCTACCATGGATAATTCATATTTCAGCACATTCCTGATTTAGAATACATGATATAGAATCAACATTCTTCTTGTATAGAATTTCTAAATTTTATATTTTTACATAAGTACTTATATAATTACTTATTAATTAATGAGAGATTCTTTACAAGAGTTTGGAGAATTAGGATTGGGGTCAAGATTTAAACGTCTTAGTGACTATTTGATGAAAGAAACACAAATTGTTTATAATACGCTTCAAATACAATTCGATCCTTACCTATTTCCTATATTCAAGATTATTGCTGATCAAAACATAGTAACCACTTCAGAAATTCAGGAGCAACTACATTATACGCAGCCTGCGATTACACAAGGCTTACAAAAACTATCAAAAAAAGGTTTGATACGATATAAAACGGATACCAAGGATAAGCGTAAAAAACTATATCAATTATCCTCTAAAGGAAAAAAAACACATGATCAACTAGTTCCTGTTTGGCAAACTATAGACAAGCAAGTCAAATGGGTTACTGAAGGTTCATCGACTAGCTTAACACGCCACTTAACCTATATGGAGAATCAGTTTAAAGAGAAATCTCTTAGCAAACGTATATTAGAAAACATTAGACAACAACCATAAACGCCATGAAAGAAGTTACAATTATCCCATTTGACCCGAAGTATGCCAAAGATTTCGCTGATCTTAATGTCGCTTGGTTAGAAAAATACTTTGTTGTAGAACCTCACGATGTGGAACTTTTAGAAAAATGTGAAGAAACCATTATCAATAATGGAGGTCATATATTCTTTGCTAAAGTTGGCTCTGAAATTGCGGGAACCTTTTCATTAATCAAAAGTCAGGAAGGTATCTATGAGTTAGGAAAAATGGCAGTGTCTCCAGAATTTCAAGGACAAAAAATAGGACAGCAACTCTTAACTTTTTGCATTGACTTTGCCAAAAAACAGCACTGGACCAAACTTATACTTTACTCCAATACGAAACTAGAAAATGCCATCTACATTTATAAAAAATATGGTTTTACAGAAATTGAACTTGAGAAAGATTCACCATATTTACGAAGTAACATAAAAATGGAGCTTATACTATAAAAACAAAGCCCACCCAGCTAACACACATGCCAGGTGGACTTCCACACTTACAATAAATATGCTTATTTAATTGTAATCGTTTATAGCTACTTTATAATTATTACCGTAGTTATTATCCCAATATTCGTTTCCGTTTACTCTATACACAACAGCGTACTCCACTTCATTGATTGAAGGGTCTAATGCAACATATCCTTGCCATCTTTCTATACCAAAATTATTCGGACTTTGCACTGTAAACAAAGGGCCATTAGACCAAAACTGACGATACGTTAGCGGCAAATACCCTTGTGTTTGCCAATTATCCAATGTATACACTACTCCCACCTCTTTGTCTGGAGCTAAGTTTCGCACATCTACCGTAACATTGAGAGAGTTGGTATTACCATTTGGAAAATATGACAAGCTTGTATAGTTTGTATCTACATTGACGTTAAGTTCGGGATCTGCAAAGAACCAACCTTCCATTCTAGACATAGCATAATTAGAACCATTATTATTGCCCCAATATACTGTTCCATTTACTTCATATCGAACTACAAACTCATCTGCGTATATTCTATCGATTGCAAATCCACCATGTGTATAGGTTGCAGTCCATAATTCTTTTTGTCCATCTTCAATACTTTGATCATAAGCTAAAGGAATCTCATCCCAGCTACCATCAACTCTCTGGTGGTAAATGCTAACATTCTTTGCATACGCTAGATTTTCAACTTCCACCGTAAAGTTTCTTGTATACGACTGAAATCCTCTGTAAGAACTGTAAACCGTCCAAGCTTTTACTAATTGTACAGGATCTGAATTTTTTGCTGAAACTTCTAATAAATTTATTGAAGCTTCTGAGTTTTCCATAAAATCATCTTGACTACAAGAGAGTACTACAAGACTGATTAATAGATAAAGGTACTTTTTCATTTTAAATGATTTGTTGGTTATTATTGGTTAATACGTGATTTTACTTAGGGTATAGTTATTTCCGTAGTTATTATCCCAGTATTCTTCGCCATTGACCTTATACACTACTGCAAACTCAATGGAATCTACTTCATCAGGGACTCTGATTAGGGTATCATAAATATCCACATCATGCTGATTAGGACTCATAATATAATGTGCATATCCTACTCTAAAATATCGTTGATAAGACATCTGCACAGTATTTTTTGTTGCCCAGTCATCTGTAGTATACACTACTTCTACTGTGGCATTAGCACCATAATTTCGTCTCGCGTTTACATTGATAGCAAACGAAGTTCCAGCCCATCTAGTAAAGCTATCATTTACCTCTACATCTACATCTGGCGATAAAAAGCCTCCTACATTGACCAACATGCTATAGTTCTTGCCACTATTATTATCCCAATACGTTTCACCATCTACAGTATATTTTACCACAAAGTCTGTACTATAGATTTCGTTATCAGGTGTTACCTCTCCTACCCAAATTTCTTCGTTACTACCAATGCTTTGATCATACGTTAATGGAATATCGACCCAACCACCATTATTGGTTGCATGGTGTATAGCTACTTCTTTCTGGTAGGCTAAATTTTTAACCTTTACCTTAAATTTACGTTGGTAGTTGATCTGAACAGGACTACTCCTATTTGCGGTCCATGCGCTTATGAGTTTCACATTTTCGGAACTGTTTTTTGAAGATAGTTCGATTGACATTTCTGAGTCCAAGGTTTCTATATCTGATGCACAGGAATACAAACCAAAGATTATACTAAGTACTAGATAAATTTTTCTCATGATTGCGGTTATTAGTTTTTGTTTAACATTGTGAGTTAGCAAAAGTTACTTTTCGAAAAGTTTAGTTCTTAGCTGTTCTAGCTACTATGAAGTAAGAAAAGAAAAGGCCGCATGGCAATTTGAAAGTTAATTTTTAACAATTTATTTAACGAAAAACGTTTTCGCTAAAATTAAAAATTAACATTTTTTTAAAAGTATATTTTTGACATTATCAAGTCGCTCTATTTTCCCCATTATTTACTAGAAGATTGACAATTCTATCGAAAAACTTTCGTGCTTGTTTTCGCAAAAATTTAGTAGAAAAATCCCCAAATATTATCGATTACGAAAACAAAACACCTCTTATAGCTAGACAATCGTTAATGATTTAATAAACTCGTACTACAAGTTCGTACAGTTTTTCTTACAATAAGATGATAATGGATAGAAATCTAATACAGATACTTGGTAGATTACCGTACTTAAAAACATTGCCCAAAATCTCTTCCTTCCTAATCTGCGGACAGGCTTTCGAAGATGGACTTTATTAGCTCCTCTCCTTTTGAAGGAGAGGTTGGGAGAGGATACAATAAATCAACCGTTATTCCACTTTTTTTAAAAGGGGCGTTTACCCCTTTTGTCTATAACCTAATCTCATCTCTAACTTTTCAAAACGCTTGTAATTCAACAATTTCAGTGATAAAAACACTTATTATGGGTATTTCGAATTTTTTAAAACTATTTAAAATGGTATTTTTAAAACTCAAAACTTAACAAATACTTAAGTTTTTAACTAACTAATATTTTGGCCGATGCCAAAATCACACAAATACTTATTAAACCTATCAAAAAATGAAACTACAAACCAACCTTATCAAACAGTATCTGATGATTGCATGTGCTTGTCTATTCTTAGGATCATGCAATAAATCTAATGAAGCCACAAATTGCGCTGAACTAGAAACTTATAAAAAGAAGATCGAAGCCTATGAAAAAGAAATCGAAGCATTGAAATCTCAATTGGGCAGTATTGATGACAAACGAAAACCCGAAAATATCATCCAATCCGGTTTTGCTAAAGAGATCTTCCACTTATATGATCAACGAGAAGAATTAATCAACGAAGTAGTAGGACAAGATGGAGAAGGAAATGAATTTAAAGCTACTAGATCTTTGTTCTATGATATCGATGAATTACAGAAGTATATCCGTTATGTAAGAGTACAATCACGCAGAGCAAAAGTAAAGCCATCTGGATTTAGATTTTATTTTGCCTTATATCCAGATAACTATTTAAGAGACAAAGAAGATAAAAGATACGCAAAAAGACAGACCTTTTTTATAGCACCAACACAAGAAGTAAAAGATGCTGCTGGTAATATAGAACATCTGGGATACACATTAGACAACAACTTTAAAGTCGAGTTATTAAGAGATAAAATAGGACTAGATAGTAGAATCGATAAGAATGGAAATATCCAAAAAGCAGGATTTTTCAACTTCAGTACAATGCAAGAAGATGAAGAAAATAGTTTAATCGCAAATGAATTAGGAGCCTCACCTCCAAATCCAGCTCATTAAAAGGAGTTAAAAATAGAATGAATTATGTTGATATATACAAGACTCTAAGAGATTCCGGAATAATATTAGAAATAGCAACTGCCTTAATTGCGGTTGTTTTTTATCAAAAATACAAAACCACCAGATTGAAGTACATATTATTTCTTCTCTTGTATATTGCAATTAATGAAGTAGTAGGAAGCTATATAAGAGAAAAAATAACTAATTATAACGCTCTTTTGTACAACATATATAATGTAATATATTTTTTGTATTTATTCCTACTTTACAGGAAATACGTAATTAAGCTTAAATACAAAAAATATATTTCAATTTTTATAATTTGTTATTTAATATCTTTTATTTTTAATGGTTTTAGAGAAAACTATTTTATAGAATTCCAGAGCTTTCCATACATATTGGCATCGTCTTTTATAATTTTATCAATAATATTCTATTTTATTGAAATATTAAACTCTGAAAGAGTTTTAAACATAAAGAAGAACCTACTTTTTTGGATAAGTGTAGGACTTCTCTTGTACCACGTAGGTATTATTCCTTTTCGAATTGTGAGAAATTATTATTCTAGTGCTACAGAATTATCAATATTATTTATGATTAACGTAATCCTAACTATTTTGATGAACATCTGTTTTATTATAGGATTTATATGGAGCGACAAGAAACAGCCATATTAATAGCAAGTTTAATACTTGTAGGTATAATTATACTGATGATTTTTTTGTTCTTGATATTTCAAAAACGAAAAAACAGCCTATTATTACAACAAAAAGAAGCTGAAAAGAAGTTTGAAAGAGCTATTGCCGAAACACAAATAGAAATACGTGAAGAAACCTTACGCAATATTAGCTGGGAATTGCATGATAATATTGGTCAGTTATTAACGCTTGCCAAAATACAGGTAGATGTTGCCAAAGAAGATCCAGAAAAGCTACCAGAGGTTACCGATACCATTACTAAGAGCTTAATAGAATTAAGAGCTTTATCAAAACTGATAAATCCTGATGCGATTAAGAGTTTAAGTCTTACAGAAGCTATTGCGCTGGAAGTAGAACGTTTTAATCGTTTACAGTTTATAGAAGCCACGCTAAGCAGTAATACAGAAGTACGCACCTTAGATGACAAAGCAGAAGTGATTATTTTTAGGATACTGCAGGAGTTTTTTAGCAATACCATCAAACATTCTAAAGCTTCTACATTAAGTGTAAACGTAAAATATAGCAATGAGAAGTTGGTGATTCATGCTAAGGATGATGGAGTCGGATTTGACATGAACGATGTGAGAAATAAAAAGCAAGTAGGTATTGGTTTATGTAATATGCAAAACAGAGCTAAATTGATAAATGCAGAAGTTAGCTTAGATGCCGCCAAAGGAAAAGGAACAGCGATTACACTAACCTATCATTATAAAAAACTGGAACAAGAAGAGGAAGAGGATTTATATTAGTTTGTCACATTGTGCTTCCTCCAAAGGCAGAAGGATGTCGAAGTGTTTTCAACGGCATATGAACTATAAAAACATCCATCCCAAACCCTTCCTTCAAAGGAAGGGCTTAAAGTCTCCCTTCGAAGGGAGATTTAGAGGGATGTAATTTATCCTTATAAGATCAAAATAAACAAGCGCATAAAAGCACTATACACACAAAACATCAAAAAAAAATGAAATACTCAGTAGTTATTGTAGAAGATCATATCCTATTATCACAGGCACTGGCAGGATTGGTAAATGGGTTTTCTAAGTTTAAAATATTATACCTGTGTAAAAACGGAAGAGAATTACTTACGCGATTTAAAGATCCTAAAAACATTCCAGATATTGTATTAATGGATATTAATATGCCCATCATGAATGGTATCGAAACTACTATTGCTCTTAAAGAAGAATATCCACAAGTAAATGTATTAGCCCTTTCGGTAGAAGAAGATGAAAAAACCATTCTTAAAATGCTGAGAGCAGGTGCCAAAGGGTATTTACTAAAAGACACAGAGAAAAGCATCTTAGAAAATGCATTAATAGAAGTACAGGAAACCGGGTTTTACCATACCAAAGATGTGACCAATTTATTATTAGGCTCTTTAAATCCTAAGAAGGAAAACAAAGTAGTACTTAAGGATCGTGAGATGGAATTTATTAAACATGCATGCACCGAAAAAACGTATAAAGAAATTGCAAGCGATATGTGCTTGAGCCCTAAAACAATCGAAGGATATAGAGATTCTATATTCGAAAAACTACATCTTAAAAACCGAACAGGCTTGGTAATTTATGCGATAAAGAATAAAATTTTCATTCCATAAGTCTTTTATAAAATTCACATCAAATGTTAAAACTGACGTATTTGGTTCATACACTCTAATGTCACACCGAGCTTGTCGAAGTGCTTTTGTTCTACAATTTACTTAGACATCTATCTACCTAAACAGAAAACTCAGTACATCAATAGTAATATCTACCTAAAACGAATTATATCGAAGACAAGTAAATTCTATACAAGGTCAAAATCACAATAGTGCTCTTTAAAATACTTATTATTTTTCTGAAAAATATCAGAATTACTTAAGCACATATAACGAAATTGACAATCCTTGCATTTTTCTATTTGATCATTGGTAATAGTAAATTTTTCTTTAAACTTTGTAAGATTTAAAATATCTTGAATTGCCTCATTCTTTATATTCCCAAATATCTTATCATGCGAGAGATAGTTTTTTATAGAACCATCAGTATCAATACATATTTTTCGATTAAGACCAGAATTGTAGTGCCTTGACTCATAATACATAAAATAAGACACCACAAATAGATCCTTATCATAGACCTCTTTCGTATCTGGAGTAATCTTCTTTTTAGAAAAAGCTATTTTTTTATCGGATTTCTCTGATATTTTGATGTTTCTATTTTCTTCAGAAGAATGGATCACCAAAACCACGTTAGCATATTCATTAGCTAAACGTTTAAGATCATCCTCAGAAACTTTGGAAGTGTCTGGCCAATAAATTTCAACAATTCGTATAGTACTTTCTTTCAATGGCTCTAAAGACTTCAAAAAAACATCAAAATCGATATACTCGTATACTCTAATCTGTAATATTTGGCAGGATAATAAATCTAAATCAGCTACTACTTTACGAAGATCATAATCAGAGGAAGCACCTAACGCTATAACAGAAGAAATTACTTTATAAGGACTATAGAAAACGTCTTCTGGGTTTTTGAAGGGTTTCGGATTTTTTGTAAAAAACCCATATTGGTTTTCTACCAAAAAATCCAAATACCCTAAAATGCCTTCATCATATTGATTCTCATACAAATCTAAGATACTTTGAATATTATGTTTTTTTAAATCAAGAAGTAAGATATCACATAACAAATTTGGTATCTCTGTATAAGAACCTCTATCAAGGTCCATTACAACACTTGATTTCACACCTTTTACTGGAATACAACTAGTAAATAATACAAAAAACCGATCATTCATCCTCTTCGAACAAAATAATATTAGAATTGGGCTTATAAAAATCTAAAATAGCATCTTGACCTTTGTATTTTTTCATATAAACAAAACGTTCCATATTTCCCCTTTTACCCTGATGGGATATAGATATTTTATGTAAATCAAAAGATATATCTTGATGTTCTGGAATGGAAATTAAATGTTTGTATTTTTCAAATTCATCAATCATGAATAGTTGTTTTACTTAAAAATTCTGCGATTATTTTATGAAGGTAATAGTTGCACCGAATGGAAACATCTCCATATTGACCTACAGGATTGATTTCTAAGAAGTAATAATCCCCATCGGTCGACTTAATTAGATCAATAGCCCCAAAAGTAAGATCCAAATTCTCCATTAAGTTTCTTAATTTACTTTCTACACTTTCATCCAATTCATAAGGCATATATCTTGCAGGAGCATTGGCGTCTCTATTACGCATATCCACTTTAGTCTGTTCATTTAACTGACTAAAGATAGCAGCAGAATAAAAAGTTCCATTTATATAAATAGTTCGAATTTCATATTCTTTTTCTATGTATTCCTGAAATAAGGATGGCGCAAAAACATTGGGAGAATCATTTAAGTTATCCAAAAGTTGTGTCATTTGGTAAATAAACACCCAATTATCTTTTTCAATTTCATATTTATGATCTCTCATTACTTCATGTAATGATTTTGTTATAATTTTTCTATCGCAACTTTCGAAAAAATCGATCAATTCTTTCTTAGAATTCGTAATCAAAGTTTTAGGAATAGTTAAACCTAATTTTTGAGCCCTCTGTAGTACGATTGGCTTATTTAATTCGAAAGTTCGAAAAGAACCAAGTTTCTGTTTCTCACCTAGCTTATAAGACAAATAATCATAGAAAATACGAAAACGACTATAAACTGTTTTGTTTAACTTTTCTTTAGGATAAACACCCTCATAATTATAGTCGCCTCTAAGAAAATGATTTGCATATTGTTGAGGTCTCCGAAACCAAACGGAAGAAAAATCAATTGATGATTCCTCATCAAAGATTGAAGAATCATTAATATCACCTTTCCCTCCAAAAATAAAGGAAAAGGTTTTATAATTGAATTGAAAAAAATCTTCATTTTCAGATGAACCTATGAATTTTTCATAAGATTTATCTGAAAAGTATAACCAATCCATAACTCTATTAACTGAAAAATCATTTTTTTCCGAAAATATTAAATTTATCATTTAACAATCATAAAATCAATGATCAGGATCTTGACAATCAGATTTATCCTTTAAATCTGGTGTATCCGTCATTTGAGAACCAGTACTTGGACCGTTAGGGGGACTACTCTGAAGTTCGTCTCCTCCAACTACACTTAATCCACACCAGTACTGTATAGATTTACCGTGATTACCTGTCATAACCGCTCCTTTCTGGTCTCTCAACTCTTCCAAAAGAGTATCGATGCTTTTCTTTTGTTTCATGATTTATGATTTTAAATGTTTTAGCTTACAAACTACGAAAAAGATATTTTGTTGCAAAATTCCCGTACTATTTTTATTCTTTTTCGATAAAATCATAGTAAAAGTCTACTTAAATTATCAAAAATCTAGCAAGTAATAGAAGTTTTATAACCAATCCTGTCTTTAAACCTGTTACAGTAATTTTAAACTTAGCTATTTATGTCTTAGCTTTTTTTTAACTAAAAAAAGCGTCTATCAATGTGTAATAAATCTATTTTGGCGCGTTTATTGATTAGTTGCATAAAATAGTTTTAAAAATTTATGGTTTTAAAACTATTTGAATGAGACCCCATACTACATATGGGATTGGTTCAACTATATTTTTTTAATTCTTTGTTTTCAACAAATTTTAAAAAAAGTTTCACTAAACTAACCATCGAATACCTACAAAAATACGCTGTATTTTGTTTATTTTTGTGAGTATAAGAACATTGATATTTTTATGCTTAAGCAACAACTAAATTTTAAACTCTCTCAAAAACTTTCTCCACAGCAGATTCAATTAATGAAGTTAATACAACTTCCTACCCAAGCTTTTGAACAACGTCTAAAGCAAGAAATGGAAGAGAATCCTGCACTAGATAGTGGAAAAGAAAAATTGGATGAGTACGAAGATGCTTATAGTAATGAAGGCAGTGTAGATGATGATTATGGCACTGAAAAAATAGAAACCGAAATCAATGTAGATGAATATCTTAGTGATGATGAAATACCTAGTTATCGCTTAAGTTCTAATAATTACAGCTCTGATGATGAAGAAAAAAATGTTCCGTATGCTTCGGGAACTTCTTTCCATCAACATCTCGTAAATCAACTGAATACTTATCGATTCGAACCAGAAGAAAGAGAGATTGCAGAATTTCTTGTGGGTAGTATTGATGAAAGTGGTTATATACGAAGATCTCTAACAGACATACTGGATGACCTTGCATTTACACAAAATGTATATACCACAGAAGAAAAAATTGAAAGCATCCTAAAAACAGTTCACCAACTGGATCCAGCAGGTGTTGGGGCTAGAAATCTTCAAGAATGTTTACTAATCCAATTAAATAGAAAAGAAACTACGCTTCCTATAAAATTAGCCACACAGATTTTAGAAAAGTCTTTTGACCACTTTAGCAAGAAACATTATGAAAAACTACTTGCTAAATTTGATATTACAGAAGATTTATTAAAAGAAGCAATTGAAGAGATCGAAGGATTAAACCCAAAACCAGGCGGAGCTTATGCAGGAAACAACAAGCTAATAGAACACGTAGTTCCTGACTTTACCATAAGAATTGTTGATGGAGAACTGGAACTTACCCTAAATGGCCGAAACGCACCAGAATTGCACGTTTCTAGAGAGTACAATAATATGCTTCAGGGCTATAAAGCCAGTAAACAAAAATCCAAATCTCAAAAAGATGCAGTATTATTTATAAAACAAAAATTAGATGCTGCCAAATGGTTTATAGAAGCTGTTAAACAAAGACAACAAACACTTTTTTTAACGATGAGTGCAATAATGCACTATCAGGAAAGTTATTTTTTAAGTGGAGACGAGCGTAGTCTAAAACCAATGATCCTAAAGGATATTGCTGATGAGATTGATATGGATGTAAGTACTGTGTCCAGAGTGGCTAACAGCAAATATGTAGACACTCCTTACGGAACTAAACTGATCAAAGAATTCTTTTCTGAATCTATGACCAATGATCAAGGTGAGGAAGTATCCACAAGAGAGATTAAAAAAATACTGGAAATAACCATAGGAGAAGAAGATAAGAAAAAACCTCTTACAGATGAAAAGTTAGCTAAAATCCTTAAAGAAAAAGGATATCCTATAGCCAGAAGAACGGTAGCTAAATATAGGGAACAATTAGATATTCCTGTAGCCAGGCTGCGAAAGAAGATTTAATGAATTTTTTACTAAAAAGCATTTCATACATTTTTCACCCGTTACTGATGCCAATTGCTGGCGCGGTAATTTATTTTGTTACTGCTCCAAGATTTATTCCTGAAAACATAGTACAAGCTAAAATTTTTGGATTAGTAGTCGTTACTATCTTGATTCCTATTGTCCTTTACTTTTTTCTAAAAACAATGGGTATTGTTTCTTCTATCCATTTAGAAGATGCAAAACAAAGAAAAATCCCTCTTCTTTTGCAATCATTAATTTTACTTCTAGTAATTAAAATGATTATAGATGTATATAATTATCCAGAATTATATTTTTTCTTTCTTGGAGTCTTATTATCCTCACTAAGCGCCATATTTATTGTCTTTTTTGATATTAAAGCAAGTTTACATATGCTTGGATCAGGTGCAGTTACCATGTTTACCATTGCCTTAAGCATTCACTTTGAGATCAATCTTATATTATTGATTGCAGCAATGATATTTGCCAATGGTCTTGTAGCTACTTCCAGATTACACGAAAAAGCGCATACAAATTTAGAATTGACATTAGGATTTCTGATTGGAGTAATACCCCAACTTACTTTATTGAATTTCTGGTTATAATATGTAGAACATCAGGCCTATTTTAGCAGCATTTAAACCAACTCTTTCATTTCCTATTCTAGCATCTCCGTTGAACAAAGGATTAAGACTATAATAAAAATGAAAATTAAAGGTATTCCAACCAAATGTAAAGGTAGCTCCTACGCGCCAGCGATCTAACTCATCAATTTTAGTCTGTCTTACTTGGTTCCCAGGTTGTTCAAACTTAGCATCGAAGTAGTACAAATAACCAATTCGAAGTCCTGTATAAATTCTCCAAAACTTATGTGTATTAGGAACCGATGTGCGCCACCTAAATTCCAAAGGCGCCTCTACCAAATGTGTGATAAATTTATTCTTGTCAAAATCTACTCCATCAAGGTTACTAAAAATACTTTGTCCTGTCTCTATATCCTCTCCTATGAAAAGATTCTGTCCATAGGTATTAATTGAATATCCCAAACCTAGACCTATAGCGACATTTCGCCTTTTATTAATGGGCATATCTCTAGTATACCCGAGATGCAGTCCTCCAGAAAATCCAGATTGACTTATATCCGAAGGTGTGTTCCAAAGTAAATTAAACGTAAAACCTGCATAAAATTGATCTTCTCTGTAGAGCGAATCTAAGGCCGTTTTTTTTGCATTATCTACCTGAGTTTCACTTTGACTAAAACAAGACATTATAGCAAACATAACACCTATTAAAGTCAGTAATAATTTTATAGTTTTTGAATTTTTCAATATCCCTCCCATACAATTCACTAAAATAATTCTATTTCTTTAGAAAAGATAACGTTTTAGAAAAAGAATAAGAATTCCACGAATACTCATGGAATTCTTATAAATATTTAATAGGTTTTTATTTCAAATTATTTGTAGCTTCTCCACTTCTGGTAGTGTAATTAATCTTAAGCATACGAACATTTCTCAGTTCTTTCTTAATATCTCCAACTAGCCCCATTTTAGTATCTTTATCCACTTTTAAAGCAGTTGTTAAATAGGGCTGCAATTCCTTCGGTTTAGACTTTATCTCTTCCAATACAAAGGGTTGAATATCTTTAATGTTTGCAAACTTATCGTTTAGCTGAATTTTAGCTTCAGATCCTACATTTTTATACCGAGAACTTGGTTTTCCGGCATAGATATGTATGACCATATTTTTACGATCTAATTTCTCTATTTGATCCGCAAATGGCAATTCATTCTTAACTATTAATGTATCCTTTCTCATTACTGTTGCCACCATAAAGAAGAACAATAGCATAAACACGATATCGGGTAGTGATGCTGTAGATATAGCTGGCATACCCTCTTTTTCTTTTTTCTTAAATATAGACATATGGATGTTTTTAATTATTTATAATTCTGCTGTCAATGGTTCCGCTTCTGAAAGCTTCTCTGGATACATACCTCTAACCTCTTCAATTTGTTGTTTAAGTCTATCTTTATCCCCAGAATAGTTAGGGTCTTTTAAATAATCTTTCATTAAGGTAAAAGTCATTCCATACAATCTTGTTGCTTCTCTATTTCTTAATTCGGTATAAGCAGCAACCAATTCATTCTGTACTGCGATATAGGCTTCGTAATTAGTTTCTCTATTATTAATAAGAGAAATAATCGCTTTATTAGGATTATCAGAGGACTTAGGATCATGAGCTCCTTTACAATAAGAACAATATTGATCTAATTCCCCACCTCCATTATCCAAAAAAGCAATTGCCGCTGCTCTTAAATCCTTTAGTTCTAATCGCTTTTTTTCAACAAACAACTCATTCAGTTGATTTAACTCTACCCTAAAAAGGTTTTTCTCCTTTACCATGACACTACCAGTTGTTGATTCTTCTGGAGGTGGTGGTAGCTTCCTGCTAATTCCATAATCTGTTTGGATAGTGGTACTCACTAAAAAAAAGATCAATAATAAAAAGGCAATGTCTGCCATGGAACCTGCGTTCACTTCTGGTGCTAATCTTCTAGCCATAATAATTCATATTTAGTTAATAATTACCTACTAAATCAATTACTGCGAACTCGAAGTGATATGTATATCTGAAAACAAAATGGATAAACTAGATCTATACACAAAGTATATATAAATCTTATGGTGATACTGAAATAGTATCCACCAACAATAAAACCGATAACTCCATTATTTCAATATCACGTGGCTTGGAAGGTTAGATATTGATGTAATTAGTAGATCACAGTCTTCTTTATTTGCAACAATTGTTATGCCATAGTGGCAAGTCTATGTAGAAATTTTAAATATTGACTTCTCAGTATCATTAGCATGAAAATCTAAGGATAGAGTTTGTTCGAAGAAAACAGTTTCTATATAAGAAACCTATGTAAACAAAAAATCCCGCTTTTTAGCGGGATTTTTTAATATAAAGTCTTTAACCTTTATTGAAAGTTTCCAGTTGCGGCACCTTCTCTTGTAGTATAATTTATTTTTAGCGCTTGAACTTCTCTAAGTTCTTTTTTAATATCACCTACAAGACCCATATTAGTATCACCGTCTACTTTTAAAGCAGTAATAAGGAATGGCACCTCTTCTTCTCTTTTAGCAGCTCTCTCAGCTAATATAAAAGGTTTGATATCACTAACCTCAGCAAATTTGTCGTTTAACTGGATTCTAGCCTGAGTACCTGCACTTGCAGCGTATCTAGAACTAGGTTTACCAGCGTAAATATACATTACTAGGTTTTTCTTATCTAATTTTTCAGTCTGGTCTGCTTGAGGAAGTCTATTCTCGATTTTTAGATTATTCTCTCTCATTACCGTAGCAACCATAAAAAAGAATAATAACATAAATACGATATCTGGTAACGATGCTGTAGAAATAGCAGGTAGTTCACCACCTTTTTTCTTTTTAAATTTAGACATAATTTCGTTTTTACGTTTATACTATTATTTCTTTGGTTCTGCCTCAGAAAGTTTTTCTGGATACATTAACTGAATTTGCTTAATCTGATCCTTAAGCCTATCCTTACTACCAGAATAATTCACATCCTTAAGTTCTTCTTCCATTTGCTGGAAAGATTTACCGTATAGACGTTCAGATTCTCTATTACGCAATTCAGTATATGCTGCTACCAACTCGTTCTGAACAGCAATATACGCTGCATAACTTGTTTCTCTGTTATTACGAAGTGAAATCACCGCTTTTTCAGGATTATCTGAAGAGCTTGGACTTCTTTCTCCTTTGCAATAGCTACAAGCTTCATCACCAGTTCCTCCTCCATTATCTAGAAAAGCAACAGCTGCAGCACGCAATTCACTCAACTGCATTGGCGCCTCCTCTACTAAAAGATCATTATTTTTATTTAATTCTACCACAAAAATATTTTTTTGCTTAAGAATTGGAGGTTCTACGGTCTCATCCAATGGCGGTGGTAACTTACGACTAATACCTCTATCTGTATCAATGGTTGTAGTAACCAGAAAGAATATAAGAAGTAAAAACGCAATATCCGCCATAGATCCCGCATTCACTTCTGGTGCTGATCTTCTTGCCATATTATTTACCTATTAATTTTTTAACTCCTGATAAAATCATTAAACCAACAGCAATTGCTGCTAGAAAGTAGAAAGCGTAAATACCCGTTCCTACCCATTTAGAACCGCTAGCAGAAAGAACTTCTCCATCTTTCATAGGCGTTTCTACACCTTTTGCCATTGCATATCCAATACCAATTACTACTAAGAAAGCAACAATACCAATTCCTGCTTTCTTTAGACCAGCTGGATTTTTTGCTAAAGCTGAAAAAACTGCAATCAATGTAGCGATAATAATGATTACAAAAATTACTAGTGTAAGGTTATACATAGGACTAACTAAAGAAGTAGCTTCTGCAAAAGCAGATGATGAAGTGTCTTTCACCAAATCTTTAGCTTCCGTGATACCATAGTTATCCATAAGTGTTGTAAAGTTACCATTCATTAGAAATAACAATACCGCACCTATTGCACCTACCGCTAGTACAACATATGATAATATTTTTGAAATTTTCATGTGACTTATGTTTTATAACGAGTCGTTTAAATACAACAACTCTATTTTTAAATAATAAATGTTTTAATTTTTTTGACTATGAAAGTCTTTTAAAACTCTTATTACTTCTTGTTTTTGTAAGCTACCAACATATCGATTAAAGTAATCGATGCATCTTCCATATCATTTACAATACTATCGATCTTAGCGATAATGTAGTTATAGAATACCTGTAGGATAATTGCAACAATAAGTCCAAATACCGTAGTAAGAAGTGCTACTTTAATACCTCCTGCTACTAATGATGGTTGCATATCTCCTGCCGCTTCAATCTTATCGAATGCGTCAATCATACCGATTACCGTACCCATGAACCCAAGCATTGGAGCAAGAGCGATAAATAATGATACCCAAGAAACATTCTTTTCTAATTGTCCCATTTGAACACCACCGTAAGCAACAACTGCCTTTTCTGCAGCGTCTATGCTCTCATCAGCTCTGTCAAGACCCTGATAATAGATAGATGCAACTGGTCCTTTTGTATTTCTACAAACTTCTTTAGCTGCTTCTACTCCACCACTATTTAAAGCGTCTTCTACATTTTGTTGTAGTTTCTTACTATTAGTAGTAGATAAATTCAAAAAGATAATTCTCTCAATTGCGATCGCAAGACCTAAAATCAAACATAAAAGAACGATTCCCATGAAACTAGGACCTCCTTCTATAAAACGTTTTTTAAGATTTTGGTGAAAGGATTCTGGTTCTTCAGCAGCAGCTTCTTCTGCTTGAATAGTTGTTGTTATTGGAGCAATTAATAATTGCACGTTTGTCGTTAACTGGGCTGGAGCAGTAGCTGCTTGTATATTTCCGAAAGCCATTACTGTTGCGATTGCCAGAATAGAAAATAGTCTTTTCATTGCGCTGATTCTTAATTTTAATTAGTTAAAGGGTTAAAGATAAAAAAATATTATAATATCCATTATAATTTTAATAATAATGCAGAGAGGAAGGGATTCGAACCCTCGATACGCTTTTGACGTATACACACTTTCCAGGCGTGCGCCTTCGACCACTCGGCCACCTCTCTATAAATGTTTGCCCAAAATGGTTGAGCAAATAACAAAAAAAATGTTAACTACTAAAATTTGAGGCGTTAATTTTCTGACATTTCGCCGCGCAGAGAGGTTTCATAAATGGTTTTGAGCACTTTAAGCGGTAATTTTTCTCCCAATAAATACATCAGTTTTGCCAAAGCTGCTTCTGTAGTTATGTCTTTTCCTGAGATAACACCTGCTTTTTTCAAAGCTACGCTAGTATCGTATTTACCCATTTCTACACTTCCGCCAGCACACTGAGTTACATTTACAACCGGAATTCCCTTTTTAATTAGATCAGAAATAAGCTTCAAAAACCATGGTTTTGTAGTAGTATTACCAGATCCATAAGTTTCCAGAATAATTCCTTTTATAGTTTCTGAAGCAAATATACCCTTCAGAATAGCTTCATTAATACCTGGAAACATCTTTATCACCACTATATTATTATCAAAATGAGTATGATAAACCATTTTCTTTCTACGATTTACTTCTCGCAAAAAAGAAGTATGCACCTTTAAATGTACACCAGACTCCACTAAAGCGGGATAATTCAGTGATTGAAAAGCTTCAAAATGTTCAGCATTTATTTTGGTAGTTCTATTTGCTCGTAGTAACTTATATTCAAAATACAATCCTACTTCTGTAACAACTGGCTTACCTTTATTCTGTAAAGCAGCAATCTGAACTGCTGTAATTAAATTTTCCTTAGCATCTGTTCTTAAATCTCCAATTGGCAATTGGGATCCTGTAAATATGATAGGTTTCCCTAAATTTTCAAACATAAAACTGATAGCAGAAGCTGTATACGACATTGTATCACTCCCATGCAACACTACAAAACCATCATAAGAATTATAATGTTCATTGATTATATCCCCTAATTCTCTCCATCGGTCTACATCCATATCTGAAGAATCGATCGGTTCTTTAAAACTAACTGTTTCTATATTACAAGACAATTGTCTTAATTCGGGAATCCTTAACAGGAGTTCATCGAAGTTAAAAGCTACCAATGCACCCGTTTCAAAATTCTTCACCATACCAATGGTTCCACCCGTATAAATCAATAATATATTAGGAGAGTTCTTCATTGCTTACCTTTATTTATAAGACCTAACAAATGAACAAAATTTAAATTAAAAACATATTCTAGATTCCAAATATATCTTTTGAATTTTGTGTAGTAATTGCAGCTATCTCTTCTGCAGATATATTATAGATTTCAGATAATTTATCTACCACCTGAATCAAGTAAGAACTTTCATTCCTTTTTCCTCTGTAAGGCGTAGGCGCCAAATAAGGAGCATCTGTTTCTAAAACTATATGATCTAATGAAAATTCATGTAAGAACTTATCAATTTTTCCATTTTTGAAAGTAACCACACCTCCAATACCGAGTTTCATATTACAATCAATAGCTTTATGTGCTTGTTCGATTGTACCCGTAAAACAATGAAAAATTCCAAACAAATCTGGCCCTTTTTCTGATTCTAATACTTCAAAAACTTCATCAAAAGCCTCCCTACAATGAATCACAATAGGCAATTTATATTTTTTAGCTAACTGTATTTGATATCTAAATGCTTCCTGTTGTTGTACAAGAAAAGTTTTATCCCAATATAAATCTATCCCAATTTCTCCTACGGCGTAAAAATTTAGATCATTATCGTGATCTAATCGTTTACTTAGTTCCCCCTCTACATGTAGTAATTCTTCTTTATAGTTCTCTTTTACATGTGTAGGATGTAGACCCATCATTAGAAATACATTTTCTGGGTACTTCTCTTCTATCTCATACATAGATTTTGTATACTCAGAGTCAATCGCCGGAACAAAGAATCTTTTTACTCCAGCCGCCATGGCTCTTTGCATCATCTCCTCTTGATCTTCATCAAAGGACTCACTATATATGTGTGTATGTGTATCTGTAAGTATCATGCGGCAAAAGTAATTAAATTTTGCACGCACATTTTTAGCTTTTTAAAAGAAATAAGTGATTAGTTTACACTTATAATTCTTCTTAAGGGTATAATTGTAGATTGTTTTAGAATAACAGCCTTTTCTGTTACTCCCCATATAGTAGTTTCTACCTTTTTTGCTCCTTGATCATCAGCAAAAATTATTCTTACTTTTTCATGTTCCAAGTTTCCTAAGCGCATAGCCCTTTCTACATTTATTGATCTACAATACTTGTCTTTTTTATCACGAAGCACTTCTTGATTAGGAAAACGCAAAAATTTAATATCTTCTTTCTCAACAGCTGGTACTGATCTATATCCATTCATAACTCATAATTATTAAAACATTCTACCTTTTAGTGGCGACACAATATTAATAATTACACAAAAACAAGATTATTATTACGTTATTAATAACTAATTAACATTTTTCAGTAAACAATTCTGAATTATTTTACAATTCCTCAAGTAACTCTTGAGCTGTTTGATAATCTTGTGCTTCTTTGGGGATTAATTCTAATAGCACTTTACACCTATCTGTATTTTTTTGTTTTAATTGATTCAGAGCTTCAAACCAGATGGCCCTATATTTATATATTGATGTTCCGTTTTGTAATGTTGTAAAAACTTCTGACGCCTTCTCAAACTCATCCAATTCTACCAAAGATATTCCGTAGTAAAATAGATACTCTGAGTTCGACTTATCTTCTTCTAATAATTGATTAAGAAACACCTCAGCTTCTTTATAATTATTGGAATTAAAAGCTTCTTCTGCTTTTTTACCTATTTCATTGGTATCAGCTCTCTCACTTATTGACAACTCAGGTATCGAAACAAAATCATTATATATAGGTGTTGTACTCTTGGTAAAGGTATAAACTCCAAGAAGAACTAATACACTGGCAGCAACCGCATATCCCCAAGAAGGCATCTTTATTACCTTAGACTTTGTTTTTTGAGTTTCTTTAGTAAAGAAGGTATCAGATATATTCTTTAGATTATTCGCAAGTTGTGCTTTCTCTGTATCTAAACCAAGGTTAGATGATAAATATGAATTCCATTCCTGATAGGTTTTAAATTCTTCGGCGATAGCCTGATCATCTTCAATTATCTGAGATAACAATTGGTCCTCCTCTCTAGAGATTTCATTACTAATTTTTCGTTCAAAAAGCTCGTATTTTTCTTCTGGGGTCATAACAAGTTTTTTATTTGATTATACTTTGGAGAGCTCTGAACCATTTTGGTCAACTGACCAATACACAAAGACTTCTTTTTACGAACATATCCATAAGATTTTCCCAATTTTGAAGCAACATCTTCCATTGACTTTATGGTAAATGTAGCCTTCAATAATTCTTTACAAGCCTTTCCTAGTTGTTCGAAAATCTCTGAAAACAGTTCATTCCTAGCTTCAAAAATCATGGTTTCATTTGCGTATTGTTCACTCTCGTCACCTTTAGATACGATCTCTTCATTAATTGTTACCTTTTGTTTATTATTCTTTTTTAATTCATTCAACCATTTTCTTTTACACAACAAAAAAAAGTAGGCATCGAAAGGGCAAGTGAGCACCAATTTCTTTTCTTTGGCCTGAGCATAAATTGTCATCAATGTTTCTTGAATAATATCTTGAGCCTTAGATTCATCCCCACTATTCTTTTTAATATACCCAACTACTTTAGGAGCAAATTTTTCGTAGATCTCTTTCAATACTAGCGTATCATTCTTCAAAAGAGCTTCGATATATTTTTGATCTGCGTGAACCTTGTTATTTCCCATAAAAAAGATTGGTCTATGCAACTAATTTAAAAAAGTTTTTAAAAAAAGGGTAACAAAAAACAACAGGTATTGATATGAAGATGTAAACAACGAGTGTAATAATTTAAAAAGCACCATTAAAATTAGAAAAAAATGAAAAACAATAGTAGAACAATTGCATTGTCTAATAATAGTAAGCATGCAAACCGAAAGACGATACAAATTTTATTTTTAGGTTTCATAATACTGCTATTAGCAAGCTGTAGTAAAAATGATGACAATGACATTATCTTAGCTACTCCTACTTTAGGAGGACTAGAATTAGAAACAGAGATTACAGAAAATCGAGAAGAAGCGCTACAAACATTTACACTAAATGGTGGTGGAACTGGAGAAATCTATGGATTAGAAGGTACGATCCTTTATTTTCCTCCAAATAGTATCGTAGATGATAGCGGAAGTCCCGTTACCGGAACCGTTACTATTGAATTGATTGAAATCTACGATAAAGCAAAAATGCTACTTACTAAAATGCCTACCAACGGAAAACGCCCTAATGGTGATATAGAAACATTGGTTTCCGGTGGAGAATTTTATGTAAACGCCACTCAAAACGGAGAACAACTGCAACTTGTTAACGATTTTATGCTTTTTGCTCCAGCAGATGAATTTAATGATGATATGCGATTATTTAATGGGCAGGATAATGATTGTGATGGAGATGAAATGCAATGTGATATTGTATGGGAAGAAGATGAACAAGGAGGTTTGGAGCCCATGCAAAGAGAAGGACCTAATGGACAAGGTGTAAGTGGTTATGGAGGTTTTATAAGCAATTTTGGATGGACAAACATTGACCGTTGGTATAATGACCCAAGACCTAAAACCATGCTGCAAGTAGATGTTCCAGAAGGTTTTGATAACACCAACTGCAATGTGTACGTATCCTATGATGGAGAACCAACTGCATTAGCATTACTAGACATCTACGATCCAGAAACTGGACTGTTTTCTGAACATTATGGATTAGTACCAATAGGATTAGAAGTACACATCATCTTTGTATCCGTTCAGAACGATGAATACGTATATGCGATTCAGGGAACAACCATCGAAGAAGATCACTTAGAAACAATTGAAACAACAAGCACTACTACCGAAGCGGGATTAGTAGCTCTAATAAACGATCTCCCGTAAACAAATCTCACACTGGAATATGCGAATTAGGTAATGGGGGTTACAGCAAATTTCAGAAAAAATTCCGGAGGTTTACCTTCCGGAATTTTTATTGACTAATTACCGTCATATATCGCATATAACTTTTTGTTTATCTTTATTAACACTAACAAAAGAACATGAAGAGATTTTCGGCTTTATTACTTCTGATACTATTACCCTATTTCTGTCCAGGACAAATCGCATTATATGATACGATTCCTAGAATCGCTCCAATATCATATGAAATTGAAGGTAATCAGGTTAGATATAATGCAACGATGCCGCCACTTAATCAAATAGCTGGTGCACCAAAAGCCTTCTATTCTTACTATTGGGAATTTGGTGATGGTAATTATAGTTTTAAAAAAAAGCCAACCAATTCCTTTAAAAAAAAGGGTTCTTACGAAGTAAAGCTATGGGCTACTAATAATTACGACAACGGAAAACCTCCAACTAGTAGACCTAAATCAGTAACTATTACTGATGACTCAGATCAAACCGACGAAGCCTCCATAAACAACAACACTACATCTTTCTTAGAAGATGAAGATCTTATTTTAAAAAGAAACAGAGAACCTATTCCTGATCAGGAAATGGTATTTATCACGAGTTATAAAAACAATAATAATTATATATCAAGTGGAAAAATGTACCTGTTTTACAATGATAGACAGTTCAAAAACGATAACTTTATTATTGAAGATACAAGATTACATCATGGTGAACGTATCATTCCGTTAGACGCCATTTCTATGAACCTTGAATCGAATAACGACCACACTTTATTAGCATCTAATAGTAATTACTCATCCTATCAGCAAACTCTTTTTGTACAGGATACTACAAAACGAAAAAATCTTCCACTTACGTTAGAAGAATCAAAAGCACTATACAGAAATTATCAGATTATTGAGTTTGATAACATGAAGCCTGGAGAAGAGCGCAATATTTTCAGAACCTTAAAAACCACTCCAGAAATGATTAAAGATACGAGTGCAATTGTAACGTTAAGAAGTGTTTATGTTCCCGATAGTAATTTTGACGATCATACGGTAAAGGACACCGAAATGGAAATTGTTACTTCTCACGACCCAAATAAAATGTCATCTAATGGCTGGTTAATGAATTATCGCCTGGTACGGTTTAAAAGACTAAAATTTAAAGTGCGCTTTCAGAATAATGGTGAAGGACCTGCGAATACCATAAGGTTAGAGGTAGACACACCCGAAATGTTTGATAAATCCACATTACAAATTGACAATATGTATCCAGAATGTCCAATTTGTCCAAAGGAACGAGAGGTAAATTACAGTTGCTTAGATACTATTTTAAAAAAGGACAAAATTATATTTAAGTTTAACAGAATCTACCTTCCAGGAAGTGAGCAAAAGAATGTTTCTGAAATCGACTCCACCAAAGGTTTTGTAAAATATTCTATGAAATTTGGCAAAAACTTTCATAAAAAAAAGACAAAAAGTAGAACTGCCATTTATTTTGACAAGAATGAACCCATTATTACAAATTATGCGACCACTCGTTTTATGCCTGGAATTTCTATTGGAGTAAAAGCAGGATATATTACAGCACCAGAATTAGATAATCAAAGTGAATATTTTGTTGGAGCAACTTTATCTCCTTTTAAATCTTATAGAGGATACTATCAGGCAGAATTAATGTTCTCCGCTTCCTCTTATGATGAAACAAGAAATTTTGAAACAAGAACTACCGATCCTACAGGTAATGTAAACCTAATCCGTTTTTCTGAGGTTAATCAATTTACTAATATTTCTGTGTATGCAGTGCCCGCATCCTATAGATATAATTTCTCGAATTTCTTTGCTATGGGGACTGGTGTTCAATTAAAATTAGACTTAACAAGCACAAATGATCAGGAAACCACTGGTCAAGGTTTTACCGTCTTCGAAAATGGTAATCAAATAATTCCTAATCCCGATTTAGATTCTTTTAATACTACTGAAATTGATGATAGCTTTACCAATTTACAAACAGGTGTTTTTATAGGAATGAACCTTGGAACCGTGAGAATTGGTCCAAGCATAGGTGTTAGATATGTATACAACCTTAACGAACCAAATTCTCAAATTCAATTATATGGGATTTGGAAGTTTTAAAAAGACTGTTTTCATACTGCTACTCATTTTTGGGAGATCAGTCAATTATGCGCAGGATATTACAAAAACTTCAGAGTTTTTATACAACCAATTAGATAATTTCCTAGAAAAACCTTCGAACCAAAGCTTAGAACAACTTAGAAACATCATTTCCTCCAAAGAGTCAGAACTATCTTCTAAAGAAGATCTTCTTGCCTGGGTGATTATACACAGTAATTTAGGATATTACTACAATAGATATGGTAATATCTCTTCAGGAATAACACATTATGAAAAAGCTTGGAAAACCTACAGCACAAATAACTTAAAGGATTATGATATTATTGAAAACTGTTTACAACCTTTAGGAAATTTATATCTAAAAATCGGCGATCTAAAAAAAGCAGAAAGCACCATTACCAATTATTTATTCATTGCCGAACAAAATAGAAACATCTCAAAAATGATTTCGGCCATTACCAACTTATCCATTACCTACCACAATCAAAGTGAATATGACAAGGCGCTTGAGATTCTACACAAAGCAGAAAAGATACAACCTAATAACCCAAATATTCTCACGAATTTAGCTACAAATTATTTAGATAAAGGAGCAATCGCAAAAGCTAAAAAACTTGCTCAAAGAGTACTTTCTATTGACCCAAAAGAAGTAAACGCATATAAAATCCTAGCTTTTATTGCACTAGAAAACAATAATGCAACGGCTGCAAAGCAACATTTATCAACTGCAAAAAGACTCTTATTAGACCAATCCAATGTATCTGCCAGAGATATTGCAAAGTGGCAATTAGCGTACACAGACATCCTCATTTCAAAAAAAGAATACAAAGAAGCATTAGCATCCTTAAAAGAAATCCATTCTCTTTTACTACCTACGTATGACTCCGAAGTTGCTATTCCAAAAAAACAAACACTTGTTGCTGACCAAATTTTATTAAAAACATTAGATACTCAAGCATATATTTATGAACGATTAAATGATCCCATTTCAGCAATAAAATCGTTAGAAGCAGCTTTTATAGTAAACTCTAAATTAAATATTGCATATCCGCTGCAAAGCACGAAGATTATTCAACATGGTCAGAATAGAAATCGAACTGAAAACTACATAGAGCTGTTATACGCATTATATCAAAACACCAATGAAATTGAATATCTACAAAAAGCGTTCAATGCTTCTGAAAATTCTAAGGCTCCTTTTGTAAACGAAGCTTTAGTATCCAAAAGACTTTTATTTCAATATAAAAGTGATTCTTTGATCAAAAAGAACGAACAACTTCATATTCAATTAGCGGTATACGAAACCAACATCCTAAAAGAAAAACTAAGAAAAGATCAGGCGGATATTTCTCTAATCCAAAAATGGAGTGAGCAGCATTCAAATATCTCCATACAATTGAAAGAACTTTCAAAAACACTACAAGAAAAATATCCTAATTTAATTTCCGATCAACAAACTATTTCAGTTCCTCAACTTCATCAAAAGCTAAAAGAAGATAAGCTATTGTTAGTTTCTTATTTTTTCGGAAAAAATAACATTTATCAATTTACAGGTAATGAAAAAACGCTAAATATTCTTAAAATTGAAAACAATACACTCTTAAAAAATAGCATCCGAGATTACGTTCAATATTTCGACGACGCTTCAAATATCACTAATGATATAAATGGTTTTTCCAAAGCTAGTTTTAATTTATATAAAAGTTTAAAAATCCCAAATTCTGAAAAGTTACTAATCATACCAGACGGACTTCTAAATTTCGTTCCTTTTGAAGCATTATTAACAGAAGAAACTGATGCTTTCAATTTTGAAAACATGCCTTTCTTAGTAAAGTCCTCTATGATTACTTATGAAAATTCTATCAATAAATATCTTAGAGCTACAAATAGCAACCATCTCAAGAAAAATGTTTTAGGTGTATTTCCTGTTTTCCAAAACACCAACTTAGAACTACCTTTTTCTGTAGATGAAAAAAAACATATTGAAGAACATTTCGATGGTACTTTTTTGAAAAACGAAGACGCTACTTATGCTAATTTTATAGATCAATTAAAAGATCATACAATTTTACACCTATCAACTCATGCAGCATCAGGAAGTTTTGCAAGTCCAGCATCCATCCAATTTACAGATCAAAACATACTAGTAAACCAATTATATGGCTTACAACTAGATGCTGATTTGGTTGTATTAAGCGCTTGCGAAACAGGCGTAGGTGCTATAGCAAAAGGCGAAGGACCATTAAGTATTGCTAGAGGATTTCAATATGCAGGAATACCAAACACACTGTTCTCTTTATGGAAGGTTAATGACAAAACCACCTCGCAACTAATGCGTTATTTCTATAAAAACTTAAAAGACCAGAACTCCAACACACATAGTTTACACACTTCAAAGCTTGAGTATTTGACTTCTAAAAAAATTACCAATGCACAAAAATCCCCATATTATTGGGCTTCCTTTGTATACTATGGTTCTTATGAACATCCTGTAACAAAAAGTTATTGGATAATTATTAGCATTCTATTCTTTATAATTGTATTACTTTTACTGCTGATCAGACGAAAATTAAAATGACCACACTTCGCCAATTTTTACTTGATAAAGAGTATCACCGCATTAAACTTGAGTATACCAAAACCAATCATTTCGAAATAAAAGCATTTTTAAATGGCGTAGAAGGAAATTTTATTGTCGATACGGGAGCCTCTAATTCTTGTGTTGGTTTTGATGCGGTAGAAAAGTTTAAACTTTTTACACAAGAAAGTGATGTTAAGGCTGCTGGTGCTGGTGCTACAGACATGCACACCCAACTCTCCAAAAAAAACACTTTGCAATTAGGTAAATGGTCTAGAAAAAACGTTTCACTAATTCTTTTTGACTTAACCCATGTTAACACGGCACTAACGACGCATGATGCGACACCCGTGGATGGAATTATTGGAGCGGATGTGCTAAAAAGGGGAAAGGCTGTAATCGACTACGAAAAAAAGTGCCTCTATTTAAAATAGAAGATTGCTATCTTCCTTCAACTATTCTGCAGCAAATCCAGACATAGAATCATTCTATTGATACTATCTTTATTAAACCCGTTTTATACAATAGAAAATCTATTCCATCTTTGAGCTACTGCAAATACTACCGCTTCACTACTTTTTTTAATATAACCATTGCGATGCTATGCTGAAATCAAGAAAAAGCCAGTATTTATTGTATCTCAAAGCTTCATTACGAAGTTCCATTGCATAAAGCGGGTTAAAACATTTTACCAAAATTATATACTTAGATTTTAGAAATCTACAACACTATTTATACAAATCAGGTATTTCTACGTATTGACTCTCTTTGATCTCCTATTTAGATTTGATTCTTGGTGATTTTGGAATACACTTCAATGATTAAAATCCCCAGAATTCATTGGAATATGGCAGCTTATAAAAACAAAAGATCATGAAAACGGTACTAATCGGAAGCTTTCCTACATGTCTTACTGTATATAGGTTTCTGGCTGAAAAACTTATTCAGCTCAAAATATTATTATGATAGACTAAAACCTTTAAAAAAAGACTCTGATTTCAAACAATTAAATAACTAATATCAAATTATTAATTTTTAAAAAACAATACTTATTATGGACCCATTTATCGGACAGATTCAACCTTTCGGATTCAATTTTGCACCTCGTGGTTGGGCGTTATGCGATGGACAGTTATTACCCATAGCCCAAAACTCAGCACTTTTTTCATTACTCGGAACTACTTTTGGAGGAGATGGTAGAACCACTTTTGCTTTACCAGATCTAAGAGGAAGAAGTATTGTACATGTAGGAAATGGTCCTGGTTTATCTTCAATTTCCTGGGGAGAACGAGGAGGTTCAGAAACTGTAACTTTAAATCAACTTCATATGCCAAGCCATTCGCACACATTAACCAATGGTGTAGCTAATGTAGAGGTACTTACTACCGATAATACTGACGCTACGAATGAAACAGATGCTGGCAATAACGGTCTTGGAACCGCCGGCAATATGCCTGAAATATTTAGAGAGAGCCCTACCGCTGGAGATAAATTAGCAGGAGTATCCATCTCTGGAACGACCAATATTACAGGAGGTAATCAAGGTTTTAACATAAGAAACCCTTTTTTAGGGGTGTATGTATGCATAGCAATGCAAGGTATATTTCCATCAAGAAGTTAAAAAAATAAAATGAGTAGTTAGAGGGATTTAAATTCCTCTAACTATTAGCAAGATCGGAATAATGTTATCAAAAAATAAAGTAGGTGTATTACTTCCTCAATCGAATGCATATCCTAGTATGGGTAAATCATTTCTAAATGGTATGCATTTAGCCTTAAAAGAAACACAATACAACCTTATTATAGAAAGTATTGGTTCTGGATCAGACCCTAAACAACTGATTAATTCTTTTCAGAAATTATGTTTTCAAGAAAATGTAATTTTAACAACTGGTATTTTAGGTCATTATGGTTTTAAAGAACTTACCGACTTTGCTGGTAATAATCAGGAGACATTAATTGCTGCAAATTTTGGCTCAAAGCATCCTTTAGAATTACCTGATGGGGTTTTTCAAAATTCTTTAGGGTTATATGATTCTCTTCAGTTATTAGCAGAGTATCTTCTACAAAATAACAAGACTAAAATGGCCACTTCTACTTGTTATTACGAAGCTGGTTATGGTTTTATTGAAGCTTTAGATAGTATTATTTCCCAAGAGAACATTTCATTTTCAGGCCATTACATCACGCCTCTGCATCCGAGAAAAAATGAAAGTGAACTGATGCATAGATTTTTTTCAGAAATAAAACCTGATGCTATAATAGCATTTCACAATAACATATTTGCCAGAGAACACGCTTTTTATTTAGAACAGAATCAATTACACTTAAAACATCCAATGTATATGCTCCCTTTTTCAGCAGAAGAGGCATTACTAAAAGAATATCCTGAAGTTTTTAATACAACCAAAACCATTTCTAGCTGGTATCCCGAATTAAACACAGAATCCAACAAGTTATTTACACAAGAATACTGGCAGGAATTCAATAAAAGTCCTGATTTTTTTGCTTTGCTTGGTTATGAAAATGGATTAGTAATTAGATCCACTTTTAACAAATCTAAACAAGAATGTAGTACAATAATTAAACATCTTAAACTCGAAGGGCCTAGAGGATTAATAGATTTCAACAACAGTTACAACAGAACAAGCTATGATCATTATATCTGGAATAATGAATCAACAAACCAACAACACCCTCAAAGATCAATTTATGCAAAATTAAACAAGAAAACATTTACTGGTTCAAGTAAAAAAAATAATACGGGATGGTTTAACACCTACCTATGTCATTAATGTGAAACTACAAATCTTAACATATGAAAAAAACTACACTTCTAAGTATTATATTACTTTTATTTAGTTCTATTTTCTATTCGCAAACATTAGGTGCAGGAGATATCGCTTTTATTGGATATAATACAGATGCTGGTACAGGAACAAATGATAATTTCACAATAATAGCCTTAACGGATATTCCAGCTGGAGAAATTATATATTTTACCGAAGAAGGCTGGGATACCAGTTTAGACACCTGGGCAGGAACTACTGAGGGACACCTAACCTGGACATCACCTACAGGTGGTATTAGCTGCGGAACCATTATTAGTTTTAACGAATCTAGTGCTAACACAATTACTGTTACTGGAGGCGGATCAGCCACTTTATCATCAGGTGCTGGTTGGAGTTTAACTGGTGGTGATCAAGTTTTAGCATATTATAGTGCAAGTGGTCCAGAACCTGCTGGCATCCCTACTTTTATATCGGGAATCAATGGTGATGATGGAAATGGATCTCCAACTACCCTTGATCCTACAACTCTTTGGAATGATCCATCAGCAGTCCCGCTAGGAACAGCAAGATCCGCATTACCTGCCGGATTAACCAATGCTGTTGATTGTATATCACTATTTCCTGCTATTGGCACAGAAACTGACAACGCAAAATATAATGGAACACTATCGGGTGATTCTAATACTATTCGGGCTTCCATAAATAACAGATCTAATTGGATATCTGATAATAACATTGCGTATGACATTACACCTTCTGGATATTCAACACCATCTGTAAATTGTATTGCTGCCTGCACCGATCCCGACGTACCCACAATAGTTGCTTCGCCAACAGCGGTTTGTAATGGCAATACGACAACATTAAATATCACCGGAAGTTTAAACGATGCTACTCAATGGGTAGTTTATACTGGTTCTTGTGGAGGAACACAAGTAGGTACAACGACTTCCTCTTCTATTGTAGTGACTCCTACAGGACCATCCACAACTTACTTTATTAGAGGAGAAGGTGGTTGTGTAACACCAGGATCTTGTGGCTCTGTTTCCGTTACAGTGAATAATCTTGACGATGCATCCTTTAATTATAGCTCAAGTACTTATTGCGTAGATGATGCGGATCCTACTCCAACAATTACCGGACTTACGGGTGGAACATTCTCTTCCGCAGCGGGTTTAAGCATCAATACCACTACCGGACAAATCGATGTTTCAGCTTCTACACCTGATACATATACGGTAACTTATACCACCGCAGGAACTTGTCCGAATTCGTCTAATGCATCAGTAACTATCAATGCGCTGGATGATCCGTCTTTTAATTATAGCTCAAGCGCTTATTGTGTGGATGATGCGGATCCTACTCCAACAATTACCGGACTTACCGGTGGAACATTCTCTTCCACAGCGGGTTTAAGTATCAATACCTCTACTGGACAAATCGATGTGTCTGCTTCTACACCTAATACATATACGGTAACTTATACAACTGCTGGAACTTGTCCGAACTCATCGAATGCTTCTGTAACTATCAATGCGCTGGATGATCCGTCTTTTAATTATAGCTCAAGTACTTATTGCGTGGATGATGCGGATCCTACTCCAACAATTACTGGACTTACGGGTGGAACATTCTCTTCCACAGCGGGTTTAAGTATCAATACCTCTACTGGACAGATTGATGTTTCGGCTTCAACTCCAAATACATATACAGTAACTTATACCACCGCAGGAACTTGTCCGAACTCATCGAATGCTTCTGTAACTATCAATGCACTGGATGATCCGTCTTTTAATTATAGTGCAAGTGCTTATTGTGTAGATGATGCGGATCCTACTCCAACAATTACTGGACTTACGGGTGGAACATTCTCTTCTACAGCGGGTTTAAGTATCAATACCACTACTGGACAAATCGATGTATCAGCATCTACTCCTAATACATACTCGGTAACTTATACCACCGCAGGAACTTGTCCGAACTCATCGAATGCTTCTGTAACTATCAATGCGTTGGATGATCCATCTTTTAATTATAGTACAAGCACTTATTGTGTAGATGATGCGGATCCTACTCCAACAATTACTGGACTTACGGGTGGAACATTCTCTTCCACAGCTGGTTTAAGTATCAATACCTCTACTGGACAAATCGATGTTTCAGCTTCAACTCCAAATACATATACGGTAACTTATACCACCGCAGGAACTTGCCCAAACTCATCGAATGCATCGGTAACTATCAATGCTCTGGATGATCCGTCTTTTAATTATAATGTAAGTGCTTACTGTGTAGATGATGCGGATCCTACTCCAACAATTACTGGACTTACAGGTGGAACATTCTCTTCTACAGCTGGTTTAAGCATCAATACCACTACCGGACAAATCGATGTATCCGCTTCAACTCCGAATACATATACGGTAACTTATACCACTGCGGGAACTTGTCCGAACTCATCGAATACTTCCGTAACTATTAATGCGTTGGATGATCCATCTTTTAATTATAGTACAAGCACTTATTGTGTAGATGATGCGGATCCTACTCCAACAATTACTGGACTTACGGGTGGAACATTCTCTTCTACAGCGGGTTTAAGTATCAATACCACTACTGGACAAATCGATGTATCAGCATCTACTCCTAATACATACTCGGTAACTTATACCACCGCAGGAACTTGTCCGAACTCATCGAATGCTTCTGTAACTATCAATGCGTTGGATGATCCATCTTTTAATTATAGTACAAGCACTTATTGTGTAGATGATGCGGATCCTACTCCAACAATTACTGGACTTACGGGTGGAACATTCTCTTCCACAGCTGGTTTAAGTATCAATACCTCTACTGGACAAATCGATGTTTCAGCTTCAACTCCAAATACATATACGGTAACTTATACCACCGCAGGAACTTGCCCAAACTCATCGAATGCATCGGTAACTATCAATGCTCTGGATGATCCGTCTTTTAATTATAATGTAAGTGCTTACTGTGTAGATGATGCGGATCCTACTCCAACAATTACTGGACTTACAGGTGGAACATTCTCTTCTACAGCTGGTTTAAGCATCAATACCACTACCGGACAAATCGATGTATCCGCTTCAACTCCGAATACATATACGGTAACTTATACCACTGCGGGAACTTGTCCGAACTCATCGAATACTTCCGTAACTATTAATGCGTTGGATGATCCATCTTTTAATTATAGTACAAGCACTTATTGTGTAGATGATGCGGATCCTACTCCAACAATTACTGGACTTACGGGTGGAACATTCTCTTCTACAGCTGGTTTAAGCATCAATACTACCACTGGACAAATCGATGTATCAGCATCTACTCCTAATACATACTCGGTAACTTATACCACCGCAGGAACTTGTCCGAACTCATCGAATACTTCCGTAACTATTAATGCGCTGGATGATGCATCCTTTAGCTACTCTGCTGCTTCTTATCTAACTACTGATGCTGACCCTACTCCAACAATTACCGGTGTAACTGGAGGTAGCTTTTCTTCCACAACAGGTTTAACTCTAAACAGTTCTACAGGAGAAATTGATGTATCCGCTTCCACACCAAACACATATACAGTAACTTATACCACTGTAGGAACTTGCCCGAACTCATCTGATATAAGCGTAACTATTATTGACCCAGCACCAACAGTTATCATTACATCAACTGAAAGTCCTGGACCTACAGGAGCCAACCCTATTCCGGTTACCGTTACTTTTAGTGAATCTGTTACAGGATTTGATATTAACGATGTAACTACAGGAAATGGAAATGCCACTAATTTTACTGGATCTGGAGACACCTACACTTTTGATATTACTCCTATTGCAAATGGGACAGTTACAGTTGATATCGCTGCAGATGTTGCTACGGATGGAGCAGGTAATGGAAACATAATAGCTTCTCAATTTACTATTATATTTGACAATCTATTAAACACTGATGACGAGATACTTGAAATGGAATTAAACATTTATCCTGTACCCTCTAAAAACGTTATTTATATACCAAGAGTAACTAATGTAGCCTTAAAAAATGTAGAAATTTTTGATGTTAGAGGTAAAATAATTGTTTCTCAACAACTAAATAAAAATGATATTATAAACATTATAGATATCACATCCATACCTTCTGGTTTATATTTAATAACTATATATTCCGAAACTGGTTCTACTACTAAGCGAATAATTAAAGAATAGTTTTCTAATAAAACCTCATTAAATATAAAGGTCGAGATTAATCTCGACCTTTTATTTTCATAATCAAGTATTTTCACCTATTTCCGTCGACATCAATTCATTATATCTTTGCCTCCATGACGACAAATGTAATAACCCCAAATACAAAGAAAGATAAGAAGATGATGAAAGTAATTCCAATCGCCGTACTAATACTTATATTAATTGCTTTAGGTATGAATATCTACCTATTATTTCGATTCATGTAACAATGATTCAAATACTACATTCCAGTTCTAATAGCTTCTACAGGATCTAATCTTGCAGCCATCCATGCTGGAAAAATTCCTGCTATTAACCCAATCAATGTTGACCAGAACATACCCCAAAACATATTGGAAGATGAAAGAATAAACTCAAAATCCCCTGTAAACTGAGAGGCTCCTTTTGAAATTAACCATACCAATACCAATCCTATTAATCCACCAAAAATTGCCAGAATAACAGCTTCAAATAAAAACTGAAGTAATATAAACTTTTTCTTCGCTCCTAATGCTTTCTGAATACCGATTAGATTAGTTCTTTCTTTCACACTTACAAACATGATATTTGCAATTCCGAAACCACCCACTAAAAGAGAAAACATTCCTATGAAACCTCCAATTTTAGACATAGTACCTGTAATATTATCAATAAAATCAGTAAATCCCTGCAATTGATTTACAAAAAAATCATCTATATCGTCTGGTTTTAAACCTCGATACGAACGCATTTTTTGTTTTAAAGTAGACACAAATTCAGGAATATCAATTCCAGATTCTGGTTTCATAATAATCATAGGAAATGTAAACTTATTATTATCTCCATAGATTCTTCTTACTAAATTAACGGGAAGTATTGCTGCTGTATCTTTAGAGTCTCCAAAAAGACCACTACCTTCTTTTTTAAGAACACCTATTACTGTAAACTTTCTACCATATACACGGATTTTCTTTCCAATAGGATCACCATCTCCAAATAAACTTTTTGCAATCTCATCACCAATCACTACCACTGGTGCTCCACCAACAGATTCTTGTTCATTAAAAAACCTTCCTTTTACCACTTGTAGTTCCTCTATATCGTAATAATCATTAGTAACTGGAGCCATACTTACATTACTAATACTTTTATCATTATATTTTAAGGTTTCTTGCCCAACATTTAGTAAAAAACTTACTGCTTTCAAATCAGGCATACTTCTTTTTATAAGCTGATACTCTTCAAATGTAACATCCGGAAATTGTTCTCTTTTCCAATCCGGAACATCCGTAGGACCAAAAGAAACTCTGGTAAGATAAATTGTACTATTATCCAAAGAGCTGATACTGCCTTTTATTTCTTTTTCTAAAGAATCTACTGCAGCTAATACTCCAATAATAGAGAATATCCCAATGGTAACTCCCAGTAAAGAAAGAAATGTTCTTAACTTATTGTTTTTTAATGCATTAATAGCAAAATTAAAACTTTCCTTAAGTACTCGTAGATAGATAAGCATGTGCTAATTTTTGAACAATATAAAGATAGGACGTTTTCTTAATAATTTTGTTACAAAATATCTAAAACAATTACTAACAATGGGTTGTCTAATTGGCAACTAAATTGCTACTTTTGCGTTTTATCAACTAAACATTGTTATGAGCACAACAAAAACGGCTAAATCTGCTTTAATTTCTGTATTTAGTAAAGAAGGATTAGCACCAATCGTTAAGAAATTAGATGAACTTGGAATTAGTATTTATTCCACTGGTGGAACTGAAAAATTTATAAAAGAACAAGGAGTAGATGTAATTCCTGTGGAGGATGTAACTTCTTACCCTTCGATTCTTGGTGGAAGAGTTAAAACATTACATCCTAAAGTTTTTGGTGGAATACTAAATCGTCAGAATAACGATAGCGATGTCGCCGAACTTGAGCAGTATGAAATTCCGCAGATCGACATCGTAATAGTTGATTTATACCCTTTTGAAAAGACAGTTGCTTCTGGAGCATCACAACAAGATATTATTGAAAAAATTGATATTGGTGGTATTTCTTTGATTAGAGCTGCTGCTAAAAATTTTGCTGATGTAACCTGTGTAGCTTCTGTTGAAGATTATGCAGAATTTTTGGAAATTATTTCCGAAGGTAATGGAAGTATCTCTTTAGAAGATCGTAAACGATTTGCTGCAAAAGCATTTAATGTTTCTTCACATTACGATAGTGCTATTTTTAATTATTTTAATAGTGATCATGAGATCGCATCTTTAAAAATTAGCGAAACTAAAGGCAAAACACTTCGTTATGGAGAAAACCCTCATCAAAAAGGATTTTTCTTCGGAGATTTCGATGCAATGTTTGACAAACTACACGGTAAAGAGTTATCATACAATAACCTATTAGATGTAGACGCAGCGGTTAACCTAATGAATGAATTTAAAGGAGAGGACCCTACATTTGCAATACTTAAACATAATAATGCTTGTGGTTTAGCACAACGCTCAACGATACACCAAGCGTATGTAGATGCATTAGCTGGTGATCCGGTTTCAGCTTTCGGAGGTATATTAATAAGTAATTCTGAAATAGATGTTCCAACCGCCGAAGAAATTCACAAACTGTTTTGTGAAGTGGTAATCGCTCCTTCTTATACTGATGAAGCTATTGAAATATTAAAAGGAAAGAAAAATAGAATTATTTTAATTCAAAAAGACATAGAGCTTCCAAAAACTCAGGTACGCTCTTGTTTAAATGGAGCTTTGGTACAAGACAAGGATTTAAAAACAGATGCTCAAGAAGATTTAAATACGGTTACAAAAGTAGCTCCTACTAATGAGCAAATTGAAGATCTCTTATTTGCTTCAAAAATATGTAAACACACAAAGTCTAATACAATTGTTTTCACTAAAGGCAAGCAACTTTTAGCTAGTGGAACAGGACAAACTTCTCGTGTAGATGCATTGAAACAATCTGTAGAAAAAGCAAATTCATTTAATTTTGATCTTAATGGCGCTGTAATGGCTAGTGATGCCTTCTTCCCATTTCCTGACTGTGTAGAGCTTGCAGACAAAGCAGGAATCAAGGCAGTTATACAACCAGGAGGTTCTATAAAAGATCAATTAAGTATTGATTACTGTGATGAAAACGGAATTGCTATGGTAATGACCGGAACACGTCATTTTAAGCATTAATTTTAGTACATTTACTCAATTCTAACCCTTTTTACTGTTTTATATGGGATTTTTCGACTTCTTTACTGAAGAAATTGCTATAGATTTAGGTACCGCAAATACCTTAGTTATTCACAACGACAAAGTGGTGGTAGATAGTCCATCCATTGTTGCCAGAGATATTATGTCTGGAAAAATAATTGCCGCTGGAAAAGAAGCTGCGATGATGCAAGGAAAAACACATGAAAACATAAAAACGATAAGACCTCTAAAAGACGGAGTGATCGCAGATTTTGATGCTAGTGAAAAGATGATAAGCATGTTTATTAAAGATATTCCTGCTTTAAAGAAAAAAATCTTCACTCCTGCTCTTAGAATGGTTATCTGTATTCCATCAGGTATTACCGAAGTAGAAATGCGAGCAGTAAAAGAAAGTGCTGAACGTGTAAATGGTAAAGAAGTCTATCTAATCCATGAACCAATGGCAGCTGCCATTGGTATTGGTGTGGATATCATGCAACCTAAAGGAAATATGATTGTAGATATAGGTGGTGGTACTACTGAAATCGCAGTTATTGCATTAGGTGGAATTGTTTGTGACAAATCAGTAAAAATTGCGGGTGATGTGTTTACCAACGATATCATCTACTATATGCGAACTCAACATAACTTATATGTTGGAGAACGCACTGCGGAAAAGATAAAAATACAAATTGGAGCAGCTACAGAAGATTTGGAGTTACCTCCAGAGGAAATGAACGTTCAAGGACGTGATCTTCTCACCGGAAAACCAAAACAAGTTCAAATTTCATTTCGTGAAATAGCAAAAGCATTGGACAAATCAATTCTTAGAATTGAAGATGCCGTAATGGAAACATTATCACAAACTCCTCCAGAGCTTGCTGCGGATATTTACAACACAGGAATTTATCTTGCTGGTGGAGGTTCCATGCTAAGAGGCTTAGACAAAAGATTATCTCAAAAAACCGATTTGCCTGTTTATATTGCTGAAGATCCGTTGAGGGCAGTAGTAAGAGGAACAGGTATTACCTTAAAAAATATCAATCGATACAAAAGTGTATTGATTAAATAATATTTTTTAGAAAAAACAAATTAGAATATACCTAAAAAGTAATTTTTACGTTATTCTGCTTTGATCATTCATACTTGCTTTTATAAGATAGTATGAGAGATTTTTTTTACTATAGATAAAGTTTTAGTATCTCGATAACATATGCAGCAAATTATTAATTTTTTAATACGGAATAAGAACTTCTTATTATTCCTGCTGTTATTATTTATATCTCTGGTTCTTACTATTCAATCACATAGTTATCACAAAAGCAAGTTCATAAGTTCCACGAATTTTCTATCCGGTGGAGTATATGGATGGAGATACTCTATAAGTAATTATTTTGGCCTTAAAAGCGAAAATGAACGACTATTAGAGGAAAACGAACGATTACGCAATCAATTAAGTATTTTTGCTACAGATACCATTGAGACTAAGTACAACGACACTACATCCTTTGATAAACCATATCATTTTATAAAAGGAAATGTTTATAAAAATGACTACAGTAAAATTGATAATTACATCCTTATTAATAAAGGAGAAAAAGACGGAATTGAACCAGATATGGGAGTCATTACCGACAAAGGAATTATCGGAATCGTAGAAAACACTTCTACGAATTACAGTAGAGTTATTTCTATACTAAATAGTAATTCTAGAATTAACGCTGGCCTAAAAAAATCTAATCAATATGGGTCATTAGTATGGAATGGTAAAGATCCAAATATTGTGCAATTAGAAACTGTACCAAGACAAGCGGTACTAAAAAAAGGAGACACTATTATTACCAATGGTCGTTCAACCATATTTCCACGTGGAATTGGCATTGGAACGATTCTCAATTATGAATTGGACAAAAACCAAAGTTATTTTCTAATCGATGTCCTGCTATTTAACGACATGACAGACATTGGTTTTGTTTACGCTATTAAAAGTAATGATACCGCCGAAGTTAGATTGTTAGAAAACCCTAAAACTAATGAATAATAACATTCCATTATACATAGGTAGATTTATAAGCTTGGTGTTTGTTCAGGTTTTCATTCTTAATAACATTAACTTTTGGGGGTACCTCAACCCTTACATTTACATTATTTTCATATTACTTTCACCAATTAATATTAATAAAAGTTTGTTTCTTGTGTTAAGTTTCATTCTAGGAATAACTATTGATTTATTTGGAGATTCTGGAGGTGTACACGCTACCGCTTGCATATCGATAGCATATTTAAGACCTGTTATTCTTAGATCTGTTTTTGGACTAAGTTATGAATTCCAAACTGTGAAGTTAAGCAAGGTGAATTTTGGACAGCGTTTAGCCTATGTTACCCTAATGATTTTTATACATCATATTATACTTTTTACGTTAGAAATATTTAACTTTTCTCATATACTATTAATTGCAAAAAAAACGTTATTTTCTAGTTTATTCTCAATCATTGTGATTATGCTTGTTTTGGTATTGTTTAGAAGAAAAGATTCATGAGAAAACTATTACTTTATTTAATAATCATTACCACCGGTGTTGTTTTTATCGGAAGGTTATTTTATTTACAAATTTATAATACTTCATTTGCTGCTTTATCAGAAGATAATGCGATAAAAGTTCTCTATGACTACCCTCAAAGAGGTGCTATTTACGACAGAAATGGTAAACTTTTGGTTACCAATCAGCCATCTTATGATGTAATGGTAATTCCAAGAGAACTAAAACCTTTTGATACTTTAGAGTTTTGTTCCATACTGAAAATTACTAAAGAAAAGCTCAACAAACAATTAAAAAAAGCAAGAGTATATTCACCCAGAGTTCCTTCGGTTGTTATTCCACAGCTAACAAAAGATGAATATGCGTACTTACAGGAAAAAATGAGGAAGTTCGATGGTTTCTATATTCAGAAGCGTTCTCTTAGAGACTATCACACCGAAAATGCAGCCAATGTTTTGGGATATATAGCCGAGGTAAACGATGGACTAATTAAAAAAGACCCTTATTATCTTTCTGGTGATCTTATTGGAATGCAAGGCGTAGAAAAACAATACGAGAACGAATTAAGAGGAATAAAAGGAATCAAGAGAATTCAAAAAGATCGTTTTAATAGAGACATTGGTCCATATAAAAACGGTAAATATGATACACTTCCCGTTAATGGAAAAGATCTAACCATTACCATCGATGAAGAACTTCAAGCGTATGGTCAAAAATTAATGGTAAATAAACGTGGTGGAATTGTAGCTCTAGATCCTTCAACTGGAGAAATCTTAACATTAATTACAGCACCAAATTATAAGCCAGAATTATTGGTAGGTCGAAAAAGATCTCCCAACTATACAAGATTACATTATGATTCTATTTCGAGACCATTGTTTGATCGAGGTGTGAAAGGAGAATATCCTCCAGGATCTCCATTTAAAGCTATTACAGCATTAATTGCTTTGCAAGAAGGCGTTGTAGATCCAAGAGAAAGCTTCTTTTGTAGTCATGGCTTTAGATATGGAAAAAAAGCTAAACTTGGATGTCATGCACATGCGAGTCCATTAAGTATGATACCAGGAATTGCGCAGTCATGCAACGCTTATTTTGCCAATGTATACCTTAGAAGTATTAATAAGTTCGACACTCCACAAGAAGGTATTGACAATTGGGAAAAGCATGTAGAAAGTTTTGGACTAGGTAACTACCTTGGTAATGACTTATCAAGTGGTAGTAAAGGGCTTGTACCCAATTCAGATTACTATAATAGAAGATATAATTATCCAAAATACAAATGGTATTCCACTGCTACGATATCTAACGCGATTGGACAGGGAGAAATCCTAGCAACACCAATACAACTTGCTAATATGACCGCCGCAATTGCTAACAGAGGATATTTTTACACACCACATATTATCAAAGCTATCGATGGGCAACCAATAGATATAGAAAACTTTACCAAACCAAAATACACCACCATTGACAAAGAACACTTTGAACCTGTTATAGAAGGAATGCATCAGGTTTATGTTCAGGGTACTGCTAAAGCACTTCAGGTAAACGATATAGAAATTTGTGGTAAAACTGGTACTGCAGAAAACTACACTGTGGTTAATGGAGAACGTATGCAACTTACAGATCACTCCGTATTTGTAGCTTTTGCCCCAAAAGATAACCCTAAAATAGCACTTACTGTATTTATAGAAAATGGATACTGGGGATCACGATATGCTGGTAAGATAGCAAGTTTAATGATAGAAAAATATATTAAAGGAACCATTTCCCGAACGGATTTAGAAGATTGGGTTTTAACTCACAGCCTTGAAGAAGAATATGCCAAACCGTATAGTGGTGAACCTTTCAAAATTAACCAATAATGAGTAGATCAACTGTCGGTACTATAGATTGGTTAACGGTCTTATTATTTCTATTATTAGTGGGTTTTGGATGGCTTAATATATACTCAGCTTCCTATGGAGATGAACAGTTTTCCATAACCGATCTTTCGAAGCCCTACATCAAACAGCTATACTGGATTGCACTTAGCATTGTCATTATTGTTATTACCCAAGCTATTGAAACGAAATTTTATGAACGTTTCGCTGGTTTAATATATGTAATATCCTTGGTATCGCTCCTAGGACTATTTTTATTTGGTAAGAATGTAAATGGAGCTACTTCTTGGTATTCATTCGGACCAGTAGGGTTGCAACCTTCAGAATTCGCAAAAGCAGCTACCGCCTTAGCTATTGCTAAGTTTTTAAGCGATATGCAAACCAATATAAACCTTATAAATCACCAATTAAGAGCATTCCTAATTATTGCATTACCAGCATTATTTATCATTCCTCAACCTGATCCAGGAAGTGCACTAGTATATGCAGCTTTTTTCTTTCCTCTATATCGCGAAGGTTTAGCGGCTACATATTTAATTATTGGAGCCTCAGCAGCTGCATTGTTTATACTAACTCTGTTATTTTCACCGTTGTGGGTTGTACTGGGAATTGCTTTAGTAATGGCACTTCTGTTAATCAAAAACAGAAAACAAAAACCAAAGTACTCTAGATACCTTCTAGCGATTATAGTGATCACAGGATTCTGCTTTTCTGTTAACTATATTTTCAACAATGTTTTTGAACAGCGACATAGAGATCGTTTCAACATAGTTTTAGGAAAAGAAGTAGATTCTAGAGGTATTGGTTATAACACAAATCAAAGTCAAATTGCAATAGGAAGTGGTGGTTGGATTGGAAAAGGATGGAAAGAAGGAACCCAAACCAAAGGTGGTTTTGTTCCAGAACAGCATACCGATTATATATTTAGTACCGTTGGAGAAGAATGGGGATTTCTAGGAGCTACAGCTGTTGTTATTCTATTCGTAGGCCTCTTGATAAGACTTTTATACCTTGCTGAAAAACAGAAGACACAGTTCAGTAGGGTTTACGGATATAGCGTTGTAGGTATTCTATTTATACATTTTGTTATAAATGTGGGAATGGTAACTGGATTGCTCCCTACTGTAGGAATCCCTTTGCCATTTTTTAGTTATGGAGGTTCTGGTTTGTGGGGCTTTACACTATTACTTTTTATTTTCATCAAACTTGATGCAAACAGGGTTAATGAGTGGTGATGTTTATTATTGAATCATAAAAGTTCTGAAAAAGACTTTCTATTATACTATTTAAAACTTCCATTTACCAATCCCAGATGATTGCTCTAGCTTTTCTTCTAGATCATCAGGTAATTTTGAAAAAAAATCAATTCCAGTTAATGCTTCAATCTCATCGGTACTCACAACAAAACTTTGAAGTGATCTATCGGTATCTTTATGAGGAATTAAAAAAGCTATCATCTTGACATTTTTATCATCTTTATCCAAAATAATTTTATAAAAATAGTCGGGCACCGTCACAGCTTCGTATCCAATTGTTTTAAGATCTTTGGATAAAACACCTCCTGTTACTACATATACATCATCGTATTTTTTTGCCCAATACCGTACTTTTTGTTCTAGTTTATTCCATATTCCAGCATTGAAATCATGATTTTGAGGAGTAATATTAGAAGTCAGAAATGTTTCCTTAAACGCTTTGTAAGTAAATCTGCGATCTCCAGCAGGACACAAATGTCCCTTATCAAATCCAGATTTTTTATAATTACGCCAATCAGCAGATGAAGATCTTACTTTAGCATCCATTTCAAAAAATGGTCTTTTGTAATCATTATTGGATAAATGCTCCTTTTTTAGCTCATATGCCACCCATTCTGGTTGCTCATGTGTTTCTGAATAAGATAAAGAATAATTTTGATGAGTTATAATAGCTCCTGTTGTAGAGGTAGGGAGATAAAAAAAACTAAGATCATCATCTCCAACTGCCTTTTCGGTAGCACCATACTCATTAGCATCAATATGTTTTTCAATATAATAAAAGCAAATGGTCACAATTATTACTAAAATTGGATACACAAATTTCCTTTTCAAATCAATCAGTTTTGTAGTTTATTCCTAGAGCACAAAAGTATCAAAACCATCAAACATGATGAAACATTATTAGAACCTAATTCCCAGATTCTCTTTCAGTGTTTTGAAACTTTAACATCTTTAAAAACATGTTTTTCTCCAAATGCACCTACAATCAAAATACTGAAAATCAAATAATTAAATATTTAAAAACATCTAAATCATAAAAAATATGGTTATTACGTTGTTATTTTATGTCATATCCTCATCAATATAATGCCTTAAAATTTCTATTTTACAAAGCTTTTTTATGAGAATTAAGAGTTTTTAAATCTTAATACTTTTATAAAAAACTATATAATGGAACATGGGGCACCCAACTTATAGTATATTTAACTAGATAAAGCACACAAAACAAAACATCTTAAGTATTCATGAAAAATAGCATTGAGAAAATAGTAGAAACGGTTCTTATTCAAAACAGAATTGGCAATTACGACAAACAAGATCTTGAACTTCAGCTACAAATTCATCCGAATTACCCTAGTTTCCAATCAATAACTGATACTTTAGATTATTTCGATATTGATAATATTGCGGTAGAAGTTCCAGTAGATGCTTTAGATCAACTTCCGGAAAGCTTTATTTCTTTGGTAAAAAAAGATCATGCAGAAGAAATTGTTGCTGTCATTAACAAAAATGGAGCTATTCAACTAAAGCATACTGACCTTGACAAAAAGAAGTTTTCTTATGAAGAATTTAAAGAAATTTGGGTTCCAAAGGTAATCGCTGTTGAGCATAGCACCGGAAATAGATCTCTTTTTTCTAAGGAATCTTTGATTCAGAACGTACTTTTTGGAGCACTTTTAATAGGAGCTGGTATATCTTTGTTCTACCAACCATTTAATGTTTATCAAATATTTTTCCTGCTTTTATCCATAACTGGAGCTGTTTTTGGTCTTTTTGCTGTTAGAGAAAGCTTAGGCATTCAATCCAACACTATGCACCAATTTTGTACTTCGGTAGGAAACTCTAATTGTGGAGATGTTATTAACAATAACACTGGTAAGTTATTAAAGAATTTTTCTTTAGCGGATGCTAGTATTACTTTTTTTGGAATACTTACTATTTATCAACTATTCTATGGTTTTAATAGCACTCTATTAATACCAACTATAGCTGGAATTCCTTTTATCGTTTACTCACTATACTCACAAGCTTTTGTGATAAAAAAATGGTGTGCTATATGTATAGCTATTAGCGTAATTTCTATAGGACTAACTGCAATTTCGCTTGTTAGTCTTCCTTTTACTTTTTCTATAACTTCCATTGCTGGTTTTATAATGATTTCAGCACTAACCGTATTAGCTTACATGTATGTGAAAGAAAATATGGTTCAAAATAAGGACTATAAAAATGAAAATGTAAAACTAAATCACTTTAAAAGAGATCGTCAAATTTTTGATCATTTGTTAAGTATATCAGAAAAAATCGAGGACAATAGCACAATCGCAAATGAAATCATTCTTGGTAATCCAAACGCAAGGTTTAAAATTATCAGTGTTACCAATCCCATGTGTGGTTATTGCAAAGGTGCTTTTGAAGCATACACTAGAGTTTTACGAACTATGAGCGATCAATTGCAGGTGGTAATTAGATTAAAAGTCGCTTTAAACGACCTTAACAATCAGGCTACCCAAGTTAGTTTACGTCTTATGGAAATATATCAAAATGATGGTTCTGATAGTTTTATAAAAGCATACACAGAGTGGTTTAACGACAGAACCTTCAGCAAATGGATAAAAGAATATGGAGCGCCAAAAAATAATAAAATACATATAGAAACCTTACAAAATCAATCTAATTGGGCAGAGAAAAATAATTTGTTTTACACTCCTGCATCATTAATGAACACTTCTATCTATCCTAAAAAGTATAGCTACGATGAATTCTTTCATTTTACAAGCATGATGATAGAGAACCAACAGGAACAAGATTATGATGTAGAAAACCAACCTATAGAAGCATAATAATGTTATAATTGGGGCTAATTATAATGTTATTTTATCTTTTCTAGATACATAGAAAAGAACATTTTTTGTAAAAGACGTATGTAAATACTCTTTTTCTTCACACACTCACTCAGACATATCCCCGAATGTCTTAAAACTTTCGGGGAATATTTATAAACTCTTAAACCTTTAAAAAATTATGAAACAGATTAAAGAATTGAAAGGAGCAAAAACATTATCCAAATCCCAACAGAAAGATGTACATGGGGGAATTTTAGTTTTTACTAAACCAAGTAACACTAGAAGAAGATGTAACCCTGCTCTTAGTTGTTGTTATCATAACGGCACCACATGGGTACAAGGACCTCCTTGCTTCTAAAAAACAATTTTTATTATTAATTGTAGTTTACAAAAAAAGGGTTAACACAGCAGTTAACCCTTTTCATTTTTTTAAGACTCTAATTTTATTATTAGCTATCCTTTTACATCTAACGCATCTCGCAGTGCATTACCCATAAGCATAAAAGCCATAACTAGACTCATAATACCAAGACCTGGAATAATTGCTAAATACGCTTTTCCTAATATAATATAAGAGTAATGATCTTTTATCATTGCTCCCCAACTTGCCATTGGAGGTTGTGCTCCAATTCCCAGAAAGCTCAATCCACTTTCTATTAAGATAGCTCCTGCAAAATTAGCTGCAGAAATGACAATTACCGGAGCTAAACTATTAGGAAGTATATGCTTTATAATGATTCTACCATGTGTATATCCTAACGCTTTGGCAGCTGTAACATATTGCATCTGTTTAATACTTAAAACCTGACCTCTTACTACTCTAGCCACCTCAACCCACATGGTCAATCCTACAGCTATAAAAACCTGCCAGAATCCTTTACCCAAAGCTAAGGTAATCGCGATAACTAATAACAACGTGGGAATAGACCAAGTAACATTAATCAGCCACATAATAAATACATCTACCTTACCACCAAAATAACCCGCTAAAGCCCCAAGAGTAATCCCCAGAAACAAAGAAATAAGCACAGCTACAAAACCAATAGAAAACGATATACGAATCCCTATAAGCATTCTACTTAACATATCCCTTCCATACTTATCAGTTCCCAATATAAAAGTTCTATCTTCTATAAATTGATTTTCTATTTCCTCAATATTTAATTCCTTTGGAAAACTAGATAATGCTATATTCTTAGAAACCCCTATAAGTTCCCCCTCTGTATAGGGAATTACATCTATTACCTTATTATTAAAACTATAGGATTCTATGGGAATCTCAGTATCCATATTTTTTGTTCCAAAAAAAATCTTACTCAGGAAAGATTGGTCTGATACTACTTGCGAAGGAATAGTGATCATCTTAACCGAAAAACCTGGACCTTTCGAATGAATAGACAAATGCATCTGATTCGCATTTTTAGAACTGTCAGGAGCAAGCATGTACGCTAGAATTGCAACTAATGCACATACTACGATAAACCAAAAACTCAAAACGCCCCAAAAATTTTTACTAAATCTTTGGAGCGCTAGTTGTGTTAATGAATTTGATTTTGTCTCTTGCATTAAAGCATGTTAGTTCTTTAGCGTAAGTGGGTTTTTAGATCTTCTAATATTATTAATTTTCATATCCTCCAAAACACTTAATGCTTCTTCTACATACACATCTTTGCTAAGACTCTTATGCCATCTATTTCTTTTTTCTTCTAAAATTGAATCCTTTTTCATTAATTCCTTTTCATAAGGCAGGGATTCAAAAGTTAGATTTGTTTTATAATCATTTAAGCGATCAAAACGTTTAGCTTGTTTTTCATTAAGCTCTATATTCGCTTTGTATTTATTATAATTAAGAGAATACTCATTTACATCTCTTTTTTCTCTTACCCATTTAGCATTTTCATCTATCAATTTAAGTTGCTCATTGGTAGCCATACGAGCCTTACTTTTATTTATAGTTTGGTCAAAATCAATATAACCATCCCATAGATTATAATCGGCAGCTGGAATTTTATCCCAAGGAAGTGGATTTTCTTGATCTTTCTCACCAATATCGATATAACTATAACGATCTGGAACAACTACATCGCTCTTTACTCCTTCTAATTGTGTAGATCCTCCGTTTACTCGATAAAATTTCTGGGTTGTTAATTTAAGAGCTCCTAAATCCCCAAAATCATTACTTCTCATCCATCTGTTCAGATCCATTACATTTTGTACCGTACCTTTACCGTATGTCTGTTTACTTCCTATAATGATTGCTCTTTTATAATCTTGCATAGCAGCTGCTAAGATTTCGGAAGCAGAAGCTGATAATTCATTTACTAAAATTACTAAAGGCCCATCCCATAAAATATTACGATCTTTATCACTTAATACTTCAGGCGTTTCTCCTTTTGTTCTTACCTGTACAATAGGTCCTTTATCAATGAAAAGACCAGCTATATCTACAACAGTTTGTAGCGATCCTCCACCATTATCTCTAAGGTCTATCACTAGGCCTTCCATGTCTTGTTGTTTCAAACGTATAATTTCCTGCTTTACATCCTTCGCAGCATTACGTTGATTATAATCTTGCATATTAAAATAGAATTTTGGTAAATTTATAATTCCAAAATTCTTCCCATTTTTCTTTACTACAGAAGACTTAGCGTATGTTTCTTCTAATTCGACAACGTCTCTAACAATCTCAACGTTTTCTATTGTTCCGTCAACCTTCTTAACAGTAAGCATTACTTTAGTCCCTTTTGGCCCCTTGATTAAACTTACTGCATCATCAAGTCGCATCCCTACAATACTTACTGGCTCTACTTCATCTTCTTGCTTTACTTTCATGATAAAATCACCAACTTCTACTTTATTTCCTCTCCAAGCTGGTCCTCCAGAAATAATCTCGATAATCTTTACGTTATCATTTTTCTTTTGTAATCTAGCACCAATACCCTCTAATTTACCGGACATTGCGATATCAAATCTATCTTTATCCTGTGGAGCGAAATAAAATGTATGAGGATCAAATTCTTCAACTATAGAATTTATGTAGATAGAAAACCAATCCTTACGCTCTAAATCATCAGCAAACTCAAAATATTCCTTTAGCGAAGTCTTCGTAATCTCTCGTGATTCTTCTTCTAAAACAACAGCAGATTTTCTCTTGTAGTCTTTATTTTTGGTAATAGAATCTATTTGTTCATCGACCTTATCATAATAACTGGACAATGCATTAAATTTTAATTGCAATCTCCAACGATTTTTCATCTCCTCTCTATCTTTAGCGTATGATAACTTTTCATAATCTGTATTAATAGACTCCTCGATTTCAAAATTAAAAGGATGATCCAAGATATCCTTGTATAAGGTTCTTGCTTCTTCCATTCTAGTTTGTAGTCTTTGATATGTCATATTAAAGAATTCAATTTCTTTATCTCTAATCTGATCATCAATTAAAGTTTCAAACTCTTTAAATTCTTCAATATCTCTTTGATAAAAATATCGCTTTAATGGATCTAAAGCGTCTATGTAATCAACAAAAACATTTCTGGAGAAATCGTCATTAATATCCTTTGCGTCATAATGACCTTTACTTAATACATAACTTATAAGATCAATTAGTATTCGATCTTTGTCAGGGTCATTGTTGTCTACTTTTGTTGTAAAACTGCAAGAGGCAGCCGAAACGATTACGGTAAGCATCAATACCAAAAAACTCTTTTTCATACGCTCATTTTTAATTTAGGGGTGTTCTTGGCAAATTACATTAAAAATCGTGCCAATAAGAGGTAATATTACTAAATTTTTCTTAAAAGAACTAATTATATATACTCCTGATTTAGAATTATATATTTAGAATAAAAAAAATGTATTTTTACCAGAGAAAAAAACAACCGCATGTCACAAGGAAAACCGTTAATTCTAGTTACGAATGATGACGGGATTACAGCCCCAGGAATTAGAATGTTAATTAACATAATGAACGAAATCGGAGATGTATATGTCGTTGCTCCAGATAGCCCTCAAAGTGCCATGGGACATGCTATTACGATAAACAATACTCTATATTGCGATCCTATTACCGTGGATAAAAATGCTCCTCAAAAAGAATATAGCTGTTCAGGTACTCCTGTGGATTGTGTGAAAATGGCAACTAGACAGATTTTAAAACGAAAGCCAGATCTTTGTGTAAGTGGAATTAATCATGGTTCTAACTCGGCTATTAATGTAATTTACTCTGGTACTATGAGTGCTGCTGTAGAAGCAGGAATAGAAGGAATACCCGCCATCGGATTTTCGTTATTAGATTATAGCATGGATGCTGATTTTGAACCTGCACGAAAATACGTGAAAACAATTGTTGAAAATGTACTTCAAAATGGTCTTCCCAAAGGCGTAGTACTTAATGTAAACATCCCGAAATTAAGCAAAGAAGAAATTAAAGGAATAAAAATTTGCAGACAAGCAAATGCACACTGGGTTGAAGAGTTTGACAAAAGAACTAATCCAATGGGCAAAGATTACTACTGGCTTTCTGGGAAATTTATCAATGAAGATAAAGGCGAAGATACAGACGAATGGGCATTACAGAACGGTTATGTATCTATTGTACCTACACAATTCGATCTTACTGCTCATCATTATATTCAAGAATTAAACAACTGGTCATTACATGATTAAAAAAGAAATTATAATCGGTTTTATTACCGGAATTATTGCAAACACTGTTGGGATTGCTTTATATATTTTATTGTTTTCGGAATTAAGTATTACTGAAACATTAAAAGCAGCTCAACAAAATAACTTTTTGGGAAGTTTAATCGCTTTAGGAGCGATTCTTAATCTCATAGTTTTCTTTTTATTTTTAAAACAGAACAAACCCTATAGAGCCCGAGGTGTTCTATTAGCTACATTAGTAGCCGCAGTAGGAATTGCTATCAGCAAATTTGGTTAACACACTTTGAACGTATCTTAAAAGATGAAATATTATCTTATTGCAGGAGAAGCATCTGGCGACTTACACGGAGCCAACCTAATGAAATCTATTCTTAAAGAGGATCCCAACGCCGAAATCAGGTTTTGGGGAGGAGATTTAATGCAATCAGTTGGAGGTACTATGGTACTTCATTATAAAGAAAGAGCCTTTATGGGCTTTTTAGAAGTTATTTTGAATCTATTTAAAATTTTAGGATTCATAAAACAGTGTAAAAAAGATATCGAAGCATACAATCCAGACGCACTCATTTTAATTGACAATTCTGGCTTTAATCTACGAATTGCAGAATGGGCAAAACCTAAAGGATATACTACTCATTATTACATAAGTCCTCAAGTATGGGCATCTAGAGCAGGAAGAGTAAAAACTATAAAGGCAAGCGTAGATTATATGTACGTAATATTACCTTTTGTAAAAGATTTTTACAAAAAATATGACTATGATGTAAATTTTGTAGGACACCCCCTTATCGATGCCATAGCCGATCACAAACAGGTAATGCCCGATGATTTTAAAAAAGAATATCAACTAGATGACCGACCAATAATAGCTATATTACCTGGAAGCAGGAAACAAGAAATTCGCAAAATGCTTGAGGTAATGCTCAGTGTTGTCGATGATTTTTCTGAATATCAATTCGTCATTGCAGGAGCTCCAAGTCAAGATGAAGAATTCTATGAGCCTTTTATAAAAAAAGAAGGAGTTCATCTTATTATGAATAGGACTTATGACATTCTAAGTTTAAGTACTGCAGCTTTAGTAACTTCAGGAACAGCAACCTTAGAGACTGCTTTATTTAAGGTTCCGCAAGTAGTATGCTATAAAGGAAATGCAATTTCCTACCATATAGCCAAGAGAATTATCAACCTTGATTATATTTCTTTGGTAAATCTTATCATGGATAAGCCTGTGGTTACCGAATTAATACAAGGAGATTTTAATACAAAAAAACTAAAAGAAGAACTTACGATTATATTAGATGACTACAAAAGAGCTGTGATGTTTTTAGAGTATTATGATCTAGAAAAGAAATTAGGCGGAAAAGGAGCCAGTGACAAAACGGCTAATTTAATTGTAGAAAAAACAAAATAAACAAGATATCCCAAAATGAAAAAGCTATTGTATCTGCTTGTTGTACTAAGTATTACACTCTCTTCTTGTGGTGGTGCTAAAAAGAGAAGTACAGTTTCAAGAAAATCGACGAAGACTTCTAAAAAAAGTACTCGAGCTAATGCTAATAGTAAAAAAATAAAAAGCATAATTGACTATGCAAAGACTTTTGAAGGTACAAGATATAAATATGGTGGTACTACCAAAAGGGGTATGGACTGTTCTGGTTTGGTATATACTTCGTTTAAGAAAGAAGAAGTTGTACTCCCTAGAACTTCCAGAGCCATGGCCACACAAGGCGTTAAAGTATCCTTGAAAAATGTAGCAATTGGAGATCTATTGTTTTTTAAGACCAATAAAAATAAAAGTAGCATTAATCATGTAGGATTGGTGGTAAAAACAGGAAAACAGATACAATTTATTCATGCTTCAACCTCTAAAGGAGTTACAATATCGAGTTTAGATGAACGTTATTGGAATAATTGTTTTGCAGGAGTTAGAAGGATCCTATAGCTTTTTCACTTTATTTTATTTATTTTTTATTTCCTTCTTTCTAAATTCCCCTAATTTATTATAAATTAGTATACTAAAACTCATTAAACCAATGGAATACTCATTAGATCCTCTAGAAGTAAAAAAAGTTATAGATGCCAAAGTAAATGGACAGGAATATGATGAAGATCAATTCATCTATTACCATCTAAATAGAAATCTTTTTAATGTAAAAAAAGAGATTACTTCTCTAACACACTACATGGGTAATAAATTTAGAGATAATAAAGGTTATATTTGGGAAGAAGCGCCTAGGTTTAAAAATTGGTTTCATACACCAAAATCCAGATATTTTGGAAGTTTGATTGGTATGAAACCATATAGTAGAAAATTTTTGCGTTTAGACAAAGAAAGTGGGATCGGAGGAGAATATGAAATGATTATTCGCCATGATGGTAAAAGAATAGACGCCTTAACTCACGAAGGTTATCAGGAAACGTATAATTTTGGCCCAACGGCTAATTCTAGCCTTCACATCTTACTGGATGTGGATCCGCACGGACCTCACCCAGACTATACCGTTAAAATAGATACAGGAAAAGTAACGATTAAAGACAAAAAGACTGAACTTTCAGGAACTACAAGACGAAGAAATCGAATAAGAAAGTAGCTTACACTATAATTTTTAGAAATTGACACCTATTTGATGAACAAAATAGGTAATAACAGGTAACAACTACTCTTTTCAACACACGATTAATTATAGGCTCATAATACCTATACATTAATCTGTTAGTAGTGAAAAAGTTACTTAATGTTCCTTTTGTAATTTTAACCATTTCCCTGGTTCTTGGAATTATCTTAGGATACTACATTTCAATATCTCTTAGACTAGTAATCATACTTCAAACTGCAAGTATAACTGGTTTAGTTATTTCTTGGTGGTACGCAAACAAGATATTCCGCAGTACTATCCACTTCAGTGGTTTAGTTATAATCACGTTCTTCTTTTTTGGTATAACATTAGTAGAGTTATATCATCCAAAAAATGACCCGTTTCACTTTACAAATCGGTTAAATAACTCAGAACGACAAGTCCCATTTGAGTTTTTAGTAAAAAAAAGGCTAAAATCGACTTCATTTTATGACAAATATATCATCAGTCTTACTTCATTAGAAAACAATAAAGTTACAGGAGATGTACTACTTAGGCTACCAAACAAAAGCCTAAAAACTAAGTTAATTACCGGCACATCATATCTTACATATGCACCACTTAAACCAATACCAAAACCCTCTAACCCAAATCAATTTAACTATGCTACTTATATGGGCTACGAATATGTGTTTTACCAAACTACTATTGACTTTAAAAATCTAATTCTTACTGATAAAACTAAATTTAGCCTATATCGTGTTGCAGATATCATTAGAACCGATATTCTTAAAAATCTATCCAAACATACTTTTACCAGAAAACAATTAGCGATTATAAATGCACTTATTCTAGGACAAAAACAGGACATTGATATAGACACTTTTAAAGATTATCAAAACGCTGGAGCTACTCATATACTAGCTGTATCAGGGTTGCATGTTGGAATATTATTAATACTCTTAAACTTTTTACTTAAACCTTTAGATTACATCTTTAAAAGAAGTCGAGAACTTAAAATAGTTCTTATTATTATCGCCTTATGGAGTTTTGCAATAATCGCAGGTTTATCACCATCTATACTTAGAGCAGCAGCCATGTTTTCCTTTGTAACCATTGGTACGTACTTTCGTTCTAAAACCAGTATTTATAATGCGTTGATAATATCAATATTTATATTACTAACTATAGACCCACTACTAACATTTTCAGTTGGGTTTCAATTAAGTTATGTAGCCGTTTTTTCTATAATATGGATGCAACCTCATCTTGTAAAAAGATACAAGCCTAGATTTTACATTGATAAGATTTTATGGGAAACTTTAACTGTTACTATCACAGCACAAATAGGTTTACTACCCTTATTATTATTCTATTTTCATCAATTCCCACTATTATTCATCATATCAAACCTTATTATCATCCCTATTTTGGGTATTATTCTTGGTTTAGGGATCTTAGTGATTTTATTAGCAGAGATCCATTTACTTACCGATTGGATAGTCATGGTCTATGGTAACCTTATAGATTTCATAAATACCATTGTTTATTGGGTAGCTTCGCAAAAAGCATTTATTATAAAAGACATCTCTTTTTCCTCTAAAATGCTTGTCTCAGGATATCTTTTGACAATCGTATTTATACAAACTTTGAAGAACTATCATATCAAAAGACTATTCGCCCTATCTCTTCTGCTCGTACTATTTTTATCCGTATTAGCTTATGAAAAAAGTATATCTCTTAATACAGAAGAACTTATTGTTTTTCATAATCCCAGAAATACAATCATAGGAGTATCTGAAAATCAACAACTAAAAATATTTTCTAAAGATTCTATTACGGACACAACCATAGATTTTCTAATCAAAGGCCACGTCGTGGCGAATAACTTCAAACTCTTAACTCCTCAAACACTTCATAATATCTATACCTATAAAGACAAACGTATTTTAATTATTGATAATAACGGAATATATGAATTACCTAATTTTAAGGCTGATATCATTTTATTAATCAATTCACCAAAAATTCATTTAGAAAAGGTTATAGAACAAATACATCCTGAGCAGATTATTGCTGATGGCAGTAATTATAGGAGTTATCTAAATCGTTGGGAAAGCACTTGTTTAAAACAAAAAATCCCTTTTCATCGTACTGACAAAAAGGGAGCATATATACTAAAATAACTAAATTAAATTTCGTTTTTATTGACCGAGGTATTGGTTGCCGCTAACAATTCTTCTACCGGCATTTCCATTACTTCCTTTACAATTTTATGAAGATCTGGAATCACTGTTCTTGCTAATTTTGTTGGACTATTAAAAAGAATTGTTATCCCTAAGTCTTCTTGGGGAAATAAAGCGATTTCGCTTCTGTAACTATTCACGTGACCTCCATGATGAATCATACGAGTAGACTCTCCGGTTTTCTTATCTTTAAAATCATGGATACGCCATCCGTGAGCATATTGTGACTCTTTATGTCCTTTCCATTTCTGATAGTACTTACTCTTTCCTGGAAGGTTTATCACAGGATTGAACACATTTTTTAAACCTTGAGCACTCATTACACCTGGATTATGACCCAACAAGAAACGCATCCACTTTGCCATATCAGCAACACTAGCATTAACTCCTCCTGCAGGTATCGCGTTATAATATTTTTTGTTCAATTTTAAAGATCTCCAACGTCTACCATACTTTCTATGAGGCATCGCAACATTAGTAGCTGTCTGTAACGAATGGTAATCCGTAGATGCACTATGCATTTGTAAAGGGTTAAAAATCTTTTCTGCTATAGCATCTCCATAAGACTTGCCACTTACCTTTTCGATCATTGAACCACTTAGAGCGAATACTGCGTTCTGATAACTATAAATCTTTCCTGGTTTATCAATAGTAGGAATACTTTTAAATTGACCAGCAATTGTACTCAAATCTATTCCATCTTCCACCAAATTTGTAAAACTATGATATGGCAATCCAGAAGAGTGTGATAGGATATGAGACAATGTCACACTATCCGACCATTTTTTATTTGCCAATTCAAAGTTAGACACATAATCATGTACTTTATCATCCCAATTTAATAAACCTTCTTCTACATATATTCCTGACAAAACCCCTGCAAAACCTTTGGAAACAGAACCAATTCTAAAAATTGTTTCAGGATCAACTTTGTCATTTAAAGACGCATTTTTCTTTCCGAAACCTTCTAAATATATAACAGAATCACATTTTACAATACTTACTCCTGCTCCGATAATTTTATTTTGCTGCAATGCCTTATTAAAATATTGCTCTACAGCTTTAGCTAGTAGCTCCTTTTGCTTGTCCGAAATTGGGTTTTTGAAAAAGTCAACTGAAGCTAACTTCGGCTTCACTGGTGTAGGTAATTTTGGAGTTTCTATTTTGTTGGCAGAAACAAGGGGAAAAAGTAATGCTATTAATAACAACATTGAGGGGGCAATGATGAAACGTTTTTTCATAATAGGTTAAGCTCAAGTTAAGAATATCAAAATCAAGAAAACGGGGATGATTTTTAATAATTCTAATAACGATTTGGTTTATTAAATATTTTAAATTTGATCAAATATAACGATTATATGCAAATATCATCGTTGAAATACCATTTTTTGTGTTTTTTAACATTTTTTAATGGTTCGATACAAATTTTACCAACCTATTTGTAGGACAATACCTTCTTTTTTAGAAAAAGCAGCCCAAAATTCATCAAACTAGTTTAATATCTTCTTTGAAGAGCATATGAATATACTCTGCATGGACTTCTATATTATGCTTATTTTCCAAACAATGGAAGAGTAGATGAATCAGTCCATAATCCCCAAGACAATCTCGATACTCATCCTGCTCTTTATTTTTTACCCATAAAATGAAACTACATAGATGTCCAATTTCTCCTATTTTCTCCGGTTTCTTCAAACATGCTTTAAACTTATCCAAATCCATACGAGCATACTCATTATACTTTTGCTTACAAAAGTTATAATCAAACGTATGCTTATAAGATCTAAGCTTTCTATTTTGTATTTCATACTTAATACCACTCATATAGTACTATTATTGTTTAATAGGTATTGATGTTATGCATATTTGAATTTTAAGTATATTTCTGTAATACAAGCAAAATACACTCCACAAATTGTGTTTTTAAGATTCTTTTAATGAAGTTTAACGAATCTCTATAACTTGGAATAATTCCAATACAAAGATACAAAATTTGGAATAATTCCAATAATTGTTTTCCCTTAAAGTTTCTAAGGATACACCTTTTTTAATGCACAAAAAACCCTGTTACCTATTCGTAACAGGGCTCTTATCAGGCATATACAAACAGCCTATAGTTTCTTTATAACTGAAACTGAAATTTCTATTCCAGAAGTATTTAGCTCTCTTAAATAAGAAGGTAAAATATCTGTACTATTGTTACCAAAAGACTTAGCATCGAGTTCTAGCTGTCTGTATCTAATTCCTGGTTCTAAAAAAAACTTATCAGACAATTTTAATCGAAGTCTGGCATCCAAGTGAAAACCAAGACCTGGTTTATATTCAATTGGATCTCCAGAAACATCATTTTGGGTAATCTTTAATTTACCAGGAAGGCTATAATTTCCACCAGCACCAATCACTAAACCGTGTAAAGTGTTATCTGATAATTTAAAAAGTTTATGAACTCCAAAAGTGAAAAATGTACGATTAAAAGTAACCGAACTCTTGTTAGAGCCTCCTGTTCCACTTTGTAACTGAAGAGCTAAATTATATTGAAATCCTAGCGTCCCATAACCATACAGCCCTTTGAACATATGATACTCTGCACCAACTTCTAATCCCATTCCTCCTCCAGGACTATAGGCCAAGCTTCCCCCATTATAGTCAACAGAATCATAATTAAATCCGATACTACCGTTTAGTCTTCCAATTAGATTTACTTCTTGAGCAAAGCCCAGATTAAAAAAGGCAAAAACAGCTATTAAACTGAATAAGTTTTTTTTCATTCTTTACGTATTTGAAATTATTATTAATTAGTGTCAAACTTATTCGTTTTGTTACTGTATAAATTCTAATAATCGCAACCAAACTTTATATCATCCAATAAATCAAACGATTATAAAAAAACCCTTTTATCTTATCGACAAAAGGGTTAATCCTATATGTATATTTAATTTATTTTAGTTGCTAAAGGTACTCACAAATGATTGTTCATATTTTTGCCATGCATCTGCACTTGTTAGATTTTTATAGTCATCATTGTGAATCATTTTTAGATAAATCTCTAATTGTTTTGGCGTTTTATAGCCAACAACTGGTGCTATTAAATTGCCTTTTTCATCAAAAAACACAATACTAGGATATCCACTAATCTTCAGCGCATTTGCAAAGAAATGCTGACTATTTCTACCTTTTCTATTTGGATTGTGATTAGGATTGGTATAGGTAAAATCGTTATATCTGATTTCTTCGGTTCCCTCTCCATTAAACTTAACTGCATAATAATTAGCATTTACATAATCCACCACATCTTTATTATGAAAAGTTTTTTTATCCAACAACTTACAAGGGCCACACCAATCGGTATATACATCCATAAAGATTTTCTTTGGAGTTTGCTTCTGCGCTTCTAGTGCCTCATTCATTGACATCCATTTAATTTCCTGTGCTTGGACAGAAAAAATGAACATACATCCAATTAGAATAAGTAGGTTTTTCATATGTTTTAAATTTGGTTTTTACATATTAGTCGGAACAAAAACTATTCCTTATTAAAAACTTTACCCGTTTTGGGTAACGGGTAAAGTAGTATTTTAGTGTTAACGAATGCCATGCATCATTCGTAATAATGTTTTGTTTAATATTAACATAACAACTCCAGCGCCTGCAGGAATTACAGTAAACATTAGGAAAAATACACTCATTCCATATTCTTCTACAATAGGATCTATAAAACTACCAGTAACACCAGCCATTGTATTTGCAATAAAATTAGCTACAAACCAAATTCCAAACATCAATCCTACGAACTTAACTGGAGCTAACTTACTTACATAAGATAATCCAACAGGAGAAATACATAATTCTCCTAGCGTATGGAATAAATAAGCCAATATTAAGAATATCATACTCACCGAGGCCGTTTTAGCTCCTAATGGTATTCCCATAGAACCAAAAGCCAATATCCCAAAACCTAATCCTAAAAGTATCAATCCTATTGCGAACTTCACTGGTCCGGTAGGATTATATTTACTTTGCCAAATTTTAGAAAATAAAGGTGCAAATGCTATGATAAAGAATGAATTTAGGATACCAAACCAAGAAGCTGGCACATCTGCAGAATCCGCAACAAACTCTCTTTGTAACATCCAAATTACAATACCCCAAATAATCGCAAATCCAACTCCTAATAAAATGTTGGACAGTGAATATTTTCCAAAAGTTTGTTTAAATAATAACATTAATACCCATGTAATAATTAACATCGGAACTACTGTTAACACCGCATTAGATATTTTAAAAATCATTGCCCCATTTCCTTCCAACACCCTATCGGTATAATCCGAAGCAAATATCGTCATAGAACCTCCAGCTTGCTCAAAAGCCCACCAGAAAAATATGACAAAGAAAGAGAAGACTCCAATCACTATTAATCGGTCTCTTGTCACCTTCGACTCTTTAGATTCTTCAATAACATCTTCTATTGCATCTTGTGCATCTTCTATTGAATCCTCAATAACATCATCTAACTCTTCTCTCTTCTTTGGCGAAATACCAATGTTTGCAAATATTCCTTGTGCAAAATAAAACTGCAACATTCCCACAAACATAAAGATACCTGCAAGACCAAAACCATAATGCCATCCGACTTTCTCACCAATATATCCACATAATAATATTCCTAAAAATGCTCCCGCATTGATCCCCATATAAAAGATCGTATATCCTGCATCTTTTTCTTTTCCCTGCGTTTTATACAATTGACCAACCATAGAAGAAATATTCGGTTTAAAAAGCCCGTTACCAATAATCAAAAGTCCTAATCCTGCGAAAAAGAAGGCATCTGCTGTAACTTCTAGCGCCATAGACGCATGTCCTAGGGTCATCAATAAAGCTCCCAAAACAACAGCATTTCTATACCCCATAATTTTATCGGCTATCAATCCACCTAAAATTGGAGTGATGTAAACCAATCCCGTATACCATCCATAGAGTACTAAAGCTTCATCTCGCTCCCATCCCCAACCTCCATCTACGATAGAAGCTACCAGAAATAAAACAAGTAAAGCTCGCATTCCATAATAAGAAAAGCGCTCCCACATCTCAGTAAAGAAGAGAACAAAAAGCCCTGAAGGATGTCCTAAAACGGTTCTTTGGTTTATCTCTGAACCTCCAAATTTAAATTCCATATTGTATTATTAAGTTAGTAAAATTTATAAGTTGTTTAGTTATTATAAGTTCGTTTTAATAAAATTGGTCATCTTATTGTATAGATGTAATCTAGTATTACCTCCATAGATACCATGATTCTTATCTGGGTATATCGCCCATTCAAAATCTTTATTTTTTTGTACTAATGCTTCGATCAAACGCATGGTATTTTGTACATGAACATTATCATCTGCACTACCATGTACTAATAAAAATTTACCTTTTAACCCATCTACAAAATTAATTGGAGAGTTATCATCATATCCTTTTGCATTCTCCTGTGGAGTCATCAAATATCGTTCCGTATAAATGGTATCATAAAATCTCCAACTAGTCACGGGAGCGACAGCAATAGCCATTTTAAATGTATCCGGAGCTTTAAACAAACAGTTACTAGACATAAAACCGCCATAGCTCCATCCCCAGATACCAATCCTAGAAGCATCTACATAAGGCAATGCTCCTAGCTGCTTAGCAACGGCTATTTGATCTTGCACTTCTAAATTCCCTAAATCATTCTGAGTAACCTTCTTAAATTTTGCACCTTTTAATCCAGTTCCTCTTCCATCTACACAAACAATCATATATCCTTGTTGCGCTAACATCATATACCAGTAATCATTACTTCTATTCCAAACATTGCTCACTGATTGTGATCCTGGTCCAGAATATTGGTACATAAGAACAGGATATTGCTTTTTGGGATCAAAATTCTTTGGCTTAATGGTCCACATATTTAAAGTTTCTCCATTGATTTCTATCGTAGAGAATTCTTTTGGTCTCACATCGTACTGAGCCAGTTTATCTTTTAGTCCCTGATTATTTTTAATCTCACGAATTACATCACCGGTAGTAGCATTGTTTAATGTAAATTCGAAAGGTGTTTCTGAATTAGAAAAGTAATTAATGTACTGGCTAAAGTCTGCACTAAAATCTGCATCGTTTGTTCCTTCCTTCTTACTCAGTCTCTTCTTATTTTTACCGTCTAATCCAATAGAATAAATATCTCTATTGATATTTTTATTCTCTACACTTTGATAAAAAATGGTCTTATTCGCTGCGTCATAACCATAGTAATCGGTAACTTCCCATGAACCAGTGGTTACTTGATTAATGAGCTCTCCAGTTTCTTTATAATGATAGATATGGTTATATCCATCTTTCTCGCTTGTCCAGATAAAACTATTATCTTCTAAAAATGTAAGATTATCGGTAATATCGATATATGCCTCGTCCTTTTCATTTAAAATCACCTTTGGTGTTTTTGTTTTGGCATCTACAAAAATTAAATCCAGATTATTTTGATGTCTATTTAAAACTTGCACACTCAAAATATCTGGATTGGCAGACCATTTAATTCTTGGAATATAGAAATCTTTATAATCTCCGAGATTAATCTTATCCAAAGACATACTTCCTAAATCTGCTATATGCAAAGAAACTTTCGCATTCTTTTCTCCAGCTTTCGGATATTTAAAAACATCTTGTTTTTGGTATAAAGCAGTACCGTATACATCCATCGAAAATTCTGGAACTTCCTTTTCGTCAAATCGTATAAAGGCAACTTTATTACTATCTGCACTCCAATCAAAAGCTCTTACGAAAGCAAATTCTTCTTCGTAAACCCAATCGGTAATTCCGTTGATAATTTCATTTTTCTTTCCATCGTCTGTAAGCTGGATCTCTTCTCCTGTTACAAAATTTAATACGTAAATATTGTTATCTAACACATATGCCAGCTTGTTTCCATCAGGAGACAAAGCAGGAGATTGTATTTTTTTATCACTTATTTTGAAACTACTGTTTGAAGGAACATCAAAAATATGATAAATACCTCTCGAAGAACGGCGATAAATTTGCTCTAATTCACTTGCCAATAATATTCTTTTTTCGTCTTTGCTGAACTCATAGCTCTGAAAAAATTGAAGATCATCGATATTCGAAGATTTGATAATTGTATTCGCCTTCTCTCCTGTCGCATAATCGTATACTTCTATCGAAGTACTTCCATTTTCTGTATCACTTTCTAACACCGAATACTCTTTTCCATTATTCATAGAGTGTAGCGATTGCAATCTTTCTGTTCTAAAGGCGCCTCCCCATATTTCTTCTAGCGTAAATGCTTTATTTTGGGCAACAGTTGTAAAACTGACACATAATAGGAATCCTAAAAACAACTGGGTAATCTTCATACTTTTTTGTAAAATTTGTTAACGTCAAGAATACTAAAAAATCCGTGAAAAATACAACAATTGACGTTAAATACAATAAAACGACATTCGATAATCGAATATTTATTAGCATATCATCAATAAATCCAAGGGAATTGAAAATATATTTCAGCTTAGAACAATTATAAAAAACGCATAAGAATTCTGAAAAATCGATTGAAACCAAACAGAATAGTATCTTTGAGGCCAGATCGTAAAAATTCAATATGGCTCCTGTAGTTTCTGGCTTTTCTAAGCTTTCTAAATCAGACAAAATAAACTGGTTGGTAGAACATCATTTTAATAATGATCAAAAAACTATCGAAATACTTAAAACGTACTGGAATTCTGACGAAAAGCTTCAGCAATTGCATGACGAGTTTACTGAAAACACTATATCGAACTACTATTTACCATTTTCCATAGCCCCAAACTTTTTGATCAACGGAGAGCGTTTTACCATTCCAATGGCAATTGAAGAGAGTTCTGTAGTAGCTGCAGCCAGCAAAGCCGCTAAATTTTGGCAAAATCGAGGTGGCTTTCATGCAGAAGTATTATCTACGACTAAAGTCGGGCAAGTACATTTCACCTTTAAAGGAGATACTTCTTCATTAAGAACATTCTTTGAAACTATAAAATCTGATCTTATTTCGTCTGCTTCTCATATTACCAAAAATATGGAAAAAAGAGGTGGAGGAATTATTGATATTGAGCTAAGAGACAAAACTGATGAAATCGAAAATTATTATCAACTTCATTGTACATTTGGAACAGCAGATGCAATGGGTGCTAATTTTATAAACTCTTGCTTAGAGCAGTTTGCCGATTTTCTAACAAATGCCGCCGATTCTTATGATAAATTTTCAGATGATGAAAAGGATATCGAAATCATCATGAGTATATTGTCTAATTATGTACCAGAATGTGTTGTAAAAGCTTCTGTTTCTTGTCCTGTAGAAACCTTACCTACTGTAGAAGGATTATCTCCTGATGCCTATGCCAAAAAATTTGTAAGAGCCGTAGAGATTGCCAAAATAGAACCCTATAGAGCGGTAACTCATAATAAAGGTATTATGAATGGAATCGACGCCGTAGTATTGGCTACAGGAAACGATTTTAGAGCTATTGAAGCAGGAGCACATGCTTATGCTTCTAGAAATGGTAAATACACAAGTCTTACCGATGCCAAAATTGAAAATGATACATTTTACTTTTCTATACAAATACCATTAGCTTTAGGAACTGTTGGAGGGCTAACCTCTTTGCATCCTTTGGTAAAACTAGCACTAAACTTATTAGGAAAACCAGATGCCAAACAATTAATGAAAATTACGGCGGTAGCAGGACTAGCGCAAAACTTTGGAGCGATCAATTCCTTGATTACAACTGGAATTCAGCAAGGTCATATGAAAATGCATTTGATGAACATTCTAAATCAGTTTGAGGCAACAGCTTCAGAAAAGGAATCATTGATAACATATTTCAAAACCAATACAGTAAGTCATAGTAAGGTAGTAGAACAAATTGAAAAGCTCAGAAAATAATGAAAACTCGTTTCTTCCTAAAAAATTTAATCTTAATATCCGCAATTACTTTTTGCATTCATATTGCTATAGAATACTTCTATTTTAATCGTTTATCTTTTTTACAAACTGCTATTTCTTCAATGGTATCAGGAACCTTAGTATCATTGGCTTTTTTGTATGCTTATACTGATAAAAACAAATAACTTTAAACAGAGATATTAGCTTAAAAAGAAAAACATAAAAGCTCTTTTTGTGGTCTATAATTTCAGAAAACTGTCATAACTAAACAAAACCTTCGTCCTTACTACAGGAAGTATCTTGGTAATAGCTCATTCTTAACAATAATTCAGTCTTAAGCATTACCTTCAAGGTTTTTAGTTATGCCCACCAAATTATATCTCTTACTATATTTTTACAGAAAGCAGTTTGTAGTGCTTACATTTGCTACGTTATTGCTATTATTTAGAGATAATAATACAAATCTTTCTTTTATTATCCTCATTAAACTACTGTACTTTTTGGGATTAAAAGTATGGCACAAGTTTGTTTCTTATACCAACATGGAGGTTTCATATACAGATCGTTTCTTATTTTATGAAAACCTTGGCTTGCATCACATGTATCTTTTTCTGGTTGGGTTTCTTTTTGATTGTATAATTTCTGCAATCACATTTTATGCATTTCAATATTTTATTTCATGATTTTGGAAATTGACAATATAGAATTATCCTACGGTGATAAGTTTATTCTGAACGGTATTTACATAAAAGTAGAAAAAGGAAAAGTAACAGGAATATTAGGAAGAAATGGATGTGGAAAAAGTAGTTTGTTAAAAATTGTTTTTGGGCATTTAAAACCGCAAAATAAGTTAATCCGAATTGATGGAAAACACCAAAGCAAACCCTTATACTTATCCAAAAAAGTAAAATATTTATCTCAAATTGATACCATACCCAAAAATATACCTCTAAAAAGGGTATTTAGACTATTCGATCTTACTTGGGAAAATTTTGTGTCTGACTTCAAAACTTTTCGGAAATATAAAAACCCTCACATATATGATCTATCAGGAGGTGAAAAAAGAATAATTGAAACCTACCTTATGCTCATGAGTTCAGGTGACATTGCACTGTTGGATGAGCCTTTTTCTAACATTACTCCTTTATATGTCGAAAAATTCATCGAACTTATTGAAAAAGAAAAAGCACATAAAATCATCATTATTACCGATCACATGTATCGCCAGATTCTTAATGTATCCGATGAGCTATATTTGATAAAAGACAATACATCGATTCCCATAAAAGAATCTTCTCAATTAGTAGATTATGGATATTTAAATTATCTCCCAACTTAATTAGGTATTGCAATCAAATTCTCTGATACCATCAATTTCTAATTTATTTCTTACCTAATTTTATAAAAGCACTTAAAAAAGTACATTTGTTTTTGACTAATCTATCATATATGTCGAAAAACAAATTTTATAGTCACGGTAAACTACTCTTAACTTCAGAATATTTAGTCCTTGATGGTATCCCAGCATTAGCATTACCTACCAAAAAAGGTCAATGGCTAGAGGTAACTGAAAATGAGACCGCACAAATCACCTGGAAAAGTATTGACGATAATAACTTAAAATGGTTTGAAACTATCATACCATTACCTTTACAAGATTTATATTCTATAGAAACTTCTTCAGATTCTATTATACATGACGAAGAAGGATTAGGTATTTCTGAAACACTTTTCAAAATTTTAAAAGTAGCTCAGGAATTAAATCCAAAATTTTTATCCGATCCTAAAGGATATAGTATAGAAACGAAATTAGAATTTAATAGACAATGGGGACTAGGTTCTTCTTCCACACTTATAAACAATATTGCTCAATGGGCTGATGTAGATGCTTACACATTACTCAATAAAAGTTTTGGAGGCAGTGGTTATGATATTGCCAGTGCCAAACATAATAGTCCTATACTATACACTCGTAAGGAAGGAAAACCTCTTGTACAGGAAATAGATTTCAAGCCCACTTTCAAAGATTCTTTATTTTTTATCTATTTAAACAAAAAACAAGACAGTAAACAATCCATCAAACACTATCAATCATTACCTCTTAAAGATTTTGATAAAGCTGCAACTTCCATCACAGAAATCACTCACAAAATAGTTAGCTGTGATTCTTTAGAAGAGTTTAATGTATTAGTAGATTTACATGAAGATATCATCTCAAAAATAATTAAGACTCCTACTGTAAAAACTAATTTATTCTCAGATTATGCAGGAAGTGTAAAAAGTTTAGGTGGTTGGGGAGGTGATTTTGTACTAGCTACAGGAAGTAAAGATGACATGAAATATTTTGAAAACAAAGGTTATCAAACGATTATTCCATATACAGAAATAATTTTATAGGATTTTGTATAGAAAGAAAAGGCTATACCTCCTGAATTTATCTGTTTAAAAGAGATATTAATTATATAAAATATCTTTAAATCTATACTTTTCAAACTCATACTATTTTATTCGAAAACCCTACAAAAACCCGCTTACTCAGCGTGTTTTAACCTGTTATCTCTGCAAAAAAGATAATGTACATAAAATGTTAAGATATAATTATTAAAGCAGTAACACATTCCTTCTTTAAATTTGGTTCTTAAACATAATGTTAAAAATGAGCTTAAAATGCTCATTAAATAAATCGTCATTAATTAAAAAATAAAAAAAGAATATAAATGAATTTTTTACTTAAAATCTTAAGTAAGTTTTCGTTGATTTTCAGATTTCATTTTTTGATCGATTTATTTATGATTTAATTTTCGCTCGCCACAAATCGTTAAAATGGGCTATAATCTATTTTTGGAAATAAAATTGTAGCTCGAAATTAAAAATTGTCCCGATGAAAAAAAGAAATTTATTTGCTACCTTAATTTTATTATTGGTAGTTTTTCAAGTTAATGCCCAAGTTGTCTATAGTGATGACTTTGATGAAGGAATACTCTCTGTAGAGTCTTCTAGTTCTTATTCCTCATCTTTATCTGGAGGAAATCTGGTTATACAAGGAGATGGTACCGCAGGGGATTTTGATCCTATCGTGTATACTTTACACAATTCCGGAACAGATATATCGATAGATGCTTCTGGTAACAATAAGCTTTTTATAAAAGTTTCAGGAACTTCTAATCCCGATTTCAGAGTAGATATACAAGATGAAGATGATTTTGTAACTAACTTAAGTCCACAATCTGTTAGAATAGATGGCACTTCTACAATTTATGAACTTGATTATTCCTCTAGCTTACAAGATGGAGGCTATGGAGGATCTTCTTGTACCCAAGCTACAGCACCTTGTCCAGTAGATTCTTCTAAAATTAGGTTTGTGCAATTTTTCGTCAATCCTGGAACCAATGGAGGTCAGTACAACGGAACAATTACTATTGACTGGATTTCTTTTGGAGAACCTTTAGAAGCTATTCCTCCTCCATCTACCTTTGATGTTCGTTATAATCAAGTTGGATATTTAACCGGAAGAAATAAGACTATCAGTATTGCAGCGCAAAGTAGTTTTAGCAATCAAGCTTATACAGTTTTAGACAGTAATGATAATATTGTATTATCAGGAACTACAGGACCATCCTCTTTATGGAGTGATTCAGGAGAACATATTGCCAATGTTGATATTTCTGGAGTAGATGCTGAGGGAACTTATCGTTTTCAAGTTGATCAGGAGGAGATTTCTTTTAAAGTCAGTGATGATGGATATGCCGAACTAAGAGAAGAAGCCTTTAAATACTATTATTATAATCGATCGTCTACTGCTTTAGAGGCTACTCATGCTGGCGTATATGCCAGACCAGCAGGAACACCGGACACACAAGTAAGAATACATTCATCAGCAGTTTCTTCTGGTAGACCTGAAAACTTCATCATATCCTCACCAAAAGGATGGTATGACGCTGGAGATTATAATAAATATATTGTAAATAGTGGAATAAGCACTTATACCCTATTAGCTGCTTTCGAACACTATAAAACAGAATGGGAAAACTTACAATACAACATACCTGAACAGGGTGGCGATCTTCCTGATATTTTGGATGAAGTCTTATGGAACCTAGATTGGATGTTAACCATGCAAGATCCTTTTGATGGAGGAGTCTATCATAAGTTAACAGCAAAATCTTTTTCTGGAAGAATTATGCCTGCGGATTACAATTTACAGCGATATGTAGTTCAGAAATCGACAGCAGCCGCATTAAACTTTGCAGCAGTAACAGCGGTAGCATCCAGAATATTTGCCGATTACGAAAGCGTACGTCCTGGATTTAGCACTCAATTAGAAAATGCTGCTAAAGATGCCTACACTTGGGCAAAAGCAAATCCTACTGTTTATTATAGTCAAGGAAGCGGAGGTCCAGTTTCGGATATTCAGACTGGAGAATATGGAGATACGAATGTAACTGATGAATTTCAGTGGGCAGCCGTAGAATTATTTATTACGACTGGAGAAACCAATTATAAGGATGATATTGATGTAAGCTCTATCGGAGGAGGAACACCCAGTTGGCCTTATAGTGATCCTTTAGCACTAATTTCTATTGCACATCATGCAACTAGTTTAACCGGATCTATAAATGTTACACAGGCCAACAATACTTTATTAGGAACAGCCAATGAACTAAGAGATCGTGTTAATTCGTCTGCAATGAAAATTACCATGGAAGGCAATGATTACTCATGGGGTAGTAATGGCGCTGTTGGAAACCAGCTATTTTTACTAATTAGAGCATACGAACTTACAAATGATGAATCCTATTTAGATGCTGCTTATACGGCAATGGATTATATTTTTGGAAGAAATGGTACAGGATTTTCTTATGTTACAGGATTCGGAGACAAGCAAGTATTCGAACCTCATCACAGAATTTCTGATGCCGATGGTGTTTCCGCACCAGTACCAGGAATGATTGTTGGTGGACCACAAAATGAAAATAATCCAGATACGGGAGATTGCTCTGGTTCTGGTGTTAGTTTTCCTACTAACTTTCCAGCCTCTAAATATGTAGATCACTGGTGTTCTTATTCTACCAATGAAATTACTATCAATTGGAATGCTCCGTTAGTGTATGCAATGCACGCGTTAGATTTTTATCAAAGAGAATCAAATACACTATCCATAGATGAAAACGAGCAAATCGAAAATGCGTTTAAGATTTTCCCTAATCCAACAAGCAATGTTTTAAACATCCAATCTTCCTTATCTACCACTATTTCTAAAGTAGAATTATATTCGGTACAAGGAAAGAAAATACTATCTCGCGAAGTAGACAAAACAATCGCCAATATAGATATTAGCAATGTTACTTCAGGTTTATATCTGGTTAAGATAATTGCAGAAGGTCAAAGCTATACTTCTAAATTAATCAAAAAATAGATTAATCAAGGTATCCAAATTTGCTAGAATAAAAAACCTCTGAAATAATTTCAGAGGTTTTTTATAAGATTATAAATTTTATTCTATCCTAAAGTTCTAATGCTTTACTAACATTATTATCCATTAATAACTCTACTGGATTTTCTAACGCCTCTTTTACCGCTACTAAGAACCCTACAGATTCTTTACCATCAATTATTCTGTGATCATAAGATAACGCTACGTACATAATTGGTGCAACAACAATTTGACCATCTCGTACAATTGGTCTTTCTACAATATTATGCATCCCTAAAATCGCACTCTGAGGAGGATTAATTATTGGAGTTGACAACATACTTCCGAATACTCCACCATTTGTGATTGTAAAGGTTCCTCCTGTCATTTCATCCACAGTAATTTGTCCTTCTCTAGCGCGAATAGCTAATCTTTTCACTTCTGACTCTACACCTCTGAAACTTAAATTTTCCGCATTTCTAATTACAGGAACCATTAATCCTTTTGGTCCAGACACAGCAATACTTATATCCTGAAAGTCGAAAGAAAGCATTTCTTTACCATCAATCATAGAATTTACTGCTGGATACATCTTTAGTGCTCTTACACAAGCTAACGTAAAGAATGACATAAATCCAAGACTTACTCCATGCTTAGCCTTAAAGGTTTCTTTATATTCTTTTCTTAAATCAAAAATTGGCTGCATATCTACTTCATTAAAAGTAGTAAGCATCGCAGTTTCGTTCTTTACAGAAACTAATCTCTCTGCTACTTTTCTTCGCAACATAGACAATTTCTTTCTAGACTCTCCTCTACTTCCTAAACCTGGAGTTCCCATAGAAGGTTTAGCATCAACAGCATCTGCTTTTGTAATACGACCATCTCTACCAGTACCTTTTACCTGAGAAGCATCAATACCTTTTTCTGTTAATACTTTTTTAGCTGCCGGAGAAGCAGTACCTGTAGCGTACGTAGTTGTTTTCTGAGGAGCTGGTGTTTCTGCTTTTACCGGAGCAGGTTCTTCTTTTTTCTCTTCTACTTTAGGAGCTTCAGAAGATGCAGATGCACCTCCTTCTGGTTTTGCAGCATCCGTATCTATAAGACATACAACCTCACCAACCGCTACTGCATCACCTTCTTCTGCCTTTAAAGTGATAATACCGCTAGCTTCTGCAGGTAATTCTAATGTTGCTTTATCACTATCTACTTCGGCAATAGCTTGATCCTTTTCTACATAATCACCGTTTTCTACAAGCCATTGAGCAATTTCTACTTCTGTAATGGATTCTCCCGGAGAAGGGACTTTCATTTCTAAAGCCATAATTCTAAGTTTATACTTTATATCGCGTGAGCGAAAAATTTTCGATTTTTACTTTACCTTACTATTTCTTTTTTCTTCTTTGATTGTCTTTTGTTTTATCAAATACAAAATCAATCACTTCCTGATGCCTTCTTTTAGATCTTGTCGCGCTTCCAGCTGCTGGAGCTCCATACGGTCTTCTACTTGCAAATCTAAATGAAGTTGCCCCATCAAAATGCATTAAAATATGACTTAATGCTCCCATATTACGCGGTTCTTCCTGAGCCCAAACAACATCTTTCGCTTTACTATACTTCTTAATTAAAGCATCCATTTCGTTCACCGGAAGTGGGAATAATTGTTCTATTCGAACTAAAGCTACATCATTTCTTTCTAACTTTTCCTTTTGCTCTAAAAGATCATAATAGAATTTACCAGTACAGAATACTAGTGTTTTCGTGTCTTTTTCTTTAGCATCTGCATCATCGATAACCGTTTGAAAACTTCCATTTGCCAAATCATCGATAGAAGAAACTACCTTAGGATGACGTAACAAACTTTTAGGAGTAAAAATAATCAAAGGCTTACGATAATCAGCTTTCATTTGTCTTCTCAGCAAATGAAACAAATTAGCTGGTGTAGTAACATCTGCAACAAACATATTATCCTTAGCACATAATTGTAGATAACGTTCCATTCTAGCAGAAGAATGCTCTGCTCCTTGCCCCTCATAACCATGAGGTAATAACATCACCAAACCATTTTGAAGCTTCCATTTATCCTCAGCAGAAGAAATGTACTGATCTATCATGATTTGAGCACCATTACTAAAATCTCCAAATTGAGCTTCCCAGATAGTCAAAGACTTAGGACTTGCCATTGCATAACCATAATCAAATCCTACTACTCCATACTCTGATAAAAATGAGTTATATATATAAAAATCTCCTTGATCACCTTTCAGGTTATTTAATAATAGCACCTCTTCTTCGCTATCTTCCACTTTTATAACAGCATGTCGATGAGAGAAGGTTCCTCTTTCTACATCTTGCCCACTCATACGCACATCATATCCTTCTTTTAATAAAGATCCATATGCTAATAGTTCCCCCATCGCCCAATCTAACTCATCTGTTTCAAAAAAGCGCTTATTTCTATCCTTTATAATTTTATCAATTTTTCGAAGGAACTTTTTATCTGATGGTAGTTTGGTAATTACTTCAGCGATTTCAGTAAGACTCTCTTTAGAATACGTAGTATCTACATTTGCCATCATCTCATCTTCCTGAACCCTCGTAAAACCTGCCCATTCATCTTGCATGAACGGCGTGATAATGGTTTTATCCTGCTTACGAGAATCTTCTAACTCTTCTTCCAGTGATGCTTTATACTCCTTTTCTAATTCCGCTACATAGTCATTGTTTATAATGCCATCCGCGATTAATTTTGCTGCATAAATATCTCTTGGGTTTTTATGCTTAGCAATTGCTTTATACAACTTAGGTTGTGTAAAACGTGGTTCATCTCCTTCATTATGACCATATTTTCGATATCCTAATAAATCGATAAACACATCACGCCCAAAATTCATTCTAAAATCCAAAGCGAAATTAGTAGCATGAACTACTGCTTCGGCATCATCTGAATTTACATGAAGTACTGGAGAAAGTGTAACCTTACCTACATCTGTACAATATGTAGAAGAACGCGCATCTAAATAATTGGTAGTAAAACCAATTTGATTATTTACTACAATATGGATTGTACCACCAGTCTTGTATCCGTCTAATTGCGCCATTTGAACAATTTCGTATACCAAACCTTGTCCTGCAATAGCGGCATCTCCGTGCACTACAATTGGTAATACCTGAGATATATCTTCTTTATAATGTCTATCTTGTTTTGCTCTTGTGATTCCTTCTACCACAGAACCAACAGTTTCTAGGTGGGATGGATTTGGTGCTATATTCATATTAATAGCTTTCCCTGAATCTGTTTCTCTCTTAGAGGTCCATCCTAAGTGATATTTCACATCACCATCAAAGATCGCTTCTTCATAATCCTTACCATCAAACTCACTAAAGATATCTTTTGGGCTTTTTCCGAAAATATTGGTAAGTGTACTCAAACGACCTCTATGTGCCATTCCCATCACAAACTCTTTAACTCCCATATCAGCTGCTTTTTCAACCAAGGCATCTAACGCAGGGATTAAAGACTCTCCTCCTTCTAGCGAAAAACGTTTCTGACCAACGTACTTAGTATGCAAGAAACTTTCAAACGAAACAGCCTGATTAAGCTTCTTAAGAATATGCTTTTTCTGATCGTTAGTAAACTTCGTTCTGTTGGTATTAAAATTTACACGACTTTGTATCCAAGCACGTTCCTCAGGATTACGAATATACATATACTCTATCCCTATTGCATCACAATATATTTGTTCTAAATGAACAATGATATTGCTCAAAGTGTTCGGTCCGATACCAATTATCTCACCTGCGTTAAAGGTAGTATTGAGATCAGCTTGACTTAAACCAAAATTTTCTAATGCTAATGTAGGTGTGTATTTTCTGCGCTCTCTAACTGGGTTCGTTTTGGTAAAAAGATGACCTCTTGTTCTATAGCCATCGATTAATCTGATTACCTGAAACTCTTTTTGAACATTTTCCGGAACCGCAACAGTATCGCCGGATTCTTTTTCGATATAAATTGTTTCTCCGGCACCATCGGCACTTTCCATACCAAAATCAAATCCCTGAAAAAATGCTCTCCAGCTTGGCTCTACGCTATCTGGGCTTTGCAGATATTGATCATATAAGTCTGCAAAAAATGCGGTATTAGCCGCATTCAAAAATGAATATTTATCCATATGTAAGTATTCAACCGTCTTTTTATTATAAAACATCACAAAAATACAACAATTACAGTATAATGAGTATCGAATTATATATATTTATTGTAACATTTTTTTACAATTTTAACAATGAAACTAATTCTTATTCATAAAATCAAAATTTCCGTATTAGTATTATCAATTTTCCTTTCCTTACAAGAATGTTATGCTCAGGTTAATAATTTTTGGTCCAAAGTTAGAATTGGTGGAAATATTGGTATTGGTTTTACCGATGATACGTTTAATGGTATTTTAGCACCTTCTGCAGTGTATGATTTTAATAATCAGTTCAGTGCAGGGTTTGGACTCAACTTCGGTTATACGGATTCTCGAAATTTTACTGCCACAAATTACGGTGCAAGTCTTATTACATTATACAACCCTTTTCCTTCTTTACAACTATCTGCTGAGTTTGAACAAATGGGTGTAAGCAGAAATTTCGAAATTGACGGAGAAGATTTCAGTGATGATTATTGGTATCCAGCTCTTTTTATAGGTGCGGGATATAGGATTGGTTTTGTAAGTGTTGGACTCAGATATGATGTTTTATATGACGAAAACAAAAGTATCTATGCAAGTGCTTATGCTCCTTTTGTGAGAGTGTTCTTTTAAAAATTCCCGCTATTTGCTGCAAAAATCTGGTAGTTTATCTAGAAAAACTACTTATTATCTAATATTAGGCCTTATAAGATCAAATCTGCATTTCTTTTAGTAATTTTATGATAATTAAATAATAAGACCCCAAAAACATCATGAAAAACTTAACTCTAACGCTATTAGTGGCAATAGCACTGTCGTCTTGTTCTAGTAACAAAAAAGTAGCCACTTCTAATTTCGATCCTAATAACAATCCTTATTTTGTAAAAAAAGACAAATCTATTAAAACAGGAGAAGTTAACGATCCAAAAATTCAGAAGAAAATAAATACCATTATCGAAAGTCATCTCGGTATTTCTATTTCTTCTATAGCCATATCTCCAATCACAAAGACGGATAATGGCTATTACTGGAAATTTCTAAATGTTAGAAATGGAAGTAGTTTCAAAGGGTTTTCGGACCTAAAATTTAGTTCCGTTAAAATAGAGAAGAATAACAAAAAGGAAAACACACAGGTCTCGGACTTTTAGCTACTCATTTTACCAAATATGAAAAATACATTTGGGCTTTCTATTCGAATAATTCTCTAGTTTTTTTTCTGCTTTTCTAAGTAAACGGTATTTATATAAGATATCTTCCTTATTTTCAATGCAAGCTCCTTTATCAAATGCTAAGGAGTCGAAATATCCTTGGTCCCACTCTGAAAGTATTGCTCCATGCTTTCTTTCAATACAAGCTGGAACATCATCATCTTTAAAAAGCATTCGTTGCTCGGTAATTTCTATAACTTTTTCAACACTAGTAGAAGATACTCCTTGACTACTCTCTTTATAAAGTGTATTAAAAAAAATCTCTTCTGATATCACGGTTTTAAGCTGCAATGAATCGTTTTGAATAAAATAATTCTCCAAAAACGAATTATTTCCAAAACCTTGTTTATAGATATGCATCATCAATTTTAACTCTTCCTTTTCATAATAATATTCAATTCTACCAGATATATCCTCCCCACATTTATAATATTTAGTTCTATTCTTTAGCAAGGTATCCTTTACATTAATTCTTTCTAAAAAAATTTCATAACGATCATTAACCTGATCAAATTTATCTTGACCATAACCAACATGAATAATTACTATCAATAAAAGCCTCGTAAACATCTTCACTTTAATACAATTAACAATTACTTCTTTTTTTACTCTGTAGTGTTTGCATTTCATCGATAAATCCAACAAATTATCTAATTTTTCATTTTTAAAACACACTTAAACCATAAAAAAAATATGGTTTAACAATACATTTGTACAAGAAACAAACTCATTATGAAAGCAAAACTACTTATAGTTTTCTTAGGATTTGCAGCAGTAAGCTGTTCAGGTTCTAAAGAAACACTAAAAACTAAAGAAGTAAAAGTAACTACTTCTAATAACATAGCTACCCCAGCATCATCACAAAATAATGTTAGCGGAGAAATAAACACAAAAATCAATACTATTATCCAAAACTATCTTGGTGTTCCTATATCCTCTATAGCTAGATCTGATGTTCAAGAAACAGAAAAAGGATATCAGTGGAAGTTTATGAATGTAAAAACTGGAGAAAACTTTACGGCGAACTCTGATTTTACTTTTGACTCGATCAAGATTACTAAAAATAAAAGGAGTTAATAAAACTTATACCTATTAGAATTTTATTAACCTTATTACGCGGTGTTTTTTTGCCTCAAACCAAGCGTGGACCTGATTTTCAGATCAGGTCTTTCTATTTATACAGTTCTATTCATTAGCTGTTTACCAAAAGTCTCCAAGACTTTCTTTTTATCATCCGAAATTGACAAACCTTCTAACACATCAAAAGCCATTTTGGTGTATTTCTCAATTTCCTGTCTTGTACTTTCCTTAGCACCAGTTGTTTCAAAAATCCCTTTAACTGTTTGAATCTTTTCTGAAGGATTTTCTGGATGCAATGAAAACAACCCTTCTAATTGTTTCTTTAGACTATCATCCCCTTTTTCTATCGCTTTCAAATACAAAAAGGTTTTTTTATTCTCAATAATATCTCCCCCTACTTGTTTTCCAAAAGTCTCTGGATCTCCAAAAGCATCCAAATAATCATCTTGTAATTGAAATGCAATTCCTAATAATCGTCCAAAATCATAAACAGATGATCTACAAGTGTCAGAAGCTTCAGCTATAATCGCTCCCATTTTCATAGCCGCCGCAACTAGAACTGCTGTCTTATATTCAATCATTTTTAAATACTCCGAAATAGTAACATCATCTCGTGTTTCGAAATCAATATCATACTGCTGTCCTTCACAAACTTCAATCGCCGTTTTTGAAAACAACTGAGCTAACTGTCTAAAAATATCTCCTTCATAATTTTCGAAAAGTTGATATGCATTGATCAACATAGCATCGCCAGAAAGAATCCCTGTATTTACATCCCATTTTTCATGAACCGTTTCTTTTCCCCTTCTCAGCGGAGCATCATCCATGATATCATCATGCACTAAAGAAAAATTATGAAAAACCTCTATTGCCAAAGCTGCATCTAAAGCTTTTTCGTAGGAACCTCCAAAAATTTCGCAGCTCATCAATACCAAAACAGGCCTAAGTCTTTTACCTCCTAATGTTAGTATATAAGAAATAGGTTCATAGAGATTCTTAGGTTCTTTTTGTATCGTATTCTCTGATAAATAATCTAAAAAATATTTTTGGTAATCGGAAATGGTATGCACTGAATGAATTTTTGTGCTAAGGTATAATAAAAATTAAAAAAACAATTCTTGAAATTGAGATCCTATACACATTAAATATGTCCTAATATTTTGAATGTAAAAGTTTTCGGACATCAAAAAATTATACTCAAAATAGCTTTGTGGTAAACAAAATAAACCATTTACACATGAAAAAAATCACTTTTAAAACTTTAGCCCTAATGCTCACAATGATTATTGCATATTCTTGTGAGAAACCACAATCTGAATCCAGTTCGGAACAGGATCTAATTGGAGAACTTAATGATGATATACTTCCAAAATCAAGAGAAATTGCTCATATACAGAAAAATGGATTGGATGTAAAGCTCTTTGAAATTGGTGATGAAAATGATAATGAGTATGAAATATTTCAACTTATTAAACTGTATGATTATGACCTTTTAAAAAACGAGGAACCGATGATAGAAATGGAAAATCATTCTCCTTTCGAATTATTTATAGAACTTACTGACCAAGATGTAGCGATTCCTGAAGCATTAGCTAAAGCAGCTGGTTACGATGCTTTCCAAGAATCTGGTAGAACAATGGACTCTTCTTTAAAAAAGGTAGAGGTACTGGATAATAACTATAAAGAAATCCTTGAAAAAAGTAGTAGTTGTTATAATGAATCTGAGAACACCTTTAGAAGCCAACGTTGTCAAGTTCCTTTGAATTCAAACCCTGATTATATAGAATTCTGTGACTCACAAACCTGGACTAATAATACCAGACAATCGGTATTTGGAGGTAACTGGAGAAAATTAAACGAAGCTTTTACCTGGACAAATGTCATTTGCGGACAAACTACTGTAAAATTCTACAGATATATTGATACATGGCAGCTAAGAAAAGAAGTAGAGCTTGAAAATGGTATATGGAATTCCAGCTACTGGACTGTGCATATTGTAGATCCAAGCTGGCCTCCTTTTAGTCCTGAAAGAAGATACGGAAGACGACTGCGCGTAGTACGTGACCAATCTTCTAACGGAAGTTTCAGAGCTTATACTAGATTCCGAAAAAAGCTTTATAATTAATTAAGAACTAAGATCTTGTTAAAAAGGCTGTCCAAATTGGGCAGCCTTTTTCGTTCTATTTAAAAAAAATCTACACGATGGCCACAGTTCAACCCTCTAAAATGACGATTCGTGTTAGATCAGTGTTAAAAAATTGTGAAACTTAGGAAACTTTTAATGTTTTTAAAGTTTCCTCGTGTACATTTGCACTGTAATTAAGTAAACCCCAATATGAAGGAAAAAATAATAGAAAAAGCGAATGACATGTTCTTAAACTTAGGTTTTAAGAGCGTTACAATGGATGATCTTGCTTCGGAAATGGGAATTTCTAAGAAAACCATCTATGCGCACTTTCAGAATAAAACTAAGTTGGTAGAAGCTACAACCGACCATTTATTCTGTACGGTTAGCGATGGAATCGATGCTATTTTAGAAGAAAATAAAGAGCCAATTGAGGAATTATATGCTATCAAGGCTTTTGTAATGCATCATCTAAAAGGTGAAAAAACATCTCCTCAATATCAACTTCAGAAATACTATCCAAAAATTCATAGTAGCCTTAAAATTAGACAGTTTGATACAATGCAGGAATGCGTAATCGATAATTTAGAAAGAGGTAAGCAAATTGGAGTTTACAGAGATAATATCGACGTAGAAATTATTTCAAGACTTTATTTTATGGGAATGACAGGCATCAAAGATCAAGAGATGTTCCCCATCCATAAATTTCCAGTTGCTAAATTAATGACTGATTACTTAGAATATCATATCCGTGGTATTGCCACCGAAAAAGGCTTAAAAATTTTAAACAATCTATTAAAACAACCATAAATTATGAGAAACAACCTTTGGTCCTTATGTTTCTTTAGCTTATTCATAACATTTTCTTTTGCGCAGCAGACTCCTGCTTCTTCACAATATTCATTTAGCTTAGATGAAGCTATAGAGTTTGCTTTGGAAAATAGTTATCAATCCATCAATGCCAGACGTGATGTAGCTAAAGCTCTTAAACAGAAATGGGAAACAACCGCGACCGGTTTACCACAAATTAATGCAGCTATTGATTACCAAAATCAATTAAAGCAACCGGTTTCTTTATTACCAGCTTCCGCTTTTGACAATAGAGAAAGTACCATTAATACTGTAGAAGAATTCTTTGATTTAACCGCTAACGGTTCTCCAGATCCTTTGGAAGGTTTTATTCCAGTTGTATTTGGAACCAAACAACAACTTACTGCAAGTGCTACCTTATCGCAATTACTTTTTGATGGGTCATACCTTGTAGGCTTAGAGGCTGCCAAAAGCTTTTTACAATACAGCAATGATTCACAAGAGAAAACCCAACTTAATGTTCGTGAAAGTGTGATCAACGCTTACGGAAGTGTCTTGGTATCTAATGAAAGTGTAAAGATTCTACAGAATAACAAAGCTGCTTTAGAAAAGAATTATGAAGAAAGAAAAAAGGTATTTGAAAACGGTCTAGCCGAAGAAGAAGATGTAGAACAACTTCAGATTACCTTATTACAAATTACAAATCAGTTGAACAATGCAGAAAGGCTAGCAAAAATAGCTTTGCAAATGTTTAATCTTACTATCGGAGTTGATGTAGATTCTAATACAGTATTGTCAGATAATTTGGATAGTCTAACAACTAAAAACATAGACAATTCTGTTGGTTTAAAACCATTTGTTATTGAAAACAATATCGATTACCGATTAGGATATCTGTTAACTGAACAGCGAAGATTAGAACTTAAATTAGAAAAAAGTAGAGCTTTACCAACATTATCGGCTTTTGTAAATTATGGTACACAAGCAAATAGTGATTCATTTACATTTTTAGAAAATGATCAGCGCTGGTTTCAATCTTCGATTTTGGGAGTTAGCCTAAACATTCCAATTTTCAGTTCTTTGGGAAGAAGTGCTAAAACACAAAGAGCGAGAATTGCTTTTGAGCAAGCAAATACATCTTTTATTGAAGCACAACAACAAATCCAGCTTCAGTACAATTCTACAGTAAGCGATTATCAACTTTCTTTAGAAACGTATGAAACATCAAAACAGAATCTTTCTTTAGCAGAAAGAATAGAAAATAAAAATCAAATCAAATATACCGAAGGATTGGCTTCAAGTTTTGAATTAAGGCAAGCACAATTACAATTATACAGTGTACAACAAGAAGTACTACAAGCGATGCTTACTATTATAAACAATAAAGCCAAACTAGAAACAATACTTAATACACCAAATAACTAGACATACTCATGAAAAAAATACTTATCATATTCTCAGTATCCCTTCTTATTGCCTCTTGTGGACAAAAAGATGGAACGTCTATAGAAAAAGTTATCGAAGACGGAGATTTAACTGCCATTAGAGCCAAACGAGGTGAAATCGTAGCAGAACAGCAGGAAATCGCAAACAAACTAAAGCAATTAGATGAAGCTATTGCATCCTTAGACAGCATCAAAAAATTACCTTTAGTAACAACCATTACTGCCAAAGACACTTTATTTAACCACTATTTAGAGTTACAAGGAAGTGTAGAAACTAAAAAGAACATTGTACTATATCCAGAAGCTGCGGGAACACTGGTTAGAGTTTTAGTTAAAGAAGGACAAAGAGTTTCCAAAGGTCAGGTTCTTGCAAGAATTGATGATGGAGGTCTTAGCCAACAAGTAGCACAAATGGAAGTGCAAGCAGAATTAGCTAAAACAACCTATGAACGTCAGAAAAAGTTGTGGGAGCAAAAAATAGGTTCCGAGATTCAGTACCTTCAAGCTAAAACAAACTATGAGTCTTCGAAGAATGGTGTAGATCAAATGAAACGTCAATTAGCAAAAGCTACCGTAACGGCTCCATTCTCAGGAATTGTAGATGATGTAATTACCGAGCAAGGAAGTGTGGTTGCTCCTGGACAATCACAATTGATCCGTATTGTAAACCTAGACGATATGTATATAGAAGTAGAAGTTCCAGAAAGTTATATTTCTAGTATTGTGAAAGGAAAAGAAACGAAAGTACATTTTCCAGTTTTAGGAAAAACGATCGATACAAAAATTCGTCAGGTAGGAAACTACATCAATCCAAATAACCGTTCGTTTACAGTAGAAGTGGCAGTTCCTAATAAAGATGGGATTATCAAACCTAATCTTACTGCCAAAGTTCAGATCAACGATTACACAAGCGAAAAAGCGATTTTAATTCCACAAAGTATTATCTCAGAAAATGCAGAGGGAGATCAGTATGCTTATGTAACTTCTGGAAAAGATGCAAAAAACATCGCCGAAGCAAAACGTACTATCGTAAAAACAGGAAAAACTCAAGGAGATTATATCGAAATTCTTGAAGGGATCGCGAATGGTGATGATATCATTAGTGAAGGAGCAAGAAGTGTTAAGGATGGTCAGAAAGTAGAAATTATAAACTAACATCTTATGGAAGTAAATAAGAAAAAAGTAGATAAAGAATTTAGATTAGCGTCTTGGGCCATTGACAACCCAACAACCATCTATGTGATGATGGCGATTTTCTTCGTTCTAGGGTTATCGGCATATTTCTCGATGCCAAGAGAGAATTTCCCAGAAATTAATGAAACTAAAATATACATTAGCGTTCCATATCCAGGAAATACCTCGGAAGATATAGAGCGATTAATTGTCGATCCGCTAGAAGATAAGCTAAAGAACCTTGGAGGTGTGGTAGAAATCGTATCCACCTCGCAAGAGGATTATGGAATCATCACCGTAGAATTTGAAGAGAAATTTACGGTTGCGGAAGCTAAACAAAAGGTAAAAGATGAAGTAGACTCTGAAAAATCTAATGAAGATTGGCCAACCTTTAATGGTGCCAAGGTAGAACCTAATGTTTTCGACTTAAGTATCTCAGAGGAAACTCCAATTATGAACATTAACATTACTGGAGACTATCCCGTAGATAAGTTAAAACAATTTGGAGAATACCTAGAGGATGAGATTGAAGACCTAAAAGAGATCAAAGGAGTAGATATCCGAGGTGCGCAGGAAAAAGAAGTAGAAGTAGCTGTAGATATCTATAAAATGATGGCAGCAAAGGTGAGCTTTGATGATGTCCTGAATAGCATTAGAAATGGTAATATCACTATGTCTGCAGGAAATATGATTACCAGTGGACAGCGAAGAACTATCAGAATTCTTGGTGAAATAGATCAACCTTCAGAACTAGACAATTTTGTGGTAAAATCTCAGGATGGAGCTGTCTACCTTAGAGATATTGCCAAAGTTACTTTTAAAGAGGAAGACAAAACTACCTATGCTAGAGAGTTTGGTGATAATGTAGTAATGCTAGAGGTAAAAAAACGCTCTGGGAAAAACATGGTAGAAGCTGCTGATCAAATAAGAGTGATAGTAGCTGATGCGCAGGAAAATGTATTCCCAACAGATCTAAATATCAGTATTGCCAACGATCAATCATCCAAAACGATTAATCAGGTAGACGATTTGGTAAACAATATCATTTTCGGGATTATTCTGGTTGTAGGGGTTTTAATGTTTTTCTTAGGATTTAGAAATGCATTATTCGTTGGTTTTGCTATACCAATGACTATGTTTATGTCTTTTATGATTCTGTCATTAATGGGGTTCACTATGAATACCATGATCCTTTTTGCACTGATTATGGGACTAGGAATGCTGGTAGATAATGGTATTGTGGTAGTAGAAAATGTATATCGTTTGATGGAAGAAGAAGGTATGTCTCGTATTGAAGCTGCCAAAAAAGGAATTGGTGAAATCGCCTTCCCGATTATAATCTCTACATTAACCACTGTTGCGGCGTTCGTACCATTAGGTCTATGGCCTGGTGTTATGGGGCAGTTTATGATTTATTTCCCGAAAACCTTATCTGTCGTATTAGGATCCTCACTTTTCGTAGCAATATTCTTCAATTCCATGCTCGTTTCTAAATTTATGGATATAGGCGAAAGAGAATTGACTGTAAAACAACTAATTCGCTTAAGTTTGATTCTTGGTGGATTTGGAATATTTATCATGATTGTTGGTGGACCAGTAAGAGGACTTGGAACTTTAATGATCTTTACCGCGATTATGTTCTGGATCTATAAGTATCTATTAAAAAGAATGGCTACTTTTTTCCAAACAAGGATTTTAACTTGGTTAGAAAATACCTACCAACGTTTTCTTTCTTTTGCCTTAAGAGGATGGAGAACCTATGCATTTGTCTTCGGAACATTCCTATTATTATTTGTGGTATTTGGAGCATTTGGTGCTTCTGTTGGAAGTCAGCGAACCAAGGTAGAATTCTTCCCAGATAATACACCCAATCAAATTATAGTATATATCGAATATCCACAAGGAACGGATATCGAAAAAACGAATAAAATTACCAAGGAAATTGAAAATCGTGTATACGCTATTATTAATGATGAAGAATATATCGAAGGCGAAGATCACAACTTCTTGGTAGAAGCTGCCGTATCACAGGTAGGTGAAGGAGCAGGAAATCCACAAACAGATGGTGGTAGTAGTGCAGAAATGCCTCATCGTGGTAAGATCATTGCCGCTATGAGAGAGTTTAAATTCAGAAAAGGAAAAGACTCTGAAGAATTACGATTCAAAGTACAAAAAGCATTGAAAGGAATCTATCCAGGTGTTGCCATTTCTGTAGAAAAAGATGCCGTAGGTCCGCCAGCTGGATATCCCATAAACATCGAAATCGAAGGAAAAGACTATGATGAGTTGATCAACGTAGCAGAACGTATGAGAAATTTCATCAATGAAAAGAACATTCCTGGTATCGAAGAACTAAAGATTGATGTTAACAAAGGGAAACCTGCTATGCAGGTAGCTGTTGATCGCCAAAAAGCAGGTGAATTAGGAGTTGCTGCCGGACAGGTTGGAAATCAATTACGTCGTTCTATTTTTGGTGAGAAAGCCGGAGTGTATAAAAAAGATGGAGAAGACTATGATATCTATGTCCGTTTTGATAAAAATGATCGCTACAATACTAGTGCTTTATTTAATCAGAATATCACATTTAGAGATCAAGCAACAGGAAGATTGAAAGAGATTCCAGTTTCTGCGGTAGCTTCTAAAAAGAATACGTCTTCATTTAGTGCGATCAAACATCGTGATACCAAAAGAGTGGTAACTGTATATTCAGGATTACAACCTGGTTACACTGATGCTGGAGCTATTGTAGCACAAATAGAAACTGAGATGGCGAGTTTTAAAGATAAACCGAACAGTGTTAAAATCAATTATACAGGACAGATCGAAGAGCAAAACAAGCAAATGGAGTTTTTAATGGGAGCCTTTTTTGCGGGATTAGGACTTATTATGTTGATCCTTATTTTCCAGTTTAGTTCTATTTCTAAACCTACTATTATCATGATTGCTATCTTCTTAAGCTTTATTGGAGTATTTGGTGGAATTCTGATCACTGGAGCAGCATTCGTAATCATGATGACCATGATGGGAATCATATCACTCGCAGGAATTGTAGTAAATAATGGTGTGGTATTATTGGATTATACGCAATTATTAATTGATCGTAAAAAGGTAGAACTCAATATTCCAGAAAACGAACATCTTGATAATGATGAGGTAATGAAACTAATCGTAAAAGGAGGAAGAGCACGTCTAAGACCAGTAATTCTTACTGCTATTACAACCGTATTAGGTCTGATTCCATTAGCAGTTGGATTTAATATAGATTTCTTCTCCTTATTCGCCAATTTTGACCCTAAAATTTATATTGGTGGTGATAATGTGATTTTCTGGGGACCTCTTGCCTGGGCAGTAATCTATGGATTAATTATAGCAACCTTCCTAACACTGATCATAGTGCCATGTTTATTCTTTATAGTACACAAGGTAAAAGTTTGGCTCAGTAAAAAAAGAAGCACTACACCAATACTTAATCAGGAAGAAAAAGAAGAATTAGAAAGTGATGAAAGTGGCGAAATGCCGATACCATCAGCCACTTAATTCGCATCTTAATTGTACTAAAAAACGCCACATTTCTGTGGCGTTTTTTTTGCTTAAACAACTGTTAACTAACCTCTTCTTATTTTGACCATTTATAATTTAATGTTAATTTCGCGCTCGAAAAACCCGAATCTATTATAAACCCTAAATCATAAATATACTTGAAAAACTAATTTTCCTACTTACAAATTCTAAACAAACAATATTAATCTGGATACATTTTGTTATCTATTTACTTTTTTGCATTAATTCAAAAAGTAAATAGATACACTTCTTCAAAAAATGTATATCTAATTACGATGAAAACAGAAAACAAATAACACTTTATGAAACAAAACTATTTTTACCTTGGAATACTTTTAACGCTCTTGTGTTGGAATACCACAAAAGCTCAAATCGAAAATTATTATACCTTTTCTGAAAGTACTGCTTCCTATGCCCCATTAGTTGGAGCCGATGAAACTGTACTAAGCCGTAACACTTTTAGTTCACTTAGCATACCTTTTGATTTTGAATATGCTGGTCAAAAAATAGACCGCTTAATATTTAAAAATAACGGAGAGGTCAGTCTGGGTGGAACTAGTGAACCTCAACCTAATGAACTATCTGATCTTGGACAACAAAATGAATCTGGTACAACAGCAATTATTGCTCCTTTATGGGACAACCAAATGACTGTTGCAAATGATAATACTATTGCTAAAAGAAAAACACTGTTATCGGGAACAGCTCCTTTTAGAACATTTACGATTGAATGGGAAAAAGTACTTTGGACAAGTCAATTTCCTTCGAATACAAGTTCTGAAGTTAGCTTCAGAATAATCTTCGAAGAGACCACAAATAATATTACTTTTTTATATGGGCCAAATAATTCTACTGAAAATCAATCTACAAGTATCGGGTTGAATACAGAATTTTCAGATCAAATTAGTTTTATTAGTGTTACACCAGGATCTCCAAGCTCTGTTAGCTCTACAGTTTCTGATGACAATATATCTACGTCCGAGTACCCTGGAGAAGGTACACAGTATACTTTTACTTATCAATTTCCAAACTGTAGAATCCCATCAAATTTAGATATTGATACGAATAGCTTGACTCCATCGACGGTAGACGTAAGTTGGACAAATGCAGGTTCTGAAACCTCTTGGGATATTTTGGTTATCAATCGAGATAATTCTTCAAGAGAAGTGATATCGGCAAATTCAAATCCGTTTACTCTAACAAATTTAGATCAAGACACTAATTATAGTATTGCTATTCGATCTAATTGTACTACTTCTGATAGTGACTACTCTCCTCAAGTATTTTTTACAACGCTTGAAACATGTCCTTCTCCTATAAATATTAACAGTACAGATATCACATTGGACAGTGCAGACTTCTCCTGGCAAGCTGGTGATTCAGAAACTAGCTGGGAGGCAACCGTTGTTTTATTCAATGATCCAGAACCAGTTTCTGGTGATGTGATCACTTCTACAACTTATAGTGTTAATGGACTTATTAAAGATACCGATTACACACTATATGTAAGATCTAATTGTGATACAGATGGTTTTAGTAAATGGATTACTTATGATTTTAGAACCATAGCTACATGTCAGATACCAACTTCATTGACAATTACTAATGAAACTTGTTCTTCTGGAACCATTGGATGGACCTCAAATGGTTCTGAAACTTCTTGGGAGGTTTCAGTTACTCGTATTGGTACATCAGACGAAGTTATTTATGCAGCAAATACAAACCCATTTACGTTAAATGATTTAAATCCTAACACCACTTACAGAATATTTGTAAGAGCCGTGTGTGCTTCTGATGATAAAAGTAGATACTCAAGTCGTGACTTTATTAGCACAACAGAAGATACTACCGATCCAACACCTGTGGCTCAGGATATTACCGTACAACTAGGCACTAACGGTTTTATTGTTTTAGATCCTACTGCTATTGATAATGGTTCTACAGATGATTGTGCTATTGATTCAATTACAGTGTCTCCTAGTGTATTAACCTGTTCTGACTTAGGAGCAAATACAGTAACAATGACTGTAACAGATATTGCTGGAAATAGTGATTCGACAACAGCACTTGTAACAGTAGAAGATAATACAAATCCAGTAGCGCAAGCAAAAGATATTACTGTAGCACTTGATGAGAATGGTTCAGTAAGTATTACAGGAAACGATATTAATGATGGATCTTCAGACAATTGTAATCTAAGCCTGACTGTTACACCAAACACTTTTGATTGCTCGAATGTCGGAGAAAACACCGTTACACTGACCGCAACAGATACAAGTAATAACTTTAGCGAAACGACTGCTATAGTTACGGTACAGGATGTTATAAACCCTACAGTAGTTACTAAAAATATTTCTGTCTCTTTAGATAATAGTGGAATGGCAAGTATTGTTGCTAGTGATATTAATGACGGATCTTCGGATAATTGTAGCATCTCTACAATTACCGTATCTCCAGATACTTTTGACTGCGCTGATATAGGAGAAAATACAGTAACTTTAACAGTAACTGATGTAAATGGTAATTCTGATTCTAACACTGCAATAGTTACGATACAGGATACCGTTGATCCGATTGCGCAAGCAAAAGATATTACAGTACAACTTGATATTAATGGAAACAGTACTATTACAGAAACAGATATAGACAATGGATCAAATGACGATTGTAATATCGCATCCATTATCGTTTCTCCTAGTACTTTTGATTGCTCTAACATTGGAGACAATATTGTTACTCTTACCGTAACTGATACTTCTGGAAATTCTGATATGACAACAGCAACAGTTACTGTAACTGATGAAATCCTTCCTACTGCCAATTGTATTGCTCCTTTTAGTATTCAATTAGATGATTCTGGTTTAGCAAACATATCCGCACAAGATATAAATGAGAACTCCTCGGATAATTGTGGCATTCAAAATATAGCCATTGATAAAACGAATTTTACTAGTGCTGATATTGGAGAACAAATAGTTACCTTAACTGTTACAGATATTGCAGGTAATATAAACACATGTAGTACCACCGTAACTGTAGAAGGTCCTGCTTTTGTAATTGAGGATTATGTAACTGGGTTAAACTCTCCGAGAGGTCTAGCCTTTGATGGAGATCAAAATTTATTTATCGCTGAACATACTACCGGGAAAATTTTTAAAGCAACGGATATAGAAACAACCACAGAGTTTGCTTCTACAGGTTTTAATAACAACGGAATTTCTTTTGACCAGAATAACAACCTTTATGTGGCAGAGTCGTTTTTAAGTCAGGTTTTAACTTTTGATACCAATGCACAACAATCACAATTTCTAAGTTCTTCTGATGGGATTAGCTCTCCATGGGATGTAAAGTTTGACACTGCTGGAAATTTATATGTAAGTAATTTTAGTGGAAATATTCTTAAAATAACACCTGCTGGATCAGTTTCCGAATACACTACTGGATTATTCTCTCCAGAAGGAATCGCATTTGATCGTAGTGGAAATCTTTTTGTTGCAGATCGTAACGACCGTAAATTAATCAAAATCTCGCCTGATGGATCGAGCACAACACTATTAACCGGAATTGTTGGGATTCGTTCTGTCGCTGTAGATTCTAATGATTTTGTTTATTTCGACGAACAAGTAGGTAACGGACCATCTGCTACTGTAAAAATTGTGAAATATAACCAAAATGACGGTAGCACAACAGATATTATTGGAGGACTGGATGATTCTAACTATCTTTTGTTTAATAGAAATGGAGACCTGTTTATATCACAAAGTAATAAAGTTAGTGTGGTAAGAGAAGTTGGTGAATCAGAAATACTATCAGTGGAAGAAGTCGTATTAAACACCATTGTATTCTATCCTAATCCTGTAATCAATACCGTATCGTTTACTACCGCTCCTTCAGGAATTCGTTTGTATGATGTTTCTGGAAAAGCAATTTTTAAATCTACGAATAGTCAATTAGAATATGACTTATCCGATTTACCAAGTGGTTTTTATTTAATGGAAATCACAGATTTTTCTGGTAAAAGAATCATACAGAAAGTGAATAAAATATAAGAAAAATAGAAAGCATATTGATGATTTTGAATCTATAAAAAAACGCCGCAGATCTGCGGCGTTTTTATTATTATGTTAGATAAAAACACTATTGGTTTTCCGATAAAGGAATAGGGAACATATTAAAAATCTGATCTCCTGTTCTATCAATCGGTAATGTATTAGATAAATTGTACCTCCTTAAGTCAAACATTCTATGATTTTCTGCCCAAAGAGAATATCTTCTTTGATTTAACATTTCAGTAGTTAAATCGGCAGATGTTTGAGCTCCACTATAATCTGCTAAACCTGCTGCATTCCTTACTACATTTAAAGCATCTTCTGCATCTTGTAAGTTATTTGCTAAAATACTAGCTTCAGCATATAACAGGATTAACTCTTCATTTCTAAGAATGTCAATGGAGCTTACATTAGAAGCATATAATCTCGTTTCGTTTGTTCCATTGAGATCATCCTGAGACGTTGGGTTTGGTCTTGTGGCCGTTTTTGTAGTAACTCTAGTATCACCAGCTTCAGCATCATTCACCCAGCTATCATGTACGATAATCTGGTCTCCATTATTCGGCTCTGCAGCAGATAAAGAAGGTATTCTAAAAACTGGATTCGCTTGATCACCACCACCTAAACTAAATATATGTTTTGGCCCTAACGTTAAATCCGCTGTTAAATCAAAATATGACGCTCCTAAATCTGTTAAAGCGCCAGAGCCATCTCCATCATACACTGCTGCAAGAGCTGCTACAGCTCTATTAAACTGTAAAAATGTCGAAGGCGTAGTAAACCCATCAAAACCACTGCTAAGCGGAAAACTAAATTCGCTACCTGCATTACCAAGGTTCGTTTCAGCTTCATCTAACAATGCTCTAACAGCTGTCATAGCAGGTCCAAATTCTAATACTGGTCCTAAATTATCTGGATCAGCAACATCGATTCTTGCAATATTGTACGATTTTAAAATCTGGATAAGTTCATATGCTATAAAAGTTTTAGCAAACCCTAGATATCCTTGTCTTTCTGTATCAGTAATAACTTCGGTATTCATAACCGCTGTAATTAAAACATTGGCATTTTTAATACATCTATAGCTACCATTCCATTGAGCTGTACTATAAAATGAATTATTATCTAATCCTATTCCATTTTTACCAAGAAGATCTCCTGTATTTCTAGGGTCGGCATCGAATAAATACAATTCTCTTGCCATTGTACCTGAAGCAGTCGTTTCAATACCTAGTCCATTTCTTGAAGTAGACTCAACAGCTACCACCAAACCATTTAACTGATCAAGCGAGGCACCCGTTTCTACACCACCTACACTCGGTCCATTTGGGTCAATAACTTCATCGAAATCACAAGATGTAAATGTCATCATTGTGAAAATCGCAGCGATGACCACTTTGAATGTTATTTTTGAGATATTTTTCATGATTTCTTTCTTTTAAAAATTAACATTTAAGTGAAAATAAAATTGTCTAGAACTTGGGAAAGGAGTAACCTCAATTCCACTCGACAATCCTGCTCCTCCATTTACGGATACTTCAGGATCATAACTACTATAATCTGTTATCGTGAAAATGTTCCTACCAGACACTCCTAGCTTTACACCTTCTACTGCCTCTCCTAAAAAGCTTGTGATCATATCAGATGGGAATCTATAATATATTGCTGCTTCTCTTAATCTAACATAACCAGCTGGCTCCACAAAACGTACCGCATTTGCTGGAGAAGCTAATCGAGCTTGTCCTTCTGGTGTTTCTAAATCTTCAGAGGTCTGCCCTAAATCTGTAAGAAACCTAGTTAAGTTTAAGTTATCTCCACCTTCTTTCCATTGTAGTAAGAAAGAGATATCTAATTGTTTGAATAATGTAAGCTGATTGTTAAAAGCCATTTGGAAATCTGGCTCTACATTACCAACCTGAGTTAATGTTCCATCAATATTACCCACTAGTTGCGTTACTGGTTGTCCTTCTTCTAAAAAGAAAGTTCCTAAACCTGTTCCAAAACCAGCTCCTTGCACTGCAAAAGGAGGCACATCTAATCGTGTAATTTCCGAACGATTTAAATAAAACTGAACTCCAGTATTCCAATAAACAACATCATTATCCAAAACATCTGCTTGTAAAGCTAGTTCTACCCCTTGATTTACCATATCGGCAAGGTTTGTTGTTTCAGTAGTAAATCCTGAGGACGCAGGTAATTGTCTTGTTAAAATAAGATCATCAACTTTTCTATTATAATAAGTAGCCTCTAATGAGATTTTGTTATCTAAAAAGCTAATATCAAAACCTGTTTCAAATTCTGAGGAAGTTTCAGGTTCTATATTTGGATCTCCTCGAAGACCCGCAACAGAAGTTCCTCCGTTACCTCCTACATTAGAAGCAGTAAAACTAGTAAAAGTAGCTCCAAAACCTCCTGGATTACCTGTTTCTCCATAAGCTGCTCTTAGTTTTAACTGACTAATCGGCTCAAATTGCCAGAAATCAAAATTATTAATATTTACCGCTAATGAAGCTTTTGGAAATCCAAAAAACTTATTAGGGTCACCGTTTCTGGTGGATTTATCTAGACGATATCCTAAAGTAGCAATAATTTGATCTTTATAATTACCTTCTACTTGCCCGAAATATCCAAAATCTCTTTCCTTTGCTAAAAACTGATTAATTGTTTGGTTAACAGACTGATCTACATTGGTTTGACCTGGATTAAGATCAGCACCTTGACTATTTACAAAATTTCTTTCAATATCAATATAAGTTGTTCCTACCTGCGTAGTTAAATTTAAATCCTGACCAAGAGCAGTATGATCCCATATAAAAATAGCCTGATTATTAAATTGGGTAATATTGTTTTTTCCTTGTGCAATGAAACCCTCTTGCCCTCCTACTTGGGCTTGATGTGTTTCTGGCACATAAACATACGTTTCGTTTGCTACATAATCAACACCTCCACTAATTAAGAATCGAAGGCGATTCCTTTCGGTTGTCCATAACTTTGTATTTAATTTATATCCTTGTAGAAAACGATTGGTAGCATCTTCATTTCTAGCAACATCTCTTACAAAAAGAGGATTCCCAGGATAATTAGGGTTATTTGGATAGTTTCCATTAGCGTCAGGAAATAAATTAATCCAAGGTCTGGTAAAAGCGAGTGTATATCCATAACTAAGTCCTCCTTCATTTTCATTACCAGTAAAACTTCTACTATTGTTACTTTTTACATAATTAGAGTTTAACGAAAAGTCAAAAACATTGGATATTTTATGATCAATATTGGCTCTTATCGAAAGTCTATCAAAACCAGTGTTTTTGATAATTCCTTCTTCATCTCTAAAGGAACCCCCTACATAAAACTTAGTCTTTTCTCCACCTCCTGAAGCACTGATTCTGGTTTCTGTAATAAAACCAGTTTCTCCATAGATTTCATCTTCATAATCTATCAATCCGCCATTGGCCACAGCTTGCTCGAACAACGCTCTTTCAGAAGCATCAAAAGTATCTTCTACAGATTGAGCGGTCCAAGGTCTTAATCCTAAAGGATTAGCAATTTTAGTAATTCCTAAATCCTGACTGAAATTAATTTTAGTTCTTCCACCTGTACCACGTTTTGTGGTAATTATAATAACCCCAGCACTTGCTCTTTGACCATAAATTGCTGCAGCAGATGCTCCTTTTAAAATTTCTATTTTATCAATATCATTAGGATCCAAATCAGATAGCCTATTTGCGGAATTTTCTTCATTACCTCGATTCGCTCCAGAAGCAGCTCGTAATCCCGTTGGAATTTCATCGTTATTGTAATACACTCCGTCAATTACAAAAAGTGGCTGATTATCTCCTGTAATAGAAGTAATACCACGAAGTCTTAATGCAAAACCACCTCCTGGTGCTCCAGAAGATGAAGTAATATTAACTCCTGGAACTTTACCATATAAAGCTCCATCAACAGTTGGCTGCCCTGTATTACCAACTAATTCCTCTGCAGATACTGTAGCAACAGCATTTGCCAAATTTGCTCTTTTTACCGAAGACCCAAGACCCGTTACAACGATTTCATCTAATGCTTCTAATGCTTCAGCTACCTGAATAGTAATCGATCCAGTACTTTCTACTGAAACAACTTTAGTAGTAAATCCAAGTGCAAACACTTTTAATTTTACAGGAAGATTGTTAACGGTAAGTGAAAAATTACCATCAATATCACTGGCAGTTCCATTATTGGTTCCATCTTCTACGATATTGATGAAAGGTACTCCTTCCCCAGTACTTTCGTTAGTTACTTTCCCGGTTATTGTTTCCTGTGCAAACAGAACGACCGGAAAAAAAAACAAGAATAGCAAAAGCCCCTTGCTACTTAGTGAATGTTTTTTCATAATGATTTGTTTATAAGTTCGGTTAAAACTATTAAAACATTCTTATAAAAAAATGTTAAAACTAACGCGCGTTAGTTAAAAAGATATTGACAATCAACATGTTATACAGTAAAACCATAAAAAAAATATGTTAAATCCGTATATTAAATTACTATCAGATATTTTTTAGCTTCCATTCTCATTTTTATAAAAACTAGATATTTTTCATCTTAAACTTCTTATTTTTGCAGCCTTAACAAATAGCTATGTACAGAAGTCATTCTTGCGGTGAATTACGCAACTCAGATATTAACAAAGAAGTTACTCTTTCAGGTTGGGTACAAAAGACCAGAGATAAAGGATTTATGATATGGGTAGACCTAAGAGATCGTTATGGTATTACTCAACTTATTTTTGATGAGCAACGTACATCTTTGGATGTAATGGAAAATGCTAAAACTCTAGGTCGCGAATTTGTTATTCAGGTTAAAGGAACCGTGATTGAACGAGAATCTAAAAATCCGAATATAGCAACTGGTGATATCGAAATTTTGGTCAAAGAATTACAGATTTTGAATGAAGCTTTGGTTCCACCTTTCACTATTGAAAATGAAACTGATGGTGGAGAAGATATTCGTATGAAGTACAGATATCTGGATATAAGACGTAACCCTGTTAAAAATAGCTTACTATTTAGACACAAAGTAGCGATGAAAGTTCGCAATTATCTTTCTGACCAAGACTTTGTAGAAGTAGAAACACCATACCTTATTAAATCTACTCCGGAAGGAGCTAGAGATTTTGTAGTTCCTTCTCGTATGAATGAAGGACAGTTTTACGCTTTACCTCAATCACCGCAGACATTTAAACAATTATTGATGGTGGGTGGAATGGATAAATACTTTCAGATTGTAAAGTGTTTTAGAGATGAAGATCTTAGAGCAGATAGACAGCCGGAATTTACACAGATCGATTGTGAAATGGCATTTGTAGAACAAGAAGACATTCTTAACATATTTGAAGGACTTACACGTCATTTAATAAAAGATATAAAAGGTCAGGACATCAGTGATTTCCCGAGAATGACCTATGATGAGGCAATGCGAACCTATGGTAATGATAAACCTGATATTCGTTTTGGAATGAAATTCGGAGAGCTTAATGAAGTGGCTCAACATAAAGAATTTAAAGTATTTAATGATGCCGAATTAGTTGTTGGTATCGCAGTTCCTGGAGGTGCTTCCTACACCAGAAAAGAGATTGACAAACTAATCGATTGGGTAAAACGTCCGCAAGTAGGTGCACTAGGAATGGTATATGTAAAATGTAATGAAGATGGAAGTTTTAAATCTTCTGTGGATAAATTTTATGATCAGGACGATTTAAAAAAATGGGCAGAAACAACAGGCGCCAAAGCTGGTGATCTTATTTGTGTATTATCTGGAAATGCAAATAAAGTGAGAGGTCAACTAAGTGCTCTTAGAATGGAATTAGCAGAACGATTAGGATTGAGAAATCCTGAAGAGTTCGCTCCATTATGGGTAGTCGATTTTCCTCTCTTAGAATGGGACGAAGAAACAGAACGCTATCATGCGATGCATCATCCGTTTACTTCACCTAAACCAGAAGATATTCCTCTATTAGATTCTAAACCGGGAGACGTAAGAGCAAATGCTTATGATCTAGTATTAAATGGAAATGAAATAGGTGGAGGTTCTATACGAATACATGATAAAGAAACGCAAGCTCTTATGTTTGATCATTTAGGATTCACTCCAGAAGAAGCCAAAGAACAATTTGGATTTTTAATGGATGCGTTTCAATATGGAGCTCCTCCACATGGTGGAATTGCCTTTGGGTTTGATCGATTAGTAGCCATACTAGGAGGACAAGAAACCATCAGGGATTTTATTGCTTTCCCTAAAAACAACAGTGGTAGGGATGTAATGATAGATGCTCCAGCCAATATTGATCAAGAGCAACTCAAAGAACTCAATATCAAATTAGATTTATAACTCAAAATAACCAAAATAGAAAAGATCCCGCGCTAAGCGGGATTTTTTGTTACCTTTAATCTAACCAACAGAAATCTTCTTATGCCAACTAAAAAAAAGACTTTATTGCATCGGTTTTTGATTTGGAGGTATCGCCATATTTCTACCAAAAACTTTGTCTTAGTCTTAAGCATACTAGTAGGGTTTTGTGCTGGTTTAATATCGCTGCTTCTTAAAAACATTACACATTTGATCCAAGTAGTGTTGGAGAGTGATATTATATCCTGGCAGACATCTTTTTATTTTATCATACCTGTAATAGGATTATTGATAGTTTATGTTATTACAAAGTTTATCTTTAAAAAAGATATCAAATCAGCAATTCCACTAATATTATATTCTCTTTCTAAGAAAGATGGTAAAATAAGACCTGTAAGCGGTTATCTTCCGTTGCTTTTAGCTCCTATAACCGTAGGATTTGGTGGATCCGTAGGTCTTCTGGGGCCTGCAGTAGGCTCTGGATCTACATTAAGTTCTAGTATAAGCCGAGTTTTTAAATTAGATACAAAAACCAGATTTTTATTAATTGGGTGTGCAGCTGCAGGAGCCATATCTGCAGTTTTTAAATCTCCTCTGGCAGGTTTAGTGTTTGCTGTAGAAATATTTAGTCTGGATTTAACCCTTACCTCCTTGCTCCCTTTGTTGTTTGCTTCGGTATCTTCTATCATTACATCTTATTTTTTTCTTGGAGATGAAGTATTGTTCCGATTTCAAGTACTAGAAAAATTTGATATCTACGATACACCTTTTTATGTAATTCTTGGAGTTGGTACTGCTATTGCATCTATATACTTTACTAAAATGTATTTTGGGATATTATCTTTCTTTGATCGTTTTCCAAAAAAAATTCATCGATTACTTATTGGAGGATTTGCTATTGGAGTGATGCTATATTTTATACCTCCACTCTATGGTGAGGGATTGGGTTTTATAAATGATCTCCTTAATGGAAATCATTTAGCAGCGATAGGAAATACTCCTTTTGATAATATGACCAATAACATCTGGATGATTATAGCTTTACTCACGGGAATTACCATTTTTAAGGCGATTGCAATGACTGCTACTTTTGGAGCTGGAGGATCCGGTGGTATTATTATTCCAACATTAGTAATGGGCAGTGCTCTCGGGAATGTAGTTGCTAAAATCATTAATAACATTGGAATAGGATTTCAGGTCTCTGAAGCAAATTTCACTTTATTAGGTATGGCAGGATTGATTGCAGGTGTATTACATGCTCCTTTAACATCTATTTTTTTAATTGCTGAAATTACTACCAGTTATGAATTATTTGTTCCATTAATGATCACAACGTCTATATCATTTATCATTTCCAAAAACAGCATTGAACATAATATCTATACCAGATCTCTTGCAGAACGAGGACTCCTACTTACACATGATAAGGATCAAACGGTGTTAACACTTATGAAATTAGATGATTGTATAGAAACTAATTTTATATCTGTACAACCACATTATACGCTGAAACAGTTGCTAAGTGAAGCTGTAGCCAAATCGAACCGAAACCTATTTCCTGTAATTGACGAATCCAATACCTTACTAGGCATCGTAACTTTAGACAATATTAGGGACATTATGTTCGATGTTTCTTTATATCATAAAACAACAGTAGAAGTGTTAATGATACAAGTAGAAACTTCAATTATCTATGAAAGTGATGATGCTAAAAAAGCCATGCGTAAATTTCAAGATACAGGAGCATGGAATCTTCCTGTGATAAAAGATGGAAAATATTTTGGTTTTATCTCAAAATCAAAACTACTAACCGCTTATAGAAGAAAGCTTATTCATTTTACACGATAAAAAAAAACCTGCTGAAACTAAATTCAACAGGTTTTTATAAACTTAGCAATTCAAACTACTTTTTTATTAATTGAACTACTTGGGTTCTATCATTAAATTCTATCTTCATCAAATACATCCCATTCATTAGATGAGGTGCATTAATGCTAAAACTACTATCCTGAATTTTTATCCTCTTATTTTCTAACACCTTCTTACCAGTAAGATCATACATTTCTATATGTATATCATCTGTAGAAAGATTGGTCGTAGATAATGTTACTTGTAATGAATTTGTAAAAGGATTAGGCCAAGCTTTCGCAAAATTTCCATTTGGAGTATCCAGTTCATCTATACTTAAAGTTTGAGATGTTGGTTCTCCTATCAATACCAATCCAAAGGAAGTCCCAAAAGTCACTGTTCCATTCGACACTGTAGCTAAACTACCAGAAAAATAATCTTGTAATTCAGTACCATCAGTCCACATACCAAAAACATCTAATGCTCCTACAAAATCATTATCATTACCTGTATATACTAATGCTTTATCGTCTATACCATTTTGATCATATTCTCTTTTAAAAGTATATGGTGTATCCTGTAATTTGGTATGCTTCCCTGCTCCAACAGAAACATGCTCTCTTCTAAATCTTCCTATTTTCTGATAATGAAGCAGTGTTAAGGAAGGAATAGAATTTGGATTACTTAAATCACTAAAATTCATATTGGATCTAAGAGTAGCATCTCCTGTAGCTCCTCCGCCAGGTGTAAGTGTTCTTGCGGTTTCATCTCCATAATAAATCTGAGCAGGTCCAGGAGTCAGTAATAATTTTGTTCCTGCTTCGAATGTTTTTTGACGATTTCGGTCAAAAACTTCTTCTGTATCATGATTAGTCAAAAAGTTCATAGCACTTTTCCCTTGCCCTAATTGGTTTTGCAACAAATTATCATAACGACTAAAAATACTTTCTAAACCTTCTTCGGCATTAAATCGAAATTCGAAATTAATTAAATTGGCAAATCCATTATTATAATAATCTACATTAAATCCATCTCCTGTAAATGTTCTCCCCATGCTTGGCGCATTATAGTTAAACACCTCACCAGTCATCCAGAAATCTAAATCATCTAATTTCTTACTTGGATTATTTGTCTTCCACTCTCTTAAAGCAATAATCCCTTCTTCTTCTAGTTCTTTCCAAACAGCTTCCTCTACATGCTTTACAGTATCTACTCTAAATCCATCTACACCATATTTTCTTACATAATCCGTTAACCATTTTATGATATAACTTCTTGGTGATCTCGACTTACCCGTTCTGTTAAAAAAATCATTCAATTCATTTTCCTCACTATCTCTTCTTCCTTCCTGACTCCACTTTTCTAATAACCAATTTGGCAGACTAACATTATCATTAGAATCAGTTCTAATATCAGGTAAATTATCTACCAATTCACAAGGAATTGTTCCTCCAGGGCCTTGAAAATTACAATTAGGATCTCTACGAACCCACTCATCGGGCCAAGACTGATTTTGATCCGTGCTAGTATCTGGTCCTACATGATTAAGAACAACATCCATTAATACTCGAATACCATGTTCATGTGCTATATCTACAAATGTTCCGAAAAGCTCATTCGTTCCCAAATTAGCATCGATATTTGTCCAATCTTTCGTCCAATATCCATGAAAACCATATCCCGCGCCTGGTACCGATCCATAAATATTTTCTACTGGTGGAGTAATCCAGATAGCATTTACTCCAAGATCATCAAAATATCCTTCCTCAATCTTATTAATAAGCCCTTGCAAATCTCCTCCTTCATAATTTCTTAATGCCGGACCATCCTGAGGTCTCCCATAAGAAATATCATTAGATGTGTCTCCATTCTCAAAACGATCAGTAAGGACAAAATATACTGTTGCATTCTCCCAAACGAATGGTAAATTTTTATCTGATTGTGTGTAACCTATCTTTGATAAACAAAGTATAAAGGCTACTGCAATTAGTAACTTCTTTTTCATTGTGTGAATTTTTAGTTTTTGTTTGTGTTTGATTTACGTATAAGTTTTATTTGTCATGTTTTAGAACCATACTGTTCAAAAAACTTCTGATTGTATCAAAACGGATCTTTTGTAGAACTATTAGATCTCTTTTTTACGAAAACCTTTGATTGTTAATAAATTGTCCGAAATTCATTGTAAAACTCAATTCAATTATGAAATATATAATAAGAATATTATTCGTTGCAGTGGTTATTCTTGTATCCGTAGGTTATTATTATAAAAACACTGGAGATCACCTTACTGGAGACAAATGGGTTGGAATTGGTATCCTTGGAGCTTCTTTTATTCTAATGCCTTTATTCATATACCATAGATGGAAAGATAAAAAGGTAAAGGATTATATGTTGACCGAAGAAAACCTTCAGAAAATGAAGGATTTCACTAAAGAAGAAAAAACTGACAAAAATTAAAATTATGTAAATATTTACATTTTAATAACAACTGTTATTATATTAAAAGCTACCTTTAGAATTCATAATATTATCTTATTACAATGGAAGGAACAGTAAAATTTTTTAATGAATCTAAAGGTTACGGATTTATTACCAACGATGAAACCGGAAAAGACATTTTCGTGCATGCTTCAGGATTAAATGGTGAAGCTCTAAATGAAGGTGACAAAGTAGAATACCAAGAACAAGAAGGAAGAAAAGGAATTATTGCGGCGCAGGTTCGCGTAATTCATGGATAAAGATATATTCGAAAGGTTGCAAAAGACGCTATAAATAGCGTCTTTTTTTATTTTTGTATGCTATATTTATCTCTAAATACTTTGCTTTGAAACATTAGATACTCTAATATTTTTAATCCATCTCTAGTACTCAATATTGCTTGTATTTCTGTCTCCTGATCCAAAAAATCCATAAAATTATAAAACTCTGTTTCTGGAATCTTTAGTTCTTTTATAAAAAACTCTTCTTTGTAATATTGATTTAGTGGAATTTCTGAGCTATCTTCTTTACTTTTTTTCTTAAAAATACCCGAAACTACCTGAATAAACCCTATAAGGTCAATGGAAACACCAGCTCCTTCATTCCCGGTTTTTAGCACCGTGTTTTCCACTGGCGATTGTGCATCATTGGGTCTGGCCACACCCATTTGTTTAAGTTGTTCTGCATTCCAAAAAGGAAGATTTTTTTCGTAAGTCGGAATATCATCTAGATCTTTCTGAATGTCACCGGTTAAAGAATATTGAGATACATGAACTTCATCCAATGTATTCACCTCTGGTTCTAGAAAAACTATATAGTGTTCTGATCTTAATTGTTCCTCCGTTATTTGTAGCTTCTTTAGTTTAAACTGAACCGAAGAGAAAACAACAACATCTCCAGGATCAGCAGGAATCTCAAAGTAGCCAGACTTACCACTTATGGTTCCTATTTCTTTAGTAAGGTTTACAATATTAATCGCTTCAAGCTCTAATGCATTAACTATAATCTGACCTTTTAACCATGAATTTTGTTGACCAAAGCTTAAGAAAGAAATCAGTAGCAACAGAATACTCGTATATCTTTTCATTAAAAATAATAAAACTGGTTTTCCATTATTACTTTCTCTACTTATTTTCATCATTGAAGATCTTGCTCTGCTGTATCAAATGCTCTAAAATTCTAAGCTCATCTCCTGTTTTTAATATCTTCTTTGTTTCAGCTTGTTCGTTTATATAATCTAGGAAATTATACAATTCAGTTGCTGGGACTTTTAACTCTTCTACAATAAAAGTTGCTTGATAAAAATCAGATATCTGTGGAATCCTAACATTACCACGATTTGTTTTATCCTTTTTCTTAAACAGACTCGCTACCATTCTACCCGCTGCAATAAAATTAAAAGCAGTAGCATTTTTTCGATGATCCACTGTAGTATTTCTAACTGTTTTTGCCCCCATTTCTTTTACAAAAGGAGTTGGATCCAGAACTTTTGCATTAAACATAGGAAGGTTATCCTCGAATGTTTCTATTTTTTTAATATCCTCTTTTGCTTCTCCAGACAGATCATATTGAGAAACTGTGACCTCATCTAACTCATTTACCTTGGTTACTAATTGTATTGCTAGATTCGCTTTTTTCAGATCTTTCTTCGTAACAATATGTGCTTTTTGATAATGTTGAACGGAAGAAAAAACAATTGTATCTCCTTCTTCTGCTTTTATTTGAAAATAGCCAACATCATCATTAATCGCCCCTAACCCCTTAGTTAGATTGATAATATTTATGGATTGAGGTTGTAAAGTATCTGTTACTATTTTTCCGCGCAAGACATCTTTTTCCTGTGCAAAACCTGTAAGACCTAGTAAAGAAAATACAACAAAAAGTTCCTTTTTCATTTTGATTGATTCTACTAAAAAGACGAAAAACAATAACTACGGTTGCAACAAGGTTTCGATTACATGAATACTGTTTTAGAAAAGTGAAGAAGTAACATCTGTTGGTTTAATTTTCAGTTTTGAAATAATTTTCAAAAAGGCTAATGCAGTTATAAAAGCATCTCCAGCAGCTGTATGTCGATCACTTTTGGAAATTTTCAAATCATCACATAATTCATCAAGTGTATAATGATTATATTTTCTTTCCCTACTGTATATTTGATGTTTGGTCTTCCTAAATAGTACTCCTGTATCCAAAAACCTATTTTTCAATGTGCCTAAACCTTGTCTTTGAAGCGCACTATTGATCATCCTTCTATCAAAGTCTGCATGATGCGCAATTAAAACAGCATCTTGGATAAATCCCAAAAACATCTCAATAGCATCGCTTTCATGAACTCTTATATATTCATGATTTTTTCGAATTCCATGAATTTCCACCGTTTCAGAATTAAAAACATCCTGTTCTAGATATAATTCGAGTTGATCAGACACATCAATACTCATATTCTGAATTGTCACAGCGCCAATGGATAGAACTCTATCATTTTTATAATCAAAACCTGTAGTTTCCGTATCAAAAGCAATAAACCTGGTTTCTTCTACCTTTTTTTTACTAATCTGGCTTTCGAAAGAATTAAGATACTCCTCCCAAAACTTAGGGAAATTCTTTTTATGCTTATTTGAAAACCAAAAATTCATTTACATATATGTTTTTAATTGAAAACGAACCCTCAATACTTCTTGTATATCTCTAATCGGTCTAAAGCACCTTTTAAGCTTTAATTTATCGTTCTTGCTAAGTGTATTTAATTGAATATATCTCCCTGAATCTTTGTGCATCAATCCTTGTCTTGCCCTAAACTTTAATAATACCCTAAAAGCTTTTGCACAACTTTCGAAAAGTTCTTTATTATTTGGTTCTAATGCTGCAAGTTTCTCATAACGAAGTAACGTATTATTTATTCCTTTTAGATTATGATATAACGCTAAAATTCGTGCACCATCTATTAAGACCATCATCGCTCTTGTTTTAATATCGAAAGTATCTTTATGTTCTCCGTTTTGTTCTACTAAAAATTGTTTAAAAAAGCCTAAAGGAGATGGTTTTTGTAATGCGCTAACACCTAATAACCCGAGAAATCTTTTGCTCTTGTTCACACCATCAAATACGACATCCGATAATTGATTTACCATATCAGTATCACCATATACAGCCTGAAAATCAAAAAATATAGACGACAACAAAGTGCTTTCTTCAGTCGGAGTTGTCATCCAATCTCTAAACTGTTTCTCCCATTCGGATACCGACATGCACCATCTTGGGTTACTAGCCATCATCTCTGCTGGACAATATTCAAAACCAATCGTATGTAAATTCTTAGTAATTTTTCTTGCTAACTCTAAAAAATAATTTTGGGTTTCTGGATACCTTATTTCCTCAACATCTTCAAATACAATAGCATTATCCTGATCCGTAATTAATAATTGCTCTCTTCTTCCCTGACTTCCTAATACCAAAAAACTAAATAATACTGGTGGTGAAGAATCCATCTCTTGTAAAGACAAATCAATCGTTCGAACTACTAAGGCGTCATTTATCTCTGAAATAAGATTTAAAATATGCATTGTAGGAATATCTTGCTCTAAATAGGTAGTTAACAACCTTTCTACTTGTTTTCTGATATATCGTAACCGCTGGATTTTTTTTACTCTTTTGATTTCCTTTATCAAAACTGAAGGATTGTTCCCAAAGGATACTAACAAATCATGATTAGAAAAAACACCAACGGTTTTAGAGTTGCGCGTGCCATCTTTTGTAATACAAAGGTGACTTATGTTGTTTTTAATTAAAGCTATTTGTGCTTCTGCAACTGTTATTCTTTTGGAGTACGTTTTTACGGGTGTTGTCATTACTTCTGTAACACGAGATTCGGCTGAAGTTAATCCGGTAGCAACTTTAGCTCTAAGATCACTATCTGTAATAATTCCTATTGGATACTTTTGTTCATCCACAACAACGATCGCATCCGATTTTTTAGTATTCATCTCTATAGCAATATCTTTTACAATAGCCTCAGAAGTACACGTAAGAGGCTTTTTACGATAAGAAATAGTGCGTAATGTAGACAGATCACTAGCCGGTTCGATGGTAATAGTATTATCTATTTTTTTCCCCTTTTCGGTTTCGGTAAAATAGTTTCTAGCATGCGTAGCAAAAGTCTCTAATAAAAAATTATTTACTTCTTTATTTTCATCAATAAAAGGTTTAAAAACGGAAGAAGGAATTGCATATACGATGGACTCTTCGTTAGCCAAAGCAGCCATTCGATAATTCTTTTTGATAATCATAATACGCAATCCGAAGAGATCTCCTGAATCACAAATATCCACGAAGTTTTGAATATTTTCTGTAGTTCTGTACAACCCTATTGCTCCCTCTCTAACAATATAGAATTCGTCATGACATTGCTCATCTTGCTTAAACACATAAGCTCCTTTTTCTAAATACAATACTCTAATTTGGCTAGAAACAAACAACAATTCTTCTGTAGAAAGCAAACTAAAAGGCGGGAACTGTTTTAAAAAATCCTGAATTCGCTCTGCAATTGTATTTTTCAAACCTTTTAAATTTTTAGTACGTATTGAATAATAGACCAACGATTAAATAAAGTAAACCTCCCTTGATTTCCTTATTACTAAAGTTACGCGATCGAGGTAATATTCAAATCAATTTAGATTTCGTTTTTCAACAAAAAAGCGCTTTAGTATTTCACTACATTCTTCTGCTAAAACACCTCCAACCATTTTGGTTTTTGGATGAAGTTTAGTTCCCATATTAATACATCCTCTTTGTTCATCTCTTGCTCCATATACGATTTTACCAATCTGACTCCAATACAAAGCACCAGCACACATCTGACACGGTTCTATCGTTACATACAAAGTACACTCTTTAAGATATTTACCTCCTAAAAAATTAGCTGCTGCCGTAATCGCCTGCATTTCCGCGTGTGCTGTAACATCATTTAAAAGTTCTGTGAGGTTATGGGCTCTAGCAATAACCCTATCGGCTACTACTACTACCGCTCCAATAGGTATTTCTCCTTTATCATAAGCCATTTCAGCTTCCTGAAGTGCTTTTCTCATAAAATGAGAATCATCATAGGGATCAAACATAATAATTTCAATTTCAAGTAAAACTAATAAATATAATTGTTCTTATTTTACTGAAATTAATATTCTACTAAACTTATATATCTAATTTTAAATTGATACTCCAGCTCATTTCAAAATAGTACTTTTGCTTCATGAAAGAAAAATTACTTTCTCGTATAAAATATCCGCAAGATCTCAGAAAGCTTTCTATTGATCAATTACCAGTATTAGCAAAAGAATTACGCGATTTTGTTATTAATATCGTAGCCACCAAAGAAGGTCATTTGGGAGCGAGTTTAGGCGTTATAGAATTAACTATTGCTTTGCATTATATTTTTGATACTCCAAATGATTTACTGGTTTGGGATGTAGGACATCAGGCATATCCTCATAAGATTCTTACAGGAAGAAAAGATCTTTTTCATACCAATAGACAATTACATGGTATTAGTGGATTCCCTAAACGTAGCGAAAGTGATTATGATACTTTTGGAGTAGGACATTCCTCCACTTCTATTTCTGCTGTTTTAGGGATGGCTATTGCTTCTAAATTACAAGGAAATATCTCGAAACAACATATCGCAGTAATTGGGGATGCTTCTATCGCTAGTGGAATGGCATTTGAAGGTCTTAATCATGCTGGTGTTACCGATGCAAACATGTTAGTAATTCTTAATGATAATTCTATAGGAATTGATCCAAGCGTCGGTGCTTTAAAAGAATATTTAACCAAAGCCAAAGTAGGATATAAACCCAAAACGGATAATATTATTGAGGCACTTAACTTCTCTTATTTTGGTCCTGTTGATGGTCATGATTTACCTGGTTTACTTAAAACTTTAGAAAACTTAAAAAATAAAAAAGGCCCTAAATTATTGCATATTATTACCACTAAAGGGAAAGGGTTAAAACAAGCAGAAGAAAATCAGGTAAAATACCACGCACCTGGAAAATTTGATGCTGCTACTGGAGAATTAGTTCCTAAAAAAGATATCCAAGAGCCTCCAAAATTTCAAGATGTATTTGGTCATACTATTTTAGAGCTAGCGAGAAAAAATAAAGATATTATCGGAATTACTCCTGCCATGCCTACTGGTAGCTCTCTAAAATATATGATGGAAGAAATGCCAGATAGAGCATTTGATGTGGGTATTGCAGAACAACATGCTGTTACCTTGGCTGCAGGAATGGCAACACAAGGATTAATACCATTTTGCACCATATATTCTACTTTTCTTCAACGTGCTTATGATCAACTAATACATGATGTGGCTTTGCAAAATCTATCTGTAGTCTTTTGTATTGATCGAGCTGGATTGGTGGGAGCAGATGGAGCGACTCATCATGGTATTTTTGATATTGCTTATATAAGTTGTATCCCAAATATGATTGTAGCGGCACCACTAAATGAAATTGAACTGCGAAATTTATTATACACAGCTTCTTTGAGATTGGATAATCCAATCGCCATAAGATACCCAAGAGGTAGAGGTAGAATTTTAGATTGGAAAAAAGATATGACAGAGCTTCCAATCGGTAAAGGAAAATGCCTTTTAGAAATGGATTCTGATATAGCAATATTATCTACCGGCACGATTGGAAATAATGTCTCAGATGCTTTGGATACACTTTCAATAAAAATAAGTCACTATCATTTTTGTTTTATAAAACCATTAGATATCAAACTTATAAAAGAAATATTACAAAAACACAAAATACTCGTTACAGTAGAAGATGGTGTTATCCAAGGTGGTTTTGGTAATTCTATAATCTCCTTTGCAAATCAACATAAATCGAGCAATAAAATACATACCTTGGGAATCCCAGATAATTTTATTGATCACGGAACCACAGAAGAATTACAAAATATCTGTGGTATTTCTGCAGAAAAAATAAAAGAAACTATTCTTAATCTTCTTTAGCGATACAACTATTACTGGATTGCAATTTTAGCAGTGAATCTATTTCCTTCTCTGGTTTCAATCTGTAGTAAATAAATCCCAGCTCTTAAATTTTCGGCATTGATATTATAAGAATTATCAAGTAGAATTTCTTTATTATATACCACTCTACCATTTAGATCAAGAATACTCACATTACTCTCTCCAAAACCTCTGGAAACATTAATTACAAAATTTCCATTAGAAGGATTTGGCGCAATTCTGAAGATATTTTCATCAAAATCTTCAACATTTAAGAAACAAGATACTTCTGATGATGGCGGAATATCAAATGCTTCTGTCTGATCTGTTCTACTAAGAGGATCACCTTGTGAAGCACTCCAACCAAGTCCGCGTCTTGCAAACACTTCCCATATTAAACAAGCGTTCGCTCCTGAATTTGCAACTTCATCTGCCATCAGTATTGCATCACGCCCGTCAACAAAACCAGGATTACAAGATTGCAACTTTAATCCATCGATGATCAACTGCATTGCCAAATTATTTCCTCCAGTACCATTATATAAATCTGGGTCAAAACCATCTCTTTCTATAAGAGCCCACGCCAAATCCCAGATCATTGATGCCCATACAGATCCTACTCCGTGAGGAGCAGAAAAATTTGCTTCATTATTAGTATCAGCATAGGTTACAGGATTAATACTCATATTAGTACTATATGGAAATGGTCTAATTCCTCCACCTGTTGTTGGTTGTCCTGCGGCATACGTTCCTATTCCTCTACTATCGACTCCAGCGTCTCCAGATTCTATAGTCATCATCAGGGCAAACCAATCTGACCATCCTTCTCCCATTTGTTCAGTAAATTGGATACAATTACCATCAACATCTCTTTCCGCACAAGAAGTTAAACATCCAGAATTATTAGCTCCTCCGGTCAATCGAGTAGAAATTCCATGTCCATATTCATGAATTACGATTCCATTATCAAAACTACTATCTTCTGCAAAAAAATTTCTTCCGATATCTGATAAGGTAACATTAATCGTTGTTGAACTTATTTCGGCAATTAATGCCTCTCCATCATCTCTGCCAATCATCACTGCAGGAATAGTAATACTACCATCATCTCCTGCCATCGCTATAGGGTCTCCCGCAACATTATTTACTACTACAACAGCAACAGCACCTGCAGCCTGACATCTAGCTACTTTATCATCAAAATTACAAGAACCTCTTCTTACCACCGCAATTCTTCCATTAAGTGCAGCAGCATTTATAATATCTGAACAAGCATCACTGGCATCTGCTGAAGAATCATCATCAATTGCAAGAGCTAAATTGGCTGTAAGTCCACTCGGAAATTCGGGAGCATCTACATGCCCTGGATTAAAAGAATTATCAACAGTAGTATAGGATCCTCCTAACGTTCCTCCGTTCACAACAAAAGTGTTAACAGATGGATCCGCCTGTGGGTTCCATAAGAACATTTGCATTCTTGGGTTAAAACCATCAGGTGGCGTTCCGAAATTAGCATTATTAAAACCAGAACCATCATGAGCATCTGCAAAAACCTCATCACCGTCAGATCCTCCTCTTCCATAATTATTAAACTGAAAATTACCTGCAGTTTCATCAAATCCGTAATGATACCAAACATCATGGGCAACATTATTACCATAAAATAGATTTGTTATTGAGGCATCTTCAAAATTTTCTACTAGGGCATTAGGGTCAAAAGGAAAGTCAAATACTAAATTAGCACCTCCGTCTGCCAAATTTCCAATTCCGTTATTAGCATTTACATCTTCAGAAGCGATTACATTATTACCTCTAGTAGTGGTAAATTCTGCACCGTTTACACCATCAGTATCATGCCAACCAAAAGGTGATGCTGTTGCGTCCGCTGGATTAGATACTAAGACTCTATCTCCATGATTAGGACTCTCTACAGCTGGAATAGGATAAACATTGTATGTTCCATCCATAAAAAAATCATATTCTCTGGCATGAACTCCAAAAGAATTCTTATTTATTACTGCCGAAGATTTCTCTTTAACATGAGAATGATCAAATGTACATTCTGTCATCCAATCTGTTTTATCAACTACTTCTCCGTTTAACGCATTTACTCTAGTACTATACCAATGCTTTCCATCTAAGGTATAAATACTAACATCCCAAGTAAGTATTAATGTTTCGTCTTTCCAAACGTACATAGGCTGAACAGGTATTTCCTCTTCAGAAACTTTCTCGTCGTAAAAAACTACTGTCTTATTCTCTTTCTTCTGTACTGTTTTCAAATTAGTAGGAGCATTAATCCCAGCATCAGAAGCTACATATTGTACAGCGTCTTCGGCTAAAATCGAAGGACGTGTTGTATTTACGATTTGTGAAAGATTTTTGTGAAATTTCTGGGTACTAGATAGTATTCTACCATTTTTTAAAACGAAACTACCTATCGCATTATAAATTGGAATCCCATTATATTCCTGAATAACATATACATTATTAGCCTTTAAGCTGTTAGAAAAAGATTCTCTTTGTATTTGTAACCCCAGAACATCATTCGGAGACATTCCTTCCGCTATTAAATAATCCTTAATCAATTGAAGATTTGAAGACTGCCCATTCGAACTAACGGAATGAAGAATCATCACAAAAAACAGAATACCTACGTAGTATTTTTTCATTTTCAAATTATTTAAATCGATGACTATCTCTAAAATTAGCTGTCTAAAATAATGAAAAAAGAAATCTTAAATGTTAACATTAGATTTCTATTCCATTGTATATATGCTAAAATCAAACGTATGGATACAATGCACCATATGCATACTGCTGTCGGAATTATTCGTCAAAACTTTCAAAGAATGACTTAAAAAACTACTTTAGTATATCACTCTAGAAAGATTTAACTTTTTAGCTAATCTTTTATCCTTTATATAGTGTTTGATTATACCTGTAAACCTCTTATTTTCTGAAATTTCAATAAAGCATTTCCATCCGTAAGGCTTGCAACATAATTGCTTATACTAATTAATCTGGTATAAAGATCTTCATGCGTATAATCAAAATTACTTCCTTCAGCTTTCAAGATTAATTTGTCATAATTAGAAGTTTCTTGATTATTATAATTATTGGTTGCTGTACAATACCGATCTAATAAAGTTGCCAAAATTTCATATCCAGCGATTTCCTTTTCAACCACTTCTGTACTTTGGTATATATTGGCAACACTGATTTTGATAATATCATCTATTTGCGCTTGGTACTTACTCTTATCGATAAGTGCTGTATCAAAATTACCGGATAAAATATCCTCTTCGTATGTAATAAAAGTATTTGCCGCTTCTTGAATTAATGTATTTATAGCAAGTGCTCTAAGATAACTTAGTCGATCTGCAGTAGTAGACAGACTGTTGTATTTAGCTGTATTTATAGAGTCTTTTACCAGTTTAATCAAATACTCCAACGCATACTCTTCTTGTATGAGTCCCAAATTAATTCCATCTTCAAAATCAATAATAGTATAACAAATATCATCTGCTGCTTCTACTAAAAAAGTTAACGGATGACGGCTATAGGTTATTTCATCTCCAATTTGTTGCGGAATTAAACCAACTTCTTCGGCGACTTCTTTGAAAAATGCACTTTCATTCTGAAAATATCCAAACTTCTTATGCGCTATATGAGGAGTCGGTTTTTTAGGCAAAGATGCTTTTGGATATTTCATAAAAGCTCCTAAAGTAGCATACGATAATCGCAAACCACCTTCTATTCCTTTTCTGGACTCCGTTAGAATTTTAAACCCATTCGCATTTCCTTCAAAATCAATAAGGTCCTGATATTGTTTGGGTGTCAAATAGTCTTTATACTTCTTCCCTTTTCCAGTAGCAAAATACTCTCCTATTGCCTTTTCTCCTGAGTGTCCAAACGGGGGATTTCCAATATCATGTGATAAGGAGGCCGCAGCTACAATAGCTCCAAAATCGTTAAATTGATATCCATGAATTGCAGCCAAATGTGGATGTTTTTCTAAAACCTTTTTACCTACAGCACGTCCTAGCGAACGACCGACAACCGAAACTTCCAAACTATGGGTCAAACGTGTATGTACAAAACTGGTTTTGGATAAAGGAATTACCTGTGTTTTATCTTGTAAACTCCTAAAAGCTGAAGAAAATATAATCCTGTCATAATCTACTTCAAACCCTAATCGTGTTTCGTCTTGTTCTTTTCGTAATCTTTTATTCGTATCTCCCTGTCTTTTCAAAGAAAGAAGCTGTTCCCAGTTCATCATACTGTCAAAATTCTAGCAATGTGCTATCAAAATAATAATAGTCCAAATATAACACTATGAAGTTATGTATAAAATGAATTATCATTCCTATCCATAAAGTATTATATCTGTGTCGTAAATATCCAAGTAATAATCCGAATGGAAAGATCCATAACAATGAGATTACCGAAAAATGTACGATGGCAAAAATAAACGCTGTTAGAATAATAGTCACTCTTGTATTGGTGATTTTCTTCAATTGATTATATAAAAAACCTCTAAATCCAAGTTCTTCAAAAATTGGTGGAAAAACAGCCACAAAAAGAATAGCCCAAAACATCGGGTTTGGATAATTGATATACGTAAAATAGTAATTGTAATACTCTTCAAATACTTCTGTATTGATAAACTCTATTAAATAATACACTATGAATGCAGAGGCAAATGGTATTGCAAGATATCCCAAAAGATAGAGTGGTTTAATTTTAGGAAATCGATACAATTTCATGATATTCTTAAAATCAAAAAACGTAAAACCTATAATAATCAAAGCAAAAATGATTTCTGTAGCAATCTCTTGAAGTAATGAACCTTCTTCATTAAACAAAAAATAGTTCATCATCAAAAACACCAACATAGCAATGTAAAATGCAATGACAAGATTAAGATGTTCTCTTTTTATTTTCCCAGAAATTTTCTTCTTAATAGAAGTTCCACAGTTAGGACAAAAATTAACCGCGTTTTCTAAAGAAGCACCACAATTTCTACAAATCATATCCATATTATTGTTCTTTTATACTTTGTGATGCAGAATACATTCCTTTTATCAAAAAACTAAGAATAATGACCTTTAGAAGTATACCTTTAAACAAACTAGAAGGCTCTACAATTACGTTTGCCGCTATCACCATAAGATATAATAGTAAACCAGACAAGATTGCTGCAAACGGTTTTTTCTGAGACCAATATGCAAGGACCAAATAGATAATAGCAAGAATAGCACCAGCTATAAGAACGGCAATATCTCCCAGATTCATAAACAAAATCAATCCTGAAACAAAGAAGATGCCCGCCATCCAATACAATGTATTTCTTGCAGAACTAATTTTTTTACGATCTTCTCTGATTTGGCTTTTTTTAAGCACCTTTTGGGCGTGAAATTTTGCTTTTTCATTATCGTCTCCATTTTCGGGAAAACCGCAATACGTACAAAATTTGGCATTACTAAGCATTTCTTCATTACACTGAGAGCAGTGGGGTAGTTGGATCGTTATCTCTTCCATACTGTAGGTATTTTTAGATCAGGGGTTCTAAAGATAGTAAAAAAGCGCTTTCTTAAAATACAAGCAATTTTTTAAAACCCTTCATATGTCTAAGTATCGAAAACATCTTATTTGTTACCCTTTCCATTCCAATTTTTGTTGTTTTTGGGATAATAAAAAAGGGAAGCTTTCAAAACTTCCCTTTCTTGCCCTATATAAATGGTCTTAATTAAGACCCACACATTAAACAATCATCTCCTTCAGCTTCTTTAGATTGCGCTATTAACGCTCTCAATTCTTCGGGAGTTAACGAAGTTCCTTCTGCAGAAACTTGTACTTGTTCCGCTTGTGGTTCTGCTTTAGGAGTGGATTGCGCTTCCATAACCTGTGCAGCAGCCACTGCTACTTTTTCTGCTTGTGGCTGTTCTTTCTTTTCAGTTTTTAATGTAAACTTAATCGCATCTACAGCAGACTTCGTTCTTAAATAGTACATTCCCGTTTTTAATCCACTTTTCCAAGCGTAGAAATGCATAGACGTAAGCTTAGCCATTGTTGCACCTTCCATAAATAAGTTTAACGATTGAGATTGATCTATAAAGTATCCTCTGTGGCGAGACATATCGATAATATCCTTCATACTCAACTCCCAAACTGTTTTATATAACTCTTTAAGATCTTGAGGTATGATATCTATATTCTGAATAGATCCATTAGCCCTCATAATTGCATCCTTAAGATCATCACTCCATAAATTAAGTTTTACAAGATCTTCTAAAAGATGTTTATTTACAACGATAAACTCTCCAGACAATACACGTCTTGTATAAATGTTACTTGTATATGGCTCAAAAGCTTCATTATTTCCTAAAATCTGAGAAGTAGATGCTGTAGGCATTGGCGCCACTAATAACGAGTTACGAACTCCATGCTCTAATACTTCTTTACGAAGTGTAGCCCAGTCCCAACGACCACTTAATTCTTCATCTTTAATTCCCCATAAATTATGCTGGAATTCTCCTTTAGAGATCGGAGATCCTTCATATGTTTGATAAGGTCCATCTACAGTAGCTTCTTCCATAGAGGCAGTTACAGCTGCAAAATATAGCGTTTCAAAAATCTCCTGATTTAACTTTTTAGCCTCATCACTAGTAAACGGCATTCTTAACTGGATAAAAGTATCTGCTAATCCTTGCACTCCTAATCCAATCGGACGGTGACGCATATTAGAATTTTCAGCTTCCTTTACCGGATAGTAATTCCTGTCGATTACTTTATTTAAGTTTTTAGTAACACGTTTTGTGATTCTGAAAAGCTCTTCGTGATCAAACTCACCATTTTTCACAAACATTGGTAATGCTATAGAAGCTAGATTACATACCGCTACTTCATCTGGACTTGTATACTCTAAAATCTCTGTACATAAGTTGGACGAACGAATCGTACCAAGGTTCTGCTGATTTGATTTTCTATTTGCTGCATCTTTATACAACATATAAGGAGTACCAGTTTCAATCTGTGATTCTAGAATTTTCTCCCATAACTCACGTGCTTTAATAGTTCTACGCCCTTTTCCTTCTGCTTCATAACGCACATAGGTTTCTTCAAACTCTTCACTATGCATATCGAATAAACCAGGACATTCGTTAGGACACATTAATGTCCATTCTGCATCTTCCTGTACACGTTTCATAAATAAATCTGGAATCCACATTGCGTAGAACAAATCACGAGCACGCATTTCTTCTTTTCCATGATTCTTCTTCAGATCTAAAAAGTCAAAAATATCAGCATGCCAAGGCTCTACATAAATCGCAAAAGAACCTTTTCGTTTTCCTCCTCCTTGATCTACATAACGCGCTGTATCATTAAACACACGTAACATCGGCACAATACCATTAGACGTACCATTAGTACCTGCTATATAAGATCCTGTGGCTCTAACATTGTGTATAGACAATCCTATTCCTCCCGCAGATTGTGAAATCTTTGCTGTTTGTTTTAGCGTATCGTAAATACCATCAATACTATCTTCTTTGGTTGCTAATAAGAAACAAGAAGACATTTGAGGTTTTGGAGTACCAGAATTAAATAACGTAGGTGTCGCGTGTGTAAAATATTTTTTCGACATTAATTCATACGTTTCTATAGCTGCATCTAGGTCATTTAGATGAATTCCTATAGAAACTCTCATTAACATATGCTGTGGACGCTCTGCTATTTTACCATTTAACTTAAGTAAATATGAACGCTCTAATGTTTTAAAACCAAAATAATCGTATCCAAAATCTCTGTTGTAGATAATCGTAGAGTCTAACTTTTCTTTATTAGCCATGATTACCTCATACACCTCATCAGAGATCAATGGTGCTTTCTTCTCTGTTCTAGGATTTACATACTCATATAAATCCTTCACTACTTCAGAGAAGGTCTTTTTAGTGTTTTTATGTAAATTAGAGACTGATATCCTCGCTGCAAGTTTGGCATAATCAGGGTGTGCGATCGTCATAGTAGCTGCAATTTCTGCTGCAAGGTTATCCAGCTCGCTTGTAGTTACTCCATCGTATAATCCTTCAATAACCCTCATGGCAACTTTTACTGGATCAACTAGTGAATTTAACCCATAACACAGCTTTCTTACCCTTGCGGTAATTTTGTCGAACATAATTGGCTCCTTGTGACCGTCTCTTTTTACTACATACATACGTTTTTGGTTTTTATAAAATTCTTCTTTTGAAGAACTACGATATTAATTTGTGTTTATATTCCTCTTAATTACTGAAAGTCATAATTAATTGCGTGATCTCCCCCGAAATCAGATACTAAAAAGAAACCTCTGCATTATACAAATCAGAGAATTTATACAAGTAAAATACAATTATTGACTTTCGCCTTTTTTTGTTTTGGCAAGCTTTTAGAAAGCTTAATCAAACTGAGCTAATCGGTTACTTTTATAGATCTCCTATATGAATTAGCTCAGAATGAAAATATTATTATTCTGAAGTGACTTTTAGAGATTAAAAATCGGCATCAAAACTTATTTTATTATCCTCGGTATCTTTATTAAGAACTCCAGCTTTCTGATATTCCGATACTCTCTTTTCAAAGAAATTAGTTTTTCCTTGTAATGAGATCATATCCATAAAATCAAATGGATTTGCAGTTCCATATTCTTTTTCACAATTCAACTCTAACAACAATCTATCCGTAACAAACTCTAGATATTGTGTCATTAGATTTGCATTCATTCCTATTAAACTTACTGGAAGAGATTCTGTGATAAATTCTCTTTCAATATTAAGTGCATCAACAATTATTTCACGAATTCTTTCCTTTGGCACTTTATTAATCAGGTGATTGTTATGTAAGTGTACTGCAAAATCACAATGCACACCTTCATCTCTTGATATCAACTCGTTAGAAAATGTAAGACCTGGCATTAGACCACGTTTCTTTAACCAAAATATAGAGCAAAACGCTCCTGAGAAGAAAATCCCTTCTACTGCTGCAAATGCAATTAATCTTTCTGCAAAAGAATCAGATTCGATCCATTTTAATGCCCAATCCGCTTTTTTCTTAATCGCAGGAAAATTTTCAATTGCCTTAAATAAGATATCTTTTTCTTTTTCGTCTTTTACATAGGTGTCAATTAACAAAGAATAGGTCTCAGAGTGAATATTCTCCATCATAATTTGAAATCCATAAAAGAACTTTGCCTCACTATATTGAACTTCATTTACGAAATTTTCAGCTAAATTCTCATTAACAATTCCATCTGAAGCAGCAAAGAATGCTAATATATGTTTGATAAAATATCTTTCGTCATTTGTCAGCTTTGTACTCCAATCTGTAATATCCTGATGTAAGTCAATTTCTTCTGCCGTCCAGAAACTAGCTTCTGATTTTTTATACCAATCCCAAATGTCATGATGTTTGATAGGAAAAATAACAAATCTGTCTTTGTTTTCTTGTAAAATTGGCTCTACTGCATTCATCTTTTTTTCTTTAAGCTAGTTATCTATTTTTTTGTTTCCGCTACGGACTAACAAAGATCAAAAAATGCTCCAAATGTTTCACAAAAATTTGGCAAACGTTTTCAACAAAGTTTTCAACACGAAGGGAATTAAGCAATAAAAATCAAAATTTACCAAAAACCATATAAGCTACTGATTTACAAATAATTAAACTAACAAAAAAAGATATAAACAACACTGTTAGTAACCTCAAAAAACACTTATTTTTCAGTTGCTAACACAGTTTTTTGTCTTCAAAAACAAAACTAAAAAAAACCCCTATTTTACGGCAAAACCACACGTTAATAAGTGACAAGAAAAATTTTATTTTTAATAAAAAAATAGAATAAAAAGAAAAATCATACCTGAATTAACGAGTATGATTTTTCCAAAGGGTAATTTTATATTTACATCTTATGGCCAAGAGAATGTTTCTCCTGTAACATGATTCGTATACACTCCTGTTCCGTCACCTGACCAAACAAAACTTTCTGCCAATACTCCAGCTTCGAAAGCCTTAATTGATCCTGACCTATCCGTTTCATTATAAATCATTTCTATTTTATCATTATTATGATCTTCTATAGTGAAGGTAATCACACTACCCGTTTTTCTATATGTCATTAGAATAAAGCTTCCGTCTTCACCGTTGAATCTTACTTCATAGAAATTACCGTCTTTACTAATTCTACCTTCATAAAAAGTTCTTCGCACTCCTCCTTCTTCTATATCATATGTAAAATAATCAAAAGCAGCATCTGATGTTACTGTATAATAAAGCGTAACACCACCTGCACTCCAAACCCAAGTATCTGCCATGCTCCCGTTTTTACCAACAACACTTTGTTGCTCGGCATCAGTTGGAATGCTTAGAAAAATTGAAGAATATGTTAATGCTTGTACTTGTAGCGATGCGATGGTCCATACAGCGTTAGACGCATATACATTGTCTTGCGCATATCCTTCCATTGCTTCTGGAGCTTCTATATTACCAATAGATTCTTCATATTGCTCAAAACGTCCTTGAAGATTTTCAAGTTGATTTTCATTTTCAATTACTAAACCATCGTCATCATTACCACAAGATTGAAACACTAATGCTAGCGCTATCATAATCATTGTACCTATACTTTTAAATTTTGTGTTCATTGTTTTCATTTTTAATTATTATCAAGTTTTTTCATTAGTGTCGTTAAAGACAAAGAGGTAAACATTCTTTTTTACATTTTTTTAAATTCAACTCTTCTATTCTTTGCTTTTGCTTCTGGAGTATCACCATTATCAACTGGATCACTCTCCCCTTTTCCTTCAGTTTTTAGCCTAGAAGAGTCAATACCAAACTCACTTACTAAAGTCTTCTTAACTGAAACTGCTCTTTCTTCAGATAGTTTTTGATTAAAAGCATCATCACCGTCTTTATCCGTGTGGCCAGTAATTAACACATTAACCGATGGATTTTCAGTAAGCACACCTGCTATCTTTTTGATAGTACCGTAAGATTCGGATTTCAAACTAGCTTTTCCAGTGTCGAAAGTAATTCCATATGTCACCAGTTTCCCTTCGGTTATCAGTTTGTTTCGCATATCAGGTTTTCCAATCGCATATCTTATATTCCCTAAATAATAGAATGTATTTTCTTCTGATATTTCTGAGAAGAATTTTAGATTTTTTACAATAGTGTTTTTTTCAAAAGCTCTAGGTATGTCGAATACTTTTTGCTCATTAATATAAATACGCATTCTTTGTTTTTGTTTCCAGATAGATACGTGTATTTTTTCTCCTCTTCCTCTATTATCTTTATCAAGAAGCTCAATTCCTTTTTTAGAACGAAGATCTAGGTTTCTGTCTTTGTTATATTTATAGATATCAATTCCTCCACCACCGCTGATGCCACCTCGTATAGCAAATGAGAAACCGTTATCTCCAGGTGTTCCATCCTGCAAGCTATATCCGGGATTTTTTAAATCAGAAAAAACAACCATTAAATCTCTTTGATATGCGTATTGCGCCACATCAAAATCGAATACAACATCATATTCCAATGTAAAATTATCTGGAAACTCTTCGATAAATTCAGGAACATAAGACCCTTTTCCCGTTCCTATTTGAATGAATCTACCTTCGGTATTATTTAAAGTAACTACCTCTGCAGAGTTAGAAGAGTTCCACCTTGCTGGCAAATCTCCAATTTCATCCTGACTAAAATCTTCGTAAGCCAAAATATTCTCTCCAGCGACAAAGTCAAATTTGGAATACGCAGCAAAAGCAGGTTTTCCATTTTCCAATTCCTCCGTTTCATTTACTGTATCAGAAGAAATTACGGCGTCATTACTTTTTTTAGTTTTCTTACTTTTCTTCTTCTTTTTGCTTTTAGGTTTTCCGTCGACAGTATCATCAATTGTTTTACCAGTCTTTTTAGAAACTTTTTCCTCTGTCTTTTTTAATATGGTCTTTTCTGCAGCTTTTTCAGCAGTTTTTGCTACTTTCTTCCAAAACTGAGCTTCTACATGTTGCGGTGTTATCATTAAAATAAACAATACCGCTATTCCGATTATTTGCTTTGTAGTTTTCATAATTATATTGTTTGGTTTTATCTCTTTGTATCCTTTTTATAAAAAAGGTTAACTTTATCTTTGGAAAATAAGATGAACCTATTACCCTATAGTCAGGTGACCAAGTATGAAGGAAGAACTCTTAACGCTAAAAAAAGGGCGTAATCAAGCATTAGAAAAAATCTATAACGAGTATAGAAATGCTTTTTTGCAGTTTGCAAAAAAGTATGATCTGGATCACGATGTACTTATAGATATATATCAAGAAGCTTTTATTGCCTTACGAGAACATGCAATCAATGGGAAACTTGATGCTATTAAAAGCTCTATTAAGACTTATTTATTTAGTATCGGAAAGTATATGATCTACGATCAACTCAAGAAACAGAAAAAAACCATCTCCTATGAAAGTAGCGTGGAATTTAAAGAAACATCTGAAGATCAAGACTTTTTTGAGGAACCTGAATTGAGTCCAGAACAGCGATTATTACGACAACATTTTAAAAATTTAGGAAAACGTTGTCAAGAAATGTTAACCTTATTCTATTATCGGGGACTAACGATTGACGAGATTACTGAAAGCTTAGGCTACGAAAACAAAAATGTAGTAAAAAGCCAGAAATCCCGTTGTATAAAATCCCTTAAAGAATTAATTAAAACCCCCGCTTAAATGGAACGAGAAGAGTTAATAGACAAATTTCTACATTCAGAACTGACTCCCGCGGAAAAAGAGCAGTTCGATGATCTGCTTGCAAATGATATCTCATTTAAAGAGGATCTAGATCTACTATCAAATTTGAAAAATGTAGCTGGCGCAGAAGATAGAGATGATTTGAGAAAACAAATGGCTAATTTTGAAGCTAAAATTGCCGCTAACGAAACCAAGGTAGTACCACTATTTAATTACAAAAAACTATTAGTAGCTGCATCTATATTATTAATAATTTCTCTAGGAGTTATTTCATTATTAGATCCTTTTGGTGTTAGCACTAATGACCTATATGCTTCTAATTTTGAGCCTTACAAAAATGTAGTAACTCCTATTGTAAGAGGAACAGCAGATGACAATGAAGAAATTGCTGCTTTTTCTTCATACGAGAATAAAGAATACGCAGTATCGGCAGAACAATTTGGAAAGCTATATGAGATCACCCAAAAACCTTATTTCCTATTATATCAAGCAAATGCGTTATTAGCTATTGATCAAACTAAAGAGGCCATTCCTTTATTAGAACAACACATTGCTTTAAAAGATGAATTAATAGAAAGAGGTAAGTGGTATTTATCGCTGGCTTATCTGAAAGAAAATCAAAAAGAAAAAGCTATTCAATTATTAGAAGACTTATCTACCAATGGGACCTTCAAAAAAGGTGATGTGCAAAAGCTATTAAATCAAATGAAATAATCTTAGGTATTACTGCTTTTTACTTTCTTTATAATCACTATAATAACAGGAATAAAAAGCAGTAATAACCACCATAAAAAAGAACTACTACTTTCCAAAGGAGTGGTATCACCAGATATCATAAATCCTGACCAATAATACGGATGCATTAATAAATCATCCTCAGCATTTTTCAGATACGTTAGCTTTGCCTCTCTTAACGCTTGATCTTTTGGCAATGATTTATTAAGGTTTTTATAGAAATCATACATTAGATCTGCTGTAGTTTGATCATTAATTTTCCATAAAGTATTTACTAATGATTTAGCGCCAGCATAACTAAAACCTCTTGCTAAACTTAACATTCCTTCTCCTTTCTCCAATTTTCCTAATCCTGTTTGACAAGCACTTAGCGCTACTAAATCTGCATTGATATTATATCCGTACAAATCCTTCACATATAACAAACCATTTTCACCACTATCATCATTAGCAAATGCTAAATAGGAATAATCAGGATATTCATCATTAGTAGCTGCATGAGTGGCGAAATGAAGCATGCTATAAGTCTCAGAATTCTCTGAAAAAGAAGCCAGAGACGCTTCATTACCAATAATAGCTTTTCCATTAAAAAAACTAGTAATCTGTGTTACTTCGTCTGTATTATATAACAACGGTCCAAAATTAGGCCTATCTTGAGAAATATTATTACCAGCTTTTTCAAAACTAGGTGCATATGCTACTAAATTATTCCGCTCACTTTTTGATGTATTTTGTTGTTCTCTAAGTAAGGTGGCAGAATTTGTATATGAAATTTGATATTCCTTAATAAGATAATCCGCAGCATTATTCGAAGTCGTTAACGCTTCAAACGGAAGGTAGTTCAAAATATCGTCGGGGATAATCAATAATTCTTTTGATTCAATTTTTTCCAAAGGCTTCATTAAAATTCTTTTATACACCTCGTAGCCTTCGGCATAAATATCTGGTAGTTCTTTAACATTTAGATTAGATAACAAAGAATAAAAATTTGTTATCATATCTCGATCCTTCTTCTCTAAAGGCACCTTATAAAAGTATTTGCGTTGATCCTCTAAAGTGATCACATACAAGTCTGTACTCGTCGCAACATAACTGATCAATGCTTTATTTTGGAGCAGACCCATGGATATATCTTCTAAACTTACTACATCAGCATTATATTTTAAATCATAGTATTTTGGATACTTTTGCTCCATATCTGAGATAAAATTATAATACCTGTTTTTTAGTTGAAATAAGGAATCGAAAACAGCAATATCCGATCTTTGATTAAAGAATTTCTTTTCTAAATGAATAATATTTGCTCTGAATTGTTGCTCCTTATCAATGATTTCTTCAGGTACTCCTCCAAAAGAGCTTGCTTGAGTACTTCTAGTTGCTTCTAACAGAATAACACTTTTACTTTTTTCGGAAAAATAAAATGCTGCATCTATATATCTCGATTCATTTGTAGCAGTATACAAATCAAAGGCGATCTCTACCATACTATGAAAAGCAGGATACATTTCTGTAATTAGGAATTGTTTATCGATTTTGCTTTCGAATTCTGGTTTTAACAGATCTAACGTTTTGATAATATCATTAGATGTGGTAAAAGCTATTTCAAGGTCTTTAGTATTATTACTTTTTTTGAATAGTAATTGAAGCGCTTTTAACTTTTCTTTTAGCACTTTAACCAACGCTAATTTGGATAGTACTTTTTTTGGATCTGGATTAACTTTAATATCTTTATTTGTAAAATCAGGAGCTAATTGCATCAAAGATTCTTGATAATATTCCAAAGCTTTAGAAGGATCTTCTTTTAACATATACAAACTACCTAAACCGGTATAAGCTTCTGCTACATCCTGATGCTTCCGATTTTGCCTGTAAGTAAGAGTCTTATCTAAATAAGATTTGTAAAAAGTTTCTGCCTTCTCATACTGTTTATCTGAACTATAAATTTCTGCATACAATTTCTCAGCAGATCTTTGAAAAGCATCATTTTCCACATAATACGATTCACTTTCCTTTAGCATAATAATTGCCTTAGCAATGCTATCTTGGAATAAGTAATTATTTGATAAACGTTGATAAGTGGATAATAAGCTATTTTTAGATCTTGGGTTATCCTTATCTAAAAGATAAAGTGCTAGAGATTCTTTTAACAAATCATTCCCTTTTTTAAAATTTCCTTGTTTCTCATAAACCCTTGCTAATCGAGTATTTGTATTTAGTTTCTGTCTGTTCCAATCAACATCTGAGTACTTTTCTATAATAGACAATGTCTTATTATGATATTTCATAGATAGATCTAATCTATCTAAATCTTCGTATATAGAAGCCAAGAAAGAATATGCTGAGTTTAACTCATATAAATCATCTGGGGTTACTTCATTATCACCTAAGTCACTTTCTATATCATTTATAATCGCTTTTATGTTTTTTTCTGATTCTGGATAATTCTTAATATCATAGAAATAGTTACCCTTTTCCAACAATAATCTTCTTTTAAAAAATGTTGAATAATAAAGCGTATCAGTCCTTTTATCTTCTGTTAGAATATTTTCAAATACATCTATGTTTTCTTTCAAAGAGGTTAAATCATAATGATATGTATTACACCTAATTAGAAATAGCAATATGGTAAGTTTATCATTTAAAAAATCTTCTTTTTCAGCTAAATCAAAACTCTTTGACAAAAAATAATCGGCACTATCTCTTTGCGTATACAAAAAGCTTTGCCCTTTAACTAACAACGACTGCACTTTATCGAATTGTTCTTCTGGAGATTGAGAATACACTGAAAAACAAAAAAATAAAGACAAAAAAGAAACAAAAAATCTCATAAAAAAAGCTCCCAAAATGATTGAGAGCTAAGTTACTTATTATTTATGAAGGTTACTAAAGGTTAATATTCCCTGTTATCGAATATGTTGTAATATCCTGAATTGGAGGGAAAAACTTCGAAATCTGAACAGTTACCACTCCTTGAAAGTCGATATTCTCACCTATAGAAGTTTCTATAAAACTAGTATCTTCAAAATTTTGAATATTACCAAATTCTGCTAAAACTTCCTGATTTTCTGAAAAGACTACTACCGATAGACCTTCAGGATTTCCTTCTAACAATACTTTCATTAATGCTGTAAAGTTTAAAGGGTCTTGACAATCACATGGAAGTGGTGGTGGTGGAAAAGGCCCTAATCTCGGAACTCTTGGTCTCAAAGAAACATCACTAAGAGCTTCTTCAATCTGAGAGTTCAGGAAATCAATTTGTTCTGTATTAACCTCTCGTTGATTTTCTAACTCTTCTAATTGAGCCTGCAGATCCTCATTATTTGGATCATTTTCTAGATCAGTCATCACGGATATGATCTGTTCCTCAATTAGATCATCTTGTCTCAAAAGATATAAAACATGAAGATCCTGTTCTAAAAATATTCCTGTTTCTTCAGCATCAGGAATCTTAATATCGTCTATAGCATCATCATCACTACAGCCAAACGGAACTGCAGCAAGCATAAACATAGCGATACATACTTGAATTGTTTTCATAAAATTATTGTTTTGGTTTTAATGTTAGTATTCCTTTTCCCTTTTAGGTAAACATTAACAACCCTAAAAATAAAGAAAAGTTTTCCATATCAAACAAAAAATCCTTAAGATGAAGCTCTTAAGGAATGAAAATATTAATCTTTTATTTATTTTGGTGGACAATTAAAAGCTAAACCACAAGGCCCAGGCAATGGAGGTCTTGGTGGTATTTTTATACTTTTCTCAGATTTCAATTCAACATCATCTTCCAGGCCAATTTCTTCCTCAACATCTGATGTCGAACAGGAAACGAATAAACCAATACCAAAGATTATGGCTAATACATTCAATTTTTTCATAATACTAAAATTTAACGTTATGTAATTAAGTGTCTTTAGTATTACAATTGTTACCAGAAAATTATCGAAATTTCTATTTTTTTAGCCCTTCGGCTACTTTTTCCAACTCCATATACCAATCCTCTCCAAACTTGCGTATCAACGCCTGTTTTACAAATTTATAGATAGGAACTTGTAGTTCTTTCCCTAAGGAACAGGCATCATCACATATATCCCACTTATGGTAATTCACTGCTGAAAACTCTGTGTAATCTTGTACTCGAATTGGATATAAATGACAAGAAATTGGTTTTTTCCAATCTATTTCTCCTTGATTATAAGCTTCTTCAATAGCACATAGAGCAGTACCTTTTTTATCAAAAATTACATAGGCACAATCAGCACCATCTATTAATGGTGTTTCTAATTCTCCATTTTCTGTTTTGATAAAAGTACCTTGTTTTTCAATTGCTTCAACTCCTTCTTGCCTTAAATATGGCTTTACTACAGGATATATTTCTTTAAGCTTCTGTGTTTCTACCTCATCTAGTGGTGCTCCCGCTTCTCCATCGATACAACAGGCTCCTTTACAGGCAGAAAGATTACACACAAAATCTTTTTCTATAATGTCTTCTGAAACTATGGTTTTTCCTAACTGAAACATATTGCGAAGATAGTTTTTATGAAATATAAAATTTACCGATTATTAATCTTTTTATGCTACTTTTATAAAACGGAGTATATATAACTTTGCATCAACCAAAAAACTAATTAAAATGAACTTTGACCCAAAAGAAATACTTACAGCAAGCATGATATTATTTGCGGTAATCGATATCATTGGCAGCATCCCTATTATTATAGATTTACGAAAGAAAGTTGGTCACATCCAAAGTGAAAAAGCCTCTATAGTCGCCGCTATTTTAATGATCTTGTTTCTTTTTGTAGGAAAAGAAATCCTGAATCTTATTGGTATCGATGTAAATTCGTTTGCAGTTGCTGGTGCTTTTATTATTTTCTTTCTTGCCTTAGAAATGATACTTGGTATTCAACTATATAAAGATGATGAACCCGAAACTGCTGCAGTGGTTCCTCTTGCGTTTCCATTGATTGCAGGTGCAGGAACTATGACATCAATACTATCACTTAGAGCAGTATATCAACCCGTTAATATTGTGATTGCAATAGTGATTAATATTATTTTTGTATACCTAGTGTTAAAGTCTTCTGGAAAAATTGAAAAAGTATTAGGAAAGCAAGGAATTAATGTGATTCGAAAGATATTTGGCGTAATTTTGCTAGCTATAGCAGTAAAACTATTTGCTACTAATATAAAAGGTTTATTCTGATGAAATATTTTATTTATACGTTAATTCTTATTGGTGTTTCCTTGATTATCTACAATGCTACTGTTTTAGATTTCAGCAACCTGTTACTAGGAGATAGCAAAACAGCTTTAATAAGTATTATTGCTTCTGCATGTGTCATTGTTCTATTACTTATATTATTAGTTTCTAGAACTATTCAGCAGAAATATGGAAAAAGATAAATAAGGGTTACGCAATAAAGGTAATTAGAAAACAGGCAATAATTACTGGTGGTACCGAAACCACAGCAAGAATCATAAAGAAATTATGTAATTTTCTAAAAATCAAAGAGGTTTTTAATGCCTTTTTTAGTTTCGTATCTTCTGTACTTTCTATGTGTTCCCTAATTAAATCTCCTGAAACATAAGAGGAATCAACTAAAATCTCATTATCAAGAAATAAAGACGCACTATTATCTAGCAATCTAAATCCTACCGCAATAATAAAAAAGAAAACGGGAGAACAGAGCGCAATAGCAAGAAGGTATTCTGATAATTCTGACATATTTTGGGGGTCGCTTTTTGTATTAAAAATACTACTAAAATGTTAATATAACCAAAGTTATAGCGCTTATTAACAAAAACATTAAGAAAAGAACAAGTATAACCTTTTGAAACATCAATTTTCTTAACTACTTAGTAATTTTTAGGGGGGACATAAGATTTATCCCAATACGAGAACAACTAAATAATTACTCCGGTGAGAGGGATAAAACCTTTTGAATCATTTTATCATCCTGGTTAATAATTTTTTCGAACTCATTCGTACCAAATAACTGTTGTGCCATAATTGCCTTTAGATACTTTTTTAATTGTTCTCTATAATTATCAAGTTTTAAATCAACCCCATTTCTTCTTGTGTAGGCCAAAAATCCTTCGGCAAACTCATCGTCTATTTGGATTTCTTCTTTGAACTGGTCTTTTGTTAATTGGTTATAGTATTCTCTTTTCTTATCTAATTCTTCAAATATATATCCTCCCATTCTACCAGAGCGCAGCATGTAATCTAATGTTTCACCAACTCTGGTTGTGTCCTTACTCACAAATATATCTGGTATTATTCCACCACCTCCATAAACCGTTTTCCCTCCAGGAGTTTTAAATTTTAAGGAATCTGCCACCTGAATGCTATCTGCATTTTGTAATTCTCCATTTTTATACCTTTCTAAATATTCATTAAAATACTCTTTATTCCCATTACTATAAGGCTTCTGAATGGATCTTCCTGTAGGCGTGTAATATCTTGAAATAGTTAATCTAATAGCACTACCATCGCCCAATGCCATTTCTCTTTGCACAAGCCCTTTTCCATAAGATCTTCTTCCTACGATCGTACCTCTATCATTATCTTGTATAGCTCCAGCAAAAATTTCGCTGGCAGAAGCAGAGTTCTCATTTATCAGAACATAGATATCTCCTTTTTCGAAACTTCCGTTCTTAGTTGCATAATTATTTTCGATGGCTCCTTTTTTATTTTTAGTAAACATAATAAGCTCATCATCTTTTAAGAACTCATCTGCCATTTTTAGTGCTGGCGCAATAAATCCACCACCATTATCTCTAAGATCAACTACCAAAGTCTCTGCTCCCATATTCTGTAAAGAATCTAATGCTCTTTTAAACTCAGTATAGGTCGTTTCTGCAAATCGGTTCACTTTGATATACCCCATCTTTTCTTGAAGCATATAACTAGCATCAACACTTTGCAAGGGAACTCTTCCTCTCTTTACCACAACATCAAAAACACCTTTTCCTCTTCGATATACTTTTAGTTGTACCTGACTATTTAATTCTCCTTTAAGTTTATCTGCTAATCGATCTCTTCTTAATCGTTCACCATACAAAGTATCTTGATCCGCCATAAGAATGCGATCACCAGCTAGAATTCCAGATTTTTCGCTAGGCCCACCTTTAATAGTATTAATAACTGAAATAGTATCTCTATACGGATAATAACTTACACCTATTCCGATAAAATCTCCCTGCATACTCTCTGTAATACCTTCAAGCTCTTCTGGTGGGATGTATACAGAATGTGGATCAAGATTTTCCAAAATTCGATTAACAGTAACGTCTACAATGCTATCTGTATTAATTTCATCCACATACTCATAGTCGATATAATCTATAAGCCTATTTAATTTTTCCTTCTTGGCATTGTAAGAAAACAGCTTAGCAGATGGATTACTAAAGTTGAGTTTACTACCTAAAAAAACTCCAACTCCCATTGCTAAACCAATAAATAATGGCAAATATTTTTTTGAATAACCCATTAATCTTCCAAGTCAGTTATCTGTTCTATTTCCACACCAGCTTTCTCTAAAAACAAAAGCCCTGAATTATCTTTATATCCATTCTGATAAACAATTCTTTTAATTCCTGCCTGATGAATTAACTTACTACACTCTTTACAAGGAGATAAAGTAATATATAAAGTTGCTCCTTTACAAGATTGTGTTGACGACGCAACTTTTAAAATAGCATTCGCCTCTGCATGAAGCACATACCACTTAGTATATCCTTCTTCATCTTCGCACGGATTCTCAAAACCTGTGGGTGTTCCGTTGAACCCATCAGAAATGATCATTCTATCTTTTACAATAACCGCACCAACTTTTTTTCTTTCACAATGTGACAGTTTACCCCATTCTCTGGCAATTCTTAGGTAAGCTTTATCATACTTTAATTGTTTCGATTTGGGCATATAGAAAAATTGGATTGTATTACTATCTAATAAACTACGAATATATTATGACTATGTGTCAAATACAACCCTAATTAATAAATAATTACCATATTCTATTGGATATAATCATGGGAATTACCATTCCGATTACTATGGATGAAATCACTAAGATCCAATCTCTTTTAGAAAATCTAAAAACAGTTTGAACAACAAAACCAAGTACTAAAACAATTAGCACAACTATTATTTGTGATATTTCTATACCCAGCGCAAATTCTAATATAGAAAGTACTTTATATTCTCCCATGGTACTGATTAAATCAAAATACCTCGAAAAACCTAAACCATGTATTAATCCTAAAAAGACTGTAACTGCATAAAGAACACCTATTCTATCTTGCTTAGTCGAATTTTTCGCAGTAATTACATTAAATAATGCTGTAATTAAAATGGTAATTGGTATTAGAAACTCTACTAGTTTTGAGTTTACCGAAACTATATCATAGGCGGCTAAAAATAATGAGGCGGTATGACCAAGAGTAAACAAGGTAACCAGCGTGAATACTCGTTTCCAATCATTGAAATTATATGCTACTATAAGTACTATAAAAAATAGAATATGATCATAAGCTTCCCAATCCAATACATGGAAAAAACCAGCTTTAAAAAAATACATAAACTCAGACATAAATTTCGCTTTTTTTTGAGGTTGCGTAATGTACGATTAAAAAGAATAATCTAGAAGTATTGTAGGAACTCTTATAAAAAAATTAGGATTATTTACCTTTTAAAGCAGCGATTTGTTCTTTATCGAATATTTAGGATTCTTAGAAAAAAATAAACCCAACAAAAACTTTAAATCCTTAATTTTAATACATAACAGATAATTAATTTAAAAATTGGCTCATGGATATTCAAGAATGGATAGATAAAGGATTAGATTTTATTGTAGATTTTGGACCAAAAGTTGTTGGTGCAATTCTTATTTGGATCATTGGTTCCTGGATTATTAAAAAATTAATAAAGGGAATTACTAAACTAATGTCCGTCCGCAATTATGACGAAAGTTTGCAAAAATTCCTTGCCAATCTACTTGGTTGGATATTAAAAATTGTATTAATCCTTGCTGTTCTTGGAACAGTTGGTGTAGAAACTACCTCTTTTGCTGCTATTATTGCTGCTGCAGGTTTAGCAGTTGGATTAGCTTTGCAAGGTTCTTTAGCAAATTTTGCAGGCGGTGTACTTATTATGATTTTCAAACCTTTTAAGATTGGGGATTTAATTGAGGCACAAGGAGTATTAGGTGTAGTTAAGGAAATAGAAATTTTCACTACAAAATTATCCACCCCAGAAAATAAAGAAGCTATTGTTCCAAATGGAACTTTATCTAATGGAAATATCATCAATTACACCTCTCAAGGTAAATTAAGAGTTGATCTGAATATTGGAATCGGATACGGAGATGATATGAAAAAAGCGAAAGATGTAGTAATGAAAGTGCTAACTGATAATCCTAAAGTATTAAAAGATCCTGCACCAACAGTAGCGGTAAGCGAGTTAGGAGACAATGCAGTTAATTTAGTTGTGAGACCTTTTGCAAATGTTGATGATTATTGGGATGTATATTTTAGCGCTCTAGAAGATTCTAAAAATGCATTAGATGCTGCTGGTATCTCTATACCTTATCCACAGCGAGACGTTCATATCCATAACGTAAACTAACGTATATTAGAACTTTGTATAACTTAAAAAAAGGCTTCATTACTGAAGCCTTTTTTATTTTCAAAATATTAAAATACTATAGCTAAAAGCTTTGGATTTTATTTTCCTGACCTTATCCTAATTTTACCATTCCTCGCTTCTCTTTTTTCATGCTCTTATCATAACCTTCTTTTGTAGGGTACATAAATTTTGGAGTACCATCTATTACACTAAACTTACCATCTATTGATTACGTGTTCTAATGAAGGTAAATCTCTAGTTAAATTGGCAACCATAATATAAAAAGTTAGTGCCCTAACCTTTTTATGGTTTGTAGTTAGCACGAAAATCAAAAAAATAACAATCCCCTGGAAAGAGAAACATCCATAATAAGATTAAACCTGATTCGTGATATGATCTTGGAATCTATTGCTAACAGATACCAAAAAGAAATTGAACGTGCCCTGCAACGTAATCAAGAACAATACACAGCTATGTTACTTAACACTATAGTATCTGTTCAGGATAAAGTAGTCACTCAATTACATCAGGATCTTACACCATTGGCACGCCAAAAGATAGTTACTGATCATGTAGAAAGTAATCATCTAAATACATATCAAGCAAATTTTATAAATGAAATAGTTGTAGCATCTAGCGATCAGCTATCGATGTCCCAAAAACTAGAAAATGCATATAAAGCCACTAAAGAATTTATAGAAGAGCACCAACAAGGTTTCAGCAAAGAAGAGATACAAAAACTAATCAAGGAAAACCTTTTGGCGCAACCGCTATCAAAAGAAGCATCAAAATTTCTTACGGCTGCATCAGATAACACTATAGAAAATGTATACAAATCGTTAAATAAATTTCAACAAAATGGAGAAACCTACACCCGTGATATGTTGTCTCAGCTTACGCAATTACCAAAAGGGAAAAGGAATGAAGCACCCAAACCATTAAACGAAAATAAATTGAAGCAAAACAATCAAAAACCCAAAAAGAACCCTCGAATTTGAAATAACAACAGTTAAAAATTTAAAAAAACATATACATGTGGCTACCAAAAAACTTAGGAATTGATGAGCTTTTGATAAAAAAGTCAAAAGGAAGAATAACTCGAGAAGATCTAAACCAACTTCATAAATATGACTTTAAACTTGCAGAAATGCAAGGCGATGATGTGGTTGGAATAGCTAATAATCGGAATTTATTAAATAGGGTTGATCTGGTGTTGCAAACTATAACAAAAGAGGAATTACGACAGTTATTTTATAAACAGGAAACTACAAAAGCAGGAAAAGTTTTTCGTTCGTTACGAAAAAGGACACTCACAGACGAGGAAACAATAGATGCTATCAATGTTGATAGACATCGAGAACATTTGAGTGAATCCATAAGATCATTAGACCAGGAAATAAAACAAAAAGAAAGAGTAATTCCTCAAGATAATGAAGCTCTTACTAAACTTGAAAATAACATTAAAGATAAGGAAAGTAAAAAAGCTCAATTGATAGCAGAGCATAATTTAAGTGATGATCAATTAAAAGTGCTATTGCAAGAACGGCTTAGAAACAATCCAAAACCCTGGGATGATAGAACTGCTATTAATAATGCTGATAAAAAAAGAAAAGATCGTGATAAAAAACACTCCTCCAACATTGGAAGATTAGGTCTTAATACCGGTATGGGCGTAGGTACCATAATCGGAGCTCTTACCGCTGGTGAGTCAGCAACTGCGGCGGCTGTTATAACTGCAGCTTCTATTGGTGCCGCGTTTGGGGGCATCTTCGGTATGCTAGTGGTGGCAATCCCTTTATCCTATTGGCTAGTAAGAGATTACATACCAAGAAGCAAAGCAAAAAGACAAGCCAAATTAGTAAAAAAATTGATTAAAGAAAGAACTAAACGAGAAAATAGGCAAAGAGAATTGGACCATGAAATAGGGGCTTTACGAAACGACCACGGAAATCATCTAGCAATTCAGCAGATGAAAGAATATGGTGTACTACCGCCACCGCCACCGCTTGAATTAGAACAAGGAATGGGAACGAGGCAAAATAATATTAATGAAACATTATTATTAACTAAACAACAAATTAGGTCGTTTATTAATGTTAATCGTGATGAAAAAACAACCAATAAAAAACAAAAGAAACCAGAAGGTTACAAACCTGGAAGACGCCACAAACCAATCAAGTTTGGATAACTTTACATTGCTTGAATGATCATGATTAAATTAGCATTCTAATAGACACAAATAATAGTGCCTGAAAGTATTCTTCAAAACTTTTATAATCTATATACCAAGTTTTAAAATGTTTGAATTCTCATAGGAAAGTAAACAATCAAATGAAAGGCAAAACCTAAAACAGAGCACATAATACACAAGCCTTAATACTATAAATATTGTTTCGTGCAAACTTTAAAATGATATTTATGGTAATTCCAAAAAATAAAACTCCTTGATTTTATAGAAAATTATTATTCCATATCCCGATTTACGTCTTGTTATCCTGTAATGACCTGATATTACTGATACATAACACCAATATCCCGTCTTAAATGGGAAAAAGGCATATTAACTAAGTGTAAAGTAAACATTAAGAGCATATTTTTTAATAAAAGTGTCCCGCTTTTGTCTCACCTAAAATCCCAGATGCACATGCGATTTTATCTAGGTTTGCCCCAGTTATGATAAGCAATAACACATTGATTCATAAAAGTTCAATTTGAAAAAAACTATGACACATGAAGGACAGTAAACTTTCTATAGATATGATCATATTAGTTACCATGCTGCTATGTATTTGTATTCTGGGTGTTGATGTATATACGTATTATCTAGATGATTTTACCAAACATGGAATATCATCGAAATATCTGAATAACCTTATTTATAAGCTATATAAAGAAGCTCCTATTTTCGAACACTCTTTTTTTAATCGAAGCATTGTTCTTTCTATTTTTTCTTTTGCTTCTTTTGGGTTTCATGTGAAAAAAAAGCCAGAAGGAGATGCGCAGCATATGCAATATTACATAACACTAATCATAGGTGCTCTCCTATTTATTCTAAGTGCTGAATTTCCTATTTCTTTAATTCCACACCTGATTGTAACGACTGTATCTCTAGTTGGATTTATCTGGGCCTTATTTATGATCCGAAGACATTTTAATTATTTCGGAAGTAAAGACGAGTTTAATGATGAAAACCTCGTTTTTAAACAAGAAAAAGGGGTAATGGATAATAAATATTCGGTGAATTTTAAAACCGATAACGGATATATTAATGTAGTAAATCCTTTTAGAGCTACGATGGTTCTTGGCACACCAGGTTCTGGTAAGTCTTATTCGGTAATAGAAGAGTATATAAGACAACATATTAAAAAGCAGTTCTCTATGTTGGTTTATGATTTTAAATTCCCATCACTAGCCAAAGAGACCTATGCCTTCTATGAATACTACAAAAAACAATTTAACATTGAACCTACGTTTAACGTAATCTCACTTGATGACATTGAGAAATCTTGTTTTGTAAATCCTATCAGTCCAGATCTCATACGTAAAGCTGCGGATGCAATAGAAGCTTCCCAAACGGTACTTTATAACTTAAATAAGGAATGGATAACCAAAAAAGACTTTTTTGCTCAATCTGCAATCTCTTATTTTGCTTCCTGCATCTATTTCTTAAAGATTTATGAAAACGGAAAATACTGCACATTACCACATGCAATAACTTTGGCATCTTGTTCAGACGAAAAAGTATTTAGAATTCTTGGTTCTTATCCAGAACTAAAGTTTTTTATGACTCCTTTTGCGGATGCATTAGAAAAACAAGCTTATGAACAATTGTCTGGTCAAACCGCTTCTGCCAGAATTCCCCTATCACAGCTTGCAACAAAAGAACTTTTTTGGGTAATGGGAAACAATATATATCCAGAAATTAATGTATCTCTAAGTATAAATGACCCCGAGAAACCTTCGATTTTGGTACTGGCAAATTCACCTGCCACTCAAACTACCAATTCACCTGCTTTAGGTCTTATTGCTACACAATTACTGAAAGAGATTAATACTCAGAAACGTCAACCCTGTTCTGTTATTATTGATGAGTTACCTACCATGTATTTTATGGGATTAGATAATCTTATCGCTACCGCGAGGTCTAATAAAATTTCTACAACCATTGGTATGCAGGATCTAGAGCAATTAAAAAGAGATTATGGGAATGAAGTAGCCGCAACGATATTCAACATTGTCGGTAACATTTTCAGTGGATCTGTAAGAAGTGAAACTGCTTCTAAACTACAGGAGATTTTTGGTAAAAAGAAACAAAAACTAAAGAATGTGAATGTAGATACGAGCAGTACTTCATATACCATTAATGAAAATCTGGAATACGCAATTCCAGTCTCCACTATTTCACAATTATCACAAGGAGAATTTGTAGGAGTCGTAGCAGATAATTTTGGTGAAGAAATTACCCGAAAAATATTTAGAGGAAAAATAAAAGTTGATACTCGCCAAGACCAAGTTAAAAAACCAATTCCAAAAACCATTGGAGAAGACAATGATATTGAAAAATTACTTGATGGCAATTTTAATCGAATTGTAGTCGAGATAGACAATCTAATTGATGAAGAATTGTCAAAATTTAGTGAAACACTACAAGGGCAGGATAATGACGATAATCAAAATGATCTTATTAATGAAACCATGAATTCTTAAAAACCATTAAACATCACACCTTCAATCATCTCTCATGAATATCAAACTAATATATACGGTACTAATGGTATTTGCTTTTGGATTTTTATGCAAGGCTCAAGAAACCCAGAAAAAAACAACCAAAATACCTGTCAAAAATATTCCAATCTATTTTCCTTTAAAAAAGAAAGATTTCATAAAAGTATCTTCTCCTTTTGGTTACAGGAAACATCCAATTCACTTAGAAACCAAAATGCATTCTGGAATTGATTTGGTTGCACCAAAAGGAACTGCGGTATTGGCTACTGCTGCTGGGATTGTAGAAAACTCTTGCTTTAAAAAAGGATATGGTAACTGTATTACCATACATCATTTATCATCTGTAAAAACCGTGTACGCTCATTTATGGATAAATCTGGCCAAAAAGGGCGATATCGTATCCCAAGGGCAAGTTATTGGATTTGTAGGAGATACCGGAATAACGACTGGACCTCATTTACACTACGAGATACATATCAACAATCAAAAAATTGATCCAGTATCTGTATGGAAATATATCCTAAAAAATCAAACCAAAGACAAAGTATAAAACCTATCACCTTTCATACAAAACATTTTATAAACCATGGACAAAAAAAAGAAAACTATTGTTGCTATTGTTGGAGTAGGTTGCATAGTACTCTTAACAGTGTTATTGAAAATAATCATCTTCCCTTCTAGTCAAGCTCAAAAAAGAAAAAATCAATTATCGATTAGTACTCCTAAAGTAGATGAGCAAAAAATAAAACCTAAATCAAAAATAGAAGAGTACGAAAGAGAGTCTTTTGACAACATAGAAAGAAGCGATGTGGTTAAAGGATTGGGGAATGTCGAGAAAGAACAAGAAGAAAATATAATGAATGAATCTCTTATCATAGGAGATGAAACAGAAACTAGGGACAAATTACCCGAAATTTTAAAGAATACAAGAAGGAAACAACCTAATTACGGAAATCAATCTACCCCTTCTTTTCGTCCAGAACCTGTTAATGATGAAATACAACAACTCATGGAGCTACAAGAACAGTTAATGGCACAGTCCATGGAGCAGGTTTCTCCTAATGGAAATTATACAGATATAGAAGATATTCAAAAATTAATGGAAACCTATAGCGAAATTACTCAGGCTTCGCAACAAAATCAAACTGGTATTGGAGGGCTTGCTGTTAATCAACTAACACCCGAAAAAATAACAGAAATAAGTACAAATGTTAGTGAAAAAATCGCTGGGCAAATTCAATCTAAATTCAAACAACAAAATTATTTCCACGGTGCTGGATCAGGTTCCGACAAGGATGAAGTTTTAGGACTTATCCCTGCTGAGACTGTGGATCAAGGAATTCTTGTTCAAGGAAGTACAATAGCAATCAGAACAAAAAAAGAAGTCCGTCTTACGAATCCAGCAGTTTTAATTCCAAAAGGTGCAATCGTATATGGTAGAATATCCTTTGGTACAAATCGCTTATTAATTGATATCAATAGCTATAAGGACAGAGATCAGCTTTATATTCTGGATTTCAGTCTTTTTGACTTCGATGGGGTTGAAGGAATTCATCTCGGGAATCGTACATGGCCTAAAATGCCTGGACAAGTTGCAAAAGATGTATACAACTATGCATATCAAAAGGGAACTCAAGCAGCTACTTTCGGCAATAATGATTCTGGAGTAAATCTAGATGAAGCCAAAGATATTGCTATACTCTCTGCTACTAAAGAAGCTGGTAAAGAAGCCTTTGACAAACGAAGAGTTTTTATGCCAAAGAAATATCATTTATGGTTTAATATAAACACTAAATAAGATGAATAATGAATCTTTACATAAGGTTTTCCCTATCTACGCGGTAGAAAATGACTTGATCATTTCAAAAAATGGAGATATCACAGTAGGTTATAAACTACAACTACCACAAATTTATTCATTAGATAAAGAGAGTATTAACCGAATCAATCAGTTATTTGACAAAATCATCCGTTCTCTTCCAGAGAATACCATTATTCAAAAACAAGATTATTTTTTCGTTGATAAAATAAAAGAAGCAGTAACCCAAGGAGATCAAATGCTTTCCAGAAGTGATAACAAATTCTTTTATGAGAAACCTACTCTTAGTCATGAATGCTATTTATTTATTACCAAAGATTCTAAGAATAAAATAAGCTTAACAAGCAATACAAAGTTGTATCAAAAATATATGGATGAGGTTAACGACTTTCTGAAAGTTGTAAATACCAGTATTTCATTTTTGGCAAAAGAAGAGTTTTTTGAAGTGAATTCTCTGGATTCTGAAACGATTATAAACATACTTGGCAAGTATATTTCATTATCTGCCGAAGGACAGCAATCATTAAAAGATTTGTTTTTTGATAAACGCTTACAAGTGGGCGAAAAAATAGCTGAAATGTACACTATTACTTCCTACAATCAATTACCCCTATCTATAGAAACCACCAAAAAAAATATAGATTTCTCTACACAGAGAACCGATTTTCAGATTCCATTTATACAACCTGTTTGTCTTGGTCTAGAATGTAATCATATTTATAATCAGGTAATCTTTATTGATAATTCCGAAAAGGTATTTTCAAAACTTAAAACAAAACTAAATCAGTTTAAAAGTTTAGCCATTTTATCCAAAGAAAATGAGGTTACCTATGATCAGATTGATCAATTGGTGAATAATGTAATTGAAAAGGAATTGCGTTTTGTGTACCAGCACTTTAATATCATTTTATGGGATACCGAAGAGGATAAGTTAGAAAACCATAAAAATCAACTAGAGAATGCATTTAAAGAATTATCCATTACACCTTATCAAATAAAGCATTCTTTAAAAGATCTTTTTATGGCTAATGTTCCTGGAGCCTGTGCTACAATTCCCGAGATATACAAGTTTATTGGTATCTCCGAACAAACACCAGTCTTCCTCAATTTTGAAAGTTATTATCAGGGTAATAAGGACGGAATACTACTCACTGATCGTAAAAATGGAGCTCCAGTTCGGTTAGATCTATGGATAGAACCTGTAAAAAGAGGATTAATTGTAAATAGAAATCGTTTAATCTTTGGTCCATCTGGTACGGGTAAATCATTTTTGATCAATCATATTGCTAGTCAGTATTATGAGCAAGGACATCATATTGTAATGATTGATATTGGTAATTCTTATAAAAAACTGTGCAATTTGGTAAAAGGACAATATTACGCTTACGATCCAGATGTACCTTTGGAATTCAACCCATTTCATTTTAATCATATTGATGAAGTTAATAATGACAAAAAGATATTCTTAACCTCACTTATCATCTTTTTGTGGAAAGGTGAAGACCCTTTTAGAAGAGAAGAAAAGCAAGTAATCGGTTTATATCTGGACGCATATTATGAGATATTTAAGCATGAAGACGATGCTTATCCTTGCATGGCTTCATTCTATGAGTTTGTGGATAAAAATGAAGTAATGGATAATGAGGAAAAGTATTTTGATAAAATAAGTTTTCAACTCTCCTTACGCGATTTCTATGATGGAAAATATCATAAAATACTCAACTCCGAAACTCCTATAGATCTGGTACAAGAACGATTTATTGTTTTTGAAATGGACAATATCAAGGACCATCCTGTATTATTCCCATTAGTAACTATGCTATGTATTGATGTAGTTATGAGTAAAATCAGAAAAATTCCTGAAGCAAAAAAATCCATTTTCATTGATGAATGTTGGAAACCTATTTCTAAAGGAGAAATGGCTCAGTTTATCAAATATTTATACAAAACTGTACGTAAATTTTATGGAGAAGTAGCTATTGCAACTCAGGATGTAGAGGATATTCTGGATACACCTGCAGGACCAGCTATGATCAACAATACAGATACGATGATTCTTTTATCACATAAAAAGAAAATGGCTACTAAAGATAAGTTTGCCCAATATCTTTCATTTAGTGAATCAGATTTAGAGAAACTGTTTTCCACAGATAAACGAGAAGTTTTTATAAAAGTTGGAAGTGTTTCTAATGTATATAAAGTGAGTGTATCACCAGAACGATATGCCTGTTATTCTTCTAATGCAGATGAAAACAAGATCATTTTTGACACCTATCACAAGCAAAAAAACATGGAACTAGCATTAACTGAATTTGTAGAGACACTTTAAAAACAAACATCAATGAAAAAACAAATCACTTTCATAGTCGGCTTGACCTTACTGACTTGCAACACTATATACTGTCAAAAAAATTTAGTCCCATTATATGAACAAGATACGCTAGAAGTATCGGATATAAAGACTACCCATCTTTTGTTTGACCAAAAAATTAAATACCTAGATGTTGGATCTCCTTATTTCGTGGCAGATACCACACAACAAATGATTAGGCTAAAACATATAGGAGAAGAATTAGTAGATGTAAGAAGTCAAATATCCAACCTAACGGTAATTACTGAAGATGGCGGCTACTATTCTATAGTACTAGGGTTTAATAGGTTTTCTAATAATCTAACTTATAAAGTAAAAAGAACTAAAGCCTATGTAGATGTAGTAAAAAAAGAAGCTAACAAGGATAAAGAAGAATCTGCTATTTTAGAATCTATATGCAAACAACTGGATCGCCATAGCAATAACAAACTACGCATTAAGAACGGAAAGTCTGGTGATATCAGAATTCGTGTTACTGGAATTTTTTATATCAAAGAAAAAATCGGATTACGTCTTGAACTAAAAAATGAATCTCCTATAGACTTTGATATCGACCATTTTTTGTTTCGAACCAAGTTACGTAAACGATTTACCAAAGACTATTTATACCAGGAACGTGTCATACAGCCAATTAATATCTGTACAGACGATTTTGAAATCATTGGCGAAGGTCAAAAAAAAGTAACCTTATTATTTGACAAATTCATGCTCAACGAAAAGGAAAAACTATCTGTTGACATTTTTGAAGAGAACGGAGGAAGATCTGCAACGCTGAACATTTCCAGAGAAGAACTATTAAAACCTAAAGTAATTTAATAATGAAAAAGCTACTCATATCTCTAATGGTTATATGCACTTACAATCTTAGTTCTGCACAGATACCATATTTCGATATTCCCGGTCTTATTTCCAGAAACTTTGAAGCTAATAATGCTCAAAACTTACAGCGACAATCTTTAAGAACTAATCTAGGTTTTACGGCAGCGGCAGCCACAGCAGGTCTAGAAAAACCTTCGAGAGTACGATTTAATTCTGGAATCACAAGTCTGGTCTACATCAATTACTTTGAATACAACACCATGTGCAACAGTTATATAAATCCTTTTAAAAAAAGTAAATGTCAGAACAAGTATAACTATTTAAGAAATGCACATCAAAAAGTCTTATTACTAGCCACCACACCCACGTTAAATCAGGTTAATCGTGGTGTGCAAGAGCAGATCACAGAAAAATACATTCATATAACCAACACTATTTTAAAAGAACTAGAAACTCTAAAAATACAAGTAGAAAAAGATAATTTTTATACACGGCTTTTGTTCGATAATCCTTAAAAATCTAATCATGAAAATAATCTATCAATTATGTATCCTCGTACTTTTTAGTATTCAGGTTGGGTATGGTCAATTTATTCATCTTCATACCCATATTAATAATAACGATGCACAAACCAGAGCAAAATTATCACGCTTGATTACTATTCTAGGGATTAGAAATACCACATTAACTACTGTTAACAGCCAATTATCAAGAGCTTTAGTAAGTCATCAAACTCAACTTAATTTACAATACCGACGAAACCCACTTTTCGACAAACGGAATGAATTTATTGCTAGTTCTTTAGGAACATCATTACTAAATCTAGGAACTTCGGAGATAGCGAATAGTCCTCTCCCGTATATGACTAAAGAAAAAAGAGAATATATGAAGGAAGCAAATATGGATCTTGCTCTTTTACTTGCATTACAATATATAAGTACTTCAAAAATCAAATCCTCCAAAAGACAAGAAATTTATCGTCTGCGTAGTAAACTTCTCAGAGAATTTTCTAAAAACGGAAGAGATGCTAGACAATCGCTTTTCCTATCTGCAGCAGGACTCTCAGTTCTTAACTATGAAGAGTTTCTAGAATTGTACAAATACTTAAAACTTATTCAAATTACCATGTAAGGTAAGTAAATAAGCTTAACGAATAAAAATGGTTTTAGACGAAATCCTATTTATGATGAACATACTTCTTTCTAAAAACAACTAACAATGAAAACTAAAAAATGGTTAACAATTTTATTCATTCTATGCTCAGTTGTATTAAATGCACAAAGCTTTCCTTTTCTTACGGATCCAGGATCATTAACTGGCTCTGGTGTATCTACAGGACTATATTCCGGTTCTACAACCGCAGAGAGAAATACACTTAGAAGGATATCAGGATTTAATGCAGACTACGGAAAACGATTAACCTATCTCGTTACTTCTGCTGTGATCTCTAATAAAATAAGAGATGAAATTTTTGTTTCTTTTAATAGGTATTATGATTTAAAACGCAGAAATGAGTCACTATCTTTTTTTAACTATTCCAAGAGAAAGGAAAATCAAAAAATGCTAAAATTCATTGAGAAAATGCTTATTAACACGCAAAAAGCATTGCTAACTCAAAGTAGTATTAATGTTATTTATGGAGAAAAGCTAAATCTATTTCAAAATACGATGAAGTCTTTAACAGAAATACATAGATCCATGGATATTGTAGAAGACAATATTGATCGCAGTAAACTCCTTCATAATTTTTTCAACTAAAAAATGCAAACTAATAGATCAAGAATACTCATGAAACTCATACTAACTTGTATCACCTTTTTACTCATGTTCAATTTGGCAAATGCACAAATAACAATAAGTTGGACGGTTCCAGGGTGGTCTCCAGACTTATTATCACAGTCCTCTTATAACCGCATTAATTTAATTAACGGAACATTAAATACTCAAGAGTTAGCAAGAGCTGGTAGTACAAGAATATTTACTGATCCTATAAACGATCAATTAACAGAGTTGACTAGTTATAATCCAGCTTTTGGGATTCAATTAGTATCTCTTAAAAACTTTATCAGCGGATCTACTTTTAGCAGTGTAACTGGATATAATAGCTACGGGTATATAAAGAAAAAATATCCTTTGAATCCTGCCTTCGGCAATGATACTTTTAAGAATGGTGTCATTCAACTAAGATTTAAGCGTAAACTAGAATCCGAAAGTCAAAAACTTAGCGACTACCTTAATCCTATAAATCCTATCCCAGAAGGTGAACGTGTATTACTAATACTTACAGCATTAGAAAATGTAATCAATCTAACACTAGAAAATGAAACCTATTAAACTTGTTATCGTTTTACTACTATCTAACTACTGGATGCTGGCACAAACACATTCAGAGAGTATTGCTGATGCTTTTGTTGCTGGTCAAAAAGCTACCATTAACGCAATGCTTGGTTATGAACTATCCCAAAGAAACCTGCAAACTGCTCTTTTAAAAGGGTTAGAAGAAACAGAGGAAAGCTATAATTCAAAAAGAACATTTTCTGCTTCAAATATTGGAGCTAATTCATTGATCATTTATGCGGCACAAAAAGAAATTCAATTTCTAGAACAAAAGATAAGAGATATACGTGCAAATATTAGAATTCTAAAAGTAACTTCTTTTCTATTCGGCTCAGGTTTATCTAGATATGAAAATGAACTAAAAAAAGAAGAGAATTACCTAATGAAAATAAAAAATGAGAATGGCATTATAGCCAGCGGTGTATTCATTAGTGGAGGAACAGGACATGTATACACTTCATATCTAAAACTATTGATAAGGATATCCCCTATTAAAAACAACATACTTAAGATAAATAAAGAAATAAAAGCAAGAATGACTGTGACAAGGATTTTTGCCAGATAATTAAAAAAGATACATCATGTGGGAAATTAGAACAATTTATGAAATCATTGGTCAAATTGATGCCTTTCTGTACGAAGGAAACGGCACAGTATCGGCCCTGGATGGCTATATCGATTATATGCTTACACCTTGTCTTTTATTCGCAGGTGTACTGATGCTTATTTTTGTAAGCATCAAGGTATTCACTTATTTTACAAATCCTTCAAGTAATATGGATCCTTATATTTTGGTTAAACCCATATTAATCTTAGTAGCATTAACATTCTATAAACCTTTAGTCGAATTATTGCTATTCGAACCATCTGAGTTTATTACTAAAATTATCGAAGAAGCTGGGTTAATTGCAACCAATACCGAAACTATCAATAATTTTGATGATATCTGTAATAATTTTCTAACTAATTTTTCTGATACAGTAGATGAAACAGAAATAAATAACATTTTTGATTTAATACAACTCTTCCCTCTGTTTGAGATAATACATTTTTTTATACAAATAGTTGCTTTAGTTGTTGTAGGATACATTATGATGCGTCAGATCATTATGAAGGCTCTTTATTTTATTCTGGGAGTACTAGTTTTACCTCTAGCTTTAATCCCAGGTAATTTTGAAGCCTTAAAGAAATGGTTTTTAGGATTTCTTGGAGTGCTTTTATGGATACCCTTGTTACGCATATTCCAGACGATTCTTTTATTAATTCACAAAGCACCTACACAAGCTTTTGGACAATCTTTATTTGAACTGGTTCTTCAAATTATTATGATTGTTTTTATTCTTCAGGTACCTAAATACGCCAACTTTTTGGTTAGTTCCGGTAGTGAAGCAGGAGAAGGATTAGGATCCGTATTCAGTTCTGCAACAAGCCTTTACTATCTTAAAAACAGTATAAACCCTATTACCAACAGGAAACAATAATCCAATTATTATGGAATATAAAACACCCAAAGTATTAGAGAAAAAACCTGTAATAGCAGGCTTTGATCTAGCAACAATTGTAGTGATTGCAGTATGCTCTATACTCTTTTTATTCACTGTATTTGTTTCATTTCTACTATCGATTGTATTTATCGGAATCGCAGTTGTATTTGTAAAAATTCAAAAAAAATATCCTCAAAAAGGTCAGTTAAGCACCTTATTAAAATACAATTCCAGTATCAAATGTGTACGAATTGAACAGCCCTTAAGATCTCTTTTAAAAACAAAATAAACTCTTTAACTAAATATACAATTACTAAATCAAATTTTAAAACAATGAAAACAATCAAATTAAATCTCTTACAACAACATCTAAATAAATTGAATGTTACATCATTAAAATCCAAAATCAAAACCCCTAAATTGATTTGTACCATTCTTTTAATAGTACTGCATATAGCTCCGGTTTTTGCACAAGATACCGTTGAAGGGCAAATAGCAGAGTGGAGTACTTCTATAAGAGCTATTTTAAATGCTGCTGTTGGGATTTTTTCTATCGGAGGAGGATTTCTAATATTTATTCAATATATGCAAGGAAACGAACAAGCTCAGAAAAACTTTGTTCGATTCATCATGGGATTAGCCATCTTTGGGCTAGTAGCTCTAATAGCCAATATCTTTTTACCAGATGCGGCAGACATAGAAATACAAGACTAATACGCTTAACACCTAATATATACTAACCCATGTAAACTATATAAAGGGTTATTCAGTATTGCTTAGAAAATGATTTGCAGCAAATACCCAGCAAATCTAATTCTATCATATATTCTTGAATTGCTTTTTTTCCCATTAAAGTATCGCAAGTGATATCGATTCATATCTGGATAACCCTTAACGTTTGTAAATAACTAATAGCACAAATTAATACTAAATGGACTTAAAATCATTAAAGAATATTCCAGCAAGTTTCGCTTTAGCAAAAAGAGCACTATTATACTGTTTAATTATCAGTATGATAATTTCTATCGGAAGTCTTGTCTGGGCCTTTGTTACAACAAACAATATAAAAAACACCGCTTTTGTGTTAACAAAAGATGGTCAGGCCGCTATGATGCAAGGAATCTCATTAAATGAAGTGGATGAATTCAGAAAACCAGAAATCATAAATCATATAAAAATGTTTCATGAGTCTTTCTGGGAAATAGACCAATTTAATTACAAAAGACGAATTGATAGAGCCTTATACTTGTCTGGAAGATCAGGTAAGCAATTATTTAAAACATTACAAGCCAATGGTCATCTTGCCAAATTGGTAACAGAAAACCTAACTCAAAAAATAGATATAGACTCTATTAAAGTAAATGATAAGGTAACTCCTTATAAAGCAAGATTCTATGGTAAACTTAGAGTATCCAGAACTGATCAAAAAGTAGAATCTGTGAATGAGTTTAGAGCAAATTTCGTGCTTCATAATGTGGCTAGAACTAATGAAAATCCTCATGGTTTATTAATAGAAAACTATCTTTTAAAATCTAAACCGATTAGTATTCCTAAGTAAAAGATTTAACTATGGAAGTAGAAAATAACATCTGGAAAGGTACACCATCACAGTGGATGAACTTTATGTTTTACATATGCTGTGTTATTTTAATTGTGGTATTTGGGTTAGGATTAATCCTTGCCTTATGGAAGTTTCTAGATACAAAATATAATAAAGTAACGATAACGGATCAGCGAATTATCGAAAAACGAGGAATTCTTTCTATATCAACAAACCAATTAGAACTCTATAGAGTAAAAGATATTAGACTGGAACAACCGCTCATTCTTAGAATATTTGGACTATCTAATATCATTTTAACCACTTCAGATAGTAATGATCCATTATATATTTTAAAAGGAATAGAAGAGGGCAATACATTAACCGAAAAAATAAGGATAGCAGTGGATCGCAGAAGGGATGTTAAAGGAGTTAAAGAATTAGATTTTCATTAAACCTATAAACATAGTAACAATATGAAAACTATTACAGCTATCATCATAGAACAAAACACTCAGGAAGCACAAGAATTAAAGTGTGTTATAGAAAAACAGTGCCCCGATATTTCTATTAGATGTATAAGTAATAATCCAAAAGAAACCAAAAGAGTGATCAACAATACATTTTATGAAATCATCATTTTAGGGTTTCAAACAGGTATTGATTATGCATTTGAAATTTTAGAAGGACTTCCATATGCTATCCATGAAAAAGAATTACTTTTAATTACTACGGAACAAGAACGAACGCTAAAGGTAATAGCAGATTCCTCTATTAACTTTATAACCCGACCTATTGATTCTAAAACTATTGTTGATGCTATAGAGAAAGCAAAACAAAACCTACTAACACAAAAGGATTTCCCTAACATTCCGCCTAATAATATTTCTATACCAAAACCTCTTAATTTATTGGCTATTCCTTCCTCCAATGATATCAAACTATTAAAAATAAGTGACATTCTATATTTAGAATCGGAAGGCCGTTATACAACTTTTCATGCTTCTAAAAACAAAACAGTCGTTTCTAGTACGAATATTGGAGAATATCAAAAAAACTAGTGAACAATAACTTTTTCAGAATACATAACTCATTTTTAGTTAACATGGATAACATAGTTAATGTTCAAAAAAAAGATGGGGTTTATGTAGAAATGAATAATAGAGATATGATTCCTGTAGCAAAAAGAAAAAAAGAATCACTCTTTCAGTTTTTAGGAATAAAATAGAAACTGGTTTTAAAAAGATGTTAGTCGAGAATTCACCGCTTATTACATTAACTTAATCGATCATTCCCTTACCTTAGTCATAGCTTCGTGATAGCGTTACTTTTACTTTTTAATAACATAGAAAATTTCTTAAAAAATAACCTATCATGGGAACAGCACTAGAAAATCAACTAAAAGAGTTATCGAAATCACATGTTTCAATATCCGATGTAGAGCTAGTAATAAATGCATTAAAAAATAAAATTGAAAGTGGTGAATACAAAAATGCTATAGTAAATAGATATAAAAGAAAATACGAAAGACAATATCTAAAAAAGTACAATCTCTATACAAGAATTTGTGAAGAGTATTCAATGAAATGTAGTAGTCTTCAAATTGAGTGTCGAAGAAAATTGAAAAAATCTAAAAAGAGTAAGCACGAACAAATTATAAAATCCTACAATAAACAACTTGATCATTACAAACAATTAATAGATATATATAAACATCATATGAAAGAATATGATAAAAAATTACAAGGTCTAAATAATTTTGGTGAATTCTTCATTATTCCAAAAGGATCCGTTCGTTTAGAAAGATTAAAATACAAGTTTACTATCCAAAGGTTAACGTATATTATTCTGAAAAAAAGGCTACGAAAGACTTTATCTAAAAGCGAAGCTAAACCAAATAAAGGTCGTTCTCAACAAAATTACCTAAATTCTGCACTGGCTAATAATATGACCACGATTCCTTCAAGATCTTTTTCAGAAAAAAACAGTGGATATCAAAAAGTTGGTTCATTCTCTAAAAATAAAAGTAGTAGTTTTCGAATCGGCTAAATATTACTAATAGAAAGTAACTCCCCATTAAAAAATATCTTTCTAATTCTTATCCAAAAAAACTGATGACAAAAAAGAAAATACTGTACTATTTTTTTCCTATAAACTTTATCTAGATAATTTAGACTTATGTATTTTCTTTTTTGCTTTTCTTATCAGATTTTGCTGGCGAACGATGCTTCCTTTTTGTACAATCTTTTGATCATAAAAAGGTAAGCTTTTCTGCAATTCTATATAATGATCCAGTCTTTTCTTATTTATTAGATCTTCTGAGCTTTTGGGTTTTACTACACTATCAATTTTATGGTACTTTTTATCTCTTTTTTTCTTTTTCCTATTATTTTCATTGATTGATGAAATTTCCTTCCACATCATTTGAATAAACTTTTTCATAAAATCATTATCTAAAACTCATTAAAGCATAGTGTTATAAAAAATTAGATCTTAACTATAGTAACTTTTCAGGAATATAAACTAGTCTTATTTTGTTATGTAAAAAGATATCTAAAAATCTACTTGATTGTAAATACTAAGTAATAACCGAGAGCATTGATGTAATATATGAAAGATACTAATCATACAACATTACTTTTGTCTGGCTAATCTTTGATATAATTATAATTAGTCGGGTACGCTGAGAAATGAATGTGCGCTGTAATCCAGAACAAAATGACAATATACTTCTGAATATTGAACAATCCACTACCCTAAAGTAGATCATTCGACTCCAGCTACTATTTATCTTGCGTTCACAATTAAAGAATAGATAGCATGAAAGCTAAGTCTCCTTTTATACATGATGATTTCTTATTACAAAATGATTTTTCTAAAATTCTATATCATACCTACGCAAAAAACCTACCGATAATAGATTATCATAATCATTTATCCCCAAAAGATATTTGTCAGAATAGAAACTTTAATACCATCACCGAAGCATGGCTTCATGGCGATCATTATAAATGGCGTGCCATGAGAACGCTTGGAATTTCTGAAGACTTTATTACAGGAAAAGCCATTGATAAGGACAAGTTCTTAAAATGGTCCGAAACAGTACCTTATACCATTCGAAATCCCTTATTTCATTGGTCGCAAATGGAGCTAATGAAATACTTTTCTATCTCTGAAACACTATCTCCAACTACAGCAGATAAAATTTATGAATTAACCAATGAACAGCTGCAAGAACCGAATCATTCGACACAAGGGTTATTGGAAATGAATAATGTAATCACTGTATGTACTACTGATGATCCAATAGATGACTTAAAGTATCATAACAGTTATACTACTCAGAAAAAATCTATGAAGTTATTCCCCACTTTTAGACCAGATAAAGCCTATACTATTCAGGATTCAAATACTTATTTACAATATCTAGATCAGCTTAGTGATGCATCAAACATACAGATAAATTCATTTGATGATTTTTTAACAGCCTTGGAAAGCAGAATCGATTATTTCCATCAATTAGGTTGTAGGTTAGCTGATCACGGTTTAGAAACACTGTCTTTTGAGCTAGAAGAAAACTATTCTATCGACAGTATTTTTAAAAAGATACAATCTAAAAAACCTCTTGAAAATGGCGAGATACACCATTTTACATATCAAGTCCTTTATTTTTTATGTACTTCTTATCATAAAAGAGGATGGGTACAACAATTCCATTTAGGAGCAATACGAAATAACAACTCCAGACTTCTTGATAAGCTTGGTCCTGATACAGGTTTTGACTCTATTGGTGATTTTTTGCAAGCCAAAAACCTAAGCAAGTTCTTAAACTCTTTAGACAAATCTGATCAACTGGCTAAAACAATACTATATAATCTAAATCCTTCGCAAAATGAGGTTTTTGCGACAATGGCTGGTAATTTTAACGATGGATCCATAAAAGGAAAAGTTCAGTATGGTGCCGCCTGGTGGTTTTTAGACCAAAAGGATGGAATAGAAAAGCATCTAAATACGGTATCCAACTTAGGGATGCTTAGTTGTTTTATTGGTATGCTTACAGATTCTAGAAGTTTCTTGTCTTTTCCAAGACATGATTATTTTCGTCGTATTCTCTGCAATCTATTGGGAGATGATGTAGAGAATGGTATGCTTCCCAAAGATGAAAAATGGTTAGGTAAAATTGTTGCTGATATATGTTTTTATAATGCAAAAGCATACTTTCCTTTTTAAAAAGTATTAGGGAAGAAATCCCGAAAGATAACTCCCCTAAAAACAATTCAAAAACTAACAAAATGTGAGAACTTTATTTAATCATAATGGTATGGTTAAATAAGTCCCTTTAAAACTCTGGTTTAACACCATCATTTTAATCTTTTCTTTTCCATTATGAGGTATTACTTCTATTACAGCTTTTCCATTTGACATTTTTATAGATTCACTTCCCATCGGTGTCCCCATAAACTTTTTAGTTTCTCCACCCGATAGACATTGAAAATATACTCTTTCTTCGTAGTCCAAACATCTTAACCCTTCTTTATCTAATGCTGTTGCGATTACCAAATAATTTCCATTATTCATTTTCTCATAGGAAAGATTTAGAGCATTAGCTACTCCATTTTTCTTATTTCTATAATTAATATCCACACTATCTGTCACCTTCTCTCCATTTTTATAACCCACAGCTTTCAGTTTGTTTTCTCCTTCTTTAAAAAGAACCTCCCAAGTAAGTCCAGAAGCGGGAAACACTGATATATCCTTTTGTTTCTTCCCACAAGATTTCCCATTAAAAAACAACTCTACGGTATCACAGTTACTATAAACATTTACGATTCTTGATTTGTCTTTTGGTCCTTGTCTTTCTGTCCAGGAATGAGATTCTATATAAACAAATGGATCTTTAGCCCAATAGCTTTTAAAAACATAATAAGCGTCTTTTGGATTTCCTTCTCGATCCATAATTCCTTTTTGATTTACATAGGGAATATCATTTTCTGGTCGTAATGGTGTTCCAAAATCCTTGAATGCCCATTGTACGTTTCCAACAAAAGATGGAGTAGTTTCAGAAGTTTTTAAATGCCAATCAAATAGGTCTACTATGTAATTCTCACTCCAATCACCAATCTTAGCAATGTTGGTGACCGCGGTTTGGGTAATAGCTTCGGTCCAACCATCATTATCCATTTCTCCTAAACCATCTATCGGAGTTTCTGTATGCCTACCATAATGACTCGAGCCACCGTATTCCGCATGAAGAAAATGCCGATACTCTTTTATATATTTCTTTAAAGCTTTTTCATAAGTAACATAACTACCTGAATACCAGCCAGACCATATAGATGGTGAAAAAACATCCACAATATCCGAACCAGCATAATACTTTCTAATGGCTGTTTTTCGGTAAGGATCTAAAGTGTGTGATAGCGTATTTAATTCTTTAAGAAAAGTATTCATCTTTTCTTGATTGTCTCCATCTTCAAAATCTGGCAACCAGTAAATTTCATTACCTAAGGACCATATTATAATACTTGGATGATTATAGTTTTGATTGATGATTTCTTCTAACATTGTTTTGGTATTGCTTTTCCAATTTTCATTACCAATTCCACCTCTACACCATGGTAGTTCGTCCCATACTAAAAGCCCTAACTCATCACACATTTTATAGACTTCCGGATCCTGTGGATAGTGAGCTAACCTAATAAAGTTAGCTCCCATCTCTTTAATAGCTTTAATGTCCTTCTGATGTAATTCATTAGGCATTGCGGCTCCATAACCAGCGTGTTCCTCGTGTCTGTGTGTTCCTCTTAATAGCACTCTCCTACCATTGAGGTAAAAAGGTCCTTTATGCTTAAACTCGAACCAGCGAAAACCAAACCGATCTGATAGCTTATCGATTTGTTTTCCTGATTCTAATAATACCAACTCTATTTGGTATAAATTTGGAGCATCGATATCCCATAAGATAGGATTCGCAGTCTTTTCAAACTCCAAATTAAATTGCTTATTCTTTATAGTTTTAGAAACAGTTTGCATCTTTTTTCCGTTCGGATCAAACAGCTGAGCTTCTACTTTATATTTTTCTTCTTTTTGTATTCCTTCAATAGTTATAGCTACTTGTGATGAAGCACTTTCTTTAGAAACCTTTGGAGTTGTAATTTTTAAATTCGAAATATGGGTTTTATGCTTTTTAATCAACCATACATCTCTAGTAATTCCTCCATAGATAAAGAAATCGCTTTTTTGAGAAGGTATAATTTCAGGATCATAACTATTATCTACCTTCACCAAAATCTCATTCTCACCGTTTTTGAGATAATCCGTAATATCAAAAGAAAACCCTATATAACCTCCAATATGATTTCCTACCAAGTTATTATTTACATATAACTGAGTGGTTATATTGGCTCCTTCAAAATATAACTCATAAGCTATATCTTCATTAAAATTTTTGATTTGAATTTTCTTCTTATACCAGCTAGTACTTCGTCTATATCCTGGTTCCAAATCCATCGTATCATGGTTATTCCAGGTATGTGGTAAATTAATGGATATCCAATCCTTTTGCCCAGCTAGTTGGTCAATAGTTTCTATATTTTTTTCTAAATATTGCCAATCAGAATTCAGGTTTTCTTTTGATCGATATATCTGAGCCGAACTGTAAGAATAGATAAATAGAACCAGTAAAAAACCCATGCATTTACAAGAAGAAAAATCAGTTATATATCTACAATTTTTCTTCATTATTTGAGTGCTTTTCTTCTTAATATTGCTTCTAAAAAATAATAATCAGCGTAACTAATTGGACCATTAATCTCATCATTCTTAGGCCAATTTCCTGTACTATGATTTAAAATAAATGGCACTTCAGTTTTATCCTGTATGACATAGTTTTCAGAAGAAAGACTACTCATGATCTTATCGGAAAATTCTAAATACTTTTTGTCTGTTGTGTATTCATATAATTCTATCATTGCAGAAGCAATTATTGCTGCCGCCGATGCATCTCTTGGTTCCTTAGGAATTTTAGGTGCATCAAAATCCCAATATGGAATTCCATCTTCTGGAAGTCTATTATGATGTATTAAAAATGTTGCGATTTTTTTCGCTTGCTCTAAAAACTCTGTACTCTCAGTATACCGATATGCCATGGTATATCCATAAAGCCCCCAAGCTTGACCTCTAGCCCATGAAGATTCTTTTCCAAAACCTTGGTGTGTTACTTTAGATCTTATATTACCGGTAATTGTATCATAATCTACAACATGATAACTACTATTATCGGTTCTAAAATGATTCTTTAGAGTAGTCTTGGCATGTTGCTCTGCAATATCATGATATCTCTGATCTTGGGAATACTCAGAAGCTTCGAAAAGTAGTTCCAAATTCATCATATTATCTATGATTACTGGAAATTGCCATTCTTCTTTATTAAAATCCCAAGATCGAATGGCCCCTATCTTATCGTTATAGCGTGTAGATAATGTTTTGGCACTTGCAATAATGATGTCCTTATAAGTAGGATCATTTAGTATTTTATATCCATTTCCAAAACTGCAAAACACCTTAAATCCCATATCATGGGTTTTATCATTATACTTTTCTTTTTCAATAAATGCCGTCCACTCTTTTGCTCTATCTCTATATCGTGTATCGTCTGTTAACCTATAAATATTCCAAAGACTTCCTGGAAAAAAACCACTTGTCCAATCTTTTGATGGTACCTTTTTTATGACTCCATTTGCATCAGCACTTCTAGGAAAGGCAATAGAATCTATTGGATATTCTAACAAATATGAAAATCTATCAGAATATTTGGCAATGGTATTCCCTCCATCTATCTCTTCTTCAGTTTTATCTGTAGAAGTGTCTTTACAACCATTAAAAATCAATAATAAAACGATAATTATTGGAACAAAGATGTGTTCTTTTTCTTTTCTCATAAGTATTATTAATATCCCGGATTTTGAGGCAATAAATTTGGGTTTCTTCCTAGTTCGTCATCTGGTAGAGGGAACAAATAGTCTCTAGTACTATCAAAATTTGTTTGAGGTTCCATAGATGTAGGTCCAAAAACTTCCATTCCTAAATTTAGTCTTTTAATATCATACCATCTTTTAAATTCGAATGCCAATTCTATTCTCCTTTCCTCTAAAATAGCATCTCTTAATTGGTCTTTTGAAAGTCCAGATGTAAGATCTTCTGGGAAATTATTCATCGTTCCAGCAGCATTCCTAGCTCTTGCTCTAATTTGATTGATATAATCAACAGCTTCTCCTGTAGGACCAGAAAGTTCATTAGAAGCTTCTGCGGCAATTAAAAGCACTTCTGCATATCGCATAGCTCCATAATTATGGTCTGAGTCTCTATTATTATTTCCTGCTGTACCTGGAAAACGGTAATATTTTGCAATATGAGGTCTAGAAACTCCTCTATTCGCCGTTCCAAAATCTTGCCAAGGAACAGTTACTCCATCGAAAACCGCTTCGGTATCAAAACTTACTGCTTTTCTATAATCATTATCATCAAAGGAATCAAATACCGCAACAGTCGGTACTGCCACGCTCCAACCTTCGATATCTGGTCCTCTCATACCTGTTACTGGTGGTAGAAAATCAATTCCTGGAGCACCACTAATAACATCTAAACCTTTAAAATCAATTGAAAATATATGCTCTACAAGTCCGTCTGCTTTGGTTGCATCAAATAAATCCTGAAAATCTGCTTCCAAAGCATATCCAAATCTACCACTATTGTTGATCACAAAAGTAGCTTCATCATAGGCACCTTGCCAGTTTCCAATAGTTAAATATACCGATGCCAAATAAGAAGCTGCAGTACCTTTAGACGGCATTGAACGAAATGGTTGTTGATCGGGCAACCAAGTTTTTGCAAATTCTAAATCTTCAATAATTCCTTCATAAATTTCTTCAACAGAAGTTTTTTCTATGCTTGATAAGGCTTCGGCTTCTCGTACGGCAAAATCAATATAGGGTACTTCTCCAAAAATACGTACCAAGTGATAATACGTAAATGCTCTTACAAAACGAGCTTGAGCTACTATAGCATTAACCTCTTCTTCGGTTCCTTCTACTGATGCGGCTCCTTCGATCGCATAATTTGTAGAGCCAATAATTGCATAACTTCTAGGCCAAAAACTGGTAACCATTCCGTTATCACCATTCATACGAAACTCGTCTACTTCGATTCTTCTGGATGAAGTAGTTGGATCTCCAATGGTTACCATATCACCTCTTAGAAGGAGACTTAGTGTAAATTTTCTTCCCCAAAATTGTTCTGAGGCTATATGTCCGTAGGCACCATCCACAGCTGCTTGTAAATTATCTGTAGTGGTAAAAAAAGTTTCTGGAGCCAAAATTCCAATGGGTTCTTCTTCCAAATCCGTGCAACCACTCCAAGTTGCTGCCATGATTAATATAAAAATTATCCTTTTCATTTGTCAGATTTTAAGTTTGTTATATTGTTGTTTATCTTTTTAAAAAGAAACATTAAGTCCTAACGTATAGGATCTAACATTTGGGTAACTTCCGTAGTCTAAACCAAGGTTTATATTGCTTCTGCTATTACTATCTGATCGATATAAAACTTCAGGATCTAATCCTGGATAATCTGTAAATGTTACCAAGTTTTGACCACTTACATACACTCTTAGCTTGGTCATTTTTAGTTTTTCTAAAAGCCTTTCATTAAAGGTATATCCTAATGTGATATTTTTTAAACGAGCGTAAGAACCATCGTATACCCATCTGGAGGATATAATTCTAGTTCGCTGAGCAGCACTCGGAACATTTGTATTTGGATTGGTCAAACTCCATCGATTTAATGCTTCGGTAGTAGCATTACTAGAACCGGTTAGTGTATTTAATTCTAAAAGGGTAAAGTTAAACATGTCTCCTCCTACTGCTCCCTGAAAAAATACATTTAGATCAAAACCTTTATATGCAAAGGTGTTATTAATCCCAAAGGTAAAATCTGGATGAGGGTTACCGATTATGGTTTGATCATCACTATTTAATTCTCCATCTCCATTAAGATCTCGGTATCTTTCACCTCCTGCTTGTTGTTCAAAAATCGCTCCTGGTAAAAATGTATCTCCATTTTGGTATACTCCGTCATATACATATCCAAAATAAACCCCTACTGGCTGACCTTCTCTTAATATTGGCACATCAGGAAGTAGTAAGTGTCCTGGACTCGAATTCCCTATATCACGGATATCCTCTCCATCAGGTAGTTCCAAAACTTTATTTCTATTTCTAGAAAAATTGATATTGGTATTCCAGGTAAAAGCTCCAACTAAGTTTCTGGTAGACAATTCAATTTCAAATCCTTTATTTTCTAAACTTCCCACATTCTGAAGTTGCACTGGATTACTTAGTCCTGAAGTCTCAGGTAAAGGTCTATCTAATAGTAAATCTTCAGTGATCATATCATAATAGTCCGCTGTTAAACTAATTCTATTATTAAATAACCCTATGTTTACTCCTACATTAAATTGCTTTGTCGTTTCCCACTTTAGATTATCATTTGCTAATCGTTGCAAAGCAACTGCATTCACCAATTCTCCTCCTTGGATTGATATAATATCTTCATAAGTTGCCAAGGTTCCAAAGGGTTGGATAGCTCTATTACCAGTAAGACCATAACTCACTCGCCATTTCCATTGAGAAATTAGCGTAGAGTTTTGCAAAAAGCCCTCATCGCCCATATTCCATGCTATAGCACCAGAAGGAAAGAATCCCCATTTATTATTAGCACTAAACGTTGAAGAACCGTCTTGTCTTGCATTAAATGTAATTAAATATTTATCTAGGATATCAAAATTGATTCTCCCATAATAAGATGCCAATTCCGATTCCAATAATCTCGACTCTATAAACAGTAAATTAGCTGCACCATCTAAATTCCAAAAACTAAAACCATCATCCAAAAACCCAGCTCCCGATGTAGTAACTCTTTCTGATCTTTCTTTCTGATAAGAATATCCAACAGTAGCCGAAAGCTTAGCAAAGCTTAAGTCATTTTTATACGTAAAATAATTTTCAGAAAGAATATTGGTTTGCTTAATTGTTTGAATACTTCCTTCTCCACCTACTCCAGCTCCTCTAACCGTGGTAGTAGGAAAAAAAGTTCCTTCTCTATTATTTCTTACGTTATATCCTAAAGTAGATTTAAAAGACAGTCCTTCAAAAAGCTTTAAATCCGCATATACATTGGTTTGAAAAAGATCATTTACACTTTCATTAAAGATTTGTGTGGTTGTTGCAAAAGGGTTATCGATATCATCTCCTACACTCGGAAGCGTAAAATCTCCATTAGCATCTCTAATTCCTTGATCAGGGCTAAATCTAAATGCTGCAGAAATAGCACCAGCACTTCCAGTTCCACCAGTAGATTCTTGTGTTCTCGCTCCTTCTCTAGTGGATCTTCTTCCTAAAGCATTCATCCCTACTTTTAAACGATCAGAAAAATTAATATTGATATTGTTAGTAAATGAAAAACGTTCTAATCCAGACCCTAATACAGCTCCATTTTGATCAAAAAAAGTTCCAGACAGGTAGTAATCTACATTTTCGGCACCTCCAGATAATGCTATCTGATGATTTGCAATCTGACCAGTTTTGAATATAACATCTTGCCAATCTGTATCCGCGGAACCTCTCACATATCCGGGATTTATTTCCTGAATGTAATCTCCAAACTGTTCCGCATTTAAAAGATCTAAAGTATTCGTGACTGTTTGAGTAGAATAAGAGGTGTTAAAATCTATTCTCATTCTTCCTTTCTTTCCTTTTTTAGTTGTTACAATCACTACTCCATTTGCTCCTCTAGAACCATAGATGGCAGTTGCAGAAGCATCTTTCAAAACTTGAATGGAAGCAATATCTTCTGGAGCGGGTAATGCAGCTCCAACGAAACCATCGACTACAAATATAGCGTCGCTACTAGCATTTATAGAAGTAGCTCCACGAACTCGTATTCTTATATCTGCTCCTGGTTCTCCTCCGTTGGCAGATTGTACCGCTACTCCCGCTGCTCTTCCTTGCAAAGTCTGTTGCGCAGTTGCCGATGGATACGCTGTGATATCCTCTGCTTCTACCGATACAACTGCTCCTGTTAGATCTTTTTTCCTTCTAGATCCATATCCTACGACTACAATTTGATCTAACGATTCTACGGAAGCAGATAAGACAACATCAATTTTTCGTTGAGAACCTACAGTTATTTTTTGATCCGTATATCCTACATAGGAAAATAGTAATACTGAACTTTCATCAGGAACTTCTATCTTATAAAGCCCATCAAAATCTGTAGTAGTTCCAATTGCTTCGTTTTTTACGCTAATATTAGCTCCAGGAATTGGAACTCCATCATCAGATGTAACCATTCCTGTTATTTCGATTTGTGCAAACAAACCAGTTCCAAACATTAAAATAAAAATTGGGATAGATTTTTTCAGTATTTTTAAATACGTCTGCTTTGCATTCATGAGTATTGATTTATGTTAGTGTGTGTGTTTAGTAGAGGTATATAATGAGAAGACAAAAAAAGATGATGCACAACGAAAAGAAGAGCTGCAAAATGATGTATCTGTTTTGTTTTCTATTCATACTCAAACCTAGTCAAAACCCTATATCTAAAAGTCCTAAAAAGGGTATATTTCTGTACTAAACACTGAAAATGAACCTGTAATAAAGGGAGTTATGCTAAAACCGACGCTTTTTTAAGAATAAAATTTGGAAGCGTATTCTGATGGGGTTTGATTGAAGTGTTTTTTAAAACATTTTGTAAAATATTTTGGGTTTCTAAAACCAACTTTATAACAAACTTCCGAAACATTTATCTGCCCAAGTTCTAGTAATTGAGAAGCTCGTTTCATACGAATAGAATGTATAAACTCATTAGGTGTTAAATTGGTCCAACCCTTAACTTTAGAAAATAACATAGTTCTGCTAACCCCTAATTCTGAACTGAAATAAGGAATATCAAAAGAAGTATTGCTAATATTATCTTCCACAATTTTTACTGCTTTTTTCAATAACTCTTCATCTATCGAAGTGACGGTAACATCAGAGGATGTATATTCATTAGAAGAAAATTTTTCTTTTTGCTTTTCTATAGAAGAAAGTAGATTACGAATGATTAGTAAAAACTCCTTTACATTAAAAGGTTTGTTTATGTAAGCATCTGCACCAGATTCTAATCCATCGAATTTATATATTAAAGAAGATCTTGAGGTAAGTAAAATAAATGGAATATGACTTGTTCGAATATCATTTTTTATTTTAGCACATAACTCTGTACCTTCCATTTTAGGCATAATTACATCACTAATTATTAGATCAGGCATTTTTTGCAATGCTTTTTTAAATGCCACTTGCCCATTCTCAGCTTTAATGACTTGGTAATAATCTTTAAGCATATCACCAATAAAATTTCTTAATTCATCATTATCTTCTGCAATTAAGACCAATGGTTTTTCATCATCTTTAAAAACCATTTCCATATCTAATTCATTAGTTTCTTTCGCCCTGGAAATCTGATTTTCGTATTGAGTAATATCATCACTCACCTTAAAATTCTTGATAATATCAGCTTCTTCTAAATGTGCTTTTCCAGTTAATAAACTAACTCTAAAAATAGTGCCCTTTTCTAAATTCGTATCTATAACTTCTATAGCACCTTTATGTAAGTCAATAGCTTTTTTAGCAATTGATAATCCAATACCACTAGCTTGATTAAACTGCTTTTGATAATCTTTGTCACCTGCAACTTCATAAAAACGATCAAAAACTTTATCTACGAATTCCTTTTCAATGCCTTTTCCGGTATCTTTAATCTCAACAATAACCTGTGCATTTTCTTCATAAATACGAACATTAATTTCTCCTCCTTCGGGTGTATATTTAAAAGCATTAGAAATCAAATTATAAAAAACTCGTTCTAACTTATAACGATCAAAATATACTTTAATATCTTCCGAAGAGCTTTCAAAAGTATAGATATATGATCCTGCTTTGGCAAATTCATTAAAGGATAGATAAATCTCCTTAAGGTATTTTACCAAATTACCCTCTGCTACCTGCAATTTGGAATGCTTATTTTCAAACTTTCTGAAATCTAACAGTTGATTTATTAATTTTAATAGTTGATCGGCATTTCGTTCTATTACCAACAGCTTTTTATACATCTTATTACTTCCTTGATAGTTTTCTATCAATTGCTGTAATGGTGCTATAATCAAAGCTAAAGGTGTTCTAAATTCGTGTGAGATATTGGTAAAAAACTCTAATTTGGAGCGGTTCATTTCCTCTTTTCTCAAATTTTCTAAATGCTCTAAATCAAGTTCGTGTTTTAATTTTGTACGTGCCTTATTGATATGGTTTAATCCAAATAATGCTAACGCAATCATTAGGGCATACCCTGCTAATGCCATTGGGCTTTTCCATGGTGCTGGCCTTACTGATATTTGAAGTTGCGTAGGATTTTCATTCCAAATATTATCATTATTAGCCCCTTTAACTTCAAAAATATACTTTCCAGGTTTCTGAATTGTATAGTTAATTTCTGTATTCTTAGTGTACTGCCATTGATTATCTAATCCTACTAGCCTATAAGCATATTGGTTATTAGAAGGGTTGATAAAGTTTGGAATGGCAAATCCGATACCAAAAGAAGCTTGATTATGAGATAATGTAACTTTATCTACATAAGAAATATCTTTCTTTAACACAGTTTCCTCTCCATAGGTATCAATTTTTTTTCCTTGAATACTAAAATCAGTTAGAATGACTTGAGGAATAAATGTATTTTTCTTGATCCGTTTAGGATTTAAAAACGATACCCCAGAAGGTCCTCCAAAGTACAAATCTCCATTCTTAGCTTTAAGACAAGAGTTATTATTAAATTCATTGCTGGTAAGACCATCTGTTTGATTATATAAAACCGAACTGTTTTTCTGAGGGTTGTATGCGATAATACCTTTGTTAGAACTTATCCATATAGAATTCTTATCATATTCCACAATACTAAATACTGTACTAATCTTAGTTCCTACGACATTAAGCTCAACTTTTTTGAACACTTCATTTTCATATCTATAGACTCCATTAGCTTTGGTTCCTATATAAATAATTCCTTCAGAATCTTCATAAATACATAAAATATCATCTCCTGAAAGTTGTTCTTCGTTAAAGAAAAAACGTTTTATAACAACTTTATCTTCTTTAAGTTTAGTGTGATCGATATAATTGAGTCCATTTTGTGTTCCCACCCACAAATTCGAATTATTATCTACAAGCATAACTCTAATGATATTATTAGAAAGAGACTTCTTATCAATATTGTTATGAGTTAAAAATCTAAAACCTTTGGTCTTTAAATTATATTGAATTAGTCCTTTCCCAAAAGTTCCGAAATACATGGATTCATCTGACTTTTTAATAGAATAAACTCCTACATCTTTTAGAATTAATTGTAACTCCTTACTTAAAACATCTGTCACAAATTCATTGGTAGTAATGTCATATAATGCAATTCCAGCATTATACGTTCCAATCCAAAGTATGTTTTGATTTAAGAATAAAGATTTTATATTTAGACTAGGAAGTTTTTTTTCGGCAATTGTTTTTATATCAAAAGATATATCTCTTTTAGGATTTAAAATACTAATCCCTTTACCTTCCGTACCAAAATATATATTCCCATTTTTATCCTCTATAATACTACTTACAACACCATATTCTATATCACGATTATTCTTTTGAAGCGATATAAAATTCGAATTAGATTCATCCCATACATTGATCCCTCCATAGTATGTCCCAAGCCAAGTAGATCCTTTTTTATCTATAAAAATAGTTTTAATGGAATTTCGGCTGAGACTTTTTGTATTATTTTGTTGATGTTTGATTTCAATAATAACATCGTTGGTATCTTTTATACAGAGTCCATCATAGGTTGCAATCCATAAAACTCCACGATGATCAATAGATAAGCTTCTTACATCTTTATTGATTAATGTATTTCTTTTAGTTCGCTTAATATGACGAAAAGAATTAGTTTTTGAATTATAATAATTAAGTCCTCCATATTTAGTTCCAATCCATAATCTATTTTGCTCATCTTCTACAATGGCCTGAATGTAAGAATCACTGAGAGTATTTACTTTATTACTGCTATAAAACCTTTTGAAAACAAATGTACCTTTATCTCTTTTATCAAGCTTATTAAGTCCATTTGCTGTTCCTATCCAAATATTCTTTTTACTATCCTGATAAATACTCAAAATATAATTATTAGATAGACTTGAAGCATCGGCAGCATCGTTCTTTATTGTGGTAAAAGAATCAGATTCGCGGTTATATAGCATTAAACCGTTGGACGAACCAAACCACAACTCACCATTATCCAACTGATTTATTGTCCAAATGGTATTGTCTGATAAACTTCCTTGTTTACTAGAATGAAAGTAAGATTTAAAGACATTTAGTTTTGGATCATATCTATTAAGTCCGTTATAGGTTCCTATCCAGATATAGCCTTCCTGATCTTCCTGAATGGATAGTATATCATTATTGCTTATAGATGTAGAATCTCCAGGAATATTTCTGTAAACCGTAAATGTATTACCATCATATTTATTAAGACCATCACGTGTGCCAATCCACATTTGCTCTAAACGATCCTGATGAATTGCGATTACCGAACTCTGCGATAAACCATCCGAAGTAAAAAGGTGTAAAAACTTGTTGTAAAAATCATCTTGCGCAATAGCCCCAGTTATAGTAAAAAATGATAATAAAGCGCAGTATATGTATTTCATCTATTCCCCTAATTTTTTTCAACTAATAACGTCTACAATCCTAAAATATTAAAAAAATGTTAATAAGTTAACAACAAAACAAACTCTCCATAACTCGAAAATCATACTACATATTCATTCTTTTATCCAGTTGATACTCATATAGCGAAGGAATCAACTCCATTTTCTTATTTCCAAAACCCACATAAGCAACTGGTTTATAGTTTATTGTCATTTTTACATTCCCCCAAACCCCAATCAATCTCGCATTAGGCCCATCATTCATCCCATTAAGTTCAATCGATTTTTTTTGTTTAGTATTATTCAAAAAATTTACTTCTATATTCCAAAATGTACTATAAGATCCATGTGATGGCTTCCAATATCCAGCTCCTCCTCCAGCAAAAAGCGGATACGTATCATCACCAATAGCATGGATATCTACTTTTATATTATCAAAGAGATTCTGATGGTTCACTCCAGAATGTTGATCCAAAATCGGATTCTTAAAAATCTTACAATTGCTGTATACACTTTTTGTAGAAAAAGTATTAAAACTTAATGGGTGTACACTGTCATTATATACAGATAAGTTCTTTACCAAAACATTATGAACACCCCCCATTTGAACTGTATAATGTGCTTTCTTTTTTCCTTTTGTTACGATATCCTGGATAGTAATATTGGCAACTGCCTCTGTTAAAACTCCACTATCAGCATTATCAATAACAACATTTTTCACCCAACTATTAAATACCCGAGTTAAATAAATACCATTATAACCTTGCTCTACATGATGCGCGATATAATTAGAAAATGGAAATGTGATTTTAAAGTTCTGAATACCAACTTCTTCTAAATGCTTCCATTCTATAATTCTCACTTCATATTCCGGTAAAATGTTCAACAATAATGGAGACTTAATAGTAATAATATTCTTTTTAATTTCTTCTATTTTCACTTGTTGTCTTACTAATGGAAGCTCAGGATAGTTCCAATGATGAGAACCTATTTTTAAATCTTCATTTCCGTATAGTTCGTTTAACAACTTACCATTTTCTCCTTGCTTATTAAACCACTGTATTTCGACAATATCTCCAACTTTTAATTCATGATTTTTGTTTGTTTTAAAAATCAAATCTGCTCTTTTAGCACTCCTAATAGTTCCAAGAATAGAAGGTTGAAGATTATACTTTTGCAAATATGATTTCACTCTTACACCAGGAACTCTAGTCCAAAACATACCACCCGACCACGCATACTGCGAAAAGGGTATAGAAATATTATTTTCCTTTTCTTTTTGAATTTTACCAAGTGAAACTAAATATTCTCTTAGTTCTTTTAAATCTTCCGGATCTTCTAAATACATTAACGGTCTTGGACAATAAATTTCTGTTCCCAGATCTCCAGTTCCATAACCGTTAAGTATGATATTACTTCTTTCAAAATAAAATATTTCACTTATAATAATTCTTCCTTTTGGTAACTGAATAAGTACAGGACCTTCCACACTATGTGCTTTTTTAAACACTTTCTTTAATGCTCTAGAATCATCTTTTTTATCATTTGAGATGACTCCAAAATCAATAGCATCTAATACAGTAATATTCTTTGGGATTTCAATTTCCTTTTCTCCAAAATGATATCCAGCGTAACTATAATCGGGGATAAAGGGACCTTTATTATTTGCCAAATCTTGAATACTATAGGTATCCTGACTCCAAGTATTACTTATCATAGAAGTAAATAATAAGCATATGATAATATATTGATTACTTAAAGATATAATACGCATTGCACTACTGCTTTATAATTCTATAAACGGAAGAATTTTTGGAATCAGATGTTTTGAGAAAATATACTCCAGTCTTCAAATGGCTAACATCAATTCGATCTTTTTGTTCAGAAATAACCAATTTACCTTGGAGATTATATATTTCGACATCTACATTTGGTCTAATATTTTGAAGAAATATTTTTTCTGAAACTGGATTTGGATAAAAACTGAAGTCATTTCGATCAAACTCTTCATTACTTAACAACGACTGATCTTTTTCTGTTATGGAAAAATCTGCGAAATAAACGGTTTCATCTCTTAGAGGCATCGAGGATTCTAAGCTTCTATATATACCCCATTTAGGCCTTAAAAAGACAGAACTCCCTTCTCTAAGCATATCGATATCACTATCTTCATAATTTAATAGTTCCATTCCAGATACAATATCTTTGATAATCAACTTTATAGACCCCGGTTCTTCTTCGGAAGAAATTGTAGTACTATCTTCATTTACATATACTTCACAACTTACATCAACCCAGTTTCCTAAAAAAGGTTCTAAATCTATCTCTCTAACCGTAACATATTCTGGTCCAGAAGGAGGATTATCTCCTTGACTATAACGAACTCTCAACTTACGGACTGCAGAAGAAGAACTAGATTTAAAAGGAGAAATGGTTAGAACTGGATTAGAGTCATCGTTTCCACCTTTTGCCTTTATTTGAAAAATATGAGTAAATCTATTTGTTGGAAGAAAATCGTCATCTAATTTGAATTTCCAATTATAGACAACAAACTCTCCTTTTACTGCTTTTAATATATCTGGAGAAGGATCATATGTTTTAATCTCATTTCTTTGTCGGTCGATATTTATCCGACATCTATCTGTATCTGTATCCATATGGATATCGAACTTAAATACATTTTTATCTAAATCGTCATCAAATACTTCGGAGACATGATCTATTCTTGGAGTATGATCGCAATCAGGTACTTCATACGGTGTACCTCCAAAAGTATTTTCGATCAATTCATAAGTGTCACCAGGACCATCCGCTTCTAATAATGTTATTACGTCTTGAGCGTTCAATAAATTATTAAAGCAACACAATATCAAACTTAAAAGAAATCCGTGTAGGGGTAATTTAACAATCATGACTAAAAAGATTTAAAACCTATTTAATCTCAAAACTATCAAATCTAAATATTGCAAGAGTTCGCTTTAAGGGGGTTAATTGTTCAATTAATCGCAAAAAGACTCTTAAAATTTGTCATTTTTATCAATAAATAAAACGGTTAAAGGCAGAAGGAATAGCTTTTTAACATCAACGATATTTGCTTCCAGAAACAATTAAATAATTGAAAATCAAATTATTGTACTTTTTTATCCTACTTTATGAATGATCCTTTTTTCAAATTCAAAGAGTAATTGTCATAAAAAGTTCAACTTTGAAGGAGTTGACTTTTTTCTCTTTACACAATGAATAATAAAGTAATCGTATTAACTGGAGGCGGTGGGGTTTTAGGCCGAACATTAGCCATAGCTTTAGCTAAAAAAGGCGCAAAACTTGCCATTTTAGATTTAAGAAAAGAAGCTGCCGAAAAAGTAGTAAAAGAAATCAAACAACAAGGAGGAACTGCTATAGGGATTTCGGCTGATGTTCTTAGCAAAGAGTCATTATTAAAAGCTCAAAAGGAAATACAACGGAACCTAGGAAGTTGTGATATACTAATTAATGGTGCAGGTGGAAATCATCCAAAAGGAACTACTTCTAATACACATTTAACTTTAGAAGATCTTGAGAATAACGAAAGTGATTTTAAAACTTTCTTTGACCTGGATTCAGAAGGAATTCAGTTTGTTTTTAATCTCAACTTTATCGGCACACTACTACCAACACAGATTTTTGCAAAAGACATGGTTGGTAAGAAGGACTGTTGTATTCTTAATATATCTTCTATGAATGCCTTTACACCTCTAACCAAAATACCAGCGTATAGTGGAGCCAAAGCTGCCATTTCCAATTTCACTCAATGGTTGGCAGTACATTTTGCTAAAGTAGGCATTAGAGTAAATGCCTTAGCTCCAGGTTTTTTCCTTACGGATCAAAACCGAGCCTTGTTGACTGATGCAGAAGGAAATCCAACAAAAAGAGGAAAAACAATCATAGAACAGACCCCGATGGGAAGATATGGCGAACCTGAAGATCTAATAGGCACAACCGAATGGTTATGTGGTTCAGGTTCCAAATTTGTTACTGGTGTAGTAATTCCAATTGATGGAGGTTTTAGCGCATTTAGCGGAGTATAAAATGTAAATTATGAGTTTAGAACAGACCTGGAGATGGTATGGACCTAATGATCCAGTTACTTTATCAGATATAAAACAAGCAGGAGCAACAGGAATTGTTTCTGCATTACATCATATTCCTAATGGAGAAGTATGGACCAAAGAAGAAATACTATTAAGAAAAAACACCATCGAGGCATCTGGATTACATTGGTCAGTGGTAGAAAGTGTACCTATCCATGAAAACATTAAAACTAACTCAGGAAACTACCAACAATATATAGAAAATTATAAAACAACCATCAGAAATTTAAGTTCCTGTGGTATCCATATCATCTGCTATAATTTTATGCCAGTTTTGGATTGGACGAGAACAAACTTGGCGTATCCCGTTGCAGATGGATCCACAGCTCTTCGGTTTGACGCAACAGAATTTGCTGTGTTTGATTTATTATTATTAAATCGACCAGCAGCTGAAAATGATTACACTGATAAGCAGATAGAAAATGCAAAAGCTTTTGAAAAGCAAATGTCGGAAGATCAGAAAAAGCTTTTAATAAAAAATATCATTGCTGGATTACCTGGAGCGGAAGAAGGATACTCACTAGAAGATTTTAATCATATTTTAAGCACCTACAACGGTATTGGACCAAAAGAATTAAAGACACATTTATTCAACTTCCTCAAAGAAATTATACCCGTTGCAGAAGAGTCTGAAGTACTAATGTGTATTCATCCGGACGATCCTCCGTATCCCATTTTAGGTTTGCCAAGAGTAGTGAGTACTGAGCAAGACATTCTGGATTTATATAAGGCTGTAGATTCTCCAAACAATGGATTAACATTTTGTACAGGTTCCTTTGGAGTGCGCAAAGACAACGATCTACCAAGTATGATTGAACATTTAGGAGATCGAATTCATTTCATTCATTTAAGAAGTACCAAAAGAGATGAAGAAGGTAATTTCTACGAGGCAAATCATTTGGAGGGTGATGTAGATATGTTTGAGGTAATGAAAGCGCTCATTAAAGAGCAAAATAAGAGATCAAAAAATGGCCGATCAGATATAAACATTCCGATGAGACCAGATCATGGTCACAAAATGTTAGACGATCAACATAAGAAAACAAACCCTGGATATTCGGGAATAGGCAGACTAAGAGGCCTTGCAGAACTGAGAGGTTTAGAATTAGGAATTAGAAAATCTTTATGACATCAATAAAATAATAGAATTATGGCTACTGCTTACGAATCAAGATATGCATCTCACCCTAAGGCTGTAAAAGCAATGGATACTACCGAGTTAAGAGATGAATTTTTGATAGAAAACATCATGCAAATTGGAAAAATCAATCTCACCTATTCTCACTATGATAGATATATTGCTGGTTCTGCTGTACCGAAAGACACATTAAAACTTGAGCCTATCGATCCTTTAAAAGCGTCTTATTTTTTAGAGAGAAGAGAATTAGGTGTTATCAATGTTGGAGGAAAAGGAACAGTTGTAGTGGATGGCACTTCTTATGATTTAGAATATAAAGAAGCCTTATACGTAGGAAAAGGAAATAAAGAGATACTATTTAAAAGTCAGAGTGCTTCTAATCCTGCTAAATTTTATATCAACTCTGCTCCTGCTCATCACACCTACCCTACTGTAAAGGTGACTAAAGAAAAAGCCAATAAAATTGAATTAGGTTCTCTGGAAACATCCAATCATAGAACTGTACTACAACTTATTGTTGGAGGAATTGTAGAGACCTGTCAATTACAAATGGGGATGACTGAGTTAAAAAAAGGTAGCGTTTGGAATACAATGCCCGCTCATTCTCATGATCGAAGAATGGAAGTGTATTTTTATTTTGAAGTTCCTGAAGGTCAATCTATTTGTCACTTTATGGGTCAAACCAATGAAACTCGACATATCTGGATGCAAAATGAACAAGCTGTTATTTCTCCTCCTTGGTCTATCCATTCCGGTTCTGGTACTTCCAACTACACATTTATTTGGGGAATGGCGGGAGAAAATTTGGATTATGGAGATATGGATACTTGTAAAATAACGGATCTTAAATAAATAACCTATGTCATTATCACTATTCGACATCAAAGGTAAAAATGCCTTAATAACCGGAGCTACCCACGGTTTGGGGATGGCCATGGCAAAAGGTCTTGGACTTGCTGGTGCAACTATCATTGTAAATGGAAACTCATCACAAGAAAAAATTGACAAAGCTGTTGCAATGTATACCAATCTAGGCATCAAAACTAAAGGCTATAAGTTCGATGTTACCAATGAGAAAGAAGTACAAGATTCGATTACGAAAATTGAAAGCGAAATAGGACCCATTCATATTCTTATCAATAATGCTGGAATTATCAAACGAATCCCTTTGGAGAATATGGAAGTTGATGACTTTAAAGAAGTAGTGAATGTAGATCTAGTGAGCCCTTTTATTGTCTCCAAACATGTAGTCAGAGGAATGATACAACGAAAATCTGGAAAGATTATTAATATCTGTTCGATGATGAGCGAATTAGGTCGTAATACTGTTGGTGCATATGCAGCTGCTAAAGGCGGCCTAAAGATGTTAACTCAAAATATGGCAACGGAGTGGGCAAAACACAATATACAAGTTAATGGAATTGGTCCTGGATATTTCGCAACAGAACAAACTGCGCCAATCCGAATAGATGGGCATCCATTTAACGATTTTATTGTAAACAGAACTCCAGCTGCAAAATGGGGAGACCCAAATGATCTTGCTGGTTCAGCAATTTTTCTAGCTTCAAAAGCAAGTGATTTTATCAACGGACATATACTCTATGTAGATGGAGGAATTCTTGCCACAATTGGTAAGCCTTCAAACGAGCAATAATGGAATGAAACCTATTATTAGGTTATCAATAACGGTTATACTTCAAGGTACATTCCATCTAAAAATTAAAACCATAAAAATAGACAGATGAAACATCTCTTTATTATTTCTTTGCTCTTTATCGTTATAAGTTGCAAAGATAATTCCACACCTGAATTACCCGCAAAGTATCTTAATTTTACAAACACCGCTGATATTGATCGAATAGATGAAAGCATTGTTATTTCTAAAGATAGAATAGTTACAGTTTTAGATAGTATTCCAACGAACAATGTTCCAGTAATGAAGGATTCTACAGGAAAAGTGGTCCCATTTCAACTCGATGATTTAGAAAACGATGGTATTTGGGATGAGATGAGTTTAGTTTTAGATTTTAAACCGAACCAAACTATAAAATTAGAATTGACAACTATCGCTTCAGAAAGCATTCCTTCCTTTAAACCAAAAACAAATATTCGTTTCGGCATAGGAACCAACAAATCAAATGTAAAAGAAGTTCTAGCTCAAAAAAGAAAGGGAGATCCTAGAAGTAATGATAGTATTTTTTATCAAATGGAAGGACCAGCTTGGGAGAATGATAAAGTAGGTTTTAGGTTCTACTTTGATCCTAGAAACGGCATCGACATTTTTGGTAAAACAACTTCGGCACCTGTTCTAGACAATGTTGGACTTGGAGATGGTAACTACCATGAATTAGCTGATTGGGGTATGGATATACTTAAAGTTGGGCAATCATTGGGTGCAGGAGCACTAGCAATCAAATACAAGGATTCTTTATATCGAATTACTGGAGTAGATCATACTAAATTCGAAGTGATTACTGAAGGTCCTATCCGGTCAATTTTTGAAATGAAATATCAAAACTCAAAGATCGGAGATCAACATATAGATGTGATTCACCGAATTACTATTTGGAAAGGACAATGGGGTTATGTGAGTAATGTCTTTTTAAAAGGTCTAACAGATCAAATGAAACTAGTAAGTGGAATTGTAAATCTAAAACCTAATGAAATGAACACCAAAGTATACAACAAATACAATGTTTTAGAAACCTTTGGTAAGCAATCGGAAAATAAGGATTTACTAGGTATGGCCATATTAGTTTCTAAAGCTGATTTTATTACTCAGGAAAAGGTCGATGATGGAGAAACAGATATTGTAAACACCTATTATATAGTCATGAAAGCTTCTGATCAAAAACCAACTACTTTCTATTTCTTATCAGGATGGGAAGCATCAGATACGCAATTTAAAAACCACGAGGGGTTTGAAAAAATGATTCTCGAAACGAGTCATAAACTATCGAATCCTATAGTAATAAATTAGTATGAGCAAACGTGTAGTAACATTTGGAGAAGTACTGATGCGTCTTACTACTGCATCTCATGAACGATTCGAACAATCGAACTCGTACAATATTCATTTTGGTGGTACAGAAGCTAATGTTGCCGTATCTTTAGCCAGATGGGATATATCTACTTACCATATTACTGGATTTCCTAATAATGCTATTGGAAAAGCAGCTTATGCACATTTAAAAAAATCTGGAATTCATACAGATTATATACAATTCACTGAAGGTCGTATGGGTTTATACTTCCTTGAACATGGCGTCATGCAGCGATCTTCAAAAATTATCTATGATCGATTTCATTCTTCATTTTCTCAATTAGATCCTTCACTGTTTAACTGGAACGAAATTCTTAAAGATGCAGATTGGTTTCATTGGACGGGAATTACTGCTGCAATTTCTGCTTCTGCTGCACAAATATGTTTAAATGCTATTACCACAGCGCAAAAACTAGGAATTACTATTAGTAGTGATATTAATTATCGTAGAAATCTTTGGCAATATGGAAAATCACCTTTAGACATTATGCCAGCTCTAATAAGTAAAAGTAATGTGATTGTTGGAGGTATAACTGATTTCAAAAACTGTCTAAATATTATAGCAGATGACTTTGAGGATGCTTGTAAAAAAATACAGAAACAATATCCCAACATTCACACGATATCCAATACACGCAGAGAAATCATTTCTGCTACTCATAATAAATTATCAGCTGTGCTTTGGAACAACAATACACTATACACTTCTCAAACCTACGATATGCAAAGCATTGTAGATAGAATTGGTGGTGGAGATGCATTTATGGCTGGACTAATTTATGGGTTAATACACAAAGAAAATACAGAAGCTTTAGAGTTTGCATTAGCATCATCGGTATTAAAACATGGGATTACTGGTGATGCTAATTTGGTTTCCATAGAGGAAGTTGAACAATTAGTAAATGGTAACAACATTGGGCAATTATTACGATAAATGAAGTATACTAAAGAACATATGGTTTCTATAATGGAAAAAGTGGGCGTCATTCCTGTTTTTAATCATTCTGATATCGAAATCTCAAAAAAAGTATTGGACGCTTCGTATGATGCTGGTATTAGGGTATTCGAATTTACGAATAGAGATGCCGAAGCTCTTAATGTATTTACCGAATTAAAGCAATACGCAACTAAATATGAAGATTTACTTTTAGGTATTGGAACCATATTTAGTAAAGCTCAAGCGCGGCAATTTATAGATGCCAAAACAGATTTTATAGTCTCTCCGGCTTTGATTCCTGAGGTTATTAATTTTTGCAATGACGAAGGCTTATTATCTATTCCTGGATGTGCGACCATTACTGAAGTATATACTGCATATCAATCTGGTGCCAAACTTATCAAAGCTTTTCCTGGTAATGTTTTAGGACCTGATTTTATTAAAGCAGTAAAATCTGTTTTGCCAGAGGTAAAAATAATGCCTACAGGAGGCGTGCAGCCTACATTAGAAAATTTGAAACTATGGTTTGGTTCTGGAGTGAGCTGCGTAGGTATTGGATCTCAACTTTTTGATAAAAATGATATCAAAAAACAAAACTTCACAAAACTTACTGGTGATATCAAACAAGTGATACAGCATATACAATCAATAAAAAATCAAAGTCTATGGAAATGAAGAAATTAATTTTATTTTTTACTGGTTTGGTTTTGTTAATATCATGTTCTACGGAAAAAGAGACCAAAGTCCTCAGGCTAGCTCATACTTTGGACACAAAACATCCAGTACATAGAGCCATGGTTATTTTGGGAGAGAAACTTGAAAAAAAGTCCAATGGAGCCCTACAAGTTAAGTTATATCCAAGTGGTCAACTTGGTGCTGAAAGAGAATGTCTAGAACTATTACAAATAGGTAGTTTAGACATCACCAAGGTTTCTGCCGCTGTTTTAGAAAATTTTATAACAGAATATAAAGTATTTAGTATTCCTTATTTATTTAGAGACAGACAACATGCTTTTGATGTTTTTGATGGTGCTATTGGTGATGAGATGCTCACCAAAGGTGATAAATTTAGGCTAAGAGGACTCACATTTTATGATGCTGGTAGCAGAAGTTTTTATACTAAAGAAAAACCCATTAACACGCCTTCAGATCTTGAAGGGCTTAAAATAAGAGTCCAGAAAAGTAATATGGCAATCGCTATGGTGAATTCGTTAGGCGGATCTCCAACTCCAATTTCTTGGGGAGAATTATATACCGCATTACAACAAGGTGTTGTCGATGGTGCAGAAAATAATCTTCCTAGCTTTTATACCTCTAAGCATTATGAAATATGTAAATACTTTAGCTTGGATCAGCATACTTCGGTTCCGGATGTGCTATTGATTGGTTTAGATACTTGGGAACGATTATCTGAACAGGAACAAAAATGGCTAAAAGAAGCTGCCAGAGAATCCACTATAGAACAACGAAAATTATGGGCCGCTTCAGAGAAAGAATCTTTAGATGTTATTACTAAATCTGGTGTAGAAATTATTACACCTGATAAAGTCCCGTTTCAAGAAAACACTAAAAGTATTCAAGCTATGTTTAGTGATCACCCTGAAATAGTATCTCTTATACACAATATCAAAAACACAAATCAATGAAAAAGATAATAGATACGGTTTTAGAAAAAGCATTGGTTTTATTATTCTTGGTAATGCTATTTAGTGTCATCTGGCAGGTTTTTTCAAGGTTTTTATTACAATCACCAAGTACGACCACTGATGAAATTTCTAGTTTTTCACTGATCTGGTTAGGATTGTTAGGAGCTGCATATGCTACAGGGAAACGGCTGCACTTAGCTATAGATTTAATTCCATCTCGCATCATTGCTAAAAAACAACTATTCTACGACGGGATTATACAAATAGCAGTATTTGTCTTCGGTTTTCTGGTAATGGTAATTGGTGGTGCAAGACTGTGTTGGTTAACTTTTGTATTTGAACAAAAATCAGCTACGCTAGAGATTCCTTTAGGGATTATTTATCTGGTTATTCCACTTAGTGGTTTATTAGTTTGTTATTATTCTTTGGAAATTTTGCTACAAAAAAGAGCTCTTAAAAAATAATTTATGAATTATACTGAAGTTTTAATCCTAACACTAAGTTTTCTGGTGCTACTATCTATTCGCGTGCCTGTAGCATATGCCATTGGGCTTTCTGGATTATTTACCTTAATTGTTGCAATGCCTTTTATGCCATCGGTTACTACATTAGCACAGCGCATGGCAACATCGTTAGATAGTTTTACTCTCTCTGCCATCCCGTTCTTTATATTAGCTGGACAAATTATGAACAGAGGAGGTATTGCGGTAAGGCTTATTAATTTTGCAAAAGCGATTGTAGGACCTTTACCTGGTGGATTAGCCTTTGTAAATATATTTGCATGTATGCTTTTTGGTGCCATTTCTGGTTCTGCGGTAGCAGCAGCTTCTGCTATTGGAGGGTTTATGAATCCAATGATGGAAAAAGAAGGATATGACAAATCTTTTAGTGCTGCAGTGAATATCACAAGTTCTACGACAGGTTTATTAATTCCACCAAGTAATGTATTAATCATATATTCACTTGCCAGCGGTGGAGTTTCTATAGCTGCTTTATTTGTAGCTGGATATATCCCTGGATTACTAATTGGCTTTGCCCTAATGTTAGTGGCAGGAATTTATTCGATTATCAAAAAATATCCCACTGAAAAATTAGTCAGTATTTCTACTTTTTTCAAGAGATTTTTAGATGCATTACCCAGCCTTTTATTATTAGTAGTAGTTATTGGAGGTATTGTTGCTGGGATTTTTACAGCTACCGAAGCATCTGCAATTGCAGTGATCTATACGTTTATTTTAGCATTGGTTTACAAGGAAATTACATTTAAAAGTATTCCATTGATATTACTAGAAACGATTAAAACCTCATCAATTGTATTATTATTAATTGCTACTTCCATTGCTATGTCTTGGGTAATGTCTTATGAAAATATTCCACAGGAAATTAGTAATACATTGCTTTCTTTTAGTGATAATCCGATTGTTATATTAATCCTTATCAATCTTATTTTATTGTTTGTTGGAGTATTTATGGATATGACTCCAGCAGTACTAATTTTTACACCAATATTTTTACCTATTGTAACCGATTTAGGAATGAATCCTATTCATTTTGGCATTGTCATGATACTAAATCTATGTATTGGGCTATGTACGCCTCCCGTTGGCTCTGTTCTTTTTGTAGGATGTAGTGTTGCAGAATTAAGTATTCAGAAAGTAATTAGGCCTTTAATGCCCCTATTTCTTATTATGATACTTGTTCTGGTAATGATCACCTATATACCAGAATTAAGTCTATGGTTACCACAAGCATTCGATCTTTAAACCTAATTGTACACTTTTTATAAAGTAATGGACCTCTTTGCAAATTACAAAGAGGTCCGTTATCATTCTATTCATCTGTTTTACCACTTTATTGTAGCATTGGAATTCTTTAGATCAATAATTCTAATCATCTATTATTTATTTAAGAGAAACAACCTATTTTTTAGCAACTTTAAAAGTTTTAGTATTTGAACTATTATCAAAATCTATTATTTTAACTAAATATAGCCCAGCAGAAAAAGGTTCCATAGAAATAATATTTTCTCCTTCTGTTAACTCCTTTTTAATTTTAACAGCTCCTAATACGTCATATACTGTAACTACTTTCCCAGCTGTATTTCCAGAGATAAATAAGGTGTTCTGAACTGGATTAGGGTAAAGTCTCAACTCCTCATCTTCTATTGGGGTTTTATCCTCATCTAACACCTCAAAAATCCAATGTTGATTTTGATTACTATTACTGTTAGCCCATAGATAGGTAGCCCTTCCATTAGCTCCTCCAAAATCTCCATCTATTGAGAATCCACTAGAGTTTCGTTTTTCCAAACGATACATATCCCCAGAGATCTTCACCTTTCTCCAATGCTGATTCTGATTGTTATTTTGACAGTTCCATAGAATTATGTTTTGACGTAATGCTCCGTTATTTCCTCCATCCATACATAAGTCAGTATTTACTTTTTGGTATGAATAATAGCCATTCCCACGATCAATTTCTATCCATTGCTGGTTTACATTATTTGGATTGGCAGCATATAAAAACACGTTATTATTAGGAGCACCACCATTCCCACCGTCCAGGGCGAAATTGATAGCATTGCGCTTACGTATATGAACGATTGTATTTCCCTCAGTAGGATTATCACTGTCATCACATGGTTCGTATGATGCTCCATGGATATAATCAATAAATGTATGTCTAGGAGCAGCTACATCAGGAGGAAAATCCAAACGTATCGCTGTTATTGTTTTTCCCATCCATGTGTTGAAACCACTCATGTCAAAGATCAGTTCCTCATACACATTGGTAGTTTGTGGTGCTACTATCACTGAACGTGCTTGTGCAAAATTAGGTTGATCTATTGTAGTCCAAAATAATTGAAACATACCACTTGCTTCTGATTTAGCTCTAACACGGAATTTGGGTACTTGATTTCCTTGAAAACTTAACCCATTTTTGATAATGTATGGATCGTTAGAATAATCCGATCGTAATAACCAATACATATCATTTGAGGTATTGTGCGCGGCAATATTTTGTCTTATAAAACCTTCATCAGTTCCGTTAAAATCGAATTTAAGACTTGATACCACACAACCTGTATCAGGATCGGGATCGGTATTTGAATCCACTATGGTAATGCTCTTTATAGCAGTTGCTGTAGTTCCACTGTTATCTGTAGCTACCGCTCTTAACGTATAGCTTCCAACCGCCAAGTTCAGTAATAAAGGATCTTCGTTACCTGCATTTGCTATACCCCATTCGTAAGGAACTACATTTTCCTGACGCACAAATTCATCATTGATATATAATCTAACATTAGCAATAGAACCATCACTATCAGACGCATCAATCACTACACCAAGATTTTCTCCCACGTCAAATGATGTATTCACAGGACTTGTAAAAGTTACTACTGGGGATTGATTTTCTCCTGAAACGTAAATAGTTTTCGTAATGGTAGTGCTTGCACCACTATTATCAGTTGCTACTGCTCTTAAGGTATAATTACCAGCAGACAAGTTGAGTAATAAAGGATCTTCATTACCTGCATTTGCAGTTCCCCACTCATAAGGAGCTCCATTTTCTTGTCGTACTAAAACGTCATTGATATATAATATAACATTAGTTATAGCACCATCATTATCTGATGCATTAACTACTACGCCTAAATCCGCTCCTTCATCAAACTGATCACTACTTGGACTTTGAAAACTTACAGATGGTGGATTGTTTTCTACCGGAATATTGCTGTCACAATCAGCATTTTTATTATTATTCCTTACCATACCAACAGGTATACCACAGGATTGTCCAGCCCATCTTGCATAAATCAAAGTACCGACTGGAACGTTATTAAAACTTCTATTACCTACATTATCATTAATCGTTTGGGAATAAGTTTTTCCTCCGTCTAAACTTATTTCTAGGTTCGTACGATTGGGATTGTTAGCAATATGAAAAGTAGCTCTTGCATTACAACCTGATTGATTAGATGTGGTAACGTAGGCATTCATCAAATCAGGTTCCGAATTATAGATATTAAAATTAGGTAAATTACCTGAATTCCATCTAACCATGTACTGAGTATATCTCAGTTCGTTACTTAGTACAAACTTTATATATAAATCACCGTTATTTCTTGTATAAGCTGTAGTGTTAGAATTTCTCACAGCAGCAAGGTTACCACTCTGAGTTATTCCATCCATTCTTATTCCATTCAGGTTTCCAAAACCTTTAAAACGAACGGTTACTTCTCTACCGGCTAACTGATCATTATACATTTTTATTTCCATATTATTGCCAACAAGACTATTGTAGTATATAGATTGCTCGTATTTGTTTTGAGCATCATCAACTGTCAAGTGAAAATTCGAATTAGGACCTACTGCACAAGGGTTCATTTGAATAGATTTAGAGATACCACATCCCTCCTTCTTTCTAGTAATGGTGCTGTTTACATCGTTACCTACCCTCATCGTCACAAAAGATTCTGGAGTACTATGAAGTCCATTCCAGTTATAAGGCTGGTAGGAACCATCAAGTAACATAAAACCGTTTTGACTAAGTAATGTACTTGGTACACCTGTACGTGTTACAGAGCCGTCCAAATCTCTAATAACATTACTCCAAGTTTGCATACAATTAGCAGAATTTGTTGTAGGAGGCCTATGTTGATGAGCAATGTTCACGTTTGCAGTTCCTTGGTGATTATAGGTGATACCGCGCAATAAGTGATTAGAGAATTTAGATCCTGCTCCGTTATTATCAAATATAGAGCTGTCAGATCTATTCCAATTTACCAAATGGGAATCATACATTCTGATCGCACCATCATACAAAAGGTTTAGGGATTTTTGCTGGTTTGAGGAGAAGATGCCATTACCTGTATCAGATATAAGTAATGAATTTTGAACCGTTAATCTGGTAGCTACCATCGTATGAAATCGTGCATCAGATAAGGTCGCATTTTCAAAAATGATATCTTCTAAAACACTACCAATACCAGCATATATATTTAAGTTATTACTAAAGGCCGTAAAATCTCTTACAATAAATGGATTATTGATGCTGAACCCAACATTAGTTCTTAGGCTATGATTATTTGTAAGTGCATCATTAATATCAAATCCTGAAAACGTACTATGGACAGTATTTCCAGAAAATTCACCAAATTCGGTTTGACGTGGTCTTAGATTTGCAAGAGAAGGTAAACTTTCAGATAAGCCTGTGGGTTTATCAGGAAAAGCGAACCAATAGGCCGTACCCTCTGTACCTGCAACGATATTATTAATAAAGGTGTTGTCGGGATTGGTAATCCAAAAAGCAGAAGGAGAAGCATTTTGGTTCTGAGAAAAATCAAAATCAGAATCTAATAATTTATCCTGAGCAAGCGGTTTTCTCGATAGCAAGACCAGATTATTTGAAAACACATTATTAATCTCTGAGCCATCTTCCAAAAAGATTCCATGCCCTCTATGGTCATACGCAACATTATTATTCACTAAAGTACCCCAAGTACCATGAACTGTAATTGCTCTGTTGTAACTTTTTCGAATACTACAGTTGCTGATATACTGTCCTGTACCAGACTCCCCTAATAAGTGCCAGTGCCAAGGATATCTAGCTAAGGTTCCTCCTTGTCCCATTCTGAAGAATTCAACATTATCAGCGTTTCCAACAGATCCATTCATAATCATAACATGCGCACCATATCGATTGGCGTCTGTAGTATCATTACCACCTTGTATGGTAATATTTCTACTTAACAACCCTACTTCAACTCTTGTATCCATTGTCCAACTTCTGGATCCATTAGAATACATTTGTAACTCTCCCATTCTAGGGTATTGTAACCCTTGTGCAAATGAAATTGTTCTTCCATTAGCAGAGACCCCAGTTATAGTTCTTTCTTCTGCTTCCTCAGGATTTAATCTGTTAGACGTGATAACTACTGTATCACCTACTTCCCAATCAACCACTTCTGCCAGCGTAATTGACGTAGAACCAACAGGTGTTTGGGTACCTATTTTTACCCAAGACTTTTTTGGATTACCATGTAAATTCATAGTAGCACCACCCATTACCATAATAGCCTTAGAGTTAACAGAAGTTCCTGGAATTAATTCATTTCTATTGGTTCCAGTTAAGGTAATAACACCACCTTCTGTACTGATATAGGGTTGATCCTTTGTGCCAATTTCCATTAATGCATTTTGCCCCATTACCATGATATACTTAGTCGTTAAGTTAAACCAGGTTCCCTGAGTTTGATGGTTATAAGCTCTTAAAGTTCCGTTTACTCTAATACTTCTGGCATTACAATTTCCAATTAGTGTTAGTGTCATTCCTTCAGGTACTACCACATCATCACCTGAAGTTGGTCGTATACCATTTTGCCAGGTACTATCTTGATTCCATGCTCCAGATTGTATTGGTTGTATGGTAGCTAAATTTAAAGGAGGTAGACAATCATAAGAAGATGTCACCTTTTTAATGGTATTCTTTCTAGGAGTATGAGCAAAAAGATTGCCAATTCCCACGAACAAAAACATCATTATAACAAACGTACAAAAACGTTGTTTTTTTGGTATGTATTTACGCTTTTTCATTAGTTAGTTTAATTTTAGTGGTTAAAAGAATTATATTGTTTTATTTGATAATCTTCATATATGCATATGAGACCATATTTGCATTTTATATTTTGTTTACATTAATAAGTCATAGACAATTAAATCCTATGCAATCATATTGCAGACAACTAATTGAAGCCTGAAAAAATGAAAACATCTAATGTTTAAAATAAAGTGTTAAAGATCCTAGAGGAGAAGGAACATTAAAACAAATACAATTGAGCTGTTTTCTTCACGATAAAGAAAATTAATCAGGATCTTAATACAATTGAAAGACTTGCAAATAAGATCTGTATTAAATAAATTCTATAAAGTGATACAATGTAAATTCATGTTTAAAGAAGAAACGTCTGGAATTTCTTCTATGCTTGAAACTATTTTTTCTTGTTTTAGTAGATATTATTCGACAAAAGATAATAGAGATACAATTATCATATAATATTACCTCTAATAAGTTAGTAAATAATGGTTGGTTTAAGTCCAAGAGATATTTAATGGATCTTACATTATAAACTTTCACATTTTATTGGTCTATTTAAACGTATTGATATAACATTCCTTGTATAGAAAACCAAACCGCTTTATATGCGATTTGGTTTTTTAATAGAATTATAGTCCAAAGGCTACATTCACTTTTACTAATCCGACTTAACAACTTTATATAACATGGGTTCTGCTCTACGATTATTTAGATCAATAATTCGTACCATATATATTCCTTTGGATAATCGACCTAAATCAAGTTCATTCTCGTTTTCCCCCAAAGAAACATTCATTTTTTCTGCTCCAAGCATATCATATACTTTTACGATTTTAGTAAAATTTGCTTGAGACATACTTAGAATGTTTCTCACTGGATTCGGATATAACACAGGTGTGCCTTGTTGTGTTCCTTCAGGGTTTTTATTATCTAAATACGTAATTACCAATTTTGGAGCTCCAGTTGTTCCATTTTCTTTAGATCCAAAAGCAAAATCATTTCCTCCATTCATTTCTAGTATTAGACTTACTCTATTACTATTAGTCTTAGAAAGTTCTAGTGGCACCGTGATCGTAGAGCCAATGGTATAAGTACCTGTTCTCGATCCTATTGTCTGTGATTTCTTAGTTGGTTTATTCTGATTGGAAAGATTTGCCTCTGTCCAATTACTATGTGTACCTTCCTGAATAATAACTCCTCCATTACCAGCATCTCCAAATACTTCAAATTCTAATTCGGCACTTACTATCTCTCCATTAATTCCAGATGTATCAAACATTAAATATCCGGTACGTCTTCCATTTTCTAGTCTCACCATGTTATTATTAAAACGGATACCATTATCTAGATAAGCATCATGTATTACTGATAATGTGGTAGTAGTTTCTATCTGAGTTGGTTTTGTAACTTCAACTCTATCTACATTAAATAAGTAATTGCCTCCTCCAGTATATGATAATCGTAATGTTTGAATCCCGCTAGACATCGCTATAGAACTGGTGTAGGCTTGATATGAATGCCAATTTGCATTACTTGGAATTTGAATTGTTCCTTTCAATGTATTATTAGTATAAATTTGGATACTACCTCCTTCTGTAGCGCTAGAAGCAAAAGCAGTAATTTCATACATTCCAGAATCGGCTACATCAATCTCATATTCAGTATAGTTCCCATTAAGAATGAACCCAAGATTCTCTCCTCCACCTGGTGTATTTTCTATTCTTACACTTCCAGATATATTAGTGTAAGCTTCAGCTTCGAAATTTCCAGGAATAGCAATCACACTTACATCTTCCTCAACATTAAGCGTGAAACTTTTTGAGGCCGTACAACCATTCACATCAATATTCGTTACGATATATGTACCTGCTTGATCTAACTGAACATTCGACAATAACAATCCTCTATCATTATGACTAAAATTATTTGGACCTATCCAGGACCAACCGTTTGATGTGGGTCCAAATTCTTCAGATTGAGGACCAAACCAAACCGTATCACCTACATTAGCACTAGCCATATCTACAGATTCCCAACCCGTATTATTGATATTTACATATGGTATAATATCACATGTTAGATCAATTACAGTAATCGTCTTAATTTCCGTAGTACTTGTACCGTTTGTAGCTGTCGCTACTGCTTTTAACTCATAGGTTCCAGCTACTAAATTTAATAAGGCAGTATCATTAGCACCTGGATTCGCACTTCCCCATTCGTACGGAGCTGCATTTTCTTGTCGTACCAAAATATCATTTAGATAAAGTCTGATGTTAGCAATATTTCCATTGGTAACCCCAACTACAACACCAATATCATCTCCTGCTATAAACTGGTCATTTGATGGACTCGTGAAAGTTATCTCTGGAGTATTATTACATGGAGCATTGGAGGCATCGGGTCCATGTATATAATCTATCCAAGTATGTCTAGGCGCAGAAGCATCTGGTGGAAAATCCAAACGAATTTTGGTAATTGTTTTTCCCATCCATGTATTAAGATTACTCATATCAAAGACAAGTTCTTCGAATACATTTGTTGCTTGAGGAGCAACGGTTACTGATCTAGCAGCAACGAAATTAGGTTGATCCGTAGTTGCCCAGAATAATTGGAAAGTACCCGCAGCTTCTGATTTTGTTCTGATTTTTAATTGTGGCACTTGATTCCCACTAAATTTTAAGCCATTCCTTACGATATAAGGATCATTGGAGTTATCTGCTCTAATTAACCAAAATTGATCACTACTTGTATTTGCCGCAGCTGTATTAAATCGTTGAAAACTCTCATCCGTATTGCTAAACTCAAAATTTAAATCGGAGGCATTATTTGGGTTCCCACAAGTATCTGTTTCTACAATATCTGGCCTTCCATCACCATCACTATCCATTGCAGTTACTCCATCTAGATCATTCGTGGTACAAGGTAGGGCTGCTGGTTGAAAACTTCCATTATTATCCCAATTGAAGAAAATATTAGATCTATCATCACCTCCTAAATTTCTAAGTTTAAGATATACATCCCCATTACCCTCAATGAAATAAGCATTATCTGTAGCATTTTCTACTGCTGATATAGAATTTAGACGTGGTAAATTAAAATTATGTCCTCTTACTCTAAAATTACCTAGTTTTCCAAGTCCCTTAAAAACTACAAATCCTAAATCTCCAGCATCTCCTCTATTCCAAATGAGATGAATGCTTTTATTTGATGGTGCTCTATCTAGATAATAGGTATACCTAAAGCCTTCATTAACAATAGTTGGAAACTTATACGTTCCTGAAGATGCATTTCCAGATTCATAGAAACAAACATTTTCTGTTCCAGGTTTCGAACGGACTACTGATATTCGTGTTCCACTGGAATTAATCCCTGCAAGCCATAATCCAGCGAAGAAATAATCAGATCTCGCAGCATTTCTCCAAGAAGGATGTCTGTATTCGTGTCCATCTCTGAGGAAGGCTATATCTCTAATAAGCGTTGTATTTGCTTTTCCTGTGAATCCTCCATCATAGTCTTTGAAGAACTGTCCCACTTTTCTGGCGCGAGTATTATCTGTATTTGGTAAAGGAAAAAATCTAAATGGGAATGGTTCTGAAAACCCTTTTGTAGTTCCACGGAACGTAGGGTTAAAATTCTCTGTGGCTCCTCCTCCTGTAATTTGCTTAATCATTTCTGCATTAGATCGATTCCATCCTTCAAAATGACAATCGATATGCCTTCCTGGCCCATCATAAAACCTAAAGAATTCTCGTACTCCATTGAATACTCCAAGATCTGTATCTACATTAAACAAACTATTTTCTATAGTTAGATCTCCAGCAAGCATAGAAACTGTTTTATTATCACTAAAAGCACAATTATAAAAAACTGTATTCTCATTAGTACCTCCTACTCCCAATCCACTGTATAATGCCTGATCATTTCCGTACATCAGACCATCTTTAATTAATTGTCTGGTGTTTACATCCCATCCAAAATTCTTTTTTAAAGAATGATTAGGGTTTAATCTGTCAAAAACGTCCCAACCGGTCATACAAGTATGCGCTACGAAACCATCAAAACTTCCTAAAGGTTCTTTTGAAGGATTTAAACCCTGATAATAGGCTAAGTTTCCAGAATCAAACATCGGCCTTTCTGGAAAAGCAAACCAAAATCCTGTCCCTTCTGTACCTGCAGCTATATTATTCTCGAAGTAATTATTCGGATTCGTAATCCAATAAGAAGCTGGAGTTCTATTTTGGGGTTCGTTTGCTTCATTATCTGAAGGTGTTAATTGTTCTCCTGGTTTTGGCCTTCTTGTTACAAAAACTACATTATTCTTAATGGTGTTAAAACGTTCTGCACCATCTTCTAAAAAGATTCCGTGCCCTATTTGATCATAGGCAAATATTCCGTCTACAGTTACATAATCGGTACCATGAATGGTTACAGCTCTGTTGAAAGATTTATGTACACTACTATTTCTAAAATAACTTCCTTGTGCCTTATCTTCATTTAAATGCCAATGAAACGGGTATCTTCCTAAAACTCCTTTTTGACCCATTTTATACAATTCAACGTTTTCTGCATGAGCGATAGAATTCTTCATTAGCATAATATGTCCTCCAAATCCAGTTTGCTCATTGTTAGCATCCATTTTACCTTGAATCTTGATATAATGTGTAAGCAAACCAACTTCAGCCTGAATATTAACATCCCAGGTCTTACCATCTCGCGCTCTTGTGTATGTCCTAGATCCACCGATATGTGTAAATTGTAGTGGGGATGCTAATGTAAGTGTTCTTCTATTTCCGCTAATGGCAGTAATCCGTGCTTCGTCAACATTATTCCAAGCTTTCGACTGAGAGCTTGCTAATCCTGTAGCAGTTAATGCAATTTGATCTCCTACTTCCCAGTCTACAGCTTCTTTAAGTGTAATTTGCTGCGCTCCTTGATTAGCTGTAGTTGCAATATTTGTCCAACTCATTCTTTTCTTTCCATGTAATTCTAGACGACCACCACCCATAACCATAATGGCTTTATAAGATGCAGCTGCATTGACTACTTTGGTACCCGTAAGTGTGATCTGACAACTAATTCCATTAGCATTTCTACTAGCATGATAAGGTTGTGCTTCAGTTCCAACTTCCATATAACCGCCATTGGCAACCATAATGCTTCGCGCTTCTAGATCGATCCACGCTCCTCCAGCTTGCCAATTAACAGCACTTAATTTCCCTTGTACATTAATGTTTCTTGCTCTACAAGTTCCTACCATAACTAAATCTATACCTGGAGGCACTACAACATCATCATTTGATGTGGGAGCAATACCATTAGGCCACGTAGATCCTTGATTCCAGAAACCTGATTGTACAGGGCTAATAGTTGCTAAGCTAGTTGTTGGTGGAACACAATCATAAGAAGAAGATACTTTTTTGGGTTTAGTATTCGTTGGTGTATTAGCAAAACCATTACTTATTCCCATACATAATAACATCATTATAAACAAGGTGTACAGGTGCTTATACCTTGTTGTGCGTTTACGATTTTTCATTGTGAGTTTGTGTTAGGTTAATTTAAAAGGTTCTTTAATAAGAGTATTTCGGTTAATTGAGAGCTTTATTATTAGACTTATATCCTATAGATATACCTCATCACTCGAAAAAACTGAGTAATGATGTACATTTACTTTTGATCATAGAAATACTTTCATACTATTCTTCTTTACATTCTTTTAATGTCTTCAATTACAAATGAATCGATGACATATCTTTTTTAATCCTTGTTATACACAGGATTTTCAGTACAAATACTGATGCGCTAAAACGAATAAATATTTAAAGATCTAAGGGAAGAAAATATTTAAATATTAAACGAACTACATTCGTTTATCTATTTAGAGTTATATCAAAAAAAGAAAACTTGAGCCTTCTATGAAAGTTCTTTTTTCTATGAACTTTTTCTTAATAATTACTCTCTTTTTTATTCTAGAAAAGGTCTGGAACTTCTCTAATAAGTATAAAGCTAAACTAATAAATATATTGTCTATTATCTTTATTGAATCTTTCTTTAAAAAACCACAAAATACTGATAAACAATTATTTAATATTTAAATTTCAATATACTTTAAAGATTTTTTTATCATTATTAAACGTAATAATTTAGTTGTTTGTGTTAATCGATCATAATCGAAATTATCAGACATTTTTTGGCATTTATTTTTTTACAAACACTTTATTGATTTGCTCTACATTACTTGAAATATGAAGGACATACAAACCAGCACTCAATTCAGAAAGATCTAATATTGTACTTTCTTCAGAGGTGGATCGAGTGAATACTTTTTTTCCAAATACATCATACACTTCTAACACCATATTCTTTTGCGAAAGACCGATAATATTTAATTTATTTTCTTTAACAGGGTTTGGATAAATCTTGACATTTTGTTCTACTTCTTCAAACTCATCAATAGAAAGTATCTGCTGTTCTACAATGAATATGAATGAAATTTCTGATACTCCACCATCATTATCAGTAGCAATTGCTTTTATAGTATGCTCTCCTACTGACAACCCTAATAATTCATCAGTGAGATTTCCTTGTCCCCAAGTATATGGTGGATTTACTTCCTGTCTTATAAAATCATTGTCAATATATAATTGAACATCACTTATACTTCCATCTGTATCAGATGCATCAACCGTTACTTCAAAACTAGCATACCCTTCTTGTAACACGATATCTTCCGTAGGTGTTACAAAAGAAAGCATAGGTAATTCATTGGGAATATCTACCGATTCCAGTTTCAATTTTAAATAATGCAGTGGTAACTGATCACTATTTCTTTCTTCAGATGCAATAATATGTAAATACCCATTTGCATACTCATATACCATTTGATCAAATTCTTCATTTCCGGACCATGTATAATCAGTTCGCCAATTACTTTCACCTTCTTTGGTACTTCTTAGTTGAATTTTTCCATTAGTCTTTACCTCTATGCTATATACTCTTCCATCATCCCCAGGAAAATTAACAGGTGGAGAACCTCCTGAAGCTTTGATCACTTCATTAGAATTCGGTTTTGTATAGTAGTGAACGGTTCCTTGTCCAGGTATTCTATTTGTAAAATGAATTGCTTTATTCTTAGAAACCACAAAATTGGGAGCACTAGTCATGCCATTGCTTCCATTTGGTAAAGGGTCTGCAATTTTAAATTTATTCATCTCTGTAAGTCCTTCAATTGGTGTAGAAATGTTTTGCCCATTGAGATTTTCCCAAGTATCTCCCAATCCATTATTTCCAATCGCCGCATAGTAAAATCCTTTATTAAACTCGACATCGTCTCCTTTTATACGAACAGAACATCCTAAATACAATTGATCAAAAAAATATCTAAATCCTCCATATTGATTAAATTCAGGATTTTCGTTGTTTCCTCTCATTACTAATTGGGTATCCGACCAAGAATTTCCATCGTACAGGATAATATACTTATCTCCTTGTCTAGATGTTCCTAAACGGTACTCTACAATTAATTCACCATTCTGATTTACTTCCGTATTGGGATACGTAAATCTGGATATTACATTTCCTGGTTTAAAATAATTTCTTCTGGATGAAAACTTATCTAATGTAAAGTCCGAATCTGGCGCAAAAGCGATATTCTTTTCTGAGAATCTATATTTTAATTCACTAGCATGCATATCATACATTAGATGAATCGTTCCATCAATTGGAGAAACTCCTAATGATGCAACTCGGTGAGAATTTCCTTCACCAGAACTATACAGACTAACCTTATCAGGAAATTGTATGGTAGCCCATGTATTAGATTCTAAATGAAGTCTGGATAACATTAAATTTCTGTTTTGCATTCCTCCTTTATACCAGGTCAAAAACAGATACCCATTTACGAATTGCAAACAATCCCCTTTAGGTGAAATATTTCTGTTGAAACGTGCTGCTGGTTGATCAGGATCCGCATACCAAAACTTCAAAGCGTTTTGATTCAGATCTTCATGTTTTTCTAAGCTTACTTGTGCTATTAGGAAATTATTAGTACAAATAAGTAAAACAGAAAACACTATAATAATTGGTTTTAAGTGATTCATAGTGAACGATATTTTATTAAAAATCTACAAACCTTTTACAAAGAAACCCTCTGATTATTTTACACTTCTTAATCCCCATCAGTGCGAAGTGAACAATCTACTTTTTAAGTACTTTAATAGTCTGTATGTTTTTACCTTCATGTTGTGCTCTTAGAAAATAAACCCCTTTAGAAAACTTAGAAAAATCTAAAGAAAAATTTTCTTTAGATTCTTTATCTAAAACTGATTGAAATAACTCTTTTCCCTGTAAATCATATATGGTAACATTAGAAATTTCTGCTTTTGGGATTTCTATAGTTAAAAGATCAACAACTGGAATAGGATACACAGTCATTGGTTTTTCTATTGAAAAATCAGGAGTAGATAATACATTTTCTTCTACCACCAACTCAAAAGTAGTTTCACTTGTACCTCCACGATTATCGATAGCTACTGCTTTTATTTGGTATGTGCCAGCAGCTAAGTTTTTCAGTTGCTCGTCCAGATCATCTCGATGTCCCCATTCGTAAGGTGGATTTACTTCTTCTCGTATTTCCACATTATCCATATATAACTTTACATTCTGAATAGTTCCATCGGGATCACTAGCATCTACATTTACTATTAGATTATGACCTTCATCTACTGTTATTGTTGGGGAAGTTGGTGTACTAAATGATACTACTGGTAATTGATTCTCTCCAGAATCCGATCCAGATGGCATTGCTGATTCTAAAGTAGTAGTGATTCTCATTTCATCATAATAAGTAGTCGTGTTAAAATTACAGGCATTTGAATTATACGATCCCCATTTTGGATATACCACTTTACCATCAAATGTCTTATGAAATGCTCGCTTACCATCGGAGGAAATATCCACTTGATAATCTTGAAAATCAGAATTTGAAAGTGTTTGTTTTTGTCCATTATACCATAGCTCTACGTAACCTATGTCATCATTTCTAGACATTTTTATACCAACTACAAAACTTACCCACGTGTTTTCTGGAATAGATTTGCTCCATAGTGTAGTTTTCCGTTTGCTGATCGATCCACTACAGGAATTCCAACTAGGAAAACATGGACCCCAAGCACTAAAAGTCAACGTACCATTTCCATATCCCATGTTTAAAGGGTAATTCTGTGTATTGTTCTGGTCTCCTGCATCTGTTTTCCATTGCCAAACGGCTATACCACTTGTAATATTGGGTGTAGACTCTATTTTCCATCGCCACCCGTAATAGACAAAATCCCCTTCTTCGGGTTCATAATTATTTGCAGTACCAGTAGTTCTGGCAAATTCACCTCTTTTTTGACCAGTGGGTTTCTGTATCCTCCAGACCTTTCCATATTCAGAATCATTTACTGTAGATGCCGAAGAATTATTATTAGATTGATTACTGCAATCATCACCAGCATTTCCTGAATCAAACCTTCTAAAGCTAGAATTAACACTCTTGTCAGGATCTCCATACCATAAAACCTGCGCTTTTAAACTATTGATTGAAAGTAAAAATACAACGTTTATGACCATGATCTTTAGACATAAAAATTCAGAAGTGCTCCTTGATTTTATCTGTACCATAAGTTTCTTATCTCAAATTATTTTTTTACCAAAAGTTTGGATGTACTCAATTTTCCACTTTTTACCGTCATCAAAAACATTCCAGAACTTAATGCACTTGTATTTATTTCTATTACAGAACTATTAGAAGTAATCGTTTTAACCGTTCTTCCGCTTACATCATTTATTTTAATCTGAATAGCTTGTGTAGTATTTCCTTCATTCTCTATAAAGATTATATTATCAGCAGGATTTGGATATATTTTAATCTTTAAATCAGATGCATCAAACTCGTCTACTGACAACACATTTTCTTCTACCACTAGCTCAAAAGAAATCTCACTTGTACCTCCTCGATTATCGGTAGCTACGGCTTTCATTTGGTATGTGCCAGCAGCTAAGTTTTTTAATTGCTCATCTAGATCATCTCGATGTCCCCATTCGTAAGGAGGATTTACCTCTTCTCGTATTTCTACGTTATCCATATATAACTTTACGTTCTCAATAGTTCCATCGGGATCACTCGCTGCTACATTTACCATAAGATTATTCCCTTCTTCTAAAGTAACTGTCTGAGAAGTTGGTTCATTAAAAGATATCACTGGTAACTGGTTCTCTCCATTATCTGTAGCATCAGAACAGTTAGTCCATACTTTAAAATCATCAAAGTATACATAATCATCCTGAGGCGATTGCCACCAATCATCTGAACGATTTCCACCTCTATAGGTATGCATTACAACTGAATTAATTTTAACACTTCCTTTTCCTGATAATCGAAACATAACATCATCTAAATCCACTAATAATTCTCCATCGATATACATCTTCAAAACACCATTTTCCTGACCAGGTGTATTCAATTTTAGATATTGCTTTATGGTGTACCAGGTATTTCGTTCTAGTTTTAAATCTCCAAGACGTGTATTTCCTCCACATCTTGTTTCCCTATTAGGCAAATAATCGTACACAATAAGATAAGGTGGTTGTGTATGCGCCGTATTGGAACGCCACATTAGTCGACAAGAAAATGCGTTCTCAATGGTGTTTTGATTTTGTGTACAACCGGCAGGTTGAGACCCATTCGGAGTAGAAGCTCCTCCTAAACCTGGAAGTTTTCCTCCTGTAGCCCAAACAAAGTCATATGCAAATTTTACACGATATTGCAATACTGCTTCTTCGACACCATCAAAACTACTATCGAATACAAAACCTCCAGTTCTACCACTAGCATCATCCTTCGTAAACTCCGCACGTAACTCACCATTAATTACTCGATTTCTTTGTGGAAAATCATTACTAAGACCTCTAACGTTTCCTCCTGAGGTTCTTCCTCCTAAGTTTGGAAAATCATTGTCAGCCATACTTCTGGTATATAATTGGTTTTCTCCATTGTATTGGCTAAAATCCTGATCTAGGACTAATTGTGAATTATTACAGTCTTGAGCTCTAATTCCAGTGCATATTAGAAGGAAAATAATGATGATCTTATACTTCCAAATTTTGTGTAGGTTCGGTGTTTTCATAATAAGTTTTTAGTTGGTTTTAAGATCTTTTGTAATTACTATGTAATGAAATTACGTTTCTGTGGTTTTAGATTGGTTACTTCTAAAATGAGCTACTATTTCTTTACAAAAAATAAAGATTCTTTATTGTTGTCTGATTTGATTAAAAGAATATAAGTTCCTTGATGCAAGCTAGAAACATCTACTTTAAGATCATTAGTATCCAACTTTTGAGATATAATTCTTTTCCCAAGAAGATCTATTACTTCAACAGTTTTTTCCTCCTTCGAAACGGCTACTATATGCAAGTATTTTTGATTAACTGGATTAGGGTAGATCGTGACTTGTAATTCTCTTTCTGAAAAATCAGGATTCGATAAGGTTGATTCGCACTCTGGACTTTCCACAGCATTATTGAAATAGATTGTAAATCCGTTACTTTTAGAAACCATAACAAAATTGTCTCCATCTTTTGTAACCCAATATGAACCATCCCATCCAGCAAGATTCGAGTTACTTATGGTAAGTTCTGGCTGCGATGTATTAAACTCATAACTAACAACATCTTTAAGATTCATATAAAATTCTGGTACTCCATCTGAAGTATTCATATCAAATCTATCTAATTTATTTTCTTCCAAATTCCAAGAAATTCTTAGTCGACTAATATTACTTACATCAGGTCCTTGCCCTAAAACGTGAGCATGATCAAAAGAGGCATTATCGAAGGTTGGTAAGCCAGTAGCTATTGGTGTTCCAAACGAACAATCTCCATCGCCACCAGTATTCTCATCTCGAACTGTTACTGTAAATTCTACATCACTAATTTTCCCTTCATTATCTGTAGCCTCAGCTTTTATTGTATAAATTCCTAAAGAAAGTCCTACTAATTCGTTTGCATTCTCACCAATCCCCCATTGGTACGGAGGTTGGTTTATTTGTCTTACTAATGCATTATCTATATAAAGTTTTACATCAGAAATACTACCATCTGGATCCGTTGCGTTGACCTCTACAGTTAGCGCATCATAGCCCAGTAAAACGGTTAAATTTGTGGTTGGATTCACAAATGAAACTACCGGAGCTTGGTTCTGTGTTCCATCACATGGTTCTATATTCCAGCTAGGGCAAGATTGTGTGATATGGTTTAAACTGCCATCGCTAATTGGAAAATCTGGAGTATTTGGATTTCTAACATTATCCCATACATGAATTTCTGAAGGGTCGCCTTGCTTTTTCCTAGCTGTTGGGATTTCATCTCCTCTACTTTCTAGATTAAATGTATTATTAAATATTGCATTTCTAAATCCCGTGTTATAATTAGTACCGCGATCTAAAAAATCAATTCCTGCATTAATAATAGTAGATCCGTCTAGATTGAACGTGTTATTATACACAAAACCATAAGCTCCCTTAAGGTCTATAAATGCATCTGCACTATTCTCACCAGAGATTCCTTCTGCAGAAAACACACAATCTCGTATGATCGTGTTTTTTGTTCCTTCTTTTACATCTACGCCTTCTGCAGTTACATTCGGCCCTACGATACAACCTTCGATCGTATTATTATTACAATCCGGATCATACTTACTATTGTCATTTTCATCATCAGGTCCTGCATGTTGATTTTTATCAGATCCTACATACAATCCCTCTCCAATACCCGGTTTTTTAATACCGACATTGTAGACTTTACAATTTTTAACTAGGTTAAAACTAGATCCGTCTCTTAAATGAATTCCTTCTTCTCCTAGTTCTCGCACTGTTACATTTTCAATAACACCATAATTGGCATTATCAAAGACAATTCCCTTAGAACCTTCTTCAAAAATAATGTCTTTAATCTGCCAATAATCACCTAATATATGAAGTGCATATCCATCATAAATTCCATCAGGACCTTTTAGAATTGGTGGATTAGCAGGGTTTTCTCCTCTTAATATTATTGGGTTTGATGAAGTACCATCATTAGAAGAAGCAAATCTAGAAGCCTTTCCTTGATTATTAAATTTATCAGGAGCAACGTAGGTTCCAGAAGCTATAATAATCTCATCTCCAGGAGCAGCATTTGTCATTGCTTCCAAAATACAATCGAGAGTATTACAATTAATACTATTCAGCTTGGCTTGATGCACCTGTGCTTGGGCAAACTCTATGAGCGATAGAAACGTAAATAATAATGTAATTATTCGTGATGTTAACGAATTTGTGTAGGTTTTCATTTTTTGGGACTTAGTAGTTATTTTAATATCAATTATCTCTATTTTTCTTGAACAGTAAATTCTAAAAAGAATTTATTTTGTCCAATGCAAAACGCATCGTCTTCTTTTAGATATTAAAAGACTAAGGGAGGTAAATTAAAAAGTATTCAAACGAATATAACCGTTTAAATCTGATATCGAATGATTGATTGAAGGTCTGGAACTTCAATCATTTTGCAACCGATGTAAAATTAGTAAAAATAGCTGTTTACATGAGTACAGAATAGGGGTAAAAAATATACAGTCAACTGATTACCAGTTTTTTATTCTAATTTTTTCAATACCTTTTATAGATAATTTACGCAAAAACAACATACTTTATCTATTAAGATTAAGAATAATTCCTATCCAATGATTCATTGTTTTGGATCAATTAACCTTAGACCTTTGTATTTTTATAAATAAAGATTTCATAAAATACTTTTTAAAATTTAAAAAACTAGGATGCTTCCGTTGGTTCGAAGCATCCTAGATAAACTTTAATTTTATTTTTTCACTACTAATATTGATTCTTTAAATCTGACTGATTTAACAACTAAGAAATAGGATCCTGTTGGTAGTTCTGAAACATCAATAGTTTCTGCCTCATTTTTAGTAGTAATTTCTTTTACAACTCTACCATCTACACTTATTATTTGAAGTGTTTTCAATTCTTCAGACATCATCCCTGTAACTGATAAATAGGAATCCAAAACTGGATTAGGAAATGCTTTAATCTTTATAAAATCTGTTTCTGGGTTTAATCTATCACAATTCGGAGCAGTTGCCGAATTACTGAAATAAATCGTATAGTTCCCAGACTTAGAAACCAATGCAAGATTTTCACCATCTCTAGCTACCCAATAAGCACCGTCTAACCCATCAAAACCTGTATTCCTTAAGGTAACTTCAGGATTTGAATTCTGCAATTGAAAGCTCATAGAATCTTTAAAATCTACATACCAATCCGGAGATCCATTATTCGTATTAATAGCAAATTGATATAAACCATTACTATCTGGTACCCAATTGATCGTAAATTTTCTGAAGTTCCCTAATTTAGGTCCGTTGTCTCCTAACACATGAACATTGGAATATGTTACCTTATCCATTGCTCCTAATCCCTTGTCTATAGACATTTTAAAGGAACAGGTTGAATTTATATCACCTCTTCCTGTTATAATTACTTTTCTCGAAACTTCCCTATACAATCCTTTTTTATCAAAAGCTCTTACTCCTATAGTGTATACACCTGGTTTCGAAGGTTTCCAACTTACGGCAAATGGCCGGTTTCTATCTTGCTTAAAAAAAGTACCATTTATTTTAAAATTTACATAATCAAGATTACTGTCAGGATCGGTGGCATTTGCCTTTAAAGTAATAGTTTTTCCTAATGTAAATTCTTGATTATTTCGCGATGGATTTGTAATTGACACAATAGGTCTATTATCCTCATCCCCTTCTTGTAAATCTAAATCAATAATCTGTAAATAAAGTGGTTGTTTATCACCGCTTTTCTTTTCCATCATATAATAATATAATTTACCATCTACTATATAAGGTACTCCATGTCTAAATTTTTTACCAGTTTTTGGCGAATAAACTCTCTTGAAATTATTTTTACCACCTGTAGCTTTTTCCACATATATTCTATCCTTTTCAAGACCTATGATATAAATGTCATTCTTGTAAGTATATAATTGATCTGCTCCAGAAAAATCAGTCGAAGTAATAAAATTCGGCTTACCAACAGGTTTATATGTATGAACATTTTTAATTACATTATTTTTTTTGTCCTTTACTTTCCCAATTATATGAACATCGCCACGATCCGTAACCGTCCAGTCAAAACCTTGAACAATACTAACTTCATTTTTCCCTGTCGCTGAAACAAGATTGCCAGGTTCTGATACTTTTAATAAATCTGCATTGGCAAAAGGAATATTCACTGATTTTCCTTTATGATCTTTCCACTTGCTTTTTCCTGTTTGATCATCAGAATAACCATAATAAAATCCGTTTTGATATTCGTATTTATCATTTTTATTCTCACTTCTTCTCTGGAAACCAACACGTAGTTTACCATTTACATACTTCATACTTCCATAAAGACCCCAGTTATATGGTTGACCATGCTTTTTAGCGTTAAGTTTATTGAATTGTTGTAATTTACTCCATTTTGATGTTGACGCCGTATATTTTGAAAAAACATAAGCTCCATTATCATTACCTCCACGTCTCATATGCATTAGTAAATCTCCATTATCATTCAGAAAAAATTTGGGATAAGTAAGATCTTGGAATTGCTGAGGGTCTGGAGATCCGTTAAGACTAACATGGGTATAATCATTTGCTCCGTCTTTAACAAAAAGATTTAGCTTAAAATTAGCATCAGAAACTGTAGCTGCATTTTTCTTTGAATACGCATATCTAAAATAATCATTTTTAAAAGCTCCACCATTACTGTAAGAATGCATGTCGTATAACATATGAATCGTACCGTCTTTAGGGCTAATACCAACCGCAATAGTGTTATGCGATTCACCTATCCACCAATTACCATTAAGACCAGTGTGCCTATGAGGAAATTCTATAGTTTTTATCTTCCCTGTTTTTGTATTATATCTTGATAACATAACTCTTCTGTTATGTTTCCCCCCTTTATACCATGTTGTAAAAATGAAATTTTTGAATTTTTTTATACAATCCCCGTGAGCTGAAATTCGGGACCCAAAAAAATAGTCGTAAGCAGGTCCATTATTCGGAGAATTCCGACTAACTTTTTTACCATTAAAATGAAGTGCTTGATCTGTGATTTTCACTTCCTTCTCTAGCTTAATCTGTCCATAACTTTGAGAGTATATCAGAATTAAAAAGATCAGAAATAGTAATCTTGTCAATTTATTTTTACATTTTACATTTGTTGACATTGAATTTTTTTTCATAATTAGTTGGTTAAAGTGAGTGATTAAAATTTTAAATAGTATCTTAAATTATTTATTGCTAAATACCAGTTAAGCCGTGTTATCAATTTTAAAAGCTATAAAGAAGAGAATGGGAAATTATACCAGGAGAACATAAAAAAATAATACTTAATAATAAGAAATGGATTGGGCAAAAGTTATTCATCTATAGGGCTTTTTATCTATTTTGATTAATTATCTCTTTTTCCTTAAACACGAAATTCTAAAAGGAATTTATATTGTCCAATGCAAAACGTAACATCTTCTTTTAGATATTAAAAGACTAAGGGAGGTAAATTAAAAAGTATTCAAACGGATATAACCGTTTAAATCTGATATCGAATGATTGATTGAAGGTCTGGAACTTCAATCATTTTGCATTCAAAATAAAATTAGCAAAATACCCGTTTACATGAGTACAGAATAGGGGTAAAAAACATACATACGGCTGATTAACATTTTTTTATCCTTATTTTTTCAATGCCTTTTATAGATAATTTGCGCAAAAACAACATACTTTATCTATTAAGATTAAGAATAATTCCTATTTTAATGATTCATTGTTTTGGATCAATTACCCTTAGACCTTTGTATTTTTATAAATAAAGATTTCATAAAATACTTTTTAAAATTTAAAAAAGTAGGATGCTTCTGTTGGTTCGAAGCATCCTAGATAAACTTTAATTTTATTTTTTTACTACTAATATTGATTCTTTAAATCTTACTGATTTAACAACTAAGAAATAGGATCCTGTTGGTAGTTCTGAAATATCAATAGTTTCGGTTTCTTTTCCTGTGGTAAATTCCTTAACTATTCTACCTTCTACACTCACTATTTGAAGTGTTTTTAAGTCTTCTGACATTCCTGAAACGGTTAAAAAAGAATCCAACAAAGGATTAGGAAAAGCTTTAATCTGTGAAACATCCATTGCTGGATTTGATCTATTACAATTTGGAGTGGATGCTGAGTTACTGAAATATATCGTATATCCTTCAGTTTTGGAAACTAGTACAAAATTAGCACCATCTCTAGCTACCCAATAAGAACCATCTAATCCATCAAATCCTGTATTGCTTAAAGTAACTTCAGGATTTGAATTCTGCAATTGAAAGCTCATAGAATCTTTAAAATCTACGTACCAATCTGGAGATCCATTATTGGTGTTAATAGCAAACTGATATAAACCATTACTATCTGGGACCCAGTTAATCGTAAACTTTCTGAAGTTCCCTAATTTAGGTCCGTTGTCTCCTAACACATGAACATTGGAATATGACACCTTATCCATAGCACTTAAAGCACTACTCATAGGTGCTCCGAATGAACATGTATCTCCGCCACCTGAATCTGTTCCTCTTACAGTTAGTATAAATGTTGCTTGATTAGTTGCTCCATCGTTATCCGTAGCAATCGCTTTAAATTTATAAGAACCTTCATTTAAGCCATTTAGCTCTTGAGGGTTTGGAGAAGTATCATGACCCCATTCGTATGGAGCATTAACTTCTTGTCGTACAAAATCATTATTTATATACAACTTTACATTGGCTATAGTACCATCTGAATCTGATGCATTCACAACTGCAGTAAGATCATAGCCTTCATCAACTGTAGTATTACCATCAGGTAATGCAAAAGATACATTTGGTTTTTGATTATTTGAAGTACCCGTTACGGTTACGGTTATTGACTTACTCGATTTAGCACCATCATTATCAGTTGCATCAGCTTTGATTGTATGTTGTCCTACTGGTAATCCTAAAAGTTCATCTGTAAAATTTCCTTGTCCCCAAGTATAAGGTGCATTAACTTCCTGACGAATAAAATTGCCATCCACATATAACTTTACATTACTAACAGAACCATCATTATCAGATGCATTTACAGTAACTTCGAGTTCATCGTAACCTTCTGGCAAACTAATATTTCCTGATGGTGAAGCAAAAGAAATGTTTGGTTTTTGATTGGATCCCCCATTACCAATTGAAGAAGGACACTGACTCTCAGAAGACTCCGAAACACACCAATCTGCAAATCGTACTTGCTCATCATTTAATCCACTCGTTTTTCCTCTATAAATACCCCATTTAGGTCTATTATAATCTGCTCCACTTCTCCATAAATCTATATTCGAATTAGAATATGAAAAAACAGTCTGTCCATTAGATACTTTTTTCAGTATCACATTGAGCGTACCATTATCTCCATGTTTTATTTTTACATAGCCTTCGATCCATTCTCCTTTAAATCTAGATAGTGGTTCCTGTTTTAAATCAACATAAACAGAATTCGGATTTTTTCTATTATGCACCAACTCAAATTTATCTTTTTGAGCTGATAACGTTAATATGGGAGGCTTATCATTACTTCCGCCTTTAGCCTTTAATTGAAAGAAGTGACAGAATCTATTACTAGCTTTATAATTACTCGCTAAGCGAAACTTCCATCTGTAGTAGCTCGTAGAATTTCTGGGGTGACGCAAAGTATTTGAACTAGCACCTGGTCCTCCTTTTATTTCTATACGCACGCGATCATCATTTTTACATCGATCATCATCGTCATCGATATGACTATGAAAAACAAACACATTCTTGTCTAATTCATTATCAAATCTTTGGGTAATATGAGGTCCAAAACCCTTGTGCTTACAATCTGGATCTTCTATGCCAAATCCATCATTTTTTATAACAGAATACCCACTACCTGAACTGGAAGTAGCAGAAGAAGTAGTTTGAGATTGAAGCAAGGGTATATTGGCAAATAAGATACACCAAAGGAATACACCAGACCTATTGATAAGTAGATCAGAAAACAATTTTTGTCTTCTAATATTTACATTTAATTGCTTCTTATTAGTAGCGAGATATTCTCGCAACCAAAATAAATCTTGATTAAATCTTGTTTTAAAATTTTTCATTGTGATTAGTTGTTGTTGTTTTTATATATCGATTAGGACTAGGACATTCTGTTAAACAAAACATCCTAGTACTAATAGTAGATCCTTATTTTTTTACAAATAAGAGTGATTCTTTAAATCGTACAGCTTTGATTGACAAGAAATAAGAACCTGATGGTAATTCAGAAACATCTATTGTTTCTGTCTCATTTTTAGTATTAATTTCTTTTACAACTCTTCCATCTACACTTATTATTTGAAGTGTTTTCAATTCTTCAGACATCATCCCTGTAACTGATAAATAGGAATCCAAAACTGGATTAGGAAATGCTTTAATCTTTATAAGATCTGTTTCTGGGTTTAATCTATCACAATTCGGAGCAGTTGCCGAATTAGTGAAATAAATCGTATAGTTCCCAGACTTAGAAACCAATGCAAGATTTTCACCATCTCTAGCTACCCAATAAGCACCATCTAACCCATCAAAACCAGTATTATTAAGCGTTACCTCAGGCTGAGCATTTTGTAATTGAAAAGTCATTGTATTCTTAAAGTCTACATACCAATCTGGTGATCCATTATTTGTATTGATTGCAAACTGGTATAATCCGTTGTTTTGAGGTGCCCAATTGATGGTAAACTTCCTGAAATTGCTAAACTTGGGACCGTTATTTCCTAATACATGAACATTGGAATATGTAACTTTATCCATAGCAGCAAGACCGCTATTGGCAGGAGTTTCGAATGAACAACTATTATTGTTATCGCCACCTCCATTGTCATCAGATTGTACTGTTAATATAAACGTAGTTTCCGACGTGTTTCCATCATTATCAGTAGCAACAGCTTTGAAGGAATGAGTTCCTATTCCAAGTCCATTTACCTCTTGTGGATTAGGGGATCCATCGTGTCCCCACTCATATGGAGCTATATTTTCCTGGCGAACCAAATTATCGTTAATATATAATTTTATATTAGAAACACTTCCATCTGGATCAGATGCGTTCACAATTACAACAAGGTCATATCCTTCTTGTACCGTAATATCATTAGAAGGAGAAGCAAAGGAAACATTTGGCCCTTGATTACCACCAGTTCCAGTAACTGTTAGTGTAAATGTTTTACTGGTTGTAGCACCATCATCATCCGTAGCTTCTGCCTTGATTATATGTTGGCCAACAGAAAGTCCTAAAAGCTCATCTGTATTATTCCCTTGACCCCAAGTGTAAGGAGCTAACAATTCTTGACGAATTAAGTTTCCGTCCACATACAACTTTACATTATCAATAGTTCCATCACTGTCTGAAGCATTCACGGTAACTTCAAAACTACTATATCCTTCTTGTACAGAAGTATTACCAGATGGAGTAGCAAAGGATACAGATGGAGGTTCATTTTCTCCTGGATTAGATCCATTTTTGGTAATTAGTATTATCCAATCACTACCAGTACTATTAGGAGCATTCCCAAGTGATCTATTACCTCCACCACTCACTGAAGTAACCGAACCATTGACTAGATTACCACCATTTCTGGGGTTGTACCATTTTACGGTAAACTGACCACTTTGTCCATTTAAATTAAGATTTGTAGACCCTCCATTTTTTAAATAAACCACATAAGCCTCTCCTTGTTTTGCGTAGCAGTAATCATTGTTGTTAGAAGATAAACCGTTATTATTACGCATTTCCGTTAACGGAAGATCGGTAATATTAAAGAATCGGATCGCATGACGTCCATAATCCCACCACTTATCTCGGCTTCTAAAATCCTGAAGTGTAAGATCAGAATGTGCATTTTGATATCCAAAATACCACTCATTACCCCATCCACCTGCAAGTAATGTTGCCCAAAGAGCATTTTTACGTCCGTCTGTATGTGAGTTTGCAGCATTATTATCTGGTCGTATAGCATGTTGCGCATCACCAGGTTCATCACAGGCAATTGCCCATTTTTTACCTGAATTTCTGGATTTGTCAATTCCTTCTTTTACTCTACTAAAAACATTGGTAAAATCAGATTTATTCGTTTGTAATGAAAAACCTGTTAGTCTAGATTGATTTCCAGTTAAGTAATCAGGAAAGTCATTCGGATGTTTATGTATTACCACATGATGGCGATATGGATCATGCTTATAAAAGTACTCTGCCATCGCCCTTTCTTGCGCTGGTGATTGATCAACAGATTGTGGTCCTCCACCATTTTCTTCTCCTAAATTCCAATTAAGGGCTAAATTATATCCAAATCTTGCAATAAGTTCGCGATAATATAATTTACGTTGATTACCAGTATTTCCATTATCTAGAAGGGTTTCATTTTCTGTTTCTTGAGTCTTAAAATGTGCAAAAATTCCATTTTCTTGCATATGCTCAATTACAATTGCCCATTGAGCCAATTTAGAAACATCCATGCGAGTTCTCTGATTGCTTGCTATGTATGGATACACATTCTTATCATCCCCATTGATATTCATCGTCAAAAATGACATAGAATTTAGACCTTCACTAGCGATATAGTTTACAGCTCCGATCAATCCTTTTCCTTTTCCATTTTTCCAGGTAGGATCTCCATTATCCCAATCGTTTATATGGGGTTGATAATCCTTTCGGCGATTCCCCTCATTGGGAGTATTATCAAAATCATCATACGCAAATAGATTTTCTGGAGAATCAGGTCCTTGCTTTATCATATATTCTCCTGTTTCTGCAAATTTCAGGTAATGCTCTCCTACATATTGCAAACGACCTTTTCCTCTAAAATCTCTTCCTGTTTTATCAGAAGCATCAATTGAAAAAGATCCTGTTTTTCCATTCATGAAACCTGCAACTGTTCCTGCAGTTGCTCCATCATTAACAGCCACATTATTTCCTTTTCTAAAAGAGACGTTATAATTCCACTGACCTGTTTTATCTGGTGCAAAATGTACTATCCATTTGTTACCACTATTTGCTGATGTTTGTGCAGCATTTCCATCAGCGGCATAATAACCAGGGACTACGTAGGATGGAGAACCACTCTGATGCGTGAACGTTACATTTAGTCTATAATTTAAAAATGGATTGTCACCAGCAGTTTCTGAAGTATTCGGTCCATCAAAAGTTAAGGTGACCTTATGCCATTTTTTACGTTCTCCACTAATAACAACGCTTCCATCACCATCACTTCCACCTCCATCATTACCATCACAGGTAGTTTCTTGTAATGAAGTATCAGTAGCATTGACACTAGATTTATTTAATGTCACTCTATCGATAATATGATGCTTAGAACGACCAGAAATTAACATGGTATAGGTGCCAGGAGCATCAAACTCTACAAACACATCATGGGGATCATTATCACTTACTTTGGTTGTCCAAGTCCAATTGGTAGTTCCTGTAGAATATACTTTAAAGTATCCTTCTCCTCCAGAACCTTCTGGATTTGGAGTCTTTCCTGACCCCTTCGGATATACTATTTCATTTCCTTTTTGTGCATAAAAATCACTTGCGTCAGGGAACTTCAACCAAGTGTCATTAGCTTCTGTAGGACTATTCCCTTCACCAACTTTAGATCTCCATTGAAATTTATATCTTCCTGGAGAATTAATTTTAATTTTTGTAGTAATAACTCCATTACCAGGATCATTAAAGTGATCAGGACCTGTCCATTCTAAATATCCTCCTCCAGTAAATCCTGAAATAGCACTTCTCTCACTCCAGTTTCCAGAAGCAGATAGATTTTCCGTTTCGATTACTACTAATCCGTTTTCTTCTTCATAAGTATCACAAGTATCTCCTCCACCTGAAGATCCTGATACTGTAAAACTATCCGTATCTTCATCTGTTGCTCCATCATTATCAGTTACTACCACTCTTACAATATAACTTCCCGCTTGTACATTCATAATTTGATGAGGAGTGTAATTGCCTCCATCCGTATCTACTAGGTTTCCGTTAACAAAAACTTCATGTTTGGCTATATTACCGTCAGAATCACTTGCATTAATAGTTATGCTTACATCTTCTCCTACATTATATGAATTATTTAAGCCTGTAATTTGAACATTAGGAGCAGTATTAGCGACTGCGTCCAAACCTAAGTCTATAACTTGAAGATATATTGGCTGTCCACTTCCGGATCCTCTTTCCATTAGATAGTAATACAATATTCCATCTTTGATATGTACTACACCATGTCTAAAACTTTTTCCTGATGAAGCATTATAAATTTTGTCCCATGAGTTTGTTCCTCCTTTAGCTTTATAAATAACAGGTCTACCCGACTCCAATCCTATGAGGTATACATCATTTCCGATAGAATGAAAGTCCCCACCAGGAAAATTCGTAGATGTTCTAAAATTATCATCCCCTGCTTTTTTATAAGTATGCACGTTTTTAGTTTCAGATGCGCCTATTACTCTAGTTCTAAAGTGAATACTGCCATTTTCTGTAATGGTCCAATCCGCGCCACTGGATATCTTAACAGAATTTCTTGTTGACCCAGACACTGTATTACCAGGTTCTGATATAAATATTTTTTCAGGATCTATAAGAGGAGTACTTACACTTCTACCCTTATGATCTTTCCAATTAGTAAGGTTATTGGAATTTTCTGCATAAGCATAATAGAATCCATTATTAAGAGAAAACTTATCATTGCTAATATTTTTTCTTGTATGAAAACCGATATGCATTTTACCATTGATAAACTTAAAATCGCCATACAAACCCCAATTATAGTTGATTCCTCTATTTTTAGCATTTAGCACATTAAAATCTTTAAAACTACTCCAAGAATTACCATTGTATTTGGCTGTCATGTATTTCCCATTATTATTACCTCCTTCTCTCATAGAAACAAAGAGTTCTCCCGCCTCATTATTGAAAAAAGTAGGATAAGTTAGGCCTTCATAGTTGTCTCCATTTTTAAGAAATAAGCGTTTAGGAAAAAATTTATCTAATGTAAATTCTTCGTCTGGCAATGTTGCAACATTATCCCTAGAATAGCTATACCTGAAGTAATCATTACTAAGACTACCATTTGATGGTCGATTTTTGGAATATGCGTGCATATCATATAACAAATGTACTGTTCCATCAACCGGAGCGATACCAACCGCTATCGTGTTATGAGATTCGCCAATATGAGGCCTGTTTTGAAATCCGGTATGCTTGTGTGGAAATTGAATAGTTACTTGAGTTTTGGTATTCATATTATACCGGGTTAACATTACATGTCTATTAGATTCTCCACCTTTATACCAAGTCATAAAAACGTATTCCTTGTAGGTATAAATGCAATCTCCATGTGGAGTAATCCTGCTACCAAAAGCATAGTCATATTTTGATCTATTAGGGTAGTTTAAACGCTCTTCCTCTGGTACTTTTGATCCATCAAAAAATAAAGCTTGATTAGAGATTTTGATCTCATCAACTAAACTTACTTGTCCTATCACAGGATCTGTGGCAAAAAAGAGTAACAAGCCGTACAAAAAAAACGATGAAATTTTTTTTGAAATTTTACTACGTTCAATCATGATTGTGTAATATATTTTGAGGTTAATAAATTAGATTGTGATTCCGAAGAATCAGATATTTGGTTTTAAGATATTTGACTGAATAACAAGAACATGAACAAAAATTTCCTCTAGTATTAACTCTTCATATAAGAGAACAGCATACTAGTATACATAGGTTGGTCATCCTATGGAACCAACCTATGTATTTGTGATTTGTTTGGCGGGTATGTCTTGAATTATTTTACTTAATAAATAAAGTAGATTGTTTAGAGTTCTTACCTCTGCTTATCAGCAAATAAGGCCCTTTTGGCAACGCTGAAACATCCAGTACCAGTGTTTCTGATATGTTTTTAGAGTCTAATTCTCGGATTACTCTTCCTTGAAGATCTACGATCTGTAGTACTTTAGTTTTTGCTGATAACCCCACAACATTTATGATATTTCCATCTACTGGATTAGGATATACCAACATTTTTTCTTCAATATCTTCTAAATCTGAAGATCTATTACAATTTGGTTCTGAAGATGAATTACTAAAGTATATAGTAAAGTCTTTGTTTTTAGATACCAATACAAAGTTTGCTCCATCCATGGTTACCCAGTAAGATCCATCTAATCCAGCAAATCCTGTATTATTCAGCGTTACTTCTGGATTTGCATTCGCGAGCTGGAATGTCATTGTACTCTTAAAATCTACATACCAATCCGGAGATCCATTATTGGTGTTAATAGCAAATTGATATAATCCATTATTCTGAGGTACCCAGTTGATAGTAAACTTTCTAAAATTACCAAGTTTAGGTCCATCATTACCAATAACATGAACATCAGAATACGTTACTTTATCCATTGCAGATAAACCACTGTTTGCAGGTGTATTAAATGAACAGTTGTCATTACCATTTCCATCTCCGCCTCCATTATCATTATCTCCTTGCACAGTTAAGGTAAATGTTGCCTGACCGGTTTCACCATCGTTATCCGTAGCAACTGCTTTTATGGTGTACGTTCCTGCCGAAAGTCCATTTACTTCATTTGGATTTGGAGAATTATTATGACCCCATTCGTAAGGAGGTACATTTTCCTGACGTACTAAACTATTATTGATATATAATTTTACATTAGATATGCTTCCATCAGGATCGTTAGCATTCGCTACCACTGTAAGATCATATCCTTCCTGTACTGTTATGTTGCCCGATGGTGAGCCAAAAGAAACATTTGGTGCTTGATTATTACTTGTGCCATTAACAGTAAGCACAAAAGTTTTACTAGTTTTTGCTCCGTCATTATCAGTGGCTTCTGCTCTAAATGTATGTTGTCCTACTGACAATCCAAGAAGTTCATTAGTATTATTTCCTTGTCCCCAAGTATATGGAGCCACACTTTCTTGGCGAATTAAATCTCCATCTACATACAATTTCACATTACTAATGGAACCATCATTATCTGAAGCATTTACAGTAACCTGAAAATCATTATACCCTTCTTGTACACTTGTATTTCCAGAAGGAGTTGCAAAAGAGACGTTTGGTGGTGTATTCTCTCCTCCATCAGGTGGGTTACCGCAACCTGTCCATACCTTAAAATCATCGAAAAAAGTATACTCTGTTCTAGGTGAATGCCAAACAGGATCAGTTCTACTTCCTCCTCGATATGTATTCATTATCAATGCATTGATTTTTAAATTACTTTTTCCTGAGTTACGAATTTTAGCGTTGTTATCACGATATGTTTCTACACCATCGATCCACATGATCACTTTACCATTTCTCTGTCCTGGCGTGTTCATTTTGATATACTGGCGAATGGTATACCATTTATTATCCTTCAGGTTAGAATAAATTCTTTTTGCATCTCCACAATCTCCATCTTGTCGTGGTTGTCCATTTGTTTTATCAGCGAAATAACTATACAAAATAAAATAAGGTTGGTCTGTTTGTGCTCTATTTCTTCGCCACATCAAACGTGCAGACCATCCATCTGTATTATATCTACAACCAGATGGGATAGAACCTCTACCTGAGGTTTCACTATTAATACCATTTGTTGAACCTCCAAGACCTGGTAATTTACCACCAGTAGCCCAGAAGAAATTATCATCAAATTTTACTTTGTATTCGAGATAGGCTTCATCCACTGCATCAAAATAAGGATCAAATAAAAACCCACCTGATCTACCAGATGCATCGTTCTTTAGATATTGAGCTCGTAGTGTTCCGTTGACAATTCTTGTCTCTTGAGGAGTGTTTTCTATCAAATTACTTGCTGCTCCAGGACCTTCCACACCTCTATATGTAGATGCTGTCCAAGGTTTTACCTTATTATTAAAATCACTTTTTATATCTGAAATAGAATATCTCCTATTATTCCAATTATTAAAATCAACATCAATAATGGTATTACATTGTGCAAAAGCTTGTTCGTTATTAAAAAGAAATGCAAGGCATATCATTAGAAATGACATCACAAAAACATTTCTATTTTTATTCGGTTTATAGATTATACTTTCTTTCATAATCATAAAATTTTTGTTAGTTAATAAGTTCAGTTTGTGTTTAGATTTTTACTAGCTTGTATCTTTTAGATTTGCCTTTAAAAGATTTGAGTTCCATAAAATAAATACCGTTGTTTAGTGAGGTAACATCAATAGACATAGAGGTTTCTTTAGTTCTGGTTTTAAGAGCTTTAATTCTTTGTCCATTAATATTATATATGACGATTTCCTGAATATCAGTATCAAGACCTTTTAAAAGAAGTGAATTCTTTACCGGATTGGGATAATAAGAGAATTCTGATATATTTTCTAAGTCTGGATTTTGCTTATTATCACAAGTAGGACTTTGGTTAGTATTACTAAAATATAAAGTGAATCCTTTGTTTTTAGATACCATTACAAAATCCTCCTCATTTGTTGTAATCCAGTAAGAACCATCTAATCCTGATATTCCAGAATTATCTATAGTTATAGAAGGGTTTGACTGTCCTAATGTATGGGTAAGTTTATTTTTTAGATCTACATAATAAGCAGGCACACCATTATTCGTATTAAAAGCAAATTGATATAACCCATTATTAGCTTCATTCCAATTGATTGTCATCTTTCTAAAATTACTTAGCGTGGGCCCATTATCACCTAAAATGTATACATTAGAAAAAGATGTTTTATCAATACTAGGAATACTATTACTTATAGGTGCACCAAAAGAGCAATTTCCATCACCTCCGGTATCACCATCACCGTCTCCATCTTCATTGGTAACAGTAAGCGTAAAAGTGGTTTCGGCGGTTGCACCTTCATTATCAGTAGCAATCGCTTTTATTATATGTGTCCCTACAGGTAAATTATTTATTTCATTGGGATTTGGAGAATTCGCATGCCCCCATTCGTAAGGAGCTACATTTTCTTGTCTTATAAAATTACCATCTACATATAATTTCACATTATTGATGCTACCGTCATTATCCGAAGCATTTACATTTGCATATAGACTATATCCTTCCTCAACCTCAAGATTATTGCTTGATGGAGTATTAAAAGAAATTGAAGGGTTCTGATTTGTATCACCGCCATTGTCCCCATCACCACCATTATCGCCAGAATCGTCAATTCTGTTTTTTGATACTTTAAACTCATCAAAATATGCATATATATCTTTGGTTGGTTGGAAAGTCTCATCACTACCACCAAAAAAAGTAGATAAATAGATGGAATTTAAATGAATATCTCCTTCATCAGCCTGGCGATAGTCACCATTATCGGTAATATCTATGGCTAATTGACCATTAAGCCAAGCTCTCATAATACCATTATTTTGACCAGGAGTATTTAATTTATTATACAATTCTATCTTATTCCATTGTCCTTTTTTAAATTTTACCTGATCTGGTTGTGGATTTCCATTAGGTTCCTCGTAGGGATCTATCAAACTCCAGTTAATAGAGGCGTGCCATCCTTCCCAACTAGGTTCTGTATTGTAATGCACATAAAACTCTGCAAGACCATCATATCTCCACATGAGTCGAAGTGACATATTTCTTTCTGAGGTTTGATAGGATAATCCAGGTAATTTTCCACCTGCTCTAAATTCAAAATCATTAGGAAAATATACCATATAACTGATGTATAATTCATCTAGGTTTTCTCCTGTATCCTCCCAATACACCTTAGTATGCATTCCACTATCATTGGTTTTTACTTTTCCTTTGGGATATTTAACTTTTAGAACTTTTCCTTGATTTGGGAAATCTTCTATAAAAACTCTTCCTTCATCAGCTCCTTTACAAAAAGAGACATCCAGAGCATCTCGTATCATGTCTCTATTATATTGACCTGAAGGTAAATGATCAAAATCGTATTGATATACTAAATCTTGTTGAGCTATGGCAACACTAGATAATAGTATCAATAAACATGTTAATAAATAGTATATTGATTTCATGGGACGTTTATTTTAAAATCATGAGAATAATCATCAGGTAGTACTCACAACTACCTGATGATTAACTTGGCTAAGACAATTTATTGCTTAGTAAATAGTATAGATTTTCTGAATTTTAGTCCTTTGATAATAAGGACATACATTCCTGATTTTAGATTCGATACATCTAATCCTGTATCGGTTCCTTCTATATGTTTTTGTAGTACAATTTTACCTTGCATATCTGCTATTTCTAAAGTAGATTTTTCTTGAGAAATACCTCTTACATTCAAGATATTATCACTTACAGGATTTGGGAATAATTTGATATCAGATATCTTGTCTTCTTCAATAGGTGATTTATTGTCACAATTAGGTGCTGAGCTTGAATTACTAAAGTAAATTGTATAACCTCCATTCTTGGAAACCATTACAAAATTAGCTCCATCTTTTGTTACCCAATAAGATCCATCAAAACCGCTTATTCCAGAATTGCTAATAGTAACCTCTGGATTACTTCCATTAAAATTAGCATTGCTAAAAGGTCTAAGGTCCACGTACCAATTTGGATTACCATTATTCGTATTCATTGCAAATTGATACAATCCATTGTATTGCGGATTCCAATTAATACTAAATTTTCTAAAGTTACTTAAGGATGGTCCTCCATTTCCAAGTACATGTGCTTCGGTATAGGAAATATTATCAAATGCTGGTAATGCACTATTTAAAGGAGCTCCAAAAGCACAACTATCTCCACTTCCATCACCGTCTCCACCATTCACCGTTAATACAAACGATGTTTCTGCTGTGTTTCCTTCATTGTCTGTAGCAACTGCTTTGAACGTATGATTCCCCGTAGGTAAATTAGTGGTTTCTGCTGGGTTTGGAGAAGTGCTATGTCCCCATTCATACGGATCAAATCTTTCTTGTCTCACAAAATTATTATTAATATATAATTTTACATTGTCTATTGATCCATCACTATCACTTGCATTTACCTTTACATAAAGACTCGTATATCCTTCATCAACAGTTAGATTAGAGGATGGAGAAGCAAATGAAATTGAAGGGCCTTGATCACCACTAGTTACCGTTAACGTAATTGTTGTAGAACTTTTGGCTCCATCATTATCAGTAGCTTCAGCTTTAAATGTATGTGTTCCCACAGATAACCCTACTAATTCGGCTGCATTACTTCCTTGTCCCCATTCATAAGGTGCTGAATTCTCCTGACGAATTAGATCATTATCCACATATAATTTCACATTGCTTACGGAACCATCAGCATCAGACGCGTTTACAACTACTTCCAAGCTAGTATATCCCTCTTCTAATGAAAAATTACTTGAAGGAGAAGCAAATGATACGTTAGGTGCTTGATTAGGACCGCCTCCATTACAAGGCACGATATTCCAACTAGGACATGATTCTGTTACAAAATTTATGGTTCCATCGCTCACTGGGAAATCAGGAGAATTTGGATTACGCGTATTATTCCATACATGAATTTCGGAAGGATCTCCTTGTTTTTTTCGAGCTGTTTGTATTTCGTTTGCTCTACTTCCTAAATTAAATGTATTATTAAAAATGGCATTTCTATAACCTGTATTAAATCCAGTTCCTCTATCTAAGAAATCCACTCCTGCATTAAGAATATTAGATCCATCGATGTTGAAGGTATTATTATATACAAAACCATATGCTCCTTTAAGATCTATGAATGCATCCGCACTATTTTCTCCAGAAAGACCTTGTGCAGAGAAAGTACAATTACGGATAATCGTATTTTTAGTACCTTCTTTTACATCTACACCTTCTGCAGTTACATTAGGTCCTACGATACAACCATCAATGGTATTATTGTTACATTCTCTTTCATATTGGTCATGCTGTCCTTTGTCTGATCCCACATACAATCCTTCACCGATTCCTGGCTTTTTAATTCCTACATTGTATACTCTACAGTCTTTTACTAGGTTAAAACTAGATCCGTCTCTAAGGTGAATCCCTTCTTCTCCCAATTCTCTTACTGTTACATTCTCTAAAAGACCGTGATTGGCATTGTCAAATACAATCCCTTTAGAACCTTCTTCAAAAATGATATTCTTTATTTCCCAATAATCTCCAAGCATATGTAAAACATAACCATCATATTTACCATTTTCACCTTTTAGTATTGGTGGGTTTGATGGATTTTGGGCTCTCATGATAATTGGATTAGACTGCGTTCCATTTTTGTCTGAAGCATATCTTGTTGCTCTTCCTCCAATATTAATCTTGTCTGGAGCTTCATACGTACCAGAAGCTATAACAATTTCGTCTCCTGGTTGTGCATTTTGCATCGCATTTCTAATACAATCTACTGTATTACAATTGATTATTCCTGGCTCTCCATTATCTCCGTCTCCACCACCATCAGAATTTTCAGTCCAATTCTCTATAAGATTTTTAATATATACTCCTGTATCAGTAAGTTGATTGTTTTTTAAGCCATTTATTCCTTGGCCTGGCTTCACTATAGATGATCCTTCAGATTTATCACTAACCGCCCAATTTACATGGCTAATATTGTTATCTCTAAAGAATTCCATCCATCTTTCTGTCTCCTGAACATCTGCATTTCCATCTCCATTAGCATTTACAGCTCCCCACTCTGTTACAAATAATGCTACTCCATTGTTCATTGCAGTCTGTGCTTTATTTCTTAAAAACTGCGTGTGTGTTCCTGAATAAAAATGCAGTGTATATGCTGTATTTGAGTCGTTAATAGGATTATTTGATGCGATATCTACATCTTGTGACCAAGTAGGAGACCCAACAATAATCAAATTATCTGGATCCTCAGATCGGATAGCCGCGATCACAGTTTCTGCATAGCTTTTTACTTGTGACCAAGATTGATTTATAGGCTCATTATAAACTTCATAAATTACATTGGGCTGGTTACCGTATAAAGATGCCATTTCTCTAAAGAAATCTGCAGCCTCAGATGTATACTGTTCTGCTTCATGAGTATGCCAATCAATAATTACATACACTCCCTGAGCTATTGCAGCATCAATTATTTTTCGAACCTTATTTTTCTGAAAATTAGGGCTATCTATATAACCAGTTCCTCCATCCCAAGATTCTTTTACTCCCATAGCTGCTCTAACTATTGAGCTGTTCCAATTGCTCACCAAATGTTCAACAGTTTCTGCATCATAAAAATCTGATGTGTCGGTAGCGTTACTCCAAAACAGGCTATTTCCTGCTAAACTCACTGGATTATTATTCTTGTCAACTATTTGATTTCCTTGTACCTTTAACCTTCCATGTTTCTGGACAATAGTTTGAGCAAATGCTCCTACTGTGACAAATAAGAATATTGCCAGCCATAGCAATCTTTTTACTAAAAAGTGTTTCTTGTGTGTGTAATGCATTCTCATAATTACATTGTTTGTGTTATTTATAGTTATAAGTGATCAGATACACTTAGTTACACAAAACAGTATCAAATGTTTTGTAGCGTATCGTAATTACCTTGAAAAGAAATCGACAGGTATTGATGCTACTCTCGAAAATATCAGCAAGCATGATTTTGTTTTAGAAATTGAAAGAACTAAAACAACGCATACCTTAACTGTATTATACAACAGTATTCATTATACCATGCCAGATACTCTTCTGGTATGATCCAATAATTAAAAAATGATATGTCTAAACTCCGGAAGGGTGGTAGATAGAATTTAGATATCGAACTTACTTGCAATCATATTTAATTCAGAAATATTCGTAAGATCTGGAATAATTATAACCTAAGCTTACTGATCTAATAAACCCACAGTCTCAATTATATACTTATTTCTGATTTTAAATACTTCTATTTAAGTTTGTCTAATTTTAAAGAACAACTTAAATAATGTTTTTTGTTTCCCGTCTAAGACATTGTTCTCGACGGTTTTATAACTCATTTTACTTGTTTTTAGTATGCTTTTAGCGTCTTTTTCATTGAAAAAAACAGCATATTTATTCGTTTATTATTACCTATCTTACATGTAAAGGACCTCCTTTAGTAATGTAGATATTATCAATACTCAGTGAGTATTCGCCATCATGCTCTCTTCTTGAAGCAATTGCAAATCTTGTTAAGGTTTCGACTGCATATACCGACCAAGTTCCTGTTCCTCCTGATGGTCCAGAATTAACAAACTGATCAAAACTTATCGATAAAGTATACCAGCCATCATCATTAGGTATATAATCTAAATCTTCCAGGTTTTGTAAACTTGGTCTAAATTCTACGTATTCATCTGTCGTAGATCCATCACCATCCGCATCGTAACCTTCATCGAATCGTAACCTAAAACCAGCTAATGGACCACTATAATCATTTGGAATACCTTGAAAATTAATTTGAATATTAAAATATAGTTGTGTTAATTCTCTACTATCTTCATTAAAAAAATCTGCGAAGAATCCAGAGGATTCTCTAGAATGGCCTATTTGTCCTGTGTAGGATCCTGAATCTCCAGTATCACTAGTTCCTCCGATGTAATAAAAATTATTATCTATAGGGTTAGGAACCAACGTAGCATCTGATGGCAACATATCACTAACACCAAGATATGAAATCTCTGCATCGCCACCAGAACTAAAAAGAACGGTTGCTTCATCAAAAGTTTCAAAATATGGAGTCATAACTTCGACAACATAGAATTCATTTGAATTAACATCTGTAGAAGAAACACCTCCTTCACTAGTTAATTCAATTGCACTAAGACCAACCGGAGATGCACCTAAGGTAAAAACTACCTCTGTTTCTGTTGTACTTATAATGGTTCCGTCTATTCCTCCAACAGTAACCTTATTTACTGTAGCCATAGCTGTTCCTGTTAAGGTAATCTCTTGTCCAACCTGAGCAGACTTTGGTGTAATATCTGTTACCTGAGCAGCACCAATAACTGCAACTTCAAAACTTTCTACACTAATCGCTATCCCTCCTTCGGTAATAACAGAGAGCTTCCCTGTTGTACCTCCTTCTGGGACTATTGTCGTAAGTGATCTTAATTTATTTTCACTTATGGTTGATGTAACTCCATTAAAAGAAACTTCCGTCGCATTTAGCAAATCGGTACCAATTATTGTTATTTCATCACCAGGTTCTCCAGATTCCGGAGAAAAACCAAGAATGGCTGGAATTCTAATTCCTTCATTAGCGGAATCATCATTACTACAACTCACACAAAGTGTAATAACGCTTAGAATACATAAGACGATAGATGAAGATCTACATACTATATCGTTTGCGTGAATCATTTTTTAAAGAGTTAAAATTAAGCCATGGTAATATTACTACTTCATATGACTTTAATAATTCACATTTAGGGATACATAAATACAAATACTTGAAAATCAATTTTTTAAAACGCCTTTAAAAAACTTAAAAACCAGAAAACAACTTACTTTTATTATTGGAATTCCATCATGAAATATTAATGAAGATTGCTAAATTCAAAAATATCTTTCTTAAAAAGTTCTATAATTTTTGAATTCTTATGTGATTTTTTGGTGCCGCTAAAACCCTTCTCCAGATCGGTATGTTAAGATAAATCCATTGGTATTATTAAAGGGAGTATCTCTATTAAATGCAGTATAACTATACGCAAAACGCCAATTCTTTAAGAAGTAAAATCCTGCAAGCGCATTTAAGGATGAACTACTGCGATACCCAGCTCCAATTTCAATTTTATTTTTATAATTAACGGAAACATTAAAATCAAATTGTGCCGGTGCATCTGCTTCAAACTTTATTAATGCACTTGGTTGTATTCTTATTTCTTCAAATCGACTTAAGTATAATCTATATCCACCATATAAATAATATGGTGTTTGAATATTCACATTTTGATCGGAAGCAATACTATTAGAAAATAGATTCTGCGCAGAAAATCCAATGTACAGTTTATTATGATTATATAATATTCCAAATCCAAAAGTTGGTACTGTCACATTTACATCGTTTTGGAAGTTCGGATCACCTTGAATATTTAATCTTGATAAATCTTCATTAAAAAAAAGCACACCAGTGGTTAACCCAAAGGAAAGTACATTTGGATTATAATTCCACCAACGAGCTCTGTTATAATTATGATCAAAGAATATTTTATAGGCATATGAAGCGAAAATCGTTGTGGCTGTGGTTACTCCTATCTGATCACTTATAAAACCTCCACTAATTCCAACACTATTTTCAAAGGCGTTGGTACTTACAATTCCAGAAAAAGTTCTAGGATTCCCCTCAAACCCACTCAGGTACCCAAAATTACTCAAACTTACCTCTGTATCTGAATAATAACCTGAATGAGCGGGGTTTATTAAAACTTGATTGTAGTAATAATCGGAGAAAACTGGTGTCTGTTGAGCTCTCGTGTTATTATAGTATGACGATAGCATTACCGCCATTAGTAGGTATATATATTTTCTCATAAAGTCTATCGTTTTAAAACTAAAAATCCTTTTAGTTTTTTAAGTGAATTAGGGTTAGCAATACGAATGTTGAAAAAATATGTTCCTTCTGGTAGTTCGCCACCTCCAAGATTTGTTAACCTGTTTGCTGTCCCTCTAAAAACCCTTGAAGTATTATTATATCCTGAAATTTCAAATACCATATCTCCCCAACGGTTGTATATAGAAACAACATTTTCAGGATAATTTTCTATCCCGTCTATTTCCCAAAACTCATTAATACCATCACCGTCTGGCGAAAATCCATATTTAGTATCGTCTTCAATAGCTACTACGAGTGTCTCAGTAATAAAACTCTGCTCGGCACAGCCTATAGCATCACCTACAGTATTGTAAGGAATGATGGTTACGAATATTTCTGTAGCCTCTGGCAAATCTTCTGGCAATTCATATGTTGTTGCATTACCAACGTCTTCATTATTTATAATATCAGCTCCTCCAGAAGTAGTTCCAACAGAAATAAGATACCCTGTTGCATCAGTCGCGGTATTCCAACTTAGGTCTGTAGCAATGGAAACATCAGTAGCTCCATTTAATGGAGAAGATAAACTGGTACAACCTGGAATAGTTGCTAAAGTTTCGGTAGTAAAATTCTCTTCGGTACAGCCCGTAGCATCTCCCACAGCATTATAAGGAATGATAGTTACAAATATCTGGGTGTTTTCGGGCAAATCAGTTGGAGCATCATATGTTGTTACATTACCAACATCCAAATTATTTACAATATCACTTCCATTCGATGTAGTTCCAACAACTAATCTATAACCTGTAGCATCTGGAACAGCATTCCAACTTAAGTCTGTAGTAATAAAAACATCAGTAGCTCCATTTAATGGAGAAGATAAACTGGTACAACCTGGAATAGTTGCTAAAGTTTCGGTAGTAAAATTCTCTTCGGTACAGCCCGTAGCATCTCCCACAGCATTATAAGGAATG